>CAURJV010000001.1:0-182930 GCA_963524945.1 uncultured Clostridium sp.
TTAGGGAGGAGCAAAAATATATGATGTATTCAAAAGAAGTTGAAGAAATGTGTGTACTTGCTAAAGGTCCTAATCACGGATCAGCGCCAATTCCTGTAGAAGGAAAATGGGTTCAATCTAAAGAAGTAACTGATATATCAGGTTTAACTCACGGAATAGGTTGGTGTGCACCACAACAAGGAGCTTGTAAATTAACATTAAACGTTAAAGACGGTATTATTCAAGAGGCATTAGTTGAAACAATTGGATGTTCAGGAATGACTCATTCAGCTGCTATGGCTTCAGAAATATTACCAGGAAAGACTATATTAGAAGCATTAAACACAGACTTAGTTTGTGACGCTATAAACACAGCTATGAGAGAATTATTCTTACAAATCGTTTATGGAAGAACTCAAACTGCATTCTCAGAAGGTGGACTACCTATAGGAGCAGGTCTTGAAGATTTAGGAAAAGGTTTAAGATCTCAAGTTGGTACTATGTATGGAACTTTAGCTAAAGGACCAAGATACCTTGAAATGGCTGAAGGATATGTTACTGAAGTTGCTGTAGATGAAGATAAAGAAATCATTGGATATAAGTTTGTTAACTTAGGAAAAATGATGGAAAGTATTGCTAAAGGAATGGATGCTAATGAAGCATTAGAAAAAGCTAAAGGTCAATACGGTAGAGTTGCTGACGCTGCTGAATTATTAGACCCAAGACATAAATAATTATTTGTAAAGGAGGATTATTAAAATGGCATTATTTGAAAGTTATGAAAGAAGAATTAACCAAATCACTCCAGTACTAGAAAAGTACGGAATGAAAACTCTAGAAGATGCAAAGGCAGTTTGTGCTGAAATTGGAGTGGATCCATATACAATTGTTAGAGAAACTCAACCAATCGCATTTGAAAACGCTGGATGGGCATACGTTTTAGGTGCTGCTATAGCAATAAAGAAAGGTTGTACTAAGGCTGCTGATGCTGCTGAAGCAATCGGAGAAGGACTACAAGCATTCTGTATCCCAGGATCAGTTGCTGATGATAGAAAAGTTGGTTTAGGACACGGAAACTTAGGAGCTATGCTTTTAAGAGAAGAAACTAAATGTTTCGCATTCTTAGCAGGACACGAAAGTTTTGCTGCTGCTGAAGGTGCTATTAAAATAGCTGAAAAAGCTAACAGAGTAAGAAAAGAACCATTAAGAGTTATCTTAAACGGTCTTGGAAAAGATGCTGCATTCATTATTTCAAGAATTAATGGATTCACATATGTTCAAACTCAATTTGACTACTACACTGGAGAAGTTAAAGTAGTTAAAGAAAAAGCATACTCAAACGGAGAAAGAGCAAAAGTAAGATGTTACGGTGCTGACGACGTTAGAGAAGGTGTTGCAATCATGCATAAAGAAGGAGTTGACGTATCAATCACTGGTAACTCAACTAACCCAACAAGATTCCAACATCCAGTTGCAGGAACATACAAAAAAGAATGTATCGAACAAGGTAAGAAATACTTCTCAGTAGCATCAGGTGGTGGTACAGGAAGAACTCTTCACCCAGATAACATGGCTGCAGGCCCAGCTTCATACGGTATGACTGATACTATGGGAAGAATGCATTCAGATGCACAATTCGCAGGTTCATCATCAGTTCCAGCTCACGTTGAAATGATGGGATTAATCGGAGCAGGTAACAACCCAATGGTTGGTATGACTGTTGCTGTTGCAGTTGCTGTTCAAGAAGGAATGACTAAGTAGTCTGTTTTACTGGCTTTATAGGTTAGAATAGATTGATTTAAATACGCACATCTAATGGATTTTAATATCTATAGATGTGCGTATTTTTTTATACATAAAAAGCTACTCCCGTCTATAGGTGTATGGAGGTTTATTATAATGAAAAAAATTAATATAAGCCATAGAAGTTGTTTTTTTGATGGCTTGTAGGTAAAGTAATTATTTCAAAAATAACTGATAAATTCCTCGAGAATATAGCTTATGTAGGTTAAAGTCAAGTGTATATATAGAATTCATTACTCTGATGCAAATACTAATTAGCATTTTATGCAATATTTTAAGCATTATTTCATATGTTTTATGTAAAAAAAAGGATATACAATAGGATTAGGGCTTTATGTAATTGAATCCCTATATTTGAAGGAATAGAAAAGAGTGGTAGAATGAAGAAAAAAGTGTTAGTAACAGGTGGAAATAAAGGAATTGGACTGGAGTGCACGCGCTTATTTATTCAAAATAATTATAAAGTTGTTGTAGTTGCACGGGATTATAAGAATTTTGAATTTAATACTAATGATGATGTAGAGAAAATAGAATATGATGTATCGAATGTAAAAGGAATAGAGAATTTAATGGGTAAAATCGGCCATGTAGATATACTTGTGAATAATGCAGGAATAATGAATTCTATTCCTTATAGTATTTATTCAGAAGAAGAGATAAAAATAATTATGAATATCAATCTCTATGCACCTATAGAATTTATAAAGCATGTTTCAAAATCAATGATTGATTCGGGTAATGGGAGAATTGTAAATACAGCCTCAATTGCAGGACAAATAGGACATCCAGATATATGGTACGGAGTATCAAAAGCAGGAATAATTAACGCAACTAAAAGCTTTGCAAAATTATTAGGTCCAAAAGGGATTGTAATAAATTCAGTAGCACCAGGACCAGCAGAAACTGAAATGATGAAAATAATTCCAGAGGAAAGAAAAAAAGAAATAAAAAGCAGTGTGTATTTAGATAGATTTGTGAACCCGGAAGAAGTAGCGAAAGCGATATATTGGTTGGCAACAGATTGCCCAGAATATATTAATGGTACTTGCTTAGATATAAATAATGGTGCATTTCCAAGATAGAGCACAACATGTGAAACCTAATAGGCATATGCAGATAAAAAAATTTTTTATTATAAGGAGCAGAACAAAGTGGGACCAGAAATAAGAACAATAGAGGAGCTCACAATAAATGCATTTCCTGCATTATTAAAGTTAAAATAGTTAATCTAATGTATGGTTTGGTTGATAGAATGTCTTTAGATAATATAGAAGGCATTGAGGTTAATAATTGTATTGACGATGAATGGTTAGAGGCTTTGGCTAGGTTTAGCTTAATGCCGTATTTTTTGTCATAGCGAAAGATTATAGATACATCAATGGGGTGAAATATAAATTTTCTCTTGTGCTATAGCAGCTAGACTACAAGGAGAATATCAGGAGGAGGTTGTATGTCAAAGAAGTTATTGATTTACACAAAGAGTTCAGTCCGATGGGGAATTTCAAGGAATGTATCTTAAGATTAATATATCCTTAATAATGAAAGGGATATTGCAAAGTCTATCCGATCCACAACTAATGGGGCTGCTTGTAATTGATACCCGTATGGATGGTGATGAAAAATTAACGGCTCACCATTTCTCGTTATATGGTAAGCCTATTTATTGAGTGATTATTGCTTTTGAGTATTCTTTAGAGCTGAAACAAGTGCACTTACACAAGTTTCTATATCACTATCATTGGACATGTCAGTACCAATTTCAATAAGTACTGAACTTTTAGATAAATCTTGATTAAAACATAATCGTCCACGATGATAAGAACGTATTTCTGCTTTAATTTCATTTGAATTATTGATATTTTGTGATAGATCCTCAGCAAATTTTTTATTTTCTTCGTAAAAAGGACTATTTTCTGCAAGAGCAAGTAGTATCTTTCTTTTATCAGATTTAGGATCATCTGATATATATCGGTGTATGTCTAAGAGAGTTGTGTTTGAATAATTTTTTACATCAGCTGTTATTAAATCACGTGAATTTTTATACGAATCGGAATATTCTTCAGGTACCGTACACTTGATAAATTTGCTTTTAAGACCTTCATTAACAAGTTTATTATTAATTGAAGCACCTACATCGGTTATCTTTATACCTGATGGGTAATCTTCATCAGCATGACTGTTGTAAATTACTATGTCAGATGAAAATGGTGCTGTAGAATTTGTGATTGGTGCTGTTGGTTGTAATGTTGAAGTTGACTTAGAAGCATTTATTTCAATTCCTATGCAGCCTATAAAAAAAATAATAATAGTTCCAAGTAATATACCTTTAAAACTAATTTTCTTATATCTTGAAATCATAATAATCCTCCTTTTTATTTCTGAATTATTCATAACCATTGAAGTAGTACCAGTAAGTCTATTACTACATCCACATAATTCCAATACTTTTATTAATACATTACCATATTGTATATTTTCTCCTTCATTTAAATAAGAAATCACATGGTTATCGCATGAAAATTCGCAATCTTTTCTCATTTTATTAAAACTATAAAGAATTATTGGATTAAACCAGTAAATTATAGATAATAAAGTTGTAATCAAATTTATTAATAGATCTTTTTTCTTCAAATGAGTTAATTCGTGCATTATGATATACTTAAAATCTTCAGTATCAATATTTTTCGCTATATTTATTGGAATTAATATCTTTGGTTTTATTAATCCACATAAAGAAGGACTGTTTATTTTAGGGCAATATAATAATTCTACTGCAGTTTTTATATGCATAATTTTCATGCAATTATATAGAATTTCTTTATGTGAGTTGCTTACATCTTTAGTAGAAACTTCAACAATTTGTCTGAGTTTTTTATGTGCTGAAATAAATATCAATATTAATAACACAACTCCTAGTATCCAGAGAAAAAAGAATAGTTTTTCAATGTGAATTTGGTTTTTGAACGCTTCGTGAATGTGTGGCGTGAGCTCATTGTTATCTGAAAGATTAAAAGAATTTATTGGTTTCAAATCTCCTAAATCTGTGTCTTTAGGTTGTTTTACAGAATTTGTTTGTGCATTTTGTGAATTTTCATTAGTAATATTCTGTATATATAAGCCTTGGTATATATCGGGAAAACTTATAGTGTTTTCTAGTCCAAAAGGAATTATTAATTTTATAATTAAGATTAACCAGATATAATAATGAAATGTAAGATTTAATTTATATCTAAATACCCTTTTTATAATTAATATCATTAGTGCTATTATGCTCCCAGCTAAAGAAGAGAGTATAATCATCTCAAAAATATTTAAAAAATCCATACACGTCAACCTTTCTTTTTGTTTGATTGTTTGAGTATGTTCTTTAAGTCTTCTATATCAGCTTCAGATATTTCTTTTGATTCAACAAAGGTTAAGAGCATAGATCTAATAGAGCCGTTAAAAACTTTATTGATAAAAGATTGGCTTTCTAATTTGATACATTCGTCTTCTGGTACCAAAGAAAAATATAAATATTCGTTACCTAATTTTTTAAAGCCGATTACATTTTTATTTAATAATCTGTTTATGAGACTCTTTATTGTGGTCGGTTTCCATTCCACTTTATCTTGTAGTTCATGTATAATGTTAACTGAGGTAATTTCAGAGTGATTCCATATTATTTTCATCACTTCCCATTCAGCATTTGATATTTTAGGAATTTCATTCATTATTATTTCACCTCCATCCTGATTACAAATGTAATTTATATTCTTAGTTTATACTTGTAATTAATGCAGGTCAATATGCAATTGGGATAATTTGTAATATATTTCTCGACAATTTTTATGAGGTCTGTGACGGAATTTTGATTTAGAGAAAATTATATAGAATTTAACGACTTGACATAGAACGCGTATTTGATATTACATATTTATGGTAGGAATAGTAACATTACAGAAATTAAATGAGATAAATATATTTACTATAATTATTTCTTTTAGAGATGGTGGGTACAAGATTAAAAATTCTCAAAATTGCTGTAGTGTTATTTCTATAAATATAAGAAATTGCAAATTTATTAATTACTCACATCAAAGAAAACTTTATTTTCCAACAGATTTAACCAAAAGAATAAAAGAAGTTTCATACAACTACAAATATAAATAAGGAAAATATATATTATGTCTGAAGATATAAAAAATAGATATAAAATTTACTAAAAAAGGACTTTTGCTAGACTTTTTTAATATATGCAGGGATAATAAAGGTATTATTTTAAATTATTATACTATTGGTTATTATGAAGATATGGGTGAAATGTATAATAATCTTGAATGAAACAAAATCAAAGCAGATATTAAAAGAATGGATGCAGAATATTTAAAAGTCTAAATGAAAATTATATATTGAAGGTAGGTAACGAGATAAGCAAATCATTTTAATATGTATTCAACTAAAAAATAGAAGGTAATAAATTTGAAAAATAACTTTTCAAAGTAGAGATTAATGTATAATACAAGCCCAATGCAAGACTAATAATTTGCTTTGCATTGGGCTTTGAGTTTAGGAATAAATTATTTGTCATAAAAGGTAGTTAGTGGTATAATTGTAATAATAAATTTTAAATAATAATTATTATTTGTATATATTTAAATTAATAAATAGAATTGGAGGTGGGAACAATGAGTAATTTTTTTATTAATATACTTCTTTTGATATCAGCAATATTTTTAGGTGGACATTTATCAAAGGATGCGCCCATTGAATGCAGTTCTAAAATTTTTGCAAAGGTTTTGCTTGGTTTAGGTGGCGGAATTCTCGCGATAGGAATGATGATGTACACAATAAATATTGAAAGTACAAAAACTTTGGTGGATCTAAGAGTTATAGCATTAATGTTAATATATTATATTGGTGGACTTCTGCCTTCATTAGTTACAGGAATAAGTATAGTCTTATTTAGAATTTTATATTTTGGAATCAATCAATCATCAATAGTTGCAGGCTATCAAATATTAATATTATTATTATCGTATTTCATAACTGGTAAATTGAAGCTAAACATGGTTAAAAAGTGGTTAGCGATATACTTACTTAGTATATTTTCGATAATTAGTACATATTATTACTTGTTGTTTAATGTTGGTGATGTATTTAAGATACTTTTGGCGTATTTGATTATGTCGGCAATTGCAGCTATATTAGCTTATTATTTGTTAAAATATGTTAAATCGTCAAATGAATTGTATAGGAGATATAAAAATGAGGCTACTAAAGATTTTTTGACTGGATTAAATAATACAAGACAATTTGATTTGATATTTAATAAAAGTGTTACAAGTGCAAAAGAAAAGAATGAAAAGTTATCGTGTTTAATGGTTGATATAGATCATTTTAAGTATGTTAATGATACATACGGTCATGCAGTTGGTGATATAGTACTAAGAGATTTAGCTGTTATTTTAACAAATACTTGTAGAGTATTCGATGTAGTGTCAAGAGTTGGAGGAGAAGAATTTTGTATCTTATTAATTGACTGTTCTAAAGAGCGAGCGATGGATATAGGAAAAAGGATATGTGATGAAGTAAAGAAGCATGAATTTGAAATTGGTGACGGTAGAAAGATAGGAATTACTGTTTCTATAGGTGTATCTGCTTACCCGGAATTAACTGATAACATTGAAACATTATTAAGACAAGCAGATGACTCTTTATATAAAGCGAAGCAAACTGGAAGAGACAAAGTATGTTCAGTTGATATATGTGATAAAATTTAAATAAAAAAGTTATATATTTAAAATAATACACGACACACATCATATTTTTTGATAAGCAATTTATTGAATATGATGTGTGCTATTTTTACGTCTATTTCCAATGGTGATTTTATGAAAAAACTAAAAATGAACTACAAGAATGATAAAACTTTTAAGGATAGCTTTGAAAAGTTTATTTTGAATTATAGATTAAGAAATTTGCATGTTTATTGTAGATAATATTTGGATTTGGAATATCCAATGGTAATGAGTGTTAAGAAGGCACTATCCTTTGTGATTAATAATTCATTTAAGTAGCTATAAAAAAGAGCTAAATAAAAAATACAAATTTTCATATATTTAAAGATTTATAGGAAACATTGTTTAAATGAAAATATGTATCTATGTTCGTAGGTAAATTCATTCATAGAAATATATTTACCTAGAAACATAGATACAAAGAAAAATATATAAATATATAAATATTTATAGGAAGGATGCGGGGTAGAGGTGAAATTTCAAAATGGTTTTTAAATAATAGCTATCTTTTGAATTATTATTTATGCTAAAATTATACATAAAAGGTATATTTATAAATGGTTGTGATATAAGCAATAGAGATGTTATAAAATGAGCTTAACGGGAGGAAAGAAAATGGCTTCGAATATAGAGTTTGTAGAATATGTATGCGAACAGATAAGTGGTGCAGGAAGAATAACGTATAGAAAAATGTTTGGGGATTACGGAATTTACTGTAATCAAAAAATAATAGGACTAATATGTGACAATCAATTCTTTTTAAAGATAACACAAGGGGGAAGAAATTTATTACGTGAAGTTATAGAAGCCCCTGCTTATGATGGAGCAAAACCTTCCTTTTTAATTGAATCTTTAGATGATAGAGAGTATTTAACTGAAGTTGTATCAGCAACCTATGAAGAATTGCCAATGCAAAAAGTTAAAAAGAAAATAAAAGGAAAAAAATAATAGGGGTGAGGAGTTTGGAAAAGGCGAGAGTAGCAGAAATAACAGCAGAATTTAATTCTAATATAAAATCTGTGTGGAGTATAATAACAAATAATAATGATTATAGTTGGCGAAGTGATATTGAAAAAATTGAAATTCATAATAATGGTAAAGAATTTATTGAATACACTCATAGCGGGAGTGCTACAAGGTTTATTATATCCAAAAAGGATGAATATAGTGAGTATGCTTTTAATATGGAAAATAAAATGTTTACTGGATTTTGGAAAGGTAGTTTTTCAGAAACAGAAAATGGTGGAACTAAAATAGTATTTAAAGAGAATGTCTTTATTAAAAATCCTTTTATTAGGATTCTTTCATATCTTTTTATGGATTTAGGGAAAATACAAAATATTTATATTTCAGATTTAAGAAAGAAGCTGGGTGAGTAATGAATATTAGGGAACAAATAATTAAGAAATATTTTAAATCTTGGTTAGATAATAATTGTTCAGTATTAAAAGATATTTTTGATTCAAATGTAAGTTATAGCGAATGTTATGGTCCTGAATATCATGGAATAGATACAGTTGCAACATGGTTTAAAGAATGGAATAAACGTGGAAAAGTATTGGCTTGGGATATAAAGCAGTTTATTCATCAAGGAAATATAACAGTAGTTGAGTGGTATTTTAAATGTAGATATGATGGAGAAATTGAAGAATTTGATGGAGTATCGCTTATTGAATTCAATAGTAATAATTATATCGTAAGCTTAAAAGAATTCCAATCTAAAATTCCACATTATTATCCTTATAGTAATTAAAGTATAGTTTATATTGATAAGTTATATGTAAGAAGGAACTATGAAAAGTTCTGAAGAGCAGCTAAAAATAGAGTTGTATGCAACTATAGAGTAGATAAATGAATATATTGATTTAAATAAAGATTAATTACTAGAATTATTGAAATTAATTTACTTCATCTGAATTATTTTTTATAAGTTGTTGACACATTCTTCCTAAAATGCTATTCTAACAATAGAATAGGTGGGTGAAATGAATATGACACAAATTGAGGTGATACTTTTATCACTTTTATATGATAAAGATTATTATGGATACGAATTTGAAACTGTAATAGAACAAAGAAATATGAGAGGGTGGACGGATATTGGATTTTCGTCAATCTATAATTCTTTGAATAAACTTGAAAAGAAAGGCTATATTGGTTCCAGATATGAAAAAGAATATGGTTCGCCTAAGAGAAAAGTATATTTCATAAAAGAAGAAACCAAAGTAATTATTAAGAATCAGATTATAAAAATGATAAGCGAATATAAGAATGATCCCAGTGAATTTGATATAGGTTTATTATTTTCTTATTTAGTGACTAAGGAAGAATTAAAAAAAGCTTTAATTAACCATAAAGAAAATTTGAAATATAGAAAAGAATTCTTAAATAAAAGATATGATCAGCATCCTACGGCAAAGGAGAGGCCACATATAAAAGCATTGTTTGAAAGAGCAATAGCTTTTATAGATACTGAGATTTCTTGGATTGAAAACTTTATTAATGAAAATTTTTAGGCAAAGCTGATTATAGTGGTCAAGGAACAGTACAAACCGCTATTGCAAGTGGTACTCCTATTGTTGGATTTGCAATGCAGCCAGAACAGCAGATAAATCTTGATAATGTAGTAATGCAAGGTGCTGGAATACGAATACCAATTAACAGATGGAATGCACCAAACATACAATTGGCTATAAGAAATATAATTAAAGACACTTCCTATAAAGAAAATATAAATACATTAAAAAAATTGTTGGAATCCTCAGATGGTAAGAAAAATTCAGCACTTGCCATATGGGATTATATACTTAATAAGTTAAATTAACAAAAATGATTGGAGGATAAGAGAATGAGTGATGTGTCATCAGTTAGTAATGCATTTAAAACTTTTATGAAAGAGGCGCCGGAGTATCAAGAGATATGGATGGAGACAGTTCAAAAATTAGATTCAGTAAGTAAACTTGATTCAAAAACAGAGGAACTTGCATATATTGCAGTTTTAGCTTCTTCAAGACTTGAAGGCGGTCTGCCTTTTCATGTTAAACATGCAAAATCTCTTGGAGCAACAAGAGAAGAAATAATAAGTGCTGTTTTAATAGGATTGCCAGCCGTAGGTAATATAGTAATTCAATCATTACCAATAGCAATTAATGCGTATGATTGTGAATAAATATGGAGAAGTTATTTTGGTTTCAGGTATTATTTTTATAGAATAAAATAATATTATATTAAAATAATAATATTTATAAAATATTACAGATAAATAGATAATTTTTTAACGAATATTTTATGTAAATTTAGATCAATAATGATTTTAAACGACATAAAATTACAGATATATTGATGTATTTTGTTATAAAACATCAATATATAGATGAAAATGTATTACGAAAACAAGTGAAATTATGTTGGAATATGGTAGAATATAAGTGGGTATAAAAATAGGGTATAAAAAATATGGTTTGTGAGAGATGGTAATCACCAAAAAAGGCTAAGTAGTTAATACTTAAGCCTTTTTTTGATATTGAATTATATGATTGTCAAATATTTAACTTAATGCATGAGTGTATGGTAATTTTGATATAAAAAGTTACAAAATTTATTATTAGATTAGAATGTCACACAAGTTTATTAAGATTATTAGTTTTATATGAATTAAATATATTAATAAATAATAAAAAGGCTAACTTGTTTAAGGAAATCAAGTTAGCCTGAATACTGATTTGTTGTATATTTATTTAATAGGAGAACAATTAATATAAATTGTTTATGATTTTATAATAAAAGATAATTATGTCAATATTATGTCAATTAAAGAAGATTTGTATTGAATGAATTATTAGAATCTCAAATAAGAGTGATTCAGGATTAATTAAAAGGAAAAAAGTGAATAAATTGCATAATTCAACAAAAAATGCTATAATAAATTTACGTTAAATACAGAAAATAATTACTATGTAGCTGAGGAGTGTGGATATTTTATGAATATAAACAGTGAACTTAAAAGAGTTATAGATGATAAATTGAAGAAAAACTCTGAGGTTGAGTTTATCGCGGGATTGAAAGATATAACTTTATCTGATATTGACTATATTGAGAAGCTATCTGCGGTTAAAAATTTAAAATCAAAATTAAATTATCAAATCATAGATAATACTTATATAAAAATTGATTGCTCATTGTAACAAAATATAAGATTAAGAACAAAGAAGATAGATATTATTAAGATTAGAACAATTAAGCAAAAGAAAAAATGATAAATAGAAATATGAATTAATTTATTTGAAACGACATTACATTAGCATATTTTATTTGAAGTGTTGTTTCATCACATTAGTTTGAAATACAGAAGCTAGGATTAAATGTTCTAGCTAATTTTATATAAAAAATAATATTTTGTTATAGGAATATTATAATAAATGGATTTAAATAAAGATTTTTAAAACATATGAGAAGAAAAGAATATTTTTAACCCCATAAGATAGAAAATTAAATTTTATCCTATAGGGTTAATATAAACAATTATTGAATTTTAAATTCTAGAATCATTTCATTAAGCGTTTGAGCGAGATCAGCTTGACTGTTAGCTGTTTGTGATACCTGTTCTATAGCTTTAGTAGCTTCATCCATGCTTTCTTTGATTGTATCTATTTGTTCAGTTGACTTTTGTGTTGTTGCAGCCATATCTTGTACAACCTCACTTACTTGGCCTATAGTGGCTGTAAGTTCTTCAGACATAGATGCGATTTCTTCAGACATTTTACTTACAAAACTTGAATCATTATAATACTGATTACCTGTTTCTTGATAAGCATTAAATTGATCATTTACTTCATTATCAATAAATTTTAGTATGTCAATTCCGGTAGTTATACTGCTATTAAATGCATCCTGTACTTTAGAAATAGTTTTTTGAATTGATATTACTGCGTCTGATGATTGTTCTGCTAGAGTTTTTACTTCTTCAGCAACAACAGCAAATCCCTTACCGTGTTCTCCTGCCCTAGCTGCTTCAATAGCTGCATTTAGAGCTAATAGGTTAGTTTGAGCTGATATATTTCCAATAGTATCAGCCATGATTTTAATGTTATCAACTATTTTACCATTCTCAATAACCTGCACCATTTTGTTCTCTTTTTCAGAATATAAGTCTTTTGTTTGTTTTATAGCGTTTTGGCTATTTATTTGAACTGTTGTAGCTCTTTCTTTTGATTTATTCGCATTATTACTTCCATCAGAAGCTTTTTCTGAAAGTTCATTAATATTTGAATTGACTTCTTCAACTGAGGCGCTTATTTCCTCTGTAGCAGCACTGGATTCTTGCATTCCGCTAGCAATGTCATTTATTGCTTTATCAATGTTTACAACTCTAGAGGTTAATTCTTGTGCAGTTGCAGAAAGTTCCTCGCTTGATGCGCTTATATCTTGCGAATTTTCCATAATTCTTTTAATTAATTTATTTACATTCGCTTGAGCTTTATTTAAAGCGACTCCTGTTTGTCCAAACTCATCTTTCCTTTTAAATTCAATTGGTGTTGAGAAATCATAAGAAGCCAGCCTTTCAGCATATTCTTTCATTTTTCCAAGAGATACACTTATGTTTTTTGATATAAAGATTCCAAGAGTTATCGCGATTATTAATCCTATGCCAGTTAGTATAGACATAGTTATGTTAGAACGTACGTAGATTAAATTATTCTCAGTATTAGAATTATCAGCAGAATTTAAATTTAATTGTATAACATTATCAAGGCTATGGAGCATTTGAGTTTCGATTGGTTGCATGACCTCAAATTGATTTTGAGCTTCATTAAAATCACCTAGATCAACTGCTTGTATTATTTTATTTCTGGCATTTCGATAGTTTGCTACGTTATCTTTAAACTCTTTATAAGCAGAAACTTCATCTTGAGGATTGTCTAACTTTTCATAATAAGTTATGTATTGATTATCATCTTCTACTAAAGACACTATATTATTTTTTGACTGATCTATTTTAAATTTATCTTTTTCGTGCATTAATGATAAAATATTTGATCTAATCTCAAACATATTTGATTTTATAGATAAGTTGTATTTAACACTTTGCAAATTATTGCTATACATTTTTTCAGAGTTATTATTTATAGTCCTTAGGGACATAGCTCCATTTACACCAACGATGCCAATTAGGATGGCGACCGCTAAAAAGGATATAATTAATTTTGTTTTTACACTTTTCACTGCGTTCACTTTTGTTCAACCTTCTCTCATAATTTTGATTAATTATTCCCTAAATTAGTGATGTCTAAAATTAGGATTTTAGAATATTTATTAAGTATAATTAATATTTATTTGATTTTATTATAAGCCATATGACAATCCCTGTAAATCTTTGTACTGATATTTCATCTTTATAGACATATGAACTAAGCACTTATGATAACTGCTAAAAATAAAGTGTTAATTGCATAACTAAAAGCTGCGTGTGGAAGAATACATTTATTAGTAAGGAAGTCAAGGAGGTGAATTTATGGAAAACCAACATCTAGCACCAAATGAGACAATGCAAGTTCATGAAATGTTAAACTTCAAAACTATATGCATGACTACATCAAAAATGATGGAAGGTGTAGTCTTCGATCAAGATCTAAAGGCATTATTAGAGAAGGATGTACAACAATCTATAACAGCAATAAGTAACTTACAAAACTTATTGAAAAAAGCTCCTAAAATAAGATGAAAATTTTATATATAAATCATTTGGAAAGAGGTAGAAAACAAAGGAGGGAAAATTATGATTAATGATTATTTAGAAATAAGAAATGCAGAGGGGATGCCTAAACTTGTGGATGCAAATATGTCTTTAGGCTTTTTATTAAATGCAAAAAGTGGTGTAAGAAATTGTGCTATTGCATTGACTGAGGCGACAACTCCAGAAGTTAGAACTGTTCTAAAGAATCAGTTGAATGACGCAATTCTTATGCATGAACAAATATCAAATCTTATGGTAGAAAAAGGTTGGTTTCACCCTACAAATTTAGAAAAGCAATTTCAAATGGATATTGAATCATCTACAACAATATCTCAAATTGCTAGTTTAGATTTATTTCCTGGAGATACAAGTAGAAGTGGTATGTTTGCAACACTAGAAAAATAACAAAGGAGGTAATTGTTTAATGAAGGCTGTAACATTTCAAGGAATAAAGAATGTAAAAGTTAAAGAAGTTAGAGATCCTAAAATTCAAAAAGCTGATGATATTATTGTTAAGCTTACAAGTACAGCGATATGTGGTTCTGATTTACACTTAATTCATGATATGGTTCCAAACTTACCACAAGATTATATCATAGGACATGAACCCATGGGGATTGTTGAAGAGGTAGGACCAGAAGTTACGAAATTAAAAAAAGGTGATAGAGTAATAGTGCCTTTTAATGTAAGTTGTGGAGAGTGTTTTTATTGTAAACATGATTTAACATGTATGTGCGATAATTCAAATCCCAATGGAGAAAATGGAGGATTTTTTGGATATTCAGATACATTTGGAGGATATCCAGGAGGCCAGGCAGAGTATATGAGAGTGCCTTATGCTAATTTTACTCCTTTCAAAATTCCAGAAGATTGTGAAGTAGAGGATGAAAAATTATTATTGATGTCAGATGCAATGGGAACTGCTTATTGGAGCGTAGAAAATGCTGGGGTTAAGAAAGGTAATACTGTTGTTGTGTTAGGTTGTGGGCCTGTAGGACTATTAGCACAAAAGTTCTGCTGGATGCACGGTGCAGAGAGGGTAATAGCAGTTGACTATATCGATTATAGGTTAGAGCATGCAAGGAGACATAATAAAGTTGAAACTGTTAATTTTGAACAACATGAGAATACAGGGGAATATCTAAGAGAAATCACTCATGGTGGAGCAGATGTAGTAATAGACTGTGTTGGAATGGATGGAAAAATGACACCAATGGAGTTTTTAGGATCAGGTTTAAAACTTCAAAGTGGATCATTAGGTGGATTTGTTATAGCTACTCAGGCAGTGAGAAAAGGTGGAATGATTCAAGTTACCGGAGTTTATGGAGGAAGATATAACGCATTTCCTTTTGGAGATATAATGAATCGTAATATTAATATAAGAACAGGTCAAGCTCCAGTTATTCCATATATGCCAACACTTTATAAATTACTTGCTGAAGGAAAAGTAGATCCAAGTGATATTATTACTCACAGATTGCCCCTTGATCAAGCGCCATATGGATATGAAGTATTTGATACAAAAACTGACGGATGTATTAAAGTTGTTCTAAAGCCATAGGAAAAGTTTATTTATTAAGGAGGGTAAAAATATGAATGATCAAAGTATTGCACCAAATGAAACTATGCAGTTGCATGAAATATTAACATTCAAAAATACATGTTTAACTAAAGCGCTTACTATGTCACCATTAGTTTCTGATGAAGAATTAAAATCAATATTGCAACAAGAGGTATCTGTATCAGAAAAACATATTGAAGAGTTGAGAAGTCTTATGGAAAAATCTAATATTGCATCTTCAGAAGAATAAATACTATATTTTAGAAAGGAGACGGAATTATGAATGGATTAATAGAAAGTCTTACAGGAATGAGTAAAATGACTGATCAAGTTATAGCTACTGACTTTTTAATTTCGGCCAAGAGCGGAGTACAAAATTATGCAGTTGCGATAACAGAATCAACTTCATTAGAAGTTAGAGCTATATTAAAGAAGCAATTACAAGATGCAATTCAAACTCATGAAAAAATATCAAATTACATGATGGAGAGAGGTTATTACAATGCTTATGATTTAGGCGAGCAGTATAAGGTAGATATGGAAACAACAGATACAACGTTGGGTCTTACAAAGAATTTAAAGTGATTCAGAGAATATGTGTGACTCAATATAATAAAATATGATAGAAAAAAAGAATGACTTATTTAGGGGAATAAGCCATTCTAAAATACTATTTAAAAGTATTTTTAAATTAGGGTTAATAATAATGCTTTAACTACTTTACAAATATTATTATAATAGATTTATGTTACAGAAATGTTACAGAATGATAAATTTATTATAAATAATCAATAAAAAGTTGATTAAGAAAATTAAAATTTTAGCAATAAGGGGGAGTACAACTGATGTATTCGCATGAGATTGACTATAAGGTAAAAGGTGACGATATACAATATGTAGAAATTGAACTTGATCCTACAGAAACTGTAATAGCAGAGGCTGGAGCAATGATGATGATGGATCCAAATATACAAATGGAAACTATATTTGGAGATGGATCAAAACAAAGCGGCAGCAGTTTTATGAATAAAATTTTTTCGGCAGGAAAAAGAGTGCTGACTGGAGAAAGTTTGTTTATGACAGCATTCACAAATTCGGGAGCATTAAAAGAAAAAGTTTATTTTGCGGCGCCTTATCCAGGAAAGATAATTCCTATGGACTTAAGTTTATTAGGAGAAAAATTAATATGTCAAAAAGATGCTTTTCTATGTGCAGCTAAAGGTGTATCTGTAGGAATAGATTTTAGAAAAAAGTTAAGTGTAGGTTTTTTTGGAGGTGAAGGATTTATACTCGAAAAATTAGAAGGGGATGGCTTAGCTTTTATACATGCGTGTGGTGCGATAGTTGAAAGAAACTTATTACCTGGAGAAACATTAAAAATAGATACGGGATGTTTAGTTGCTATGACTAAAGAGGTACATTATGATATACAATTTATAGGTGGAATTAAGAATACGTTATTTGGTGGGGAAGGAGTGTTCTTTGCAACTGTAACAGGACCAGGAAAGATATGGGTCCAAAGCTTACCATTTAGCAGGCTTGCGGAACGTGTATTTGCAGCAGCTCCAACTTCGGGCGGAAAAAATAGAGAAGAAGGCAGTGTACTTGGAATGCTTGGAAATATTTTAGATGGAGATAATTAGAAGAAAAATAGATTTGTACTAATTTATACATGATAGGAATAACATAGATTATTGATAATTCAATAACTTATGTTATTTTTTTATTAAAACAATTATAAGTTTGTCACCAATTAAGGTTAAAAATTATATGTTTATATATTATAATTAAGAAGGGATAAATTGGGTAAGTAATAATAAGTTATATATTAAAGAAAATAAAAGGTATTTACACTTGATAATCATTATCATATAATAAGTAGAAGGAAGGAGTGGATCTATATATGAATGAGAAAAATAAAGATTTAACTAAAAATAAATTAATCGGAAAAGATCTATTAAAATATATTGGACCAGGAATTTTAGTTACAGTAGGTTTTATAGATCCAGGAAATTGGGTATCAAACATTGCAGCTGGATCTAATTATGGTTATAAACTACTTTGGATTGTTACTCTATCAACAATAATGCTTATAATATTACAACATAATGCTGCGCATCTTGGAATAGTAACAGGATTATGTATTTCGGAAGCAATTAATAAACATATAAATAAATTTTTAGGACGAGTAATTACAATAACAGCAATGTTAGCAGCAGTGAGTACTGCTATGGCAGAAGTATTAGGAGCAGCGATAGCTTTGGAGATGCTATTTAATATTCCATTAAAATTAGGTGCATTAATTTCTGCGTTAGTAATTATATTTATGCTATTTTCTAATTCATATAAGAAAATAGAAAAAGTAATAATTGGATTCGTATCAATTATAGGAATATCATTTATATTTGAAACTTTCTTGGTGAATATAAATTGGGGAGAAGCAATACGTAGTGCAGTTGTCCCTAGTATTCCAGTAAATTCCCTACCAATAATAATGAGTGTATTGGGGGCTGTAGTTATGCCACACAATTTATTTTTACATTCTGAGGTAATCCAGAGTAGAAAGTGGAATTTAAAAGATAAGTCCATATTAGAGAGACAATTAAAGTATGAATTTATGGATACAATGTTATCAATGATAATTGGATTTATAATAAATAGTGCTATGATTTTAGTTGCAATAACATTTTATAATAATAATGTTCAGGTTACTGAACTTGAACAAGCTCAAACAATGTTAAAACCATTACTTGGAAATTCAGCTTCGATAATATTTGCTATAGCATTGCTTTTTGCTGGATTAGCATCATCAGTTACAGCTGGTATGGCTGGAGGATCAATATTCGCTGGTTTATTTGGAGAAGAATATGATATAAACAGTAAAAGCAGTAAGATTGGAGTATTAATAACTATATTGGTTGCTTTAGTTATTATATTTTTTGTTAGCAATCCATTTGAAGGCTTACTTTATTCCCAAATGCTATTAAGTATACAATTACCAATAACAATTTTTACGCAAATATATTTAACATCATCAAAGAAAGTGATGGGAAAATATAAAAACACTACATTAGAAAAGATTGTTTTATGGAGTATTGCAGGAATAGTTACTATTTTAAATATTATGCTATTGATAAGTTCGTTTTAAAATAATATAGTAATTCATAATTGTAAGAGGAGCAGTTGAGCTCCTTTTTTGGCGTGCTATATTTTTCTTACATGAGTTCAAAAGGTAGATGCGTAAAAAGTCTACATATATGAAAAGAGTGCGAAGCACAATACGGAATTTAACCACGGTCGCTTGTAATTTATATTAGGAGTCTACAAGAAATATGGAAATGTTACTATGAAGCAGAATTAGTAACCTACTTTTATAGGAAGTTTATATTTAACTTGCTTTATTATAGGAATGATTAATTAATGAATAATTTGGAAAAAAAGTTAAAAAGTATGGTAAAATTAGAATTAAATAAATATTGTAGAAATAATAATTTCTGAAAGGAACTGATATTAAATGAGAATTTTAGCATATAGTCATAGGCGTGATGAAACACAGTATTTCGAAGAATTTAGTAAAAAGTATAATGTTGAAGTTGTTTTATGTAATGAGGAACCAAGTTTGGAAACAGCATCTCTTGCAAAAGGTTTTGATTGTATCAGTATAATTACAACAAATATAAACTCAGAATTAGTTGGAAAATTTCATGAGTTAGGTGTCAAATTTATATCAACAAGGACTATTGGATATGATCATATAGATTTGAAAAAGGCTAAGGAACTTGGAGTTCGGGTAGGGAATGTGACGTATTCACCAAATAGCGTGGCAGATTATACTATAATGTTAATATTAATGGCAGTTAGAAAAGTCAAACTTATAATGGAAAGAAGCAATGTGCAAGACTTTTCTTTAAGGGGTATTCAAGGGAAGGAATTACCTAACTTGACAATAGGGGTTATAGGTACAGGAAAAATAGGGAGAACTGTTATCAATCATTTAAGTGGTTTTGGTTGTAAGATATTAGCACATGATGTATATGAAAATGATGAAGTGAAATCAAATGTCGAGTATGTAGATTTAGATAATTTATTTAAATGTAGTGATATTATAACTCTGCATATGCCGGCTACAGAGGATAATTATCATATAATTAATAAGAAAGCTATTAAATTAATGAAAAACGGAGTTTTTATTATTAATACTGCTCGTGGTTCATTAATTAATACAAATGATTTAATACAAGGTATTGAAAGTAAAAAGATAGGTGGAGCAGCTTTAGATGTAATTGAACAGGAATCTAGTATTTATTATAGTGATCTAAAAGGGGAAACTTTAAAAAATAGAAATTTAGCGATTCTAAATTCTTTTCCTAATGTAATAATAACACCCCATGCAGCTTTTTATACAGATCAAGCAGTAAGTGATATGATTGAAAATTCAATAAAAAGTTGCATATTATTCTCAGAAAATAAAGAGAATCCATGGGAGATAGATATATAATATTATAAATATAAGTTACAATACATAAATCATTTTTTCTTGCTAAAACTATTAATATTTCAAATTAATAAAATACTAAGGAGAGATGAAATATGTTTGATAAAATCCAATTACCATATGCATTTGATGCATTAGAACCATATATAGATGCAGAAACAGTTGAAACACATTATAGTAAGCATCTTCAAAAATACGTAGACAACTTAAATTCACTTATAAAAGGCTATGAACAGTATACAGAAGGAAAATCTTTAGATCAATTGCTAGCAAGTGTAAATGAATTGCCAGAAGAAATTAGGCAAGGAGTAATAGATCAAGGTGGAGGAGTATCAAATCATAATTTATATTTTGCACTTCTTTCACCAACTCCAAAGAAAGCTCCAGAGGGAAAGTTATTAGAAGAAATATATAATACATTTGGAGATTTAGACACTCTAAAAACCGAGATAAGTAATGCTGCTATAGGTCAATTTGGATCTGGGTATGGTTTTTTAGTTAAAGATAAAGATGGAAAGTTATCGGTAAGAAATACACTAAATCAAAATTCACCTGCTATGAATGGATTTGTTCCTATTCTGACTATAGACGTATGGGAACATGCTTATTATCTAAAGTATAAGAATTTAAGGGCAGATTATGTAAAAAACATATGGAATTTAATAGATTGGGAAAAAGTTGAAGGATTATATTTAAATTATACAATTTAAATGCTTTTAGTAATAAAAAATAAGATTAGAGAAGTTGAAGAATTTCTCTAGTCTTATTTTTTTAATCAATTGTCAGAAATGCATAAAAGCTATCTGCTAATATAATGAATCATTATAAAAATAAGGTTTCCAATTGTTATAAATCTTTTCACTCCTTATGCAGTAGGTAATGTCTTCAAGGTTTAGAACGAAATTTAAAAGGTTAATTTTACTGCTAAAGGAATCAGAGAAAGCTCTAAGAGCATCAGGAATTGATTTAGCAGATGAATTAAAAGTTTCAAGTGGATCAGAATCACTGTCGATGTTTCGGGTTAATCCAATAATTTTATAGGCATCATTACCTGCTTCTTCTACCAATTCGTTTATATTTCTTTTTAAGTTTATATCATACTCGCTTGGGTAAGCTACTTCTAAGTTAATTCTATAACAAATATTTCTAGCTTTTACACAAGGCATTTCACTAGTAATTTCGTTGTCATCTAAATAGCCTACTGTTTTAGTCATAACATCTTCTTTAATATCAGGTATATCTATTGATGCTAAGGTTTTAGTATAAACATCCTTGCTTCCATTTACTGAATATTCTTTTTGATTATTTAGAAATAATGATTTATCAGTTCTGTTTAGATCCATACAATCATTGCATTTTTCTTCTGTCTCTGAATCAGATCTGTAGCATATGAAAGAATCTATCCTTCTTAAATCTAATCCGAAATACACCCAATTTCTGCGGAACCATCTAAAACCAGATACTGTACGTCTATTAACACTTAATAAGAAAGCCCAATAGTTTGCTCCATTTTCCTCCCAGATATATGTGTATTTATAAAGACAAAATCTTATAGAGTTAGAACTAACGGCTTTAGCATTTACTCCTCCACTAACTCCAATTTTTTGAACTCCAGAATCATTTTTTCGTGGAATGTAATTAGGTGGTGGGGATTTTGGTGCTCCAGGAGGATTAAATACTCCACCGCCAGGGTAATTAAAATTTGGAGAATTATCATAATCAAAATTAGGAGGATTAAAATTAGGAGGATAGTTTCCTAGAGGTGGAAAACCTCCGTTATTTGGTGTGAAAGGTGCACGCTTTTTTTCGAAAGATTCATCCAAAATTGGTGAAAATTCGAATTTATCAAAGTTTTCGAAGTCCACAATATCTTCACTAGTGAACTCATTATCAATTAACATTTACATTTTACTCCTCGGAAATTAGTTATAGATAATATATTCATAAGAGTTGTAGATTGTTATAATTTACTTTAATATAATGCTTATATTTTTATATAATTTGATAGTTGTTCTAAATATACTAGTAGCTAATTTCAAAATCAATATAAGACGTATTAGATAAGTCTTCTTTAACAATTTCATATGCTAGGTTTATCCAACTTTCGCATGTATTAAGGATTATCCCATCGCTAGTTACAACATGATCCAATTTATTTAGGATAACATCTGCATTTGGAATGAGAAGAACTTCTACATCAAAGTTATATCTATCTAGAATTTCTAATATTCTTAATTTCAATCTTCCTGTATTAGAAACAGGAGAGTCAAGATAAAAAATGGCCTTTTGTATCTTCATTTTATCTAATCTTTTACCAATTAAATCTATTGCTATATCTGTTTTGTCAATTAACTTATATGTTCCTCGAAGTCCAGCTAAATCGCGGAATGTTCCATCCATACATTTAATGAGTGTTGAGTTTGACAAGGCTACTTCAAGAGTAATAATTATATTAAGACCATCAATATGTAGTGTGCTATTTTCATATTTATCTAGTATTTTACGCTTCTGTCTGCGAGTAATATCTTTATAAGAAGATATGCTTCTTTTTAATGCCAATCTTTGCCTGGCAGAAAATAAAAAATGATTTCCTACAAACTCAACACTTTTATCTATACTATATCCGTGATTTATTAAGTAATAGATATCCTTTTGAGCTTTTTTTAATAATGTTAGGTTTTCTTCATTAAATTCAATTTCGTCAGATGGAACAAAGCCTCTTTTAACTATTTGTGTCATATAAATATGCCTCCTAAAGTGGTATTTATATCTATATAATTCCTAAGATTTTCATAAATATATCTTGAATTATAACATATTTATGTAAAAATAATACAAATAAGTTGTATATGACACAATCGGTAAATTGTTTTTTAGTAGGAGGAGAGTAGGGGATGTAATTAAAAAAATGCAATCATTATTATATTTATATAGAAAGGAGGAAATATTAAGATATCAAATGTTAAGGGGATGTCTTGTTATTTGACAATAAAGAATATAGCTACAGAAATTCTATATTCCTAGATTAGAAATCTGCAGCTATATTATAATTAACTAAAGTATATTAATTTTACTATTTAAATTAAGTATATAATTAATAGTAATTCAATTAAAATTTAGGAATATCTAAGATAGCACCTCTATTTCCTGATGTAACAAGAGCGGCATATCTTGCAAGATAACCTGTCGTTATTTTTGGATTTCTTGGTTTCCAGTTTGCTTTTCTTATTGCTAATTCTTCATCAGTAACTACAAAGTTAATTGTGTTAGCATTGATATCAATTTGAATTATATCTCCGTCTTCAACTAGTGCTATGTTACCACCTACTGCCGCCTCTGGAGAAACGTGCCCAATTGAAGCACCTCTACTAGCGCCACTAAAACGTCCATCTGTTATAAGAGCAACAGAGCTTCCGAGACCTCTTCCTGCAATTGCAGAAGTTGGATTAAGCATTTCTCTCATTCCAGGGCCTCCTTTTGGACCTTCATATCTGATAACAACAACATCTCCATCAACAATTTTTCCTGTATTTATGGCTTCAAGGGCATCTTCTTCACAGTCAAATACTTTAGCTGGGCCTTCATGTTTTAACATTTCTGGTACAACAGCTGAACGCTTAACGACACATGAATCAGGTGCTAGGTTTCCTTTAAGAACTGCTATACCACCAGTTCGGCTATATGGATTTTCGACTGTTCGAATAACTTCAGGATTTTTATTTATACATCCTTCAATGTTTTCGGCAACAGTTTTTCCTGTACATGTTATTAGGTCAGTTTTTAATAAACCAAGTTTATTTATCTCATTCATAACCGCATAAATTCCACCAGCGTCATTTAGATCTTCAATGTAAGTGTGCCCTGCAGGAGCAAGATGACAAAGGTTTGGGGTTTTTGCACTAATTTCATTAGCTATATCAACATTTAAATCAAAACCAACTTCGTGTGCAATTGCAGGTAAATGCAACATACTATTTGTGCTACAGCCAAGAGCCATGTCCATAGTCATAGCATTCATAAATGCATCTTCTGTCATAATATCTCTTGGTCTTATGTTCTTTTCAAGTAATTCCATGATTTTCATACCAGCATGCTTTGCGAGTTTTATTCTTTCTGAATAAACTGCAGGGATTGTACCATTCCCTTGAAGCCCCATACCAAGTACTTCTGTTAAGCAGTTCATACTGTTTGCAGTATACATTCCTGAACAAGAACCACAAGTAGGACATACATTATTTTCGTATTCATCTAATTTTTCGGCTGTAATTTTTCCAGCATTGTAAGCACCAACAGCTTCAAACATACTTGACAAGCTTGTCTTACATCCGTCAACTTTTCCTGCAAGCATTGGTCCGCCACTTACAAAAATTGTAGGAATATTAACTCTTGCCGCAGCCATTAGAAGTCCAGGAACATTTTTATCACAGTTAGGAACCATTACTAATGCATCAAAGGCATGAGCCATTGCCATAGCTTCAGTAGAATCTGCAATTAAATCCCTTGTAACTAATGAATATTTCATTCCTTCGTGTCCCATAGCAATACCATCACAAACAGCAATTGCAGGAAAGACAATTGGAGTACCTCCAGCCATTGAAACTCCCATTTTTACAGCTTCAACTATTTTATCTAAATTCATATGACCAGGCACGATATCATTTTGTGAACTTACGATACCTATAAGAGGCCTTTCTATTTCTTCCTTTGTTAAGCCTAAGGCACTAAGTAATGAACGTTGAGGTGCACTTTTAGAGCCTTTTGTTATTACATCACTTCTCATAGTATAATCTCCTTACATATGTTTAATAATTATCGCGTTGTATGTTTTAATTATAAGTTGTATGATGTCTGCTGTCAACTGTAAGGTAAGATTAAAAGTAAAAAAAGTGCTATTCTAATAAATATAAAGAATTAGCACTTTCTCTTATTCATTTGGTATACCTAAATCTTTCATTGCTCTAATAATATGAATTTTCATGGCAGACTTTGCACCTTCAGCATTTCGGGCCTCAAGAAATTCCATTATCATACGATGATCGTTTAAAGTATTTTGAAGGATTGATTTATTTTCATCAGATAAAATAACACCATTATCAATTGCTTTGTATAATATAGGCATTAGCTTATTCATAAATTCATTGTGAGTGGCTTTTGCGATAGATTTATGGAAGGATCTCTCAACTTCAGTTCGATCTTCATTATTTAAGATCATTTCTTCTTCAAGTTTTCCGTAGTATAGTATTATTTCTAATTCCTTATCAGTAGCACGTTTAGCAGCATAGTAAGCAGTTTCAGGTTCGAAAATTAATCTCATTTCATATAAATCTTTAACATCTAATTTTTGAGTAGAAATATTCTCTAAACCTATGCTTTCGTTAATATTTTTTAGTTCTGATACAAATGTACCTTTACCTCGTCTAATTTCTAAAATATTATGAGTAACTAAAATACGAATAGCTTCTCTTAGCGTTGTTCTGCTTACTTTTAATTCAGCTGAAAGTTCATTTTCATTTGGTAACTTATCACCAATATTAAATTTTTTATCTATAGTAATCATTGCCAGTATATCATCCGCAACACTTTCTGATAGGCTTTTTTCTTTTCGTGGCATAAACAAACCTCCTTTTAGGTTATGTTTATATAATATAATAAAAAAGTCCATCTTTCAAGAGTGATGTCTGATGTCTTACGATGAGAACTTTTATAAATACAAAAATAAGGCTCGTCGGAGTAATTCCAACGAGCTTATAGGTAAAATTAAATTTGATTTTCAGGGATAAATGTAGCGCAATCTGTTTCTTGAGTATCGCTAGCATTTTGAGGTTGTACTTCTATTTTTTCTGCACAACAGTGATCACCTGACATATAATATTGACATGTATTAACAACACATTTGATTCCTTGGTTTGGTGAACTCATTTTTTCTGGTTTCATAGTTGTTACCTCCTAATAATATTATTATTTTAATTAACAATAATATTATTAGTTAATTGAATTTTTTTATACGGAAATATATAAGTTATATTTTTCAATAAATGACTAAAGATAAATTTATTTATTATTTTACAAAATGTATTTTTTATCTTTTCATACCACTAATTGTTCGTTGATACGATTACATAATTATAGTAATATATAATTAACAATTAGATTAGGGGGGGTACAGATGACATTTGTAATAATAACAGTATTTATAATTTATTCAATGGTACGCAAACCAAGTACCGCATCCAATAAACAGAAATAGATTTTAATATAATCAAAATTGGAAAGTTTAATAAAAAGTAAATATATAATTTAGTATTAGAAAGAGTAGTTTAAAAGCTGCTCTTTTTTTGTAGTGCTAAGGAATAAAATTTATTATTAAAATTTTTGCAATACAGAAAGCATATACTATACGTATATAATAGTTTAATATATATTTCTGAGTTTAAGTTAGTAATAACATATAAATAGGAATTACAATTAAGCTAAAAATAGTTGTTATGATTGTATTTATTGTAGCATATTCATAATCTGCATTATAACGTTTAGATACTATTGCTGTATTAGTCATGACTGGCATTGCTGCTTGAATAACAAATACTTCTTTCATAAGTAAAGGAGTATTTGCAAAATTGCATAATAGCAAAATTAGTATTGGAGAAACGATAAACCTTCCTAAAATTATCGCCAGCATGTCCCAACTAAATTTAAATTCTTTGAAATTAACAGAGTGAATTGTTATCCCTATAAACAGCATAGCTAATGGTGTTGTTAAATTACCGAAATATTTGCAAGTGTCCAGAATAAATTTTGGAAGATGAATATCGAGTAATATAAGAAAAACAGCAAACGTAAAGCTTAATAGTGGTGGGGACATAATTCGTTTTATTGTATCAAAGGAAATGATATTGGCATTGGTAGAATCTCCATCTCTACTAATTTCATATACACCAAGTGTCCAAAAAAAAGTAGTATTTGCTATGTAGTATAATAACACATTCGGGATACTTTTTTCACCAAATAAAGCCATATTCACTGGAAGACCGATAAATATAGAATTGGATACAAAAAACATTGATCTAAAGGTACCAATTCGTTTCTTTTCAACTTTAATAGCTTTAGAAACAATTACGGCAATTGTATAACCAATAGCCATAGAGGTAAATGGAGCAAATAATCCACCACCAAGACTTAATAGTTTCTCTTTATTAAAACTTTCTGTAAACTGTGAAATCATGAGGCAAGGAATAGCAAGATTACACACTAGTCTTGAAAAAAGCTTTGAAGTTTTTTCGTCGAACCAGCCTTTATGTGATAAAAAGAATCCAGTAGAAATCATGAGAACTATACTGAATACACTTCCTAATGCATTAAAAATAACCATTATAAATTCTCCTTTAATATATTTTTTAGTTAATTGAATTAAAGAATAATGGATTACACATTGGCTTATATAATGCAATCCTTTGATAAAATATTTTTCAAATGTTTTAAATCATTCCCTATATGGTTGTACATAGCTTTATATGCATTTTCTTCATTTCTTTGTTTAATATAATGAAATATCTCAAGATGATGATTGAAAATATCCATATTACGCTCAGGTTCATAAATATCGATAGATCTATAGAAATAAGTAAGTGAACTCAAATCTTTACTCAATTTTTTTAGATGATTATTTTGGCTGAAATCTAAAATTAAATCATGAAATTTAGTATTTAGTTCAATAATAGTTTTAGTAAGTGTATCATCAAGTTGTTCTATATTTTTTTGAATTTCTGATAATATTTTTTCGATTTCATCTAATTCTTTATTAGATGCTTTAAGAGTAGTTAACTTTGCGGCTTGGGATTCTAAAGCCTGACGACATTCGTAGATATTTTCAATGTCTTCTTTGGTTGGTTTATAAATTGTAATTTTTGATTTATCTCCAATAACAAGTAGTCCATCTTTTTCTAAAGAGCGTATGGCTTCTCTTACTGGACTTCTGCTTATTTGAAATTCGCTAGCAAGTTTAGATTCATAAATCCTATCTCCTGGCTTTAAAACACCGTTAAATATCATACTTTTTATTGAATTATAGGCTTGATCATAGTAAGACGGTGCTTTTTCAATTCTATATATTTCCATTATTATATCCTCCTATAGGTCGAGTTGAAATAAGTAATGAACTTGAAAGTTTATACAGTGTATACTGTCGACAAATTAATTTTAGTATAATCTATAAATACCAAATAATCAATATAATTGAAATTAAATTGTACAAATAAAAAAACCTGGTGAATTAAATTTATAATCTACCAGGCAAGATAAGTATATTGAATTACATCTTATTTATCTTCTTCTATGGTGTTTTTTATGTTCAACTAGATCGATAGCTCCAAGAACTACGTGAGCTGCACCGAATCCAACGACTCCAGCAGCGATAACTGGTGCTACCTCTATTGCTACCATAGCTGCACCTACACCTGTTACAACTGTACCTAATGCAGTTGGTATTGCTCCTTCTCGAATTCTCATATTTATCCCTCCTTTAAAATAATAGGGCCCAGTAATACTAATATTGCTCTAAGTCTAAGATCTATTACTTACATTAATAACTTTCCATTTAAAAAAATTTTTATACTAAGTAATGATTTATAAAAAATATTAAATTATATTTTTTATAAAATTTACTTACCTTCATTTTGTTTATCATATGCTATGAGGCATACTGGAGGATTATGGTGTTCATTTATTCTTTTTTCCATTTGTCTTATGAAATATATATCTTCTGTGGACAAATCACTGAAGTCATTATTAAATTTAGTACTATCACTACTCATACTATCACTCCTTTCATAAGTATAGTATGGATAGGTAGAAAGATTTTAATCTTAAAGTAATAAAGTAATAAGCTTTTTATTGTGTGCATTATATTAGTGTATATATTTTTTCAGCGTGGCAAAGATAATTTTAATAAAGTATAAAAGGAGTGTTGTTTATATGTTATCTACAATAAAAGCCAACAATTTAATAAATGAAAAATCTCCTTATTTATTGCAACATGCTAATAATCCAATAAATTGGTATTCGTGGAGTGATGAAGCATTTGCAAAGGCTAAAGAGGAAGATAAGCCTATTTTTTTATCAATTGGGTATTCGACTTGTCACTGGTGTCATGTAATGGCTCATGAATCATTTGAAGATGAAGAAATTGCAGAAATTATGAATGATAGTTTTATTGCAATTAAAGTGGACAGAGAGGAAAGACCAGATATTGATAGTGTATATATGACAGTTTGTCAAGCCCTAACTGGTCATGGAGGTTGGCCGCTTACAGTGATAATGACTCCAGATCAAAAACCATTTTTTGCAGGGACTTATTTTCCTAAAAAATCTAAATATAATATGCCAGGACTTATAGATATTTTAAATTCAATAAATAAGCAATGGAAGGATAATAAGGATAAGCTTATATCATCTGGTGATAGTATTTTATCAGAACTTGGTGGCTATTTTGAGGGTGAAACAAGCAAAATGAAGTTGACATCTAAGACATTAAAAAATGGGTATAATCAAATTTCACATACTTTTGAGGGAAATTATGGAGGTTTTGGTCAGGCACCTAAATTTCCGACTCCTCATATAATAATGTTTTTGCTTAGATATTATAAATCTCATAAAGAAATTAAAGCTTTAGAAATGGCTGAAAAAACTTTGATTTCTATGTATAGAGGTGGGATGTTTGATCATATAGGATTTGGATTTTCAAGGTACTCTACGGATAATAAATGGTTAGTGCCACATTTTGAAAAGATGCTTTATGATAATGCCTTGCTAGTTATTGCATATTTAGAGGGATACGAGGTTACAAGAAATGAAATTTACAAAGAGGTCGCAACAAAAGTGCTGGAATATGTATTTAGAGAACTTACTAGTAAAAATGGTGGATTTTACTGTGCGGAGGATGCAGATAGTGAAGGTGAAGAGGGAAAATATTATGTGTTTGAACCTTTAGAAATTTTAAATGTTTTGGGAGAAGAGGACGGTACATATTTTAATGATTATTTTGACATATCCGTTGAAGGAAACTTTGAGGGTAAGAGTATTCCAAATTTGATAAAAAACAAAAATTTTCATAAGGCAGATAATAGTATAAAGTCACTCAGTGAACAAATACTTCAATATAGAAGTGATAGAACAGAATTGCATAAAGATGATAAAATACTAACCTCATGGAATGGACTTATGATAGCTGGACTTGGAAAAGCCTATAAAGTTCTTGAGGATGAAAGATACTTTGAATATGCTAAGAAAGCAGTAGAGTTTATTTTCAATAACTTGGTTGATGAAAATAAAAGGCTTCTTGCAAGGTATAGAGATAATGATTCACGTCATAAAGCTTACTTGGATGATTATGCGTTTCTTTGTTTTGGCCTTATAGAGCTTTATGAAAGCAGTTATGATGTTGAATTCTTGAATAAAGCGATTGAAGTGAACAAGGATATGATTAATTTATTTTGGGATAATGAAAAAAGTGGATTTTTCCTTTATGGCGAAGATAGTGAGAAATTAATAGCTAGGCCTAAAGAACTTTTTGATGGAGCTATGCCTTCAGGTAATTCTGTGGCAGCGTATAATTTAATAAAGCTTGCAAGACTTACTGGAGATTTAAGTCTGGAAGAAATGGCAGAGAAACAATTCGATTTTATTTGCGGATCAGTATTTAATGAAGAGATAAATCATTCATTCTTTTTAATGGCAGCATCATTTGCGTTAGATGAATCACAAGAATTAATATGTGTTATTAATGATAAAGGTGAAGAAGAAAAGATTAAAGATTTATTGAGTGAAAGGTCTCTTTTTAATTTAACAACATTAATTAAGAATGATGAAAATAGAAATAAAATAGAAATTTTAGTACCGTTTCTTAAGGAATATGATCTTATAAATGGAAAATCTACATATTATTTATGCAAGGGAAAATCATGTATGGCTCCAGTAAATGATATTGATGAATTAAGAAAAATGTTATCTAAATTATAGAATAGTGTAATAGAATAGGAAACCTTAAATTTAATTCAAAGGTTTTTAATGAGTTGAAAAGTAATAAAGATTCCTAAATGGTGTGCTGAATGTAGAGTTTTAAGTTTATGTAGCGGCGGAGCAAAAGGTATATATGGTTATTATAATTGTGGAGATTATGGATGCAGGTTAAAAGGAACTGAACAATTAATATAAAATTAAGATTTATTTAAGTTGTTATAAGACCCAGTTTTAGTATAATAATTCCAAGGAGAGGATAAATTTATGATAAATATATATGATGTAACCAAAAGTTATAATGGGATTTATAATGCGGTAAGCAATTTGAATTTAGAAATCAAGGATGGAGAAATATATGGATTATTAGGACCTAATGGGGCGGGAAAAACAACAACTATTAAAATGATAACTGGAATAATAGCGCCTACATCGGGAAAGATTGAAATTAATGGAATTGATATTGGTAAAGAACCAGTTAGAGCAAAAGAGCAATTTGGTTATGTCCCAGATAGCCCGGATATGTTTTTAAGACTAAGTGGAATGGAATATTTAAATTTCATGGCTGATGTTTATGGGGTTTCAAAGGAAGACAGATTATCAAGGATAAGAGAAATATCAAAAAGGTTTGAAATGGAGTTGGCATTAGGAGATAAGATACATTCATATTCTCATGGTATGAGACAAAAGATAGTTCTTATGGGAGTTTTAATTCATAAGCCAAAAGTTTGGATATTAGATGAACCAATGACAGGTTTGGATCCAAAATCAGCATTTACATTAAAAGAAATGATGAGAGAACATGCTGAAGAAGGAAATGCTGTGATTTTTTCTACACATGTGTTGGAAGTTGCAGAGAAAGTCTGCGATAAAGTCGCGATTATTAATAAAGGTCAATTAATATTTAATGGAACACTAAGCAATATGAGAAAAGAGTTTAAAGAAAATGAATCCTTAGAAGAGATGTTTTTGGAGATGATTCAAGATGAATAGGCTTAAGATAATAACAAAATATTTCATAAGAAACGCATTTGAGGAAATGTTTGCTAGTGGTAAAAAAATTACGCCTGTGTTCGCAGTAATTCTAATGATATTTGTTGTAGTTATGCTCTCTATGCCTTTTACTGTAATGATAGGTGAAGGTTACGGACCACTTCATGCTATGAGGCAGGAAGGAATATTATTATCAATAATATTGTCAATTGGGGAGAGTGTTTCTTTCATCTTTGGAATGTATACAATAATAAATATCCTATACTTTTCAAATGATATTGAAGTTATATTGCCACTTCCTTTTAAAAGCAGTGAAATAGTATTTGGAAAGTTTATGGCAGTGTTAATTAATATGTATGTGTATACATCAATGTTAATTTTGCCACTTATAGTCTATGGAATTGTGTCAAAGGCAAGCTTTGTATATTATTTATATGGAATTATAGTGTTATTAATAACTCCTATTATACCGATGGTATTGGCATCATTAATATGCATGATTCTTATGAGGTTTACTAGCTTATCTAAGCATAAAGATGCATTTAGAGTATTTACAGGATGTGCATCACTAATATTGATAGTAGGATTCAATCTTTTTACATCAAGTTCTGGAAGAAGTACAAATTCACAGCAAATGATTCAAAGATTTTCAGATGGAAATAACAGCGCGATAAGTGCACTAAATGATATTTTCATAACAAGTAGATTTTCTTCAAATGGGCTATTATATAATAATGACATTAGAGGCTTACTTAATATACTTATGTCTTTATGTCTAAGTTTAATAATTTTCATAATATATTATTATATAGGAGGAAAGTTATATTTAAAGGGAGTAATAGGGATTTCTGAAACTTATAGCAAGAGGGAAAATATTTTAGAAAACGGTAAGGCAGATAAAATAATAAAAGAAAATTCAAAATTAAAAGCATTAATTATAAAAGATGTTAAAATCTTATTCAGAACTCCTCAATTCTTTATTAATTGCATAGCGATGATGTTTTATATGCCGGCAGTAATGGGTGTTGCGTTTTTTTCTGGTGGTAAACTATCAGAGTATAGGTATTTATTAAATAGTAGTCCCAAATGGAATGCGATTACCATAGCAATTGCATTTGTAGGTGGAACGGTATGTATAATGTCAGGTGGAGCAGGTGCAAGTGCACTTTCAAGAGAAGGTAAAGATTTTATTGTATCGAAGTATATTCCTGTAGAATATAAAACTCAGCTATACTCTAAGATTCTTTCATCATTATTTATAAATGAATTTGGAATGGTTATAGTTGTCTTAGGACTCTTGCTAGTAAACGTAAGTCCTATCATAATATTGCTCGGAACAATATCTTCATTTGGATCAATACTTATGATAACTTTATTGGGATTATATATAGACTTTAGATCGCCAAAATTGGAATGGGAAAATGAAAAAGCAATGTTTAAAAATAATTATATACCTCTTTTAATTATGCTTATTATATTTATATTGGGAGCTGGTTTAGTAGTAGCTGCCATAATTTTGAGGAATTATGTGATTATATTTGGAATTTGCATTATTATTTCACTTGTTGGAAGTAGTCTTTTATATAAAGGCTTATTAAAGAATGCTTATAAAATATATAATGAAAAATAGTCAGAATAAGATAAAAATGCATTACAAAAATTTGTTTTTTTGATTTTGTAATGCATTTTTTATTAAAGCAAATTTGTAATAAGGAAATAAAATGACTGTATGAGAGACAAATTATAATAAAACAGCGGATGTTATAAATGGTGATATTAAACAATGACAACCACTTATAACGGCATTTCGAATTAAAGTTAATTTGACACTAACTTAGTGTAATGATATAATTGTTTACAGAGTGTGAAGGTCACACGAAGGGGTACACCACCTTGGGTGTATTTTTTCGTGTGGCCTTTTTTAGTTATATTAAATATTTAAGAGGTGATTAAATGGTAAAAGTGAATGGAAAAGAGGCAGATAATGCAACTGGATTATCGTTAGAGGACTTTCTTATCAGTGAAGGATATTTAATAGATAAGATTGTAGTTGAGCTAAATGGTGAAATAATGCCAAAACCCCAATATAAGCAGACAAATATTAAAGATGGTGATTCTTTAGAAGTAATTAGCTTTGTTGGAGGCGGCTGATGCATTAATAAATTCAGAAATATCACTAATGTATATTATCAACAATAAAAATAATAATTTTACTGCAAGATCTAGATTAGAAAAGGACAAGCTTTTAAATTAAGTTATTTATTTAATAATTTGGTTATACATATTAATTTATTTTAATAATCGAATTTTATATACTGCTAGTTCTTGCTGAAAAATGCTAAAGGAGAGTATTGGAATGAAAAAAGATGTATTAACACTTGGAGGACATGAATTCTCATCAAGATTCATACTAGGTTCTGGAAAATATAATTTGAATTTAATTAAGGCTGCAGTTGAGAATGCAGGCGCACAGATGATTACTTTGGCATTAAGGCGCGCTAATACAAGCGGAGGTGAAAATATTTTGGATTTTATTCCAGAAGGTGTTACATTGCTTCCAAATACATCTGGGGCAAGAAATGCGGAAGAAGCAGTTAGAATTGCAAGACTTGCAAGAGCAATGAATTGTGGTGACTTTGTAAAAGTTGAAATAATTCATGACTCAAAATATTTGCTTCCAGATAATTATGAGACAATTAAAGCAACTGAAATTCTTGCTAAAGAAGGCTTTATAGTAATGCCATATATGCATGCAGATTTAAATGTGGCTCGTGATTTAGTTAATGCTGGAGCAGCATGTATTATGCCTCTTGCATCACCGATTGGATCTAATAAAGGTTTAGCCACAAAAGAATTTATAAAAATATTAGTAGATGAAATAGATCTTCCAATTATTGTGGATGCAGGGATTGGAAGACCATCTCAAGCTTGTGAAGCTATGGAAATGGGAGTGGCAGCTGTTATGGCTAATACTGCAATTGCGACAGCTGGTGATATTCCAGCTATGGCAGGAGCATTTAAACAAGCAATTGAAGCAGGACGTGCAGCATATCTTTCAGGACTAGGTAGAGTTCTAGATAAAGGTGCTTCTGCGTCATCACCATTAACTGGGTTTTTAGAAGATTAGGAGGCAGACTATGAGCGAAGAACGTATAAATCACATGGAATATATGGCTGGGATGGAAGTATTAGAATCCGATGTAATGGATAAAGTAATTAATCATATGGAAGCTTATGATTATAATAAGTATACAGAAACAGATGTTAGAGTAGCTTTGGACAATGATTATCGTACGATAGAAGATTTTGCAGCATTATTATCACCAGCAGCTATGCCGTTTTTAGAGGAGATGGCTCAATTAGCTAAAGAGGAAACAAGAAAGCATTTTGGTAACTCAGTTTACATGTTCACACCACTATATCTAGCAAATTATTGTGAGAACTATTGTATTTATTGTGGATTTAACTGTCATAATAAAATACGCAGAGCGAAGTTAAATTTCGATGAAATAGAGAAAGAAATGCAAGCAATAGCTAAAACAGGTTTGGAGGAAGTGCTTCTGCTTACTGGTGAAAGCAGAAAAATGTCAGATGTAAAATATATTGGAGAAGCTTGTAAGATAGCACGCAAGTATTTTAAGATGGTAGGATTAGAAGTATATCCTATGAATTCTGATGAATATGAATATCTTCAAGAATGCGGTGCAGATTTTGTAACTGTATTCCAGGAAACTTATAATTCAGATAAATATGAAACACTTCATCTTGAAGGGCATAAGCGCATATTTCCATATAGACTTAATGCGCAGGAAAGAGCTCTAAAAGGTGGGATGCGTGGTGTTGGATTTGCAGCATTACTTGGCCTAGATGACTTTAGAAAAGATGCTTTTGCGACAGGGGTGCATGCATACCTTCTTCAAAGAAAGTATCCACATGCAGAGATAGCATTTTCATGTCCAAGGCTAAGACCAATTATTAATAATGATAAAATTAATCCAAAGGATGTGCATGAGAAACAACTATTGCAAGTTATTACAGCATACCGTCTTTTTATGCCTTTTGCTAATATTACGATTTCAACAAGAGAATGCGAAAGATTTCGTAATAATGTAATTGGCTTAGCAGCTACTAAGATTTCAGCAGGTGTAAGTACAGGAATAGGAAGCCATGCGGAAGATGCAGAAGACAGGGGAGATAATCAATTTGAAATTGCAGATAACAGGTCTGTAGATGAAGTGTATGAAGCAATTAAGTCTAAAGGCTTGCAGCCTGTAATGAATGATTATGTATATTTATAAAATTAATAAGATGTTTATATCTTTAGATAAAAACGAAGATAAATAAGTTATAATCTCGATATATATTAATATTGAAATAATTAGTAGGAATCTTTAATTGATTCCTACTTTTTTTAGATAAATTATTATACTAATTACAGTTTGAATTATACATAAGAATCATAAAATAAATATTATTTATTTTTCGCTTGAAGACCCAATATAATTACTTCAAGATATCCTGCAAAACGCGAAACAAAATCAGGAGGGGCTTCGAGTAGTGAGACAGTTTGAAATTCTTGACGTTGGTTTTTAGAAGACACTGCTGGAGAATATAAACTAGAGGCATAATAAATCTGATATTCATTAAAAAGTTTAAGCTCATCGTCTGTCAGGTTAGGAATAAACTTTTTAGTAATCAAATTTAATTTGCCAAAGCTATTAGCAAGATCTTGCTTCAATATATCCAGTGATTTTGTTGTCACATTACTTCTTAATACTGAAACTAAAATTGAGAACAGCTTTAAAAAACGCTGATTTTCATACATTTGTTCTGACCACAACAGACAAAATGTTTTAAGTTCCAATTGATCATAGTCTTTAAGTTTATCATATGTCTTTTTTACCCACTTTTCTAAATCTGAACTTAATATCCATAGGAAAATTTCTTCCTTAGTAGAAACGTATTTATATAAATTTGCTCTTGAAAAGTTTAACTCATTAGCAATTGAAGCAAGTGTGATTTTTTCTAAGGGCTCTCTTTCATATAGCTTTAATGTAGCCTCGATAATTTGTTCACGCCTAATGCTTTTTTGTTCTTCGTTTCGAGCACGTTGAAATTCCATTTCTTTACCTCCTTACTAATTGACAATTACATAATAGCAAATGAATCATAAACTTACAAGTTACTAATGTTACTCAAAACTCATTGACAAGTTACGCAGTGTAACTTATACTTAAATAAGTTTCGTAGTGTAACTTATATTTCCGGAATCATAGATATGATAAAAAGTCATAAATTGATGAGAAAAGACGCATAAGGAAGTTGAAGTAACTTAGATACAGGAGTATGTAAATGTTTTAGCTTATTTAATGCCTAATAATATGTTAAATAATGGGGTGAGTAAAGAATGAAGGATAATAGTAATGAACAGGCAAATCCATGGTTAGCAATGATAGTTATCATAGTTGGTACATTTATGTCAGTACTAAGCAGTAGTATAATCAATGTTGCATTAACTAAAATGATGTCTGTATTTGGAGTAGGATTGGATGATGTGAAGTGGGTAATGACAGCTTATACATTAGCACTTGGAGCAATTATTCCTTTAACAGGATATCTTCAAGATATTTTTGGTGCTAAAAAAGTATATATAGTTGCATTGGCAATTTTTACAATAGGGTCCGCGCTATGTGGATTTGCATGGAGCAATTCTAGTATGATAGCATTTCGTGTATTTCAAGCTATTGGAGGAGGGATGATGCAGCCTGTTGGCATGAGTATAATATATTCTGTATTTCCAAGAAAAAAGATAGGACTTGCACTTGGGGTTTATGGAATAGCGGCCATGGCAGCACCTGCTATAGGACCAACTCTTGGTGGATTGATTATAGAAAAAATGGATTGGAGACTGATTTTTACAGTAAATATCCCAATAGGAATAATAGGAGTAGTGTTGGGGATGATTATTTTAAAAGGCCAACCTATGAAACCATTTAAGGCATTTGATATAGTAGGGTTTTTATCATCTACAGTAGGTTTAGTAAGTTTGTTATATGTGCTTGGAAAGGGATCCTCAATTGATTGGGGCGATATGATAAATCCAATATTAATTGCGTTGGGGAGTTTAAGTCTTATATTATTTGTAATTAATGAACTTACACATCCAGACCCACTATTAGATCTGAGAGTTCTTAAACTATTTGATTTTAGTATGAGTTTAGTTATAATAACTGTGTTAACTATAGGATTAATGGGAGGGTCATATGTATTGCCTTTATTTCTGCAGAATGTAAGGGGATATACTGCTATGCAGGCGGGACTTATCATGTTTCCATCAGCACTAGTTATGGGGGCATTAATGCCATTAAGCGGAACACTTTATGATAAATTTGGAGCTAAACCTGTAGTTATACCTGGTCTTATTATATTAGCGCTAGCTACATTTAAGTTGTCAACAGCTATAAATATGAATTCTAGCAAGGAATCAATAATATTTATTAACTGTATAAGATCTATTGGATTAGGAATAGCAATGATGCCTATTAGCACTGCTGGTATGAATGTAGTAAAAGGCGAAATGATTCCAAGAGCATCAGCATTAAATAGTACTATAAGACAGGTAGCTAGTTCTCTCGCTGTAACTATAATGACAGTAATAATACAATCGAAAACAAGTTATAATTATTCAAAACTTGCAGAGCAAATAAATATTTACAACAAAACAGCAGTAGGAACTATAAATTCACTAACAAAATCATATATGTATGCAGGTTTTCCGCAAGAAACTTCTAAAGTTATGGCGCTATCTCAAGTGGCAAAAATTATTCAAGGACAAGCATCTGTAGATGCTATGGCATATTCTATTTCGGTAACTGGAGCTATAGCTGTTATCGCCATATTTTTAACATTATTTATGAGAACTAGAAGATGATATAAAAAATTAAATTATAATAGAAGAATGTGTTATTTAATAATAGATATATATATATAAATTAAAAAGATATTTATATAGAAATAATATAAAATTTTACTAATGAATTTGATAGGCAAATAAGAAAATACTTATAAAGTAAATTTATCAAAGGGGATAGAATAATGAAAGTAAAGGATTTTATGATTACTGATGTAATTTCCGCAAGCAAAGAAAATACTATTAAAGATGTAATGAAGATACTGGTTACCAATAAAATAGGTGGAGTGCCAATAGTAGATAACAAGGGAATACTTTTAGGTATTGTAAGCGATGGTGATATAATAAGAAACATAAATCCTAAAGAAGGAAAAATGTATGATTTGATTTCATATGTATTTTACCTTAAAAGGGAGGAATTAGAGGAAGAAATTGGATCAATAAAAGATACTAGCATCATGACTATTGCAAAATGTAAAGATATTTATTGTGTTTCTCCAGAAGATACTATGGAAAAAGTTTTGTCTATTTTCTCAAAACATAACTTTAAAAAGATACCGGTTGTAGATAAAGACAGAAGAGTAGTTGGAGTTATTAGTAGAGGCGATGTAATTAGATATATACAGAAAAAGATTATAGATAAGTTGTAGATAATAGTAAAAAAACTTATCTAATATAATTATATGTTAAGATAAGTAGAAATGAAGATAACAATTAATCTAGAATAATAGAATATAAAAATAAAAAGTGATTGTTCATTTAGAAAATAATTTCTAGATGAACAATCACCTTTTTGTTGTAGAATTAAGCAGCTTTTTTTATGGATTCTATATATTCTTTACCTTTTATAGAATTATACTTTCCTTCCCATTTTGAAACAACAACCACGGCTAATGAATTACCTAATACATTTACAACAGTTCTAGCCATATCCAGTATACGATCTATCCCTGCTATAAACGCTAGTCCTTCAGCTGGTATTCCAACAGAACCAAGAGTAGCTAAAAGAACTACGAAAGATACTCCGGGAACGCCTGCTATACCTTTTGAAGTAAGCATTAACACAAGCATCAAATTAATTTGAGCAGGTATAGATAAATTAATACCATATAATTGTGCTATAAATATGGCAGCAATAGCTTGGTAAAGAGTAGAACCATCTAGATTAAAAGAATAACCTGTTGGTACTACAAAAGTTGCAATAGCTTTAGGACATCCGAATTTCTCCATTTTTTCCATGATTTTAGGTAGAACTGTTTCAGAACTTGCAGTACTATAAGCAAGTATAAGTTCGTCTTTTAAAATTCTTATGATTGAAAAAATGCTTGTCCCAATAAATTTCGCAATTAATCCAAATACTATTAGTATGAATAAAATCATTGAACCATAAGTAGTAACAATTAATTTTCCAAGTGGAATTAAAGATGAAAGTCCAAACTTAGAAACTGTTACACCAATTAAAGCAAATACACCAAAAGGAGCTGTTTTCATTATTTGATTTGTTACCCAAAACATTGCATCAGCTGTGCCTTGAGCAAACTGTATAACAGGTTTCCCTTTTTCACCAATTGCAGCAACTCCTAAACCAAACATAACCGAAAAGAAAATAACTGAAAGCATATCTCCTCTTGTAAGTGAATCGAAAATATTAGTAGGAACAATATTTATAAATGTATCTGCAAAGCTATGATGAGCTACATTTTCCGCAGTGCTTACATAAGCATCGATGCTAGATTTAGCAAGCTCTTGCATATTTATTCCTGTACCTGGATGAAACACGTTAGCTATTAAAAGTCCCAACACAATAGCAATAGTAGTTACCACTTCAAAATAAAGAAGAGTTTTTCCTCCAAGTCTTCCAACCTGCTTAATATCTCCTGCTCCAGCAATACCAACTATAAGTGATGAAAAGACGATTGGAACTACAATCATTTTTATTAGACGAATAAAAATATCTCCAATAGGCTTTAAATATGCCTCAACAGCTGGATTTCCATAAAAAAATCCACCTACTATAATTCCAAGAATAAGTCCTGCAAGAATTTGTAATGCCAGACCAAATTTAATTTTCTTCATAGTAAATTCTCCTTCCTTAGTATAAAAATCTTAATAAAAATAATATCGAATATGACACTTTTGCAATTTTGGGTTGCAAATTATTATAATAACTTAGCAACATTTTGAATTATAACATAAAAAATGAATTTTGTCTCTAGAAAAAATTCATTTTTAAAAATAAAGAATATATTTTTTTCTTATTGTTCAATTAATTGAAAATATTACTATTTATTAATTATATTTTTAGTAAACTTATTATAGTGCATTTACTCAAAATTAGATTTTAATATTAATAGAAGAGTATGAAGTTAAAAGGTTTAAGATAGAAAATTGGACATATTGATAAATGCAACAAAGCTACATCTAGAAAATTAGATATTGGATTTCGAAAGAATTGACAAATCAAAATATGAAAATAAATATAGGCAATAATGCAAACCAGATAATATGAAATGTGTTTATTAAACCATAGAATATGATATTTCCATTAATAAAGTAGTTACAATACTTTAGTTGTTTATCTGTTGCATTTTTCATTCTAAAATATATGAATACAAAAAGAACTGCAGGAACTAATATTTTTAATAAAAAACTTATAATTGGACTTTTAACTACTTCTAACATCAAAATATTTGCCTCTATATAAAAACCAGTATTCAAAAGTAAAATAGTAAATATTATATCTGTAACATTTAGAATATATAGAGCTAAGAATTTTATTTTTATATTTTTTAAGGAATAGTTTTTCATAAAAGTAATCATTAAAACACCTCCATTTGGTGATTATTGCCATAATGAAGATATAGTATAAGCTTTATTATTTATATGGAGATATATTTTTTTTATTAGAACTTATATTTTGAACCATATTACTGTCGACATGTCCTTATTTTTTATTTATTTTTTATGTTACTATATTTTTGTAGATGAGATTTAAAATACGCAAGCAAATTAAAAAGTAGCAGATAAAATCGCGATAATGGCCATATTAAGAGAACTTTATGGAAGAAGCAATGTATAATTACAAGTAAAGAAAAAATAATATAATAAAGAAAGAAAGGAGCTCAAGTAAATGGATATATATACAATAGGACATTCTAATTATCCTGTAGAGAAATTAATAGATATGCTAAAGACTTATAATATTGATACTGTTGTAGATATAAGAGGAACTCCATATTCGAAATATAATGTCCAATATAATAAGGAAACAATAGCCGAAACTCTAAAAAAAGAGGGCTTTATATACATATATATGGCTGAAGAACTTGCGGCTCAAAGACAAGATAAAAAGTCTTATAATAAGGAAGGATATTCTGATTTTGAAAAGGTAATTATAGAAGAAGAATTTTTGAGAGGAATTGAGAGATTAAAAACAGGATGTCAGAAAGGTTATAATATTGCACTTCTTGGAGCTATGCAGGATCCTATAAGATGTCATAGGAGTATATTGGTTGGGCGATCATTAAGGGAAAATGGATTTAATGTGAAACACATTTTGGATGACTATACTTTCGCGTCTCAAGAAAAAATAGAAGAAAAACTTTTAAGTAAATACTTTAATAATAGAAATCAGATTACTATAGATAGCTTACTTGGTAATGAAATTAGCGAGGTTGAAATGATTAAGGAAGGTTATCGACTAGCAAATAAAGAAATTGGATATAGAGTGGAACATTTAGAATAATAGAAATCAAAATCAATATATAATACATATATTAATATATATTACTAAATTAGGATTTTAATCATGAAAAAAATTTTATCGAGAATATTAAGGGGCATTAGATTTAATAAAGTTAATGATAGAGCAGATATGGATAATGATCCTCTTAGAGCTAAAGATTATGTGAACTCTAATAATTTTTCAAGTGCAACTAACTATTTAATTTGGGTGAATATTGAAAGTTTTAAAGTGAATATTTTTAAAGGAAGCGTAAATAAGTGGAACCTAATCCACAGTTATTTGTGTACTGTTGGAAAAGCTTCGACACCCACACCTAAAGGAACTTATACGGTTGGAATAAAAGGGCTCTATTTTGGTGTAAATAAAGGTTATAAGTGTTGGTACTATACACAGTTTAAGGGAAATTATTTATTTCATTCAATAATTTATAATTTGGATGGATCAGTTAAGGATGGGAGATTAGGAATGAAACTATCAGATGGATGCATACGATTAGCTAAGGAGAATGCTAAATGGATTTATGATAATATACCTAGAGGAACTAAAGTAGTTATCAATTGAAGTAAAGCAAATTCACATTAAATCCAATATATAGATATTACTATAAAAATTACAACTAGTCAGAAAATTCAAAAAACTATTGCAATTAATTATGAAGTGGGATATAATTAATTCAAGATAAAGATTTAATTTATCTTAGTGTACTGACACTTCAATCCGGCAGAAGAGTATATCTCAAGAGATATACAGTTGGTGACGGGCAACGAAAAAATCCCGGAAGCAATGTACGACAAACGGTCGTACCCAGTTGGCGGACAACGTTAAAATCAGTAACTAAGAAAGAGCAAGTGAAGTTAGTAAGATTCACTTGCTCTTTATCTTATGTAAATAAATATATTAATTATTACAATTAATATATTTATTGTAAGAGGCCTCATATTTCCATCTAAATTTTATATTAGATTTAGGTGGAATTTTTATTGTAAAATTAGTTTTAACAAATTAGCGATTTTATTGCAATGATGAGGATTAAAATATATACTAGTTTGAGATATGAAATATATTGTATTTTTATCTAAATGTATTGATTGGAGTAATAATTTAATGAAGAAATTTAAAAAAGTTTATATAGAGATAACAAACGTGTGTAATTTAAGTTGTGATTTTTGCCCTAAAACATCTAGGAAACTTGCTTTTATGGATAAGAAGAGTTTTCAACATATTGCAAACAGTGTGAAATTACATACTGATTATATATATTTTCATCTAATGGGAGAACCATTTTTGAATAAAAATCTAAAGAGTTTTTTAGATATAAGTGATGAAAATTCATTAAAGGTTAATATAACTACTAATGGAACTTTAATAAGTGAAGTTAAAGATATATTACTTGGTTCGCAGGCTTTAAGGCAAGTTAATATTTCACTTCATAGTTTTGAAGCCAATGAGGGACAGGTTAAATTTAATGAATATATAGATAATATAGTTGAATTTGTTAAAGATGCTAGTGAGAAAACTAACATAATTACTTCTTTAAGGTTATGGAATTTAGATACAAAGTATAGTGCTAGTAACAGTATGAATATTGATATTTTTGAATTTCTTGAACAAAGCTTTGAAATAAAATCCAGTTTGAGAGAAAAATTAAAGGAAAAAAATAGTTTTAAACTAAAAAATAATGTATATCTTAGTATGGGGGAAAAATTTAAATGGCCATCTTTGAAAGTTGAAGAATTGGGAGAAAGAGCTTTTTGTTATGGGCTTAGGGATCAAGTGGGAATATTAGTAGATGGAACAGTAGTACCCTGTTGTTTAGATAGTGATGGCAGTATAGCACTTGGAAATATTTTTGAAAATACATTAGAAGAAATTCTAAGTTCAAAAAGAGCTGAAGATATATATAATGGCTTTTCTGGAAGAAAAGCAGTAGAAGAATTGTGTAAAAAATGTGGATTTATAAATAGAGTAAGATAGAGGTGGAACTGTTAAAATGGAAATAGCAATTAAATCAGTAGGTATTTTTTTATTGATATATTTTTCTTATTATTATGTACTGAGATTTATACAATCAGTTTTTCAAGGGGCTGTGAGCAGTATAAACGCAGGGATAGCCAAATTTATATATGCGTTAGGTACGCCGGCTCATGAGCTTGCACATTTATTGGTAGCTATTTTATGTCTTGCGAAAATAGAGCAAGTACAACTTCTTCCCAAAGGAAATAGGCCCGGATTTATAAGATCGAGAGTTGGAAGCAGTATGCCATTTTTAATTAGTATTAAGGAATTTCTTATTGCGATAGCACCTGTCATAATAAATATACCATTATTCATATTTATAGAGAGTAAATTTGTGTTAAAAGATAGAGCTGCTGATATATCGAGAATACTAGATCCAAGAATTATAATAAGTAAAGAAGGTATAATAACTATATTTTTATTTTTAGTGTTAATAAGTGGGATAGCGCCAAGTCATGAAGATTTTAAGGGAATGATAAAGGGGCTTATAATTCTTAGTATAGTTATATTTGGATTATCATTTTTAACTTCAATGTTTTTAGATATGAAGTGGATAAACGCAAAGCCAATCTTAACAGTATTATTATATTATTTCGAAGTAATACTATTTGTGTTGATAATAAACGCTATTGTGCATTATAGGAATTGTTTTAAAATAACATGGATTATATTAATAAGTGCTATAAAACATGCTTTTAGAAAGAGTTGATGAATAATTATGCCTAAATAGTAAATACTTTACAAAAGTGCTTGGCTTATAGTTTAAAAGAATATTTTTTGTATAAATATAGAAATAATGGCTATACTCCTTGATAAGGAGTGATTATTATGGTAAATAAAAAGAAATTATTCATAGGTATGACATTAGCATTAGGACTTATATTTTCGATAACATATTATTTTTCGGAAAAGTATATAACTAATAAGAATGCTAAAAATAATCCAGTATCATCAAGTGAGATAAATAATAAATTAAATGATAATATAAAGATTTATTTATATGCAGGTGAAAAGAAAGAAAAAGAATTAACATTGTCGGAGTTAAAGAAAGAGTTAAATATAGATAAAAACTTAACAGAAACGGAATTATCAAAAGCATTAAAAGATAAGGGATATGTTTTAGAGGTGGAATCTAATGGAGAAATGACCTATAAAAGAGATGCGTCTAAAGCTGTAAAACCTAATAAATATTATATTGGAGAAAAAGATGGATTTTTAGCTATATATAAAACTGATGATAACGGAACTTTATCAATTGAAAATAGCGAAGATGTATATACAAATAGTAAAAAAGTAGATAAGTTAAGTGAGATAGATAAAGATAAAATTAAGAATTTTGAGCTTGAATATAATTCGAAAGACGATGCAGAAGAAAGCTTATCTGAATTTTTATCATAAATATGAAATTAATATAAGTTAATTTCAATTAATAAAAGGCATGCTAGTAATTTAATACTTACATGCCTTTTATTAATTAAAAAATACATTGTTGAAAGATTTGGCTGAAAATGATAAAGTATAAGTTAGGTTTTAATAATGTGGAAATTTGTTTTTTAGCTAAAATTTAAGTCATTATTTTAAATATAGTTATAGATATAGAAAAGTTGGTGTAAAATAGATGTACGAATATATAAAAGGAAAATATATTGGGATAAATAAAGATTATGTAATAGTAGAGAATAGCGGTATAGGTTATAAAATATTTACATCAGGTGCTACTATGTCCTCTATGCCAAAGTGTGGAGAGGAGATTATGCTTTATCTTGAGCAAATAGTAAGAGAAGATTATCTTGGTTTATATGGATTTGATTCAAGGGAAGAACTAGAGATGTTTAAGCTTCTTTTAACAGTAAGCGGAGTCGGACCGAAAGCGGCATTATCTTTATTATCTATAAGTAGAGTTAATAATTTGAAATATGCAATAATGATTGGCGATGAGAAACACATCTGTAGAGGTGTGGGAATAGGGAAGAAAACAGCAGCCAGAATTATTTTAGAGATTAAAGATAAACTAAAGCCAGATGAATTAATGGATAGCGGTGTGGAAATTGATACTAAGGATAATGAGAATATTATGGCACTATCAGAAGCTTTGAGTGCATTAATTGCACTAGGTTATAGTGAGAAGGAGGCAGAAGCAGTGTTGAAAAAGATAGACAAGAATGATAGCGTAGAAAATATTATTAAAAGTGCGTTAAAGGCGTTAGTAGGGTAAGACTAACAACACATAGATAACAAAAAAATTATACATAAATGACTCATAAGAAAAGGGGGAGGTTTTTTGGAAAGAATAGTTAATCCATCTGAGATGCAAGAAGATTTTAATTCTGAACTTAGTTTAAGACCTCAAAAAATAAATGAATATATAGGACAAGATAAAGTAAAAGAGAGATTAGATATATTTATAAAAGCTGCAAAAAATAGAAAAGAAGCATTAGATCACACACTTTTATATGGTCCACCTGGACTTGGGAAAACTACTTTAGCTAATATTATAGCAAGAGAAATGGGTGGGGATTTAAAAATTACTTCTGGACCAGCAATAGAAAGAGCTGGAGATTTAGCAGCTATCTTAACAACATTAAAAGATTATGATGTTTTATTTATAGATGAAATACATAGGTTGAATAGAACAGTAGAAGAAATATTATATCCTGCTATGGAGGATTATGCATTAGATATAGTTATAGGAAAAGGTGCTACAGCAAAATCTATAAGAATTGATCTTCCTAAATTTACACTAATTGGAGCAACAACAAGAATTGGAATGCTTACATCACCACTTAGAGACAGATTTGGTGTGCTTTGTGCGATGGAATACTATACAGATAAAGAACTCAAGGAGATAGTAAGTAGAAGCGCTTGCGTTTTTGGATGTACAATTACTGAAGATGGTGCTTTTGAAATTGCTAAGAGATCTAGAGGAACACCTAGAATAGCCAATAGACTATTAAAAAGAGTTAGAGATTATTCTGAAGTAAAATCCAATAGACTAGTATCATTAAAAGAGGCTAGAGAGGCTTTAGAACTATTGGAAGTTGATAATCAGGGATTTGATAAAGTTGATAATAAAATACTTGAAGCTATTATTGATAATTTTAACGGGGGACCGGTTGGGATTGAAACACTTTCTTATTTTATAGGAGAAGAATTAGGTACTATAGAAGATGTGTATGAACCTTATTTGCTTCAAAAAGGTTTTATAATAAGAACTCCAAGGGGAAGAATAGCCAGTGATAAGGCATATGAACATCTTGGAAGAGTGAACAATTCAAAAAACAAAAATAATAATGGGAAAGTACAAGGTAGCTTTTTTGATAAATAGATTATTAGTAATGTATTAGTAAGTACTTTAAAATTAAGTTTTGAACAATTAATATAGTTTTTAAAAAGTTTAACTTTGTTAGAAGTGTCAAGAATAAGAATAAGCTGTTAGTTAGGAGAAGATAAATAAATGAACGTAAAAGATTTTGATTTTTACTTACCAGAAGAGTTGATAGCTCAACATCCGTTGGAACAAAGAGATTCATCAAGACTTATGGTTTTAGATAAGAAAACTGGTGAGATTAAGCATAAGAAATTTCATGATATTATAGAATACCTAAATGAAGGAGATACTTTAGTATTAAACAATACAAGAGTAATGCCAGCAAGATTAATTGGAGAAAAGGAAGGTACTGGCGGAAAAATTGAGTTCCTTTTACTTAAAAGAATTGAAAAGGATAGATGGGAGTGCCTAGCAAAGCCTGGTAAATCCGCAAAGGTTGGTAGAAAATTTACATTTGGAGAAGGTAAGTTAAAAGCTGAAGTTGTTGAAGTGGAGGAAAACGGAAATAGAATAGTTGAATTTTTCTATGATGGAATATTCGAGGAAGTTCTAGATTCGCTTGGGGAGATGCCTTTGCCACCATATATTCATGAGAGATTAGAAGATAGGGAAAGGTATCAAACAGTGTATTCTAAAGAAAATGGTTCTGCTGCAGCACCTACTGCGGGATTACATTTTACAAAAGAGTTATTGCAAGAAATAAAGAATAAAGGAATTAATATAGTATATCTAACATTACATGTTGGACTTGGAACTTTTAGACCTGTAAAAGTTGAATCTCTAGAGGAGCATGAAATGCATTCAGAGTTTTATATGCTTTCAAAAGAAAGTGCAGATATAATAAACGAAACTAAAAAAAGAGGAAATGCGATTATATCTGTTGGAACAACTTCGACAAGGACATTAGAAACTATTGGTGATGAAAATGGATTTGTTAAGGAACAAAGTGGATGGACTAATATATTTATTTATCCGGGATATAAATTTAAAGTAGTGGATAAGTTAATTACAAACTTCCATTTACCAGAATCTACGTTGATAATGCTTGTTTCAACTTTAGTAGGAAGAGAAAATGTTATGAATGCATATGAAGAAGCAGTAAATGAAAAATATAGATTTTTCTCATTTGGAGATGCTATGTTTATTAAATAAAAGTTTTGATTACATTGATGAGGTGACATAGTCAAGTGTTTCAATATAAAATGGGATGAATTAGAAAATAGATATTGATTTTCTAATTCAGCTAACAACTAAATGATAGTTAGTTTCTTTAAGAATCTCAGAGTTACTCAGCGAATAAAGGTAAGTTGAGTTTCGCAAAAATATAATTAAGAGGTGAACGCTTGTGAGTAAAAGGTATACTTTATTAAAAAAGGATGGAAAAGCAAGGAGAGGGCAGTTTGAAACTCCTCACGGAACTATACAAACTCCAGTATTCATGAATGTTGGAACTTTAGCAGCCATAAAAGGTGCGGTTTCTAGCATGGATCTAAAGGAAATTGGATGCCAAGTTGAACTTTCTAATACATATCATCTCCATTTAAGACCAAGTGATAAAGTTGTTAAAAAACTTGGAGGATTACATCAATTTATGAATTGGGATAGACCAATTCTTACAGATTCAGGTGGGTTTCAAGTATTTTCATTAGCTAAAATGAGAAAAATAAAAGAGGAGGGTGTATATTTTAATTCACATATAGATGGAAAGAAAATATTTATGGGACCAGAAGAATCAATGCAAATTCAAAGCAATTTAGCGTCAACAATTGCAATGGCTTTTGATGAATGTATTGAAAATCCAGCACCTAGAGAATATGTTGAAAGATCAGTAGAAAGAACTACAAGATGGCTTGAAAGATGTAAAACTGAAATGGACAGATTAAATTCTATGCCAGATACAATAAATAAAGAACAGATGTTGTTTGGAATAAATCAAGGTGGGGTTTATGAAGATATAAGGATAAGGCATGCTGAGGAAATAACTAAGATGGATCTAGATGGGTATGCTATAGGTGGTCTTGCTGTTGGAGAAACCCATGAAGAAATGTATAGAGTAATAGATGCAGTTGTACCGCATTTGCCAGAAGATAAACCAATATATTTAATGGGAGTAGGTACACCTAGCAACATATTGGAAGCGGTAGATAGAGGCGTAGACTTCTTTGACTGTGTACTTCCAGCCAGAAATGGAAGACATGGAAATGTATTTTGTAGTGAAGGTAAGCTTAATCTTATGAATGCTAAATATGAACTTGATAATAGACCTATTGACGAGGGTTGTGAATGCCCAACGTGTAAGAATTATACAAGAGCATATATAAGACATTTATTTAAAGCAAAAGAAATGCTTGCTATGAGATTATGTGTCTTACATAATTTGCATTTTTATAATAAGTTAATGGAAGATATAAGAAATGCAATTGAAGATGGCAATTTCAAACAATTTAAGGAAACAAAATTAGCACAATGGGAAGGCAGATAATTAAAGAGAATTATTTGTGGATTTTTATAAAATATAGTTCTTTATATAAATTTCTAAATAGATATGAATAATATGTATAGGTTTATATTGACATTAAAGTTAATAAAATGTAAACTACATATCATGAATAGAAAAATATATAATAAACACATTGGAGGAAGAGTATGGATAATATTTCAGCGTTATTTATGAATGTAGTGCCCTTTTTACTTGTATTTGTGATATTTTATTTTCTTCTTATATTACCTGAAAAGAAAAGAAAGAAGAAATATCAAGGGATGCTTGAAGAATTAAAAGTAAATGATGAAATTGTAACAAGAGGTGGAATCATAGGAAAGATTACATATATAGATGAAAAATCAGTTACAATTGAAAGCGGCCCTGCAAAAACTAAGATCAAATTAGATAAGAGCGGAATATCTCATAAAATAAAGATAGATTAATCATAATACCCTTTAATATTTCATAAAATGAAGTGTTGGGGGGTGTTTTTGATGGAAAATAGTAAGTATTTTAGATCAGTAGTAAAGGGTACTGTTGGAACTTTGATTTTAAGTTTCCTAGGGGTTACAATTTTATCTTTATTGATGACTAAACTAGTATTTAGTAAAGGTATTTTTAACATGATATATGTAATAATATCTTTATGCAGTTTAAGTTTAGGTGCAATGATAGGAGCAAAAAAAAATGAATCAAAGGGATGGCTTGTAGGATTTGGAGTAGCACTATCATACTATTTAGTATTGTTTATACTATCTAGTAGCTTTAGCGGGGAATTAGCGTTTAAGCTTTTCGACTTCGTTAAGCTGATTATAGCACTAGCTGTAGGTACTCTTGCTGGGATGCTAGGGATAAATTTATAAGATACTTTAGCTTTTTAATGGTTAACTTTACAAAGATTAAAAGAAGTTATACATATGTGAAAGCATTTTTATTTAAATGAAGGTTAGACAGTATTTTATTGTTATATCATACATTAATAAAAAACTTTATTAAGAAATTATAGTGTGCTATAATGAACAATGTGCAACATAAGAATGTAATAATATTTAAAATTAAGAAGTAATAAATTCTTTAAAGCTCAGATTAAAGACTTTATTTTCTTAATTTTAAATATTTAGGTATTTTACATAATAAAAGAAACTGTTAATGAAATTATAATTCAAAATTTTCAGTAAGGCATATATAGTAAATACTAACCTAATGAAAGACATAATAATATGCAGAGGGGGATTAAGATGAAAAGAAAAAGCAAAAGTTCAGCATTGTTGATATTAATTATTGCTGTAATTGGACTGTTAGCTTTTGCAGGATTTAAAGGATTTGTTCTAGGAGGATGGGAATTTAAATCGTTTGATAAAGTAATAACTAGAGGACTGGATTTACAAGGTGGAGTTTCTGTTCTTATGGAAATTCAAAAAGATGATGTAACTGCAGAAGAACTACAAAGTGCTAAGGAACATTTATCTTTAAGAGTAAACAAACTTGGTGTTGCAGAAACAATTGTAGCAACAGAAGGTCCAAAGAGAATAAGAGTAGATGTACCGGGATTAACTAATTCTAAAGAAATAGTAGATAGCTTGGTTAAGTCTGGTAACTTGAGTTTTAAAGGACCAGATGGAACCGAAATTTTAACAGGTTCAGATGTAAAAAAAGCAACTGCACAAATGAATCAACAAAATGGTGGATATGAAGTTGGTTTAGAATTAAATGATGAAGGTGCACAAAAGTTTGCAGATGCAACAGGAAAATATATTGGGCAAAATATTTCAATCTACCTTGATGACGAAGAAATATCAACTGCGCGAGTAAATTCGCAGATTTCAGGTGGAAAAGCAAGTATTGAAACACATGATACATTAGAAAAGAATAAAGAATTAGCTGGAATGATTAATGCAGGTGCACTTCCACTTCCAGTTAAAGAAGTTTCAGTTAGTAATGTTGGAGCGGAACTAGGAGCTACAGCATTTCCAAACTCAGTTAAGGCAGGAATTATAGGAGTTGGGTTGATATTTTTATTTATGTTATTCCATTATAGAATTCAAGGATTAATGGCTAATATTGCTCTAACTTTATATATAACACTTACACTTTTTGCATTTATAGAAGTAGGTGTTACATTGACTCTTCCTGGTATAGCGGCATTCTTGCTTACTATTGGTGTAGCGGTTGATGCCAATATATTAACGTTTGAAAGAACTAAAGAGGAGTTAAAAAAAGGGTATACTGTTAAGGCGGCAGTAAAAAAAGGATCAGAGCATGCACTATCTTCAATAGTAGATTCTAACATGACAACTTTGCTTGCGTCACTAATTCTATATTTTATAGGATCTGGAACGGTAAAAGGTTTTGCAATTACACTTATGATAGGTATAGTTATAAGTTTATTTACAGGTTTAGTAGTAACTAAAGTACTTGTTAATTTAGCTGTTGAAAGTGGAATCATAAACAAACCGTCACACTTTGGTGTTAGCATGAAAAAGGGGGATGAAAAACATGCTTAGAATAATGGAAAAGACAAAAATATGGTTTTCAATATCCCTAATAATAATTATAATCGGAATGGGATTCTTATGTGTTAGAGGACTAAACTTTGGTATAGATTTTAAAGGCGGTTCTGAAATAGTACTTCAACTAGATGAAAGTATAAATAAAGACGATGTTGACACAATTATTCGAAGCTATGCACCAGATGCTTCGACAAATACAATTAATAATAATCAATATGAAATAAAATCAGCAGATCTTGATAGTGATAAGTTAGGATCAATTGTGTCTGATTTAGAATCTAAATATAAACTGGATGATAAAGTACTAGTTTCACAAAATGAAATAGGATCATCAGTAGGTAGAGAGCTAACTCAAAATTCAATATATGCATTACTTGCGGCTTTTGCAGTAATGTTAGTATATATAGCTATTAGATTTGAATTCAAATTTGGAGTAGCGGCTATAGCAGCTACAATTCATGATATATTAGTAACTATTTCTGTTTATTCAATATTTTATATTCCAGTAAATACGCCTTTTATAGCAGCCATACTAACTATAGTAGGATATTCTATGTGTGATACGATAGTTATTTTTGATAGAATTAGAGAAAACACAAAGATAATGAGAAGGGCGAAATCAATTGAAGTAGCAGATTTGAGTTTGACTGAAACTATAGCAAGATCATTATATACTTCTTCAGCAACAGTGGTTACAATAATAGCAATGAATTTTTTAGTACCATCTGTTCAAGCATTTACGATTCCTTTAATTGTAGGTATCATAAGTGGAGCATATTCATCGATATGTATAGCATCACCGATTTGGGTATACTTAAAAGATAGAGTTAGAAGCCAAAAGAAAAAATTACAAAAAGCTTAATTACTGGAAATGAAAAAACCTCCAGCACAATGGGGGTTTTTTCATTTGTTAACAAAATAATTGTAAAATTTATTATAATCATTTATAATAAAGGTGTTTTCTAATTTTATGGAGGAATAAACCATGCGTAAATTCTGGGAAAGTATATATTGTCCAAATTATATTAGCGGATATAACCCATTTATACTTAAAGGTATGAACAAAGCAATAGAGAGATTAGCTTTGGCTGTGAATAATAGACAAAAAATAGTTGTTTATGGTACATATAATGTCGATGGGATTTGTGCAGTTTCATCGTTAATTCTTGTTTTAAGATATTTAAATGCTGATGTAGAATATTTAATATATGATAGGCAAGAAAATGATGCTAGAATAAATTCAGTAGATATAAAAAATAACGTAGATTTTTTAGGAGCTGAACTACTAATAACTTTAGGTGTTGGATTAAAATCTCGAGAAGAAGTTGAGCTATGCAAAAAACTAGGTATTGATTTAATTGTTCTTGAAAATGAGGAAAGTGACCTTGTCAATGACTATATTTACATAAATCCTAACCAAAAAGGTTGCCAATATAGATATAAGAACTTATCGACAAGTGGACTTACTTTTAAGCTTATGCAAGCTATTGCTATATATTATAATATGAAAAGTATAAATAAATATTTAGATTTAATACTTATAGGTATTCAGTGGGCAAAGGTATCATCAAAAGGAGAAAATGGAGTACTAATTAAAGAAGGAAATAAGTTCCTGATGAATACTAATAATAACGGGTTAAGATCAATAATAGAATTTAACAGTTTGGAAGAGTTTAATAATGATGGTATAAATAATATAATAGAATTTCTAATTCCACCTATAGGTGCGGTAGGCGTTATGGATAATGCTAGAATTGTTTTAGAGCTCTTAACTACAAATGATAAAGATAGAGCTGATCAAATTGTTAAATATTTATATAGACTTAAAACAAATAGTTCCATAAGTTATATGGAAAGTTAATGAAACAATAAAGCAATATTTATTACTTATTAATTATTAGTTGTTTAATATTAAATCATAAATGATATGTTAAATTAAATGCTATGGAGGAGTTAAAATGGATTTACAAGAAAAAATAAGGGTAATCGAAAATTTTCCTAAAGAAGGAATTAGTTTTAAGGACATAACAACATTAATTTCTGATGGAGAAGCTTTAAGGGAAACTATTAATAGAATAGTTAAACATCTAGAGGATAAAAAAATTGATTTAATTGTTGGGCCTGAAGCAAGAGGGTTTATTTTTGGAGTTCCAGTAGCATACGCTTTAGGAGTAGGATTTATTCCAGTAAGAAAGCCAGGAAAATTACCAGGCGAAACTATATCAGTTAATTATGGATTAGAATATGGAGAAGATCAGCTTCAGCTTCATAAAGATGCAATAAAACCTGGACAAAGAGTTGCTGTTGTAGATGATCTATTGGCAACAGGCGGTACTGTGGAAGGTGTTGCTAAATTAATAGAACAAGCAGGTGGAATAGTTGCTTCACTTGATTTTGTAATAGAACTAACAGAATTAAAAGGAAAAGATAAATTAGAAGGATATGATGTACTATCATTAGTTAAATACGACATCTAAGTTGTGGTTTTAGATATTTTAAGAGTTGTTTCTGGGCATTATAATTGGTAAGGATTCCATTTCTTTTAAATGTATTGTTGAAAATAATTCTAAAATAATATATAATTATTAAAAAGTTAGGCTGGTTATTAAACCAGCCTTTGAATTTAGGTATATTCAAAAAAGCGGAGCGGAATTCAGGATACGTTATTAATTTCATTGTATTTTATGCTGATAAATTGACTAACGCTGAGAATCAGTATTTACTAAATTATCTGCCTAAAAATTATACTGTAATTTCTAATCTGTTATTTTGTTTTAGATACTTACTTCAAATGAATTAATATAGAAGGAGCGTAATCCTTATGATTGATAAATTACTGGAAAAGATTGATAAGAATTGTAATAATGTTGATGTTGAAATGGTAAAAAAAGCATATGATTTTGCTGAAAAAGCTCATAAGGACCAAAAAAGGGAATCGGGTGAACCGTATATTATTCATCCGATAGCAGTAGCTGAAATTCTAGCTGAGTTAGGTATGGATACTAATACTATTGTAGCTGGATTATTGCATGATGTAATTGAAGATACGGAGTTTTCTTATGATGAAACAGTCAGCCTTTTTAATGCGGAAATCGCTAATCTTGTAGAAGGTGTTACGAAGCTTACTAAGCTTGGAGAAATGGAATATAAAACTAAAGAAGAGCAACAAGCTGATAATGTGAGAAAAATGTTGCTTGCGATGGCAAAGGATATAAGAGTAATAATTATTAAATTGGCAGATAGATTACATAATATGAGAACTCTCAAATTTATGCCAGCAAAAAAGCAAAAAAACAAAGCAAAAGAGACATTGGATATTTACGCGCCTTTAGCGCATAGGCTGGGTATGTCTAAAATTAAGTGGGAATTAGAGGATTTATGTTTTAGATATTTACATGAAAAAGAATATTATGAATTAGTAGATAGTATTGCGGAAAAGAGAGTAGAAAGAGAAACTTACATAAACGACATAGTAGAAGATTTAAAACAAAAGCTTGGAAATTCTGGAATTGAATCAGATATTGATGGAAGACCAAAGCATTTTTATAGTATCTATAAAAAGATGGTTAGTAAGAATAAAAGCATAGAGCAAATTTTTGATCTAACGGCTATTAGAGTTTTGGTGCATTCTGTTAAGGATTGTTATGGTGTCCTTGGAATAGTGCATACTATCTACAGACCAATTCCAGGAAGGTTTAAAGATTATATAGCAATGCCTAAACCAAATATGTATCAATCATTGCATACCACTGTAATTGGACCACAAGGTAAAACTTTTGAAATTCAAATTAGAACTTTTGAAATGCATAAAACAGCAGAATATGGAATTGCAGCTCACTGGAAATATAAAGAGGGAGATAACGCCAAAGGAGAACAAGATAAGCAAAAAGATTTTGAAAAGAAGCTAGTATGGCTTAGAGATATGTTGGAATGGCAGAAAGAAACATCAGATGCTGAGGAGTTTATTGAAGGTTTTAAGATAGATCTGTTTTCAGATGAAGTATTTGTATTTACTCCAAAAGGTGTTGTAATAAATTTATGCAGCAATGCTACGCCTATAGATTTTGCATATAGAATACATACTGATGTAGGAAATAAGTGCGTAGGTGCCAAGGTTAATGGTAAAATAGTTCCTTTAGATTATACTCTCAAAACGGGAGAAATTGTAGAAATTTTAACTTCGCCTAATGCTAAGGGACCTAACATGGATTGGTTAAACATTGCAAAAAGTAATCAGTCCAAGAGTAAAATAAAACTTTGGTTTAAGAAGGCTAAAAGAGAAGAAAATATGCTAAAGGGCAAGGAACTTCTTGAAAAAGAATTAAAGAAACAGTGTGTTAATTATGTTGATGTTGCTAAAGGTGAATTTTATGATAAATTAGTGAAGAGATATAACATTCATTCTATGGATGATTTATATGCTTTAATTGGTATTGGAGGATTTTCTGTATCTACTCTTATTGCAAGATTGAAAGAAGACAATGGGATAGGTGTAGATAAGCTAAACAAGGAAAAAGAAAATAAAGAAATTTTAAATAAAAATATTGAAGAACAAATTGCAAAAACAGCAAGAAAACAAGAACCTAATGGATACGGAATAACAGTAAAAGGTGAAAGTAACCTTATGGTGAGATTTGCTAAGTGCTGTAGTCCGGTTCCGGGTGATGAAATTTTAGGATATATAACTAAAGGTAGAGGAGTATCGGTTCATAGAAATGATTGCAGTAATTTGCAAAACCTTATAGATACAGATAAAGATAGAGTAGTAGAAGTTAATTGGGGATCAGCACAAGGTACATCTTATTTTGCAGAAATTCAGGTTGTAGCAGATGATAGGGATGGATTACTAGCAGACATAATGAGTGTTATAACAGAGCTTAAACTACAGCTAAGTGCTGTGAATGCGAACTTAGCAAAACAAGGATCGGCATTAATTAATGTAAAGATAAAAATTACATCTGTTGATAGTTTAAAAGATTTAATGAAGAGAATGAAAAGATTAAAAGGTGTAACAGATGTATATAGAGTAAATAGTTAGGCTGTAATATATAGCAGGAAGGTGAGATAACATGAGAGCAGTGGTACAAAGAGTGAGCTCATCTAGCGTTTGTGTTAATGGAGATATAATTGGTGAAATAGGGGTAGGCTTTAATGTATTAATAGGAATATCTAAGGATGATACTTTAGAAGATCTAAAATATATAAAAGATAAGATTATAAATTTGAGAGTGTTTCATGATGAAAATGATAAAATGAATTTGTCACTATTGGACATTGAAGGTGAAATACTTGTGATATCTCAGTTTACATTGTATGGTGATTGTAGAAAAGGAAGAAGACCTAATTTTATGGAAGCACAAGGTGGAGAAGAAGCTAAAAAACTTTACGAAGAATTTTTAGATCTTCTTAAGACATCAAATTTAAAAGTTGAATGTGGAGAATTTGGGGCAGATATGAAGGTTAAAATTAATAATGATGGCCCTGTTACCATATTATTAGATAGTAAGAGAAATTTTTAGGAGGAATTCAAATTGGTTATAAGAACATTAATAGCAGGAATGTATGAAGAAAATTGTTATTTGATAATGGATGAAGGTACCAAGGAACTTGCAATTATAGATCCAGGCGGACAGCCGAATTTGATAGAAAAAGAGATTAGTAAATTAGATGGAAAACCTAAATTTATTCTTTTGACACATGGACATATGGATCATGTGGGAGCAGTTATTGAATTAATGAATAAACTCAATATTCCGTTTTATATAAATGAAAATGAAGAACAATATATGAAAAATGATGAGTTTGTATTTGGTTCACTACCTAAAGCTTCAAAGTATTTAAAAGAAGGGGATACAGTATCCTTAGGTAATAATATAATAAAAGTTATAGAGACAGCTGGCCACACAGCAGGCGGTATATGCTTTCTAGTAAATGATGAACTGTTTACAGGAGATACTCTTTTCCAAGGATCTGTTGGAAGAAGCGATTTTCCAGGGGGGAATGGAGCACAGCTTATAAAAAATATAAAGGAAAAGCTATTACCTTTGGGTGATAATGTTAAAGTTTATCCTGGGCACGGGCCAGCATCTACAATAGGATATGAAAAAAGGAATAATCCATTCTTATAAAAATAAAAATGTGCATGAATTTGCACATTTTTAAGGGGAGAAACGATGGAAGTTAAAGTTAGTTTAAATGATTTTAAATTTAGATACGAAGTATACCAATTATTTAATGTATATTTCTCAATGAGAGAAATTAAATTTGTGGGTGCAGAAGATGCAGATTATATTGTTTATATTGATGAGAAAACCTTGAGGTTTGAATATAATAATTATTATGTAGAAGAATCTTTAGGAGAAGATATTAAAAATTCTCTTAGAAGATTTCTTTTTCTGTGCTTGAGAAATGTAACTCATGACATTTATCCTTGGGGAATATTAATTGGAATCAGGCCATCTAAAATAGCATTAAAATTGCTTGAAGAAGGCAATACTGAAGATGAAGTGGTAGAAATATTTAAAGAAAAATACTTGGCTCATGAGGATAAAGCGAGACTTTGTATAGAAGTGGCAAAAGCTGAGAAGAAAATAGTTAATAAGGATAAAAATACTATAGCTATATATATAGGCATGGCATTTTGCCCAACAAAATGTTTATATTGCTCATTCACTTCGAACCCTATAGGTGTTCATAAAAAGATGGTAACGCCATATATAGAGGCACTTATTAAAGAGATAAAAGGTATGAGTTCATATGTGAAGGAAAGAAAACTTAATATCGAATCAGTATATTTTGGTGGCGGTACTCCAACATCAGTAAGTGATGAGGAGTTCAACATAATTATGAAAGAAATTTATAATTGTTTTATTAAGTATGATAATATAAAAGAGTTTACAGTTGAATGTGGAAGACCAGATACGCTGACTAGAAATAAACTTCAGACAATGAAAGATTATGGAGTAGATAGAATAAGTATTAATCCCCAAACAATGAATGATAAAACTTTAAATCTAATTGGTAGAACTCATTCTTCAGCAGATATAAAAGAAAAATTTAAAATGGCAAGAGAACTTGGATTTGATGATATTAATATGGATATAATAATAGGACTTCCAGGTGAGACTCATGAAGATGTTATTCATACTAAGAATGAGTTAATGAAGCTAAAACCTGATAGCATTACAGTTCATGGTCTAGCGCTTAAAAGAGGATCTAGGATGTATGAAGAATTTATCTTAAAAAAAGGAATACAAATTACGTCCCAAGATGAAATTATAAAAATGTATGAAGAAAGTAGGAATCTGGCAGAAAATTTAGGTATTTCACCATATTATATGTATAGGCAAAAAAATATGGTTGGAAATATGGAGAATTTAGGTTATGCTAAAGAAGGCAAAGAATGTATATACAATATTCAAATGATTGAGGAAAAACAAACAGTAATTGCACTAGGAGCAGCAGCTGTAAGTAAAGTGATATTTTTAGAGGAAGATAGACTTGAGAGATTTCCAAACTTAAAGGATCTTCATGAATATGTATCTAGAATTGATGAAATGATAGAGAAAAAGAAAGCGTTGCTTGATACATTGTATACATAATTAACTGTAATAAATTAGAATATTGTAAATTTGTTTAGTCAAATAGGAGGAAAAGATCAATGGCGATTGAAATGCAAGCACCAAAAGGTACCAAGGATATGTTACCTGAAGATGCCTATAAGTGGCATTATATAGAAAGTGCCTTTAGAAAGGTTGCTAAAACATATGGAATTAGAGAAATTAGAACTCCAATGTTCGAACACACAGAATTATTTTTAAGAAGTGTTGGAGATACAACAGATATAGTTCAGAAAGAAATGTATACTTTCAATGACAAGGGAAATAGAAGTATAACATTGAAACCAGAAGGAACTGCATCAGCAGTAAGAGCGTTTGTGGAAAACAGATTATTTAACGAAGCTCAGCCAACAAAATTATACTATATTACACCAGCGTTTAGATATGAAAATGTCCAAAAAGGAAGACTTAGACAATTTCATCAATGTGGATTAGAGGTGTTTGGTTCAAATGCAGCTTCAATGGACGCAGAAGTTATAGCAGTCGCTATGGATACATTAAAAGAATTAGGATTAAAAAGTTTAAGTTTAAATATAAATAATTTAGGCTGCCCAAGTTGTAGACCTAAATATAATGAAGCGCTTAAGAAATTTTTGGCTGATAATTATGATGGACTTTGCGATACTTGTAAAGATAGATTTGAAAAAAATCCTATGAGAATATTGGATTGCAAAGAGAAGAAATGTCATGAAATTACTAAAAATGCGCCGATAATATTGGACTATGTTTGTGAAGAGTGTAGTACACATTTTAATAAAGTTAAAGAATATTTAGATATCTTAGGACTTCCATATACAATAGATCCAGGCATCGTAAGGGGATTAGACTATTACACAAAAACTATATTTGAAATTTTAACTTCTGATTTTACTGTATGTGGAGGAGGAAGGTATGATAAGCTTATAGAAGAACTTGGTGGACCAGATATGCCAGCAGTTGGATTTGGTATGGGTGTTGAAAGATTAATTATGACTTTAGAAAAAGAAAATATAGAAATACCTAAAGAAAATTTATTTGATTTATATATTGGTGCTAGAGGAGAAGCAGAAAGTAAGTATGCTTTTAAGCTGGCTAGTGATTTAAGGGCTTTAGGTGTGAAGTGTGAGATAAATCACATGGGTAGAAGCGTGAAAGCTGAAATGAAGTATGCAAACAAATTAGGAGCAGCATTTACTACTATTTTAGGTGAAGATGAATTAACAAATAGAAAAGTTAATTTGAAAAGAATGAGCGATGGTGAGATTTTTGAAGTTTCATTAGAAGACTTGATGGAAATAGCTAAAATAGTTAAATAAGAATAAGTTAAACTAAGGGAGGATTTTAGTAATGGGTGAATCTTTAAATGGATTAAAACGTACAATGATGTGCGGTGAACCTAGAGAAGAACATGTAGGCAAAAAAATAACATTAATGGGATGGGTTCAAAGAAACAGAAAGCTTGGAGCACTTGAATTTGTTGATTTAAGAGATAAAACAGGTATAATGCAAGTTGTATTTGGTGAGGAAATTAATGCAGAAGCTTTTGAAAAGGCAAAAGGAGTAAGATCTGAATACTGCGTAGCAGTAACAGGGGAAGTTGTTAAAAGAGAAAGCGTTAATGAAAACATGCCAACTGGTTTTGTTGAATTAAAATGTGAATCTATAAAGATACTTTCAGAATCAGAAACTCCACCAATATATATAAAAGAAGATTTAGACGCTGCAGAAAATATCAGATTAAAATATAGATATTTAGACTTAAGAAGACCTGATATGCACAAAATATTTGAAATTAGAAGTAAAACTACAAAGGCTATACGTGATTATTTAGAAGAAAATAACTTCTTAGATGTAGAAACTCCTATTTTATCAAAGAGTTCTCCAGAGGGAGCTAGAGATTACTTAGTACCTTCAAGAAATTATCCTGGAATGTTTTATGCGCTTCCACAGTCACCACAAATATTTAAGCAGTTATTAATGGTATCTGGATTTGATAGATATTATCAAATAGCTAAATGCTTTAGAGATGAAGACCTAAGAGCGAATAGACAACCAGAATTTACTCAAGTTGATATGGAATTAAGTTTTGTAGAACAAGAAGATATAATGGCAGTAAACGAAGGGTTAATTGCTCATGTATTTAAAAAGGTAGCAGGTGTAGATGTTCAGCTTCCAATAAAAAGAATGACATTTAAAGATGCTATGGAAAAATACGGATCTGATAAACCAGATTTAAGATTTGGAATGGAAATAACTAATATAACAGAAGATGTTAAGGATTTAGATTTTGTTGTATTTAAATCAGCAATAGAAGCTGGTGGATCTGTTAGAGCTTTATGTTTAAAAGGTGGAGCAGACCTTGGAAGAAAGCCTTTAGATAAATTAGGAGAGTTTGTTAAGACTTACAAGGCTAAAGGTCTTGCTTGGATTCAAATTAAAGAAGATGGTGTTAAATCATCAATAGCTAAGTTCTTAACTGATGATGTAACGAATTCTATAGTAAAAACTATGAATGCTGAAACTGGAGATGCTATACTTATAGTAGCAGATAAAAATTCAGTGGTATTCCAAAGTTTAGGTGCGTTAAGATTAGAACTTGCTAAGCAATTTGATTTGATTAAGGATAAGAATGAATTTAATTTCACATGGATTACTGAATTCCCACTATTTGAATATAGTGAAGAAGAAGAAAGATATAAAGCTTGTCACCATCCGTTTACTGCACCAATGGATGAAGACTTAGATTTTATCGAATCAGATCCAGGAAACGTACGTTCTAAGGCTTATGACTTAGTATTAAATGGTGAAGAGTTAGGTGGGGGTTCTATAAGAATTCATGATACAGCTCTTCAAGAAAGAATGTTTAGAGCACTTGGACTAACAGATGAAGTAGTAAATGAAAGATTTGGATACTTATTACAAGCATTTAAATTTGGGCCACCACCACATGGCGGTTTAGCATTTGGTCTTGATAGAATGATTATGTTCTTAGCAGGAACAGAAAATATCAAAGATGTTATTGCATTCCCTAAGAACCAAAATGCATATTGTTACTTAAGTGAAGCACCAAATATAGTTGATGAAAAGCAATTAACTGAACTTGGTATAGGGATACTACCAAAAGAAGAAAAAAATGATAAAGAATAGAATTAATTAATTATAAAAGACTCTTATACGATTGAAAGTATAAGAGTCTTTTATTTAAGTTTATATCATTATATAGGGTTAATTTATATAGATAAGACTTTTAATTGTCTTGTTTAAATTTACAATTGTTTATTATTAGAAGAGTATTGGCGCATTAGTATTTAGGATATCAATAAGCCTCCTGCTTAATAGTGGTTCTTCAACTGCATTATCGCAGGCAAATTTAAGAGCCTCTAAGCTCATAGAAATATCCTCTTCTATAAATTCTTTTGAGTCCCATGATACAGACTCCTTTACAAAATCAAATATGTCACATGGGTTATCAAAGATTTCTATGAATAGCCTTTGGTTAGGAATGTTATTCCAAGTCGCATTAAACTTTTTAGAAAAAGATTTCAATTCTTGCTTTAGTGATTGAGAATCACAGTCCCAAAGATTATTCAAAAAATCATATGAATTTTTTATTGAATTTAAAGAATTTAAATCTACATTTGAATCATTGTATTTTAAAGTTTCATTAATAACAGTATCAAAATCTGATATTGGAATAAAGAAACCATCAGATTTACGGTCAAACCAAGTAAAAAAAGATGTTGGCAAGAATACATGTTGCAAAAATCCTAATAGACTATAGCCGCAAGGATAAGTAGCCCAACCGCATTGGAGAATGTTTTTTTCAAGATCAAAAATTCCAGTGTAAATTACTTTTGAGGTGTTAGTTATCTCTTTATTATCAAAATAGCCCTCCCATAAACTTTCTTCATTTAGAATTTTTTCTTCCCAAAAAGAAAAGTTTCTATAAGGTCTTTGTTCAAGAATATTTTGTTTTATATTAAATTCCAATGATAAATTCCTCCTCTCGATGTTATCATAATATTTTAAAAATACATTTTAAATTTATGATTAATTATGTTAGAGTTTAGAATAAAATTCTACAATTAATGAATCATTGATTTCAATAGGAACTTCATCTCTCAAAGGATATCTTATAAGAGTTCCTGAAAAATTATCTTGATCCTTGATTAGATACGGATAGGTATTGAGTGTATTAGATAAAAAAGTATCTCTAAACAAGTCGTTGTTTCTGGACTTTTCTTTTAAAGAAATTATATCACCAATATTTACTTCAAAAGAAGGAATATCTACTTTTTTACCATTAACTAAAATATGACCATGAACTACCATTTGGCGAGCTTGTGCAATAGAAGACGAAAAGCCTAGTCTGTAAACTAAGTTATCTAATCTACATTCTAACTTTTTTATTAGAGCGTAACCAGTAGGTTCTTTATCTTTTAACGCTTTTCGTACATAGGAGGCAAACTGTTTTTCCATTACACCATAGTATGCTCTGAGCCTTTGTTTTTCAAGCAATTGAAGGCCATAAGCTGAAAGTTTTTTTGCGTTTCTAGCACTACCATTGTTGGCTCTCTTCATAGCTTTGGGATGTCCACTAACGTTTAATCCCAAGCGTCTACATAACTTGAATCTAGGTTCTCTCATTCTTGCCATAATTATCATCTCCTATAAGGTCTTGCTTTGATAAAAATCAATCTAAAGTATGCAACATAAATAATATACGAATAAAAACCGTTTTAATATTTTTCGTTCCAGTGGAATAATATTATTTAGAAATCTATATAGATGATTTCATAAATTAGTTTGTACAAGATAATTTATTTGACACGTTGTATTTTTTGGTAATTGAGTTTAATTAGCTAAATTTATGAAATTAAATTTCTCATTTATAAATCGTAAAGTAGGGATAATGAGTCGTATATGTTATAATTAAGCGGAAAATAAAATAATAAAAAAGTTGGGGGAAGAAAAATGTTAGGAACAATAGTTAATTCGTTATCAATAATAGGTGGGTGCTTAATTGGGCTAATAGTAAAAGGCAGATTAACTGAGAAGATTAGCAATACAATAATGAATGGTTTAGCTTTGTGTGTATTATATATAGGTATATCTGGAGCTCTCAAAGGAAAAGATACATTGCAAATAATAATTTGTATTGCCCTAGGTGCGCTTATAGGAGAAATTATAGATATTGATAGAAAATTAAATGATTTAGGAAATATGATTGAGAGAAAAATAAATGGCAAAAGGAAAAATAATTCTAATGATAAAATATCCATATCAGAAGGATTTGTTACATCTAGTTTATTATTTTGCGTTGGAGCAATGGCAGTAGTGGGATCTCTTGAGAGTGGATTACAAGGAAATAACTCAACTCTTTTTGCTAAATCAATATTAGATGGAGTGTCATCAATAATATTTGCATCATCTCTCGGAATAGGTGTAATGTTATCATCAATCGCAATTTTTATATATCAAGGAAGTATAACTTTGCTTGCCGGAGGACTTTCGGCAATACTTACTGATAATGTGATTTCTAATATGTCAGCAGTAGGGAGTCTCTTAATTGTAGGACTTGGCTTTAATATGCTTGGAATAAGTAAAATTAAAGTCGCAAATTTGTTACCAGGAATATTTTTACCAATTATATTTGGACTTTTTTAAAATAAGGTAACTAGATTGTAATAAAATGTAATATCGGTATAATTGCTAATTGGAGGATTTGGAATGAAGATATCAGAACTAAAGAGGAAGTCGAAAAAACAATTGAAAGGAAAATGGGGAATAGCTATAACAACTTTATTTGTAAGTTTAATAATAATAAGTGGATTTTATGTCACGATGCAGTTTCTTCAACCAGATGGAGGTCTTCTTCCTGCTATTGGTGAATGCGTTAGTATTTTTTTAGGTGGAATGGCTACATTAGGGACATGCAAATTTGTATTAAATTTGGCATTTGGCAATAATGAGGAAAAGTTTAATGATTTATTTGCAGGAGTTAATATTTACTTTAAGACCTTAGGATTATGGGTATTAATTAATTTAAGTGTATCTATTGCAACATTGTTTTTGATAATCCCTGGTATTATAGTTGCACTTATGTTTTCGCAAGCATTCTTTATATTATGTGAAGATAATAGTAAGTCTATTATTGAATGTTTAAAGCAAAGTGTATTAATCGTGAGGGGATATAAGATTCGCTTGTTACTTCTTGAATTAAGTTTTATTGGATGGTGGATTATGTCAATTTTGACTTTGGGAATAGGATTATTATGGGTATATCCATATAAACAAGTAGCTCGTGCCAATTTTTATTTAGATATTAGGAAATAATTTATTAGTTGAATTATAGTTACATGCCATAACAAAGCAGTTTTTTAATTGAGAAAACATTTGTGAATAATAAAATTATAAGTGTGTGATTTTTTATTTGATGCACAAAATATTAGACAAAAAAATATAGCCAAAAATTAATATAAGAATTATAATAAATACGTATACTATTATTTATAATAGTTGTAACTTAAGGGGGGCACAAAATGAAAAAAGTAAAAATAGCACTACTAGGATTGGGGAATGTTGGTCGTGGTGTTTGGATGATTTTAAACTCTAACAAAGAAGAAATTATGAAAAGATGCGGATATGAAGTAGAAGTAGCAAAAGTTCTTGTTAGAGATAAAAATAAACCAAGAGGCATTGAAATATCGGATGAACTTGTAACAACTGATTTTAATGAAATATTGGAAGATAATAGCATTAAGATTGTTGTTGAAGTTATGGGTGGAATGGAACCAGCCAGAGAATATATGCTAAGATGCATGGAAAATAAAAAGCATATAGTAACTGCAAATAAAATGTTACTGGCAACTGGTGGAGATGAACTTTTTGAAAAAGCAGATGAAAATGGAATTATGTTTAGTTATGAAGCTAGTGTCGCTGGTGGAATTCCAATTATAAAGGGAATAGATGAAAGCTTAACTGCAAATAAAATAGAAACTCTTTATGGAATAGTAAATGGTACAACTAATTACATTTTGAGTAAGATGGAACTTGAAGGCGCTGATTTTGATGACGTATTAAAGGAAGCACAAGAAAAAGGATATGCTGAAGCTGATCCTACATCAGATATTGAAGGGTATGATGCACAATATAAATTAGCAATACTTGCTTCATTAGCTTTTGGATCAAAGATAGATGTAAAAAATGTATATAGAGAAGGAATTACTAAAATTGAAGCTGTTGATATGAAATATGCTAAGGAATTTAAAATGGGAATTAAATTACTTGCTATTGCAAAAGAAACTAACGGCAAAGTTGAACTTAGGGTTCACCCTACAATGATTCCGAAGAAACACCCGCTTTCGAATGTTTATGATTCATACAATGCTGTATTTATAAGAGGAAATGCAGTAGGGGATTTAATGTTTTACGGAAGAGGTGCAGGAGATCTCCCAACAGGCAGTGCGGTAGTGAGTGATATTGTTTCTATTGTAAGAAATAATGTCGAAACAGAAAATCCGAATCCAGTAGTAAAGAACAACCTATGGGAAAGAGAAATTTTAGACATGGGTTTAGTTAAAAGTAAATTTTATATTAGAGCAACTGTTTTAGATGAATCAGGAGTTCTTGGAGAGATTACTGCAATACTTGGAAAACATAATGTAAGTATAAGATCTGTAATACAAAAAGGTGATGAAGAGGATGGTCAGGTAACCATCGTATTAGTTACTCACAGAACTAGTGAGGCTCAAATTGATAGTGCAGTTGAAGAAATTACTAGCTTAAAATCTGTTTACAAAATAGATAACATAATAAGGATAGAAGATTTTAAATAAATTACATGTTAAACATGCAATTTCATTTATATAAAAAACAATACAGAGTATTCTAATAAAGATTAATACCGCTTATTACATGTAATAAGCGGTATTTTGTTTTAATTAAAAGTTTTTTAGAAAAAGCTCAAAAAATGCGATACGAAAATTAAGTAAAATATAGAAAAAATATGTTATAATTACTGAGTATTTGAAAAATTGGACAATATATGAGTTGCGGTGAATAATAGATCGCTTATTTAGTGGAAAGAAAGGGATGGTCATTTTGCCTGGAAAAATAAAGATGATGATTGATGAGATTATTCAACAAAGATCAAAAGGGAATCCTGCTATTAAGGAAATGACTATAGCTAAATTAATCCTAAAAGGAATTAATCCTAATAAATTTGATATAGATTCTCCAGATGATATAACGATAATTAATAAACTTTTCGATATTGCTAGACAATTAAATGTAAAAGATCTAGAAGATACTGGAAAGAATATAAAATCCTCATTTTCAACCGAAATATCAGAAGAGGATGCAGTGAAAGACATAAAAAATCAATTAAACATTAATGACATAAAGTTAGTAATATTTTTTGCATCTTCTAATTATAGTCAACAAAAGATAAGTTCACTTATGCAAGAAGCATTTAAGGAGTGTGTTGTTGTGGGATGCTCTACGGCAGGTGAACTTGTAAGTGGAGAAATATTAGATAATTCTATTGTTGCAATGGCTATTAATTCAAATATTATTTCTGGTATAAAAGTTGAATTGGTTGAAAATATAAAGAAAAATTTAAACTTAGAACGTGCTTTTACTTCCTTTGAGGAATACTTTAAAGAAAGTTTATACAATATGAGCGCAGAAAAGTTTGTTGGTATAACATTAATAGACGGATTAAGTATGAAAGAGGAAAAAATAATGGACCTAATAGGTAATAGGACTAATGTGTTCTTTATTGGTGGTTCAGCTGGGGATAACAATGAATTTTTAGAGACATATGTTTCTGTTAATGGACATACTTCGACAGATTCAGTAGCTTTAATTTTACTGAAGATAAGCGATGATGCTGAGTTTAGTTTTATAAAAACGCAAAGTTTCGAATCTTTGGATTATAGCTTCGTTGCAAATAAAGTAGACGAAGAAAAAAGGCAAGTAATTGAATTTAATAATAGACCTGCTGCGTTGGAATATGCAGATGCTGTGAAAGCTGACAATATTGAAGAAATTTCAAAATATTTTATGAGTAATCCATTAGGGTTAATGATTGAGGAAAATAATTTTTTTATAAGATCACCGCAAAGAGCTATAGGGACAAGTATGATGTTTTATTGCAATATACTTGAAGGAATGGAAGTTAAACTTTTAAAAGCTACGAATATAATTGATGATACAAGAAGGACGATTGAAAATAAAGTTAGTGAATTGGGAAAAATTGATGGTATTATAAATTTTCAATGTATACATAGAACACTGGAATTGAAAAAGAAAAACTTGTCAGATGAATATGCTAAAATATTTAAAGATATTCCTACTATAGGATTTTCTGCTTATGGAGAACAGTATATAGGTCATATAAATGATACATCTACAATGATAATTTTTAATTTAAAGACAAGAAAATAGACTAAGGAAAACTAAATAAAAAATAGTGAATTTAAATATATGATTTTTTATAGAATATTAAAATGTTTTTGAAACGAGGCTATAAGTAATGAAGAATTTAGAGAATTTTTTTTATAAAGATAATATTCTTATTGTTCATGACTACTTTGAAGATTCACGGGTGCTAATAAAATTTCTTAATTATAGAGGATATATAAATATAAAAAGTGTCAAAAAAAGTGAATCAATCATAAAATCAATAAAAGAAAAGATACCAGATATAATTTTAATAAATGTAAACTTGGGAGATATTGATGGGTATGAATTATGCGAAATTATAAGAAAAGAAGAGGATTTAGTAGATGTTCCAATTATTTTTATAAACACAGGTGGAGAAGCTATTGATCGGAATAAAATATATATTGTTGGAGGAAATGATTATTTAAGCACTCCGCTTGAATATGAGGAAGTTATAAATAGAATTGAGATGCATTTAAAAATTGGATTTATGGAACATAAGATGAAATTTCATAAGGACAATTGTGAGATAACATATACTGAATTAAAGAATTGGAATAGGGTGTTATTAAAAAGAAATAGTGATTTAGTTAATGAAGTTATTGAAAAAGATAATCAATTGGAGGACATAACTTCTGAGCTAAAAGAATTTAATATTATATTAGAAGAAGAGATGAACGAAAGAACTAGAACAGAAGAGGCATTAAAGGAAAGCGAGAGACAGTTGCGGCATTCGATAGAAGAGGCACCAGTACCTATAATGCTATATACGGAAGATGGTTTTATAAAAAAGATTAATAGATCATGGAGTGACATTACTGGATATAAGCTTGCAGATATTCCTACGATTTTGGAATGGGCAAATATTTCAGAGGCATTTAAGGAAGAATTGAGTAGTATAAATATAAACAAGTTATTTAATTCTGAAAAAAGACAAAACAATGGTGAGTTTTCTATAAGAACATATGATGGAAGCATAAAAATTTGCAATTTTTATTCAGCATATATTGGTGAGTTAGAGGATGGTCACAGATTATTCATGAAAGTAGCTATAGATGTGACGGAAAAAAAGCATATGGAAGAATTGCAAAAGAGCGTTGAAGAGGAAAGAAAAAAATTGTATGAGATCAAGGAATACGATAGAATACGAACAGAATTTTTCTCGAATATATCTCATGAATTAAGAACACCAATTAGCGTGATCTTTTCAGCATTGCAAATGCATGAACTTATATTAAAAGATTGCTTATTTGAAAATAAAAATATTGATAAATATAAATATACTAAAATAATGAAACAGAACTGCTATCGTATTTTAAGACTTATAAATAATATTATAGATATAACGAAAATTGATTCTGGATATTTTAATATCAATGAACATAATATTGATATTATTGCTCTTATAGAGAATATAGCTTTATCGGTAGCCGACTACATTGAAAATAAAGGGCTATCACTTATATTTGACACAAACGTGGAAGAAAAAATTATGGCATGTGATCCAGAAAAGATTGAAAGAATTATTTTAAATATACTATCAAATTCGGTGAAATTTACTTCAAATGGTGGAAAAATATCTGTTAGTATTGAAGATTGTTGTGAGAAAATTTGTATAAAAATCAAAGATACAGGAAGAGGTATTCCACAAGATAAATTAAATTCGATATTTGAAAGATTTATACAGGTAGATAAATCTCTAGCTAGAGATCATGAAGGAAGTGGTATAGGGCTTTCTCTTGTAAAGTCTCTAGTTGAACTGCACAGCGGAATAATATCCGTAAAAAGTAAAATAAATTGTGGTACTGAATTTGATATCTATATTCCATGTAGAATAATAAAAAATGAAGAAGAAGAGTATTCATTTTGCAATTCTATAGGTGGAGATTGCATTGAAAAAATTAATATAGAATTTTCAGATATATATAATTAAAATAATAGATCTAAATAATACTGATTATAAAATATTTCTTTTATAATAGAAGTATATGTGAAAAAAAGTTAAGATAATATAGTGAAAGAGTATTTTTACTTACTTTTTTTAAGAGTTTTAAACAAATGTTGAATATAAACTTGATATTTGTTACTATATAAATGTATTTAATAGGTTAGAGATAATGAGGTTTCAAACAATTAATGGAGACTTTATTTATCTCTTTTTGCTTGTTATAGGCAGTTGAAAAATAAGGATTTAAAGTATTTGCCCCCAAAAGGAATGTTTCTAGAATGTGAGGAATAATTTGCTATTGCATATCTAAGCGTTCAAGTAATATAGTTTCCACACTGTGCTATGTTATTTAGAAATATCACCTTTTAATAATATATGAACCTCTGTATTTATATAGCTTCATAAATACAGAGGCTTTTTAATTATATTCTTTATGTTATAATCTAAGCAGAAGAAATAAAATACAATGTGGAGGAAAGTAATGGGAAGTAATAGAAATTTAGCTAGATATTTAAAGATATTATTTAGTTCATATTTAATTATAGGTCTAATTTTAGTTTTAAATAGTTCTATGGTTTTAGATTTGAGCCTTAATGCATTGACAATAACGGGAATATTTGTGATATGTACACTAGCATATGGCGTGCTAATCAGAAATAAAAAATACATAATTACAGCAGTTGTAGTTGCATTGATATATATTGCTGCAATTATTGTATACAGTCCATTAATTAGTTATAATGCTCATAGAAATTTAATAGGAAATATAGAGGAAATGGATTTTTCTAGTCAGATAGAGTATATTGATATAAACCAATTGCCCACTATTGACAAAGAACTTGCATACAAGCTTGCTGATAAAAAATTAGGGGAAATTACGAGCCTTGGGAGCCAAGTGAGTGTTGGTCAATTAACATTACAAAGTGTAAATGGTCAGTTGTGTTATGTTGGACCACTTGAACATTCTTCCTTTCTTAAATGGATTAGTAATAGAGAGGGGACAATAGGATATATTAAGGTAAGTGCTACGAATCAAAATGATGTAGAATTGGTTACGCAACTTGATGGAAAAGATATTAGGCTTAAATATTTAAATTCTGCATATTTTCTTAGTGACTTAAATAGAGCAGCTTACTTTAGAGATATGAAAGCAGGACATACAGATTATACTTTTGAATTAGATGATAGCGGCAGACCGTATTGGGTAATTACAAGATATGATACTGGAGTTGGGATTACAGAAGAGAAGGCTACAGGGGCTTTAGTAATGGATGCTCAAACAGGTGAATCAACTATTTATAATACTGATGATTTGCCAGAGTGGGTAGACAGAATACAGCCTATGAAATACATTAATAGGTATATTAACAAGTGGGGAGAATTAGTTCATGGTGTTCTGAATTTTACAGATAAAGATAAGCTTAAGACGACAACAGATGGTATGAATATTATATATAATAAGGGCGTATGTTATTACTATACAGGTATAACATCAGTAGGAAGTGATGAGTCACTTGTAGGATTTATGCTTACAAATACAAGAACTGGAGAAACTAAAATGTATAAAACTGCTGGTGCTACAGAAGACGCAAGCATGAGATCGGCTGAAGGAAAGGTACAGCAGTATGGGTACAAAGCCACTTTCCCATACTTAATAAATATACAAAATGAGCCGACGTATTTTATGACATTAAAGGATTCTAACGGGTTAGTTAAGCAATATGCAATGGTGAATGTCAAAAATTATAATACTGTAGGTGTTGGAGATACTCTTCAAGCTACTCTAAATAAATATTTAGAGGGACTAACTAATACAAATATATCTCTCGAAAGCGGAAATCAGGAAGAAGTTATAAAAGGAGAAGTAGAGAGAATAGGCTTAGTAATTAAAGAAGGCACGAGTATTTATGATATTAAGTTGAAAAACAATGAAAATATTTTCTCTGTTTCAACGGAAACATCTAGGGACGTGGCCTTAACGCAGGTTAATGATTCGGTAGAAATGAAATTTATTAAAGTTGGAGATAATAGATACATTATAACTAATTCATTTAATAATCTTTCTTTAGATAATATTGAGAAACAGAAAAAGGAACAATAAGAAAATAATTAAAATTAAGTATTGCAATTAAAAGGGAGCTATGATATACTAAAATAGTTCCCAAAAGGAATAAAAAATATATCAAAGATTTAATTATATTAAAATTTCTCCTTATGAGAAAGTATTATTTAACTAAGTCTTTAAATTTGGAGGAATTGAAAATGGAAGATAAAACATTAGTATGTAAAGATTGTGGAAAAGAATTTATATTCACAGTTGGAGAACAAGAATTCTACAAAGAAAAAGGATTTGAAAATGATCCTGTAAGATGTGGAGATTGTAGAAGAGCTAGAAAGCAACAAAATAACAGAAGATAGTTTCTGTTTGCAGAGATAAGCTATAAGATATTATTCTTATAGCTTTTTATTATGTATTGATATAATTAATATTTTTAATGTATAGGATATTGTTAATTAAAATTATACACTAATTTATGTGGTCGTTTTGAACCCCTTCTCTTTTAACTGAATGCCTTTTTCTGTTTGGATTGTGATTCATATTCTCTTGAGTTATAGGCGTTTGATGATTGCATTTTTCCATTCTAGCATGTTTGTTATCAGGCTGACTATCTTTTGGCATAATAAAAACCTCCCTTAAACAATAAATTTACATACTAATTTTTTGCTAAGTGGCACAATATTATTCGCTAGTTATAGAAAAAATAATAGTAATAATTAGTTGTATTATTAATTAAATAGAAAAGAAATAAACCTGCTAAATAATATAGGCATAATTAATATATTATTTAGCAGGTTTATTCAAATTTATTTTCAGTATATAAATTACTTTATAATAACAAATGTAAATAAAAATTTTTAATTAAGATTCAAATTTAAAAAGCTTGTAGCTTCCACTTCGCTAATATTTTTTATAACTGAAACTTCTTCAACTAGAAATTTATAAGCAGTATTAAATAATTGTTTTTCACTTGAACTAAGTGATTTTTTCTTATTCATAAGAATTAGATCATAAACTACTTCTGCGCTATCTTTAAGTAATCCAGATTTAATTTTTTTAGAATTAATTTGATATCTTTCTTTAGATGACACAAGTTCAAATTCACTACACTTGTTTTCAAGAGTAAATAATATATGATCTAAGGTAGAGTTATCAGAAACTTTTCGCAAACTTGAGTCAGATGCTTTATCACTTGGAATCATAATTTCTAAATTATTTGACATGATCTTTACTATTATGTATTCCTTGGTATTACCTGAAAAAATCTTATTTTCTATTCTTTCAACAGTGCCTATGCCTTGCATTGGATAAACAACTTTATCTCCTATCAAAAACAAAAAACACACCTCCTTAAATGGTTATATTATAATTATAACACATTATGAAAAAAAATAAAACTTAAATATATCATATCCATTATTTCATGTCAATAATATTTTGGCTTTTTTGGGATGGAATATAATAATTCCTTGATAACTATATTATATGAAAATTTATATGACAATTAAGTGTAAAAAATACATATTTAAAGAAAATATGATAAGTAAAAACAATACAAAAAATAGATTATATGTAATAAATGTAAAAAAATATGGAAATATAAACAAAACAACAGCTTGATAATAAATAATATGTGATGTAAAATTAAGGAAATGATTACAGAAAAGAGGGGGTTGCTGGCGTGGGGGTTCATAATAAAAAAGTTATAAAAAGTGAAAGAAAGATAAAACGAAAAAATAAGAATTTACTTGCTGATAAGATTTTAGCTTATAATCCCATATTATTAGAGGGGATTGAAGTATATAAAGATGCAAGTAGGAACTTTATGCTTTTAATATTTCTTGGAGCTTTGTTAATCGATTTTCCGATAATATCAGTACCTTGTTGTATATTATCCATGTTTTTTATTATTAGAATGTTGCAGTTTATAAAATATAAAAGCATAAATAATATAGTGAATGAAATAGCGAAGGACCTATCTTTTAAAGGGATATATAATAAAGGTAAAGTAGACGATATGCTAAATGATTTTAAAGTTAAATATGGTGATAATATCGTTGAATATAATCAATTGGTAAGTATCTTGGATAAGTATGAAGCGTTAGTAACAAATATTGAATTTGCTTTAAAGAATATAACTTTCCAAGATAAAACAAAAGCAGATAGCAAAGAAAAACTTACAATAGATAATAATGAAATTACTTTCTTTGAAAATGATAATGATATGAATTTTGAAATATATAATAGAAATCAATATAAAGGTAAGATAACAAATGACTATTATAAAAGTTTAAATGATAAATTTTCTGTTCTTTATAAAAATGGGGATGGAGAGATTAAGAAAGTTAATAAAGCAATTGAATTCTTTGATGATAAAGATACTGAAACGAGCAATGAAAATGCCGTTGTTCTAAAAAATGTTAATAAAGAAAATAAAAATCTTACAGTATATTTATATAAAAAGTCATCATCACTACAAAAAAATGTGCTGTAATGTGCTGTCTTCATCATGAGGTAAACTTCTACTGGCTGTTAATATAAGATTTGGTGCCACAGTTAATAGGAGTTGTCTTTTTTTTTATTTTGTAATAAAATCTAATAGGTATAGTAATGTGTATTTATTAAAATTAATTATAAGTATAATTAAATTAGATTACTTATGGAGGAAAAAATGCAAGATATAATGATAATAGGCATAGCTGGAGGAAGCGGGTCAGGTAAAACTACGTTAGCTCAAAATATAAGGGAAGCCTTTAGTGATGATATAGTAATTCTCTGCCATGATTACTATTATAAATCTAATGAAGGGATTTCTTTGGAAGAAAGAAGAAAACTTAACTACGATCATCCAAATTCTTTCGATACAGATTTATTAATAGAGCAGCTTAGACAATTGAAAGAGGGAAATACGATATATCATCCAGTATATTCTTTTGTTGAACATACAAGATTAAGCGAAACAGTTGAAGTTAAGCCGGCTAAAGTTGTAATAGTTGAAGGTATATTAATATTTGAAAATGAAGAGCTTTGTGACCTAATGGATATTAAAGTTTTTGTAGACACAGCTGGTGATGTTAGAATAATAAGAAGATTGCTAAGAGATGTACAGGAAAGAGGAAGAGATTTAGATTCTGTGATTAATCAATATTTAAGTACAGTGAAGCCTATGCATGAGGAATTTGTTGATCCGAGTAAGAGAAGGGCAGACATAATAATTCCTGAGGGTGGCTGTAATGCAGTTGCTTTAAGCATGCTCTTAGAAAGAGTAAGGAATTTTATATATAAAGAATAGTGATACATAATTTTTAAGTAATATCACATAAAGAGTGTCTTTTTGAATTTTAATAAATTTAAAAAGGCATTTATTAATTTAAGATAATTTGGAAAAATCAAAATAAAATGTTAATATAGACAAGTAAGTAGTATTTTGTAAAAAGGAGAAGATACGGATGAAAAAAGTGGATGCAGTAATATTTGATATGGATGGCGTATTAATAGATTCAGAAAGAATATCGCTCAAATGTTATCAAGAAGTTTTAAAAGATTATGAATATGAAATGGATGAAAAAATTTACGTAAAATTCATAGGAAGAAATGTTGAGGGCATAAAAGAAGCGTTGCAGGAAGAGTTTGGAAAGGATTTTCCTTTCGATGAGATATATAAGAAAAAATCTAAATTAGCATTGGAATTTACTGATAAAAATGGAGTTAAAATTAAGCCTGGAGTACATGATTTACTAGATTATCTAAATAATGAAAATTATAAAATAGCGGTAGCTACTTCAACAAGAAGACAAAGGGCGCTTGAATTATTGGAAAGAGCAAAAATAAAGGAAAAAGTTAATTATATAGTTTGTGGCGATCAAGTTGAAAATTCTAAGCCTAATCCAGAAATATTTTTAAGAGCAGCAGAAGGGCTAAATGTAAAACCACATAACTGCTTAGTTGTTGAAGATTCAGATGCGGGAATAACAGCAGCTCATGCGGCAAGTATGACAGGGATTCATGTTCCAGACATGAAGATATTAGATGATAAGACAAAGAAGTTAGCGTTTAAAATATGTGATGAATTGGCTGATGTTAAAGGTATTTTAGAAGAAATCAATGAAAATTAAATTTTAATTGAGATAATAAAGGAGAAAACTAAAATTATGAGTAAAGAGTCAATATGTTCTTATTGGGGAGTTGAATTAGAAAGTAAAGTGATAAGCCAATCTAGTACAACTCTAGCGATTTTGATGCCAGGAATTGGTTATACATTAGATAGGCCTCTTTTAGATTATTCGAAGAAATTAGCTTTAGAGTTGGGTTATGATGTTCTTTCTCTAGAATATGGTTTTCAAATTGCAAGAAAAAATTTAATTATAGAAAAAGAATTTCAGTACTTAATAAAAGAATCTATATCAATCTTTAAATCAGCTTTAAGCAGCAATTATAAAAAGATAGTTTTTATATCTAAAAGTATAGGTACGATGATACATACGTTGCTTTGTAATGAGATTAGTGGTTGTGAAGTTAAACATATTTACTTAACTCCTATAGATGACACTCTAGGAGTTGGAATAAAGGAAAATTCACTAGTGATAAGTGGGACAAATGATCCTTTAATAAATATAAAAAATATTGAAGAAATAAAAAAGATTAATGGTGTAGAGATGATTGAAATAGAGGGAGCAGATCATTCACTAAATATAAGTAATGACATACTAAGTAGTATAGATGTTATTTATAAAGTGATTGAAGCTGAAAAGAAATACTTAGCATAACAAAAAACATTTAAAGAAATGCATTCTTTAAATGTTTTTTTGTTGTTCTTTTGCCAAATTTTTCTCACATTCGCTGGAAGAGTCAGGTGAGTGAAAAAATCTACACATATGAAAAGAGTGCGAAGCACAATACGGAACTTATATGAAAAGAGTGCGAAGCACAATACGGAACTTAATCACAATCTCCTGAGATTTTTTAGGGGTCTTATTGATAAATCATCTTAGGTTGAATAACCTTAGGATCATATCCACTATCTTTGAGGGCTTTAATAATTGCTTCTTTGTGATCATGCCCGAAGGTTTCCATTGTAATATCAAGTTCAACCGCACTATTACGGTTAATGCTTACAAATTGATTGTGATCAAGTTTGATTATATTTCCATGAGCGTCTGCAATTACTTTAGAAACATTTGTTAATTCACCAGGTTTATCTGGAAGTAAAACAGAAACTGTGCAAATACGTTCCCTTTCTATTAAACCATGTTGTACTAAGGATGCAAAAGTAATTACGTCCATGTTACCGCCGCTTATAATTGATACAATCTTTTTATCCTTTACATTCAAGTGCTTCAAGGCTGCTACAGTTAATAAACCTGAGTTCTCAGCAAGCATTTTGTGGTTTTCAAGCATATCTAGGAATGCTCCTATAAGTTCGTGATCTTCAATAGTTATGATATCGTCGAGATTTTGTTGTATATATGGAAAAATCTTAGAACCAGGGGTTTTAACGGCAGTACCATCGGCTATTGTATCTACTGAAGGAAGAGTAGTTACATCTCCATTCTTTAAAGAAACTTGCATGCAGTTTGCGCCAGCAGGTTCTACGCCTATAACTCTTATATTAGGGTTGAGAAGTTTTGCAAGTGTAGAAACACCTGTAGCAAGCCCACCGCCACCTATTGGGACTAAGATTATATCAACAGTTGGCAATTCTTTTATGATTTCCATTGCTATTGAGCCCTGACCAGTTGCTACATCTAGGTCATCAAAAGGATGAATAAAAGTGTAACCTTTTTCTTCAGCAAGTTTTAAAGCATAATTACAAGCCTCATCATAAACATCTCCATGTAAGATAACCTCTGCGCCATAGGCTTTTGTACGATTAACTTTCATTAGAGGAGTAGTGGTTGGCATTACAATTATTGCTTTTGTGTTATAGGCTTTGGCAGCATAAGCTACTCCTTGAGCATGATTGCCAGCAGAAGCTGTTACAAGACCTTTGCTTCTATCTTCCTCTGAAAGCGTGCTAATCTTATAGTATGCCCCTCTGATTTTATACGCCCCTGTTTTTTGCATATTTTCAGGCTTAAAGTAGACTTTATTTCCTGTAATATCTGAATAATAGTCGCTAAACACTAACTTGGTTTTTAAGATTACTTTTTGTACGATTTCATATGCTTCTTCAAATTTATCAAGTGTCATCATTTTTGTAATATCCCCTTTATATGTATATTGCTTTTAGCTAATAGTTTTATGATAACATGTTAGCATTTTATGTCAAGTAAGAGTTCTTAAGACAATAAACTTTGTGAAATAAAATTAAAAAATAGCTTTTAAAGTTAAAGAGGAACAAAAAAATAACAAGCTAATATAATTTAACTTGTTATTTCGAGTGTTTTAAGTAGTAGCAAAATGAAGAACATTAGTTAAAAAGATAATTTTTATAAAGGACTTTTTCTGTTAATGACCTTTATGCTTTTCGAGTTTTTTATTTTTTCTTAACTCAAACTTTCTTTGCTCTTCTTGCTCTTTTTGTTCTTTTGATTTTTGTTTGCGTATTATTTTGTTTTGTTCATGCTGTAATTGCATAGCTATTTGAGCTTTAGTTCCTATGCCTTTAGCATTAACTTCTTTCATAATACTTCTTTGAAGCCTTTTAGGATTGTGCTTTTTTTTCACTGACTTAAATTCATAAGACAATATTGGCGAACTAAAATTTAATTGATAGAAATTTTTAAGTATAAGTTCATAAGTTTCCTGGTCTTTTGGTTCTGAGCCGAAGGTAACTTTGCATACCTTATATTCGCCATTTTCAAAATTTTCAAAGACACCAATCCAGAATGGATCGTCAAAAAGAACTGTTAATTTAATTATTGTTATCATAATTAAATCCTCCTGTATGATATAAATTTACAGAGAATGGACAACCCCAGGAGGGCAGGTTACTGCTATATTATAATATAGGTTCTGACTACCAACAGAAACAGTGTTTTTATCTCCTAAATATTATTATAATAGAAGAATATATTAATGAAAAGGGAAGTGGTTATTATTATATTTATATTATGAGATTTATTATGTTTCTTATTACTTAATAGATAATCTAAATAAAGTCTATAATAATATATTTGTGGGTAGATTTCTATAGAGGAATTCAGTTGAAATTCAAAAAAAGAGCCAGTTTTAATAAACTGACTACATTTTTATTAAATTACTATATTATCTTAGTTGTCCAATCTTCACAATTCCAAGTTTCTGTTATTATATCTCTATAAAAATCAGGCTCATGTGAAACTAGTAGAATTGTTCCTTTGTATTCTTTAAGAGCTCTTTTTAGTTCGTCTTTTGCATCAACATCTAAGTGATTAGTAGGTTCATCAAGTATTAATATATTTGTTTCATTATTTAGAATTTTGCAAAGCCTAACTTTTGCAGCTTCACCACCAGATAGGACTCTTATTTGTGATTCTAATTGCTTGGTTGTAAGTCCGCATTTAGCAAGAGCGGCTCTTATTTGATATTGAGTGTACCCAGGGAACTCCTGCCATACCTCTTCTATACAAGTATTGCTATTGTTGCCCCTGTCTTCTTGCTCGAAATAACCTATGTATTGATAATCTCCTAAATTAACTTCTCCGCTTAGGGGTTTGACTATACCCAGTAAACTTTTTAGAAGAGTTGATTTACCAAGTCCATTAGCTCCAACTAATGCTATTTTTTGTCCTCTTTCCATATATAAATTTAATGGTTTTGTAAGAGGAGAGTCATAACCTATAACTAAATCTTTAGTTTCAAAAATAACTTTGCCGGAAGCTCTAGCAGATTTAAAGTTAAATTCTGGCTTTGGTTTTTCTTTTGAAAGTTCAATTACATCCATTTTATCTAGTTTCTTCTGTCTAGATTTAGCCATGTTGGCAGTAGCAACATTGGCTTTATTTCTTGCAACGAAATCTTCAAGTCTCGCGATTTCTTTTTGTTGTTTTTCATAAGCAGCTTCAAGTTTCTTTTTGTTTTCTTCATATATTCTTAGGAATTCATCATAATCGCCTACATATCTTGTAAGGCTTCTTTCTTCGACGTGATAAATTAGGTTAACTACTGAATTTATAAATGGAACGTCATGGGAAATCAATATAAACGCATTTTCATAGGATCTAAGATATCTTTTAAGCCATTCTACATGTTCTTCGTCTAAGTAGTTTGTAGGCTCATCTAAAAGTAAAATGTCAGGAGATTGTAGTAACAATTTTCCTAAAAGAATTTTAGTTCTTTGTCCACCGGATAAGTCATCGACATCTCTATCTAATCCTAGATCTAAAAGCCCAAGACCTTTTGCAACTTCTTCAACTTTTGGATCGATAACATAAAATCCGTTATGATCAAGCATGTCTTGAATTATAGCAGTTCTTTCGAGCATTTTATTTAACTCATCTTCAGTACAATCGCCCATCTTTTCGTATAAAGAATTCATTTCTGATTCTAAATCAAAAAGGTATTTAAAGGCATCTCTTAAGGCATCTCTTATGCTTTGACCTTTTGTTAATGCAGCATGCTGATCCATGTAGCCAACTCTGACATTATTTGACCAAATAACATTGCCTTCATCAGGCATTAGTTTACCAGTTACTATGTTCATAAAAGTTGATTTACCTTCACCATTAGCACCAATAAGGCCAACATGCTCACCTTTTAATAATCTAAATGAAACATCTTCAAAAATAGCTCTATCTCCAAATCCGTGGTTCATATTTTTAACAGTAAGTATACTCATCAATTACCTCCAAAAAACTTATAAAATTTGCAACTAAGTGAAAATTTCTAATATAAAAGGAAAAATAATAAGATTATAATCACTTTTTTGCGGTTGCATATCCTTAATAGTTTAAAGGATAAAAAGCAAGTATGTCAAAGTAAATTTACGAAAATTTGTGTATATTAAGAATATAAATGAGAAGCGCATTAAAAACGTTAAGATAGGGGGATGACATTTCTTAAAAACAATATCTACAGCTAAAAGTTAAGTAATTAAAAAATTTTACGTTAGCCAAACTTTTATAATAATATCCCTATTTTGGGGCAAACTTTTAGTATAAAAAATTTTTTTCTTACATGGTATTATAAAATGCGTAAATTATTATATGAAAGGAGATACTAAGATGTTAGATTTGACTAAGGAAATAAAGGAAATGGCAGAAAAAATGGGTTATGAAATGAAAGGCTTCGCAGAAGATATGGGGAATGAAATGAGAAGCGTGGGAGAATTAGTAAAGTCAAAAGCAGAAAAGTTGAGTGATGAAATAAAGAATAGAATGACAAGATAAAATATAAAGAAGATAGCAATTACATTAACTGTGTGATTGCTATCTTCTTTATATTTATTTAAAAGTAACATAAAAAAGTAGAAATCATATTATATAGTGGACATGGTTATAGGGTAAGTAGACTACCTCGATCTATTAATTTCCCTTTTCTTAGTGCAATGGGTAAGACATCATATTTAAAAAGAAATTTTTTTATTTTATCTCCCCATATGTAACTATCTAAATCACCAAAGAAAGCCATCTTATTATTAGAGATCATACCGCCGACCCCGCCTATAAAGCCATAATTTAGTGAAGGTAGTAGTATATCTCCAGGAGGAAGCAGAAGAATATCAAAATCATAATTTTTAAGAGAATTAAAAATTCCTTTATCACTTGTTATTAAGGCTTTTTCTCTAACAGGGAGAATAGAACATTTAGTGTAACCTTGAGGAACATCAATGTGTATTTTTGAATTTTGAGAACTCAAAAGATTTTCGTCGCTATATTTTAAAGTATGTATAAAATAATTTTCTAAAATTAAAGAATTTAAAATAATATCGTTTGGATATGTATTGGACAACGTGTTTTTTGAAACAATATAATCTATGTCATTTAATTTGAGAATTTCTTTGAAGTTTTCGGAAATATTCCTTTGAATAATTATCTTATTAAATGAATTGTTTTTTAGTATATTCAATTGGATATCAGGATGACCATTTATGGCATCATAAACATCATTACATTTGGGGATTAATATTGGTTTAAGGTCTAATTTGGAAAGGTTAAGTAATTCTTCTTTAGTAATTCTATAATCGACAAAACAGTGCATATAATTCTCCTTATAACAATGTATAACTGATTTTAAAGGTAAAAAGATCAGTATTAAAATTATTATTTTAAATTATATTTTGCACTTTAAAAGATACTATGTCAATTAAGTAATTACTAAATGTATAAAAAATCAATATTTTATCAACTAAAAATATATCATATGAATTTTGCATATCCTCAAATTTTTAATACATACTAATATTAAGAAGGGAGTGAAATCCATGCTTATTTTAAAATTAGCTTATAGTGAAGACTTGACTTTTTCCCACGACTTGCAAGAGCTAAAAGAGCTACTAAAGAAGAAGGAGATTTTAATAGGATTTGTTGAAAGCATAGAAGGAAAAACTCATATAATCAAGATAATTTGTGAAGAAAATTGTTATAATGAAAAAGTAAAAGAGATTATTAACTTATATGTTAGTAATATTTTATATAGAATAGTTATTGATAATTATAGAAAAAAGGAAATGTTTGAATTTATAACAGATAATTATTTTTTCTTAAAGCAATCCGAAATATTAGAGGTTGAAGATCAAATAGTAAAAGTGCTGAAGTATGAAGATGTAAATGCAGATGAGGATACTATATTTTGTTTAAATAAAATTAATTCTATGGTAGAAAAAATTAGAGACTGCATAAGTGAAAAACAAGAGATTAATATAGATGGATTTATAACTTTTAGGATGAGAAAATTAAGAGAGGATATAGAAAAAATTATAGATAAAGTAGTAGAAAGATATATGGTAGAAAAAGAATATAAGGAATTTATAAAACTGTTAAAATACTTTGTAGAAATACAAGAATGCAAAATAGAAGAAATAAATATAATAATAGAAGATAATAATTATATGGTAAGGGATAAGGAAGGCAAAGATTTATATTACGATTTTTTTAGTGAAATTGCAACTGATCAAAATAAAGCCGAGTTAAATATGGAAGATATATTAATTAGCGGGCTTATAACAAGTGCTCCTGAAAATGTAAATATATATGGAAAAGAAAATTGTACTAATAAAGAATTTTTGGATACTATTGAAAATGTATTTGGAGATAAGGTTCATTTTTATGAATCGAATAGTGATTATAAAATTAATGAAATAATAGCAAAAAAATATTGACATGGATTAACAAGAATGATATACTCATACATGTTAAGAAGAAACAGCCGTTTCTCACCCTGCAGTGTTGAATCTACTAGTATGGGTTATGTGATGTCTATACATTGAGTATTGATAATTTGAGACGGCAATTATGCCGTCTTTTTATTATGTATAGAGTTTTTCGGAGGTGAAAAATATTAATAAAGATTTTTCTATGAATGAAGAAATTAGAGAAAAAGAGATTAGACTAATAGGAAGTGACGGAGAACCATTAGGTGTTGTCCCAACTATCGAAGCAAAAAAACTTGCTGAAGAAAAAGATATGGATTTAGTTATGATGTCTCCTACTGCGAAACCACCAGTTTGTAGGATTATGGACTATGGTAAGTATGTATATGAGCAATCTAAAAAAGAAAAAGATGCTAAGAAAAAGCAAAAAATCGTATCTATTAAAGAAGTAAGATGTAGTCTAACTATTGAGGAACATGATATTGACATAAAAGCAAAAAACGCTAGAAAGTTCCTATTAGATGGAGACAAAGTTAAAATCACTGTTAGATTTAGAGGTAGAGAAATGGAACTTGGCCATATAGGGCAAAAGATTCTTGATAACTTTGCATCTAAATTAGAAGATGTCTGCCTAATAGAAAAAAGACCTAAAAGAGAAGGCAGAAGTATGACAATGGTTTTAGGGCCTAAAAAGGCATAACTTGAGAGGAGGATTTAATCATGCCAAAAATGAAAACTCATAGAGGTGCAGCAAAAAGATTCAGAAAAACAGGTACAGGAAAACTTAAGAGAGGTAAGGCATTTAGAAGCCATATCTTAACAAAGAAGAGTTCAAAGACTAAGAGACATCTTAGAAAAGCTGGATATGTTTCAGATTCACAATTAAAAGTAATGAAGAAATTATTACCATACCTATAGTATAGGGTAATGCAGGAGGTTTAAGTAATGGCAAGAGTAAAGAGAGCGAAGAATTCTCGTAAAAATCATAAAAAAGTTTTAAAACTTGCAAAAGGATACTACGGTGGAAAAAGTAAGTTATTTAAAACTGCTAATGAATCAGTAATAAGAGCATTAAGAAATTCTTATGTTGGAAGAAAGAACAAGAAGAGAGATTACAGAAGTTTATGGATAGCTAGAATTAACGCGGCTACAAGAATTAACAATTTATCATATTCTAAATTCATGAATGGAATTAAATTAGCTGGAATAGACATCAACAGAAAGATGTTATCTGAAATAGCTATAAATGATCCAAAGGCATTTACTGAATTAGTAGAAGTTGCTAAGAAACAATTAAATGCTTAGTACATAAAATGCGGCTTATGCCGCATTTTATTTTTATATTTAAATATAAATTATGATTAAAAAAGATCATAGATATATGCTGGTTTTTTAGAAGTTTGATTATGTGTAGAATCTTAGTTACATGATAGAATAATCAGATTTTGGGCATGTTAAAAATATATTACTAATAATAATCTTATTATTTTTCCATAATCCTATGTTTTGAGGTGTAAAACTTTGATATATATAGAAAGCAAAGAAAATAATTTATTTAAGAGTACGAAAAAGCTTAAAGAAAGAAAAAATAGATCTAAGACTAATAAGTATATAATTGAAGGTTTTAGACTAGTTCAAGAGGCATTTAAAGCAAAAGTCGATGTAGATTATCTGATTGTGACTGAAGATGCACAGGATAAGGTAAATGAATTTTTAGGTGAATATATAAATGATGAAATTAAGATTTATGAAATTTCTAATAATTTATTTAAAGAACTTATTTCTACAGAAAATCCTCAAGGAATACTTGCGGTTATAAAAATGAATACAATGGATTTAAAGTCAAATGGAGACTTTTATTTACTTTGTGATAAAGTACAAGATCCAGGGAATTTGGGGACTATAATAAGAACTGCACATGCAGCTGGAGTGCAAGGAATTATATTAACTAAAGGAACTGTGGATATATATAATGAAAAGACAATTAGATCTACAATGGGATCTATATTTTATATTCCTATTCATTATGATGATGAGAATCTTTCTTTAGTAAATGAATTAAAGGGGAAAGGTTTTGATTTGGTAGTAACATCATTAGATACAGATAAAAACTTCTTTGAAGCAGATCTAAGAGGAAAAGTTCTTTTAACGGTTGGAAATGAGGGCAATGGAGTAAGCTCGGAAGTATTGGATATAGCGGATACTAAGGTTAAGATACCAATGCCAGGTAATGCTGAGTCTTTAAATGTAGCAGTAGCTTCATCTGTTATTATGTATGAAAAAGTAAGGCAAGATCAATTGTAATAATCATATTAAAATAGGTAAGTATGTTAATAGGTTCCTGGGAAAAATTAAAACTATATAAGAATGAAAATAGTTTTAAATATTTCTAGAAATCTATATTAATATGAACCTATTTTAAAATATATATATGAATATAGGAAAATATTTATCTATATAAATAGTAAAATATATAAATATTTATAGGAAACATCTGGTTTTAAGAGGTTTTAGATTTAAAATATAAGCAAAATAGAGATAATTATAGGAAGACAAAATATTTAATTTGATTGGAAAGATATCTATGAATATGGAATATTAGAAAAGGAATGGATTTATATATAAATTTTGAAATTGGTATTGATATTTTGTGTATTTATTTGTATAATGAGTTGTATTAATTGAACATTAAAAAACTGTGAATGAGAGAGTAGATATTAGAAAAGTTTTAAGGGAGAGAGGGTCGTAGACTGCAAGCCTTCTTAAATAATATAATATTGAAGTTCGCTCAGGAGTTCTGGCTGTGAAATTTATAGTAGTAGCTAGCGGCAAAAAAAGTCGTTAATTAAATTGAGTTGGGTACTTTTTTAGTTCCAATTAGGGTGGTAACGCGGATAATTCGTCCCTTTTTATGAGGTGGCGTTTTTTTTATGCAAAAAATCTTTTCAATTGCCAATAAATGATTTTGAAAGAAATGTTTATAATATAAAGTGAAACTTGCCTTTAGAGGTAGTTTTGTTTTAGATAGTATTGTAAATTGTGAATTGAGCATTGTGAATTGATATCTAGGCACAATAAAAAAATAACAGGTATACTGCAATAAGAACATCTTATCGCATCTTTGGTCTATTATTATTTTTATATGTCTTATTGAAAGGAGAAACAATAATGAAAGAAAAACTTAAAGAATTGCAAGAACTTGCATTAAGTAAAATTGAAACTGTTAAAAATAGCAGTGAATTAGAAGAAATTAGAGTTAAGTTCTTAGGTAAAAAAGGTGAACTTACTACTATATTAAGAGGTATGGGAAATCTTTCGCCAGAGGAAAGGCCTATTGTAGGAAAATTAGTTAATGAAGCTAAAGCTGTTGTTGAAGAAAAACTAGAAAGTGTATTAAAAACTATTAAAGATAAAGAAAAAGCAGAAAAGCTTGCAGGTGAAACTATAGATATATCTCTTCCAGGAAGAAAAAAAGTTATAGGGAAGAGACATCCGTTAGATTTGACTCTTCAAAGTATGGAAGAAATTTTCGTTTCAATGGGTTTCACAATTGAAGATGGACCAGAAGTTGAATACGATCATTATAATTTTGAAGCTCTAAATATTCCTAAGGATCATCCTGCGAGAAGTGAACAGGATACGCTATATATCAATGATAATATAGTTCTTAGAACTCAAACTTCACCAATTCAAGTTAGAACTATGGAAAATCAAAAACCGCCAATAAAGATGATTTCGCCTGGTAAAGTATATAGATCAGACTCAGTAGATGCTACTCATTCACCTATATTCTATCAAATGGAAGGGTTAGTTATCGATAAGGGAGTTACCTTTGCTGATTTAAAAGGAACTCTAGAATTATTTGCTAAAAAGATGTTTGGTGATAAGGTTCAAACTAAATTCAGACCACATCACTTTCCATTTACAGAGCCATCAGCTGAAATGGATGCAACATGCTTTGTATGTGGTGGCGAGGGCTGTAGAGTATGTAAAGGCAGTGGATGGATAGAGCTTTTAGGATGTGGAATGGTTCATCCAAATGTTCTTAGAAACTGTGGCCTTGATCCAGAAGTATATAGTGGATTTGCTTTTGGTTTTGGTGTTGATAGAATGGTAATGCTAAAGTATGGAATAGATGATATAAGATTATTATACGAAAGTGATATGAGATTCTTAAATCAATTCTAAGAAATTCATTTAAGAATTTTAGAATATTACCATATATATTCTAAAGAATATGCCCATATAAAAAAGGCAGCTATGCTGCCATTAAGAACTTTTAAATCAAAAAAAAGCAGCTGTGCTGCAACTAAGATCTTATCGCCTATAAAAAGTGTGAAGCACAAATAAGATCTTTTATACCTATGAAAATTAGGGGTAAGGAAGAATTGGTTAAAATAAAATGATATACCCTGTAATTAAAAGGAGGAGACAAAATGAAAGTACCATATAATTGGCTTAAAGATTATGTTGATATAAATGTTAGTCCTAAGGAATTAGGAGATAAATTAACTTTAACTGGATCACAACTAGAAGAACTTGTTATCCAAGGAGATGTAATTCAAAATGTAGTTACAGGAAAAATTACTAAGATTGAAAAACATCCTGATGCAGATAAATTAAGCATATGTCAAGTTGATATAGGAAGTGAACAAATACAAATAGTTACAGCGGCAACAAACATGAAAGAACAAGATGTTGTGCCAGTTGCCCTTCATGGTTCTACACTTGCAGATGGAACTAAGATAAAAAAGGGAAAACTTAGAGGGGTAGTATCTAATGGTATGTTCTGTTCAGAAGAAGAATTAGGAACGGCTGGAGATGAGCCAGTTCATGGATTGATGATTTTACCTACTGACACTAAGCTTGGAGTTGATATTAAAGAACTTTTAGGATTAAACAAAGCAATCTTAGATTTTGAAATTACTTCAAACAGACCTGACTGCCTAAGTATGGTGGGTATGGCAAGAGAAACGGCAGCAGCTCTTAGAACAACTTATAGAATGCCAAGTTTAGAATATCAAATTAAGAATTCTAAGAATATAAATGAAGAGCTAACTGTTGAAGTTAAAGATGCTCTTTGTCGTCGATACATGGCAAGAGGCGTAAAAAATGTTAAAGTTCAGCCATCACCAGGCTGGATGCAGGAAAGACTTCTTGAAGCTGGTGTAAGACCAATAAATAATATAGTTGATATAACAAACTTTGTTATGCTTGAGATTGGTGAACCAATGCATGCTTTTGATAAAAGAGAAATTACTACTAATAAAATAGTAATTGAAAGAGCAAAGCAAGGAGAAAAATTTACAACTTTAGATGAAGTAGAAAGAGAATTAGATGATTCTATGCTTTGTATTAAAGATGGAGAAAACATTATTGGTCTTGCTGGAATAATGGGTGGTTTAAACTCAGAAATAAAAGAAGATACTACAGAAGTTGTTTTTGAATGTGCGAACTTTGATGGTACTAACATACGAGTAAACTCAAAGAAATTAAATTTAAGAACAGAAGCTTCAGGAAGATTCGAAAAAGATATTGATCCTAATTTAGCTGAAATTGCATTAAATAGAGCATGCAGCTTAATCTGTGAACTAAATGCCGGAGAAGTTATGGAAGGTACTATAGATGTTTACAACAATAAGAAAGAAGTATCAACTGTAACTGTTGACTCAAATTGGGTAAACAGCTTCCTTGGAACAGATCTTTCTAAAGAAGAAATGAAGAGATGCTTAGATAGTGTTGACTTATTTACAGAAATAAATGGCGATAACTTAGTTGTGACAGCTCCAACTTTTAGAGTTGATATTGCAATAAGAGAAGATATAGCTGAAGAAATTGCAAGAATTTATGGATATGAAAAGATTCCTACAACGATTTTTAAGGTTTCTACAGAAAGAGAACCTAGATATAGAAAAGGATTATTAGATAATAGAGTAGTAATGCTTGCTACAGGAAGTGGATTAAATCAATCTATTAGTTATTCATTTGTATCTCCAAAGGTTTTTGATAAAATTAATTTACCAGTAGATAGTGACCTTAGAAATGTAGTTAAAATAAGAAATCCATTAGGCGAAGATTATAGTGTAATGAGAACTTCAACACTTCCTTCAATGATGGAATCACTCGGAAGAAACTATTCTAGAAATAACGCATATGTAAGATTATTTGAAATGGGGAAAGTTTACATTCCAAATGAGGATGAAACAAAACTTCCAACAGAAAAGAATATCTTGACTATAGGTATATATGGAGAATGTGACTATTTAGATCTTAAAGGTGTTGTTGAAAATATAACTGATGGTTTAGGTATAAAAGGCGTTAAATATGAAAGAGAGAGCGAAAATGTAAGTTACCATCCTGGAAAAACAGCTAAGATAGTTATTGGCAGAACTAATGCTGGAACTTTAGGAGAAGTTCATTTAGATGTATGTGAAAATTATGGCTTAGATGTACCTTGTTATGTAGCAGAATTAGATTTAGATGTTTTATATGAAAATGCTGATATGGATAAAAAATATAAAGCACTTCCAAAATTTCCAGCAGTAACAAGAGATATTGCATTACTTGTTGATGATAGTCTTTTAGTTCAAGAAATTGATGACACAATAAAAAGAGCTGGTGGAAATTTAGTTGAAAAAGTAGAATTATTTGATATATATAAAGGAAAGCAAATTCCAGAGGGCAAAAAGAGTATAGCTTATGCAATCTGGTACAGAGATGAAAATAAGACATTAACAGATAAAGATGTTAATAAAGTTCATGAAAAAATCCTAAAATCTTTAGAATATAAGCTTGGGGCTACATTAAGGGATTAAAAAAATAGTACTTATTAATAAATTATGTAGCTTGTGGTAAGTAAGGAAAATAATATTATATTAGATTGAAATATTTAATTATTCTAGTTGATAAAAGCTGCTTCAGAAATAAATTTTATTATTTTTGAGGCAGTTATTTTTATTTATGTAAAAAAATCTAAGTTTGAAGGAGGAAATATTACGTTTATATAGAATAAGTATAGATAAAGTGGTTAAAAGTGGTGCTAAGTGGTTTAAAATAGAGGGGAATTACCTAATCAATAAAAGTGGGAGCTGAGAATAATGTTCATTGGGGAATATCAACATGCGTTAGATCCTAAAAATAGAATAATTGTTCCAGCAAAGCTAAGAGATGGACTTGGTAATAAATTTGTTATTACAAAGGGTCTTGATGGCTGTTTGTATGCTTATCCGCTTGATGAATGGAAAATATTGGAGAATAAGTTAAAAACTTTACCTTTAACCAATAAGGATGCGAGATCCTTTGTGAGGTTCTTTTTTTCTGGAGCGTGTGAAGTCGAGTTAGACAAGCAAGGAAGAGGATTGATTCCACAAAATTTAAAGGAATATGCAGGTATAGAAAAGGACATAGTAAGTATTGGAGTATTATCTAGGGTAGAAATATGGAGCAAAGAAAAGTGGAACGAATATAACGAATCAAGTATAGATTTTGATTCAATTGCAGAAAAAATGAATGATTTAGGAATATAAGGAGTTTTTATTATGGAATTTAAACATGTTTCAGTCTTATTAAATGAATGTATAGAGGCATTAAACATAAAGGGAAATGGGATTTATGTTGATTGCACTTTAGGAGGAGCAGGACACTCATCTCGCATTTTAAGCAATCTGTCTTCAGATGGAATGCTTATTGGAATAGATCAAGATAACGATGCACTAAGTGCTGCAAAAGAGAAACTTGAGAATTTTGAAAATGTAAAGTATGTCCATAACAATTTTTATAATATTGATAGTATTTTAAATGATCTAGATATCGAAAAGGTTGATGGGATTTTAATGGATCTAGGAGTTTCATCATATCAACTTGATGAAGCTTCAAGAGGCTTTAGTTATATGAAAGATGCGCCTTTGGATATGAGGATGAATAGAGAAAATGATTTTTCAGCATACAATATTATAAATAATTACGATGAAGAAAGTCTATATAAGATAATAAAAGATTATGGTGAAGAAAGATTTGCCAAAAGAATTGCAAATTTTATTGTGAACAGAAGAATAGAGAAGCCAATAGAAACAACTTTTGAACTTGTAGATATTATCAAAGCTGCAATTCCAGCAAAGATGAGAAGAGAAGGTCCGCATCCAGCTAAAAGAACTTTTCAGGCTATCAGAATAGAGGTTAATTCGGAATTAAAAATACTTAATAAAACTATAGAGGATGGGGTCAATAGATTAAATAAAGGTGGAAGAATGGCTATTATAACGTTCCATTCTTTAGAAGATAGAATAGTAAAATTAAAGTTTAGAGAATTAGAAAATCCATGCACTTGTCCAAAAGAATTTCCAATGTGTATCTGTGGAAAGTTACCAGTAGTTAAAAATATAGGTAAAAAAGGTATTGCACCAACAAAAGAAGAAATTGAGGAAAATCCAAGGAGTAGAAGCGCTAAGCTTAGAATAATTGAGAAATTATAATTATTATTATGTTATAAATGAGTTGGGATGTGAATAAATTGGGAAGAAGAGAATATGATTATATAAAAGGGAATACAGTATTAGCTCCAGAAAGAAAAACAAGAGTACGTAAACCGGATAAAAAATATAAGCAAATACAGAGAAGAAAACAGATTATAAACAAAAATATTTTGTTAAAAAACAGAAGAAAAAATGATAGAAAATATTTACTAACTGTAGCAGTTGTTATATTTAGTTTGGGGTTTATTACTATTAATGGAGATAACAAGGTTTATAATATGGAAAGCAATGTGAGAAACTTGGATACTCAAATAAAACAAACTCAGGAAGATAACGAAGCGCTAAAAGTAAAAATATTAAAATTTTCTTCGTTGAATAATATTCAAAAAAATGCTGAAAGTAAATTGGCAATGTCTATTCCGAAAAAAGAGCAAACTATAAAAGTTGATTTTTCACAGAATTATTTTGAGGATTTAAAACCTAAAAGTTCCGAGAATACTGCTAAAAGCAAGAATATATTCTCTAAGCTAATAAGTTTAATAAAATAATTATCAAGTTACTTAAAATAATAAAAAATAAGTAATTATAGTAGGATATTAGTAGCTTTATCTTGGTTCTTGCAGGTTTTATGTAAAAGAAAGTGTGCATGGGGGAAATAAAAGTTGAGAAAGAAGAATTATAAAGATAGGGCAAAAATGCGTCAAAGGATGAGTATTGCAGCTTTTACATTGACTATTGTTTTTGTGATATTAACTCTTAGACTTTCTTATATAATGATAGTTAAAAGAGCTGATTATGCAGCAAGAGCAGAAGAACAGTGGACGAGTGAGGTAAAAATAGATGCTATAAGAGGAAGAATATTAGATAGAAATGGTAAAGAACTAGCAGTATCGGCTAACGTTTATAGAGTGGATTTCGACTTGAATTCTATAAGAGCTTATTTATCAAGGGGGCTAAAGGATTTATCCAAAACAGAAATAGAACATATGAAAAGTGTAGGGATTCCAATACCTTCAGGAGAGGATGGATTAAAAACTGATGATATTGCACCTGCTATTGCAAAGGCATTAGATTTAGATGTGGATAAAGTAAAAGATAAACTTGAAACAAAGCTTCCAAGTGGAGCGAAGGCGGGATCTGCTACTTTAGTTAGAAGAATCGAAAAAGAGCAAGCAGATAAGGTAAAAGAACTTAATATAAGCGGGGTTTTAGTATCCCCAGATACTAAAAGATATTATCCAAATAATAATTTTTTAGCGCATGTACTTGGAAGTACTAATGTTGATGGTAAAGGACTTACAGGAGTAGAGCTTCAATACAATTCATATTTATCAGGAATTCCTGGAATGAAGATTGCAGAACTTGATAAAAATAATAGAGATCTACCTTATACAATATCTCAGTTTACTGCACCAGTAAATGGTAAAGATGTTACACTTACAATTGATGAGAATATACAAAACTTTGCGGAGAAAGCTGCTATACAAGCTTATAATGATACAAAAGCCAAAGCGGTTTCAATTCTTGTTATGGATCCTAAAACAGGTGAAGTTTTAGCAATGGTAAATAAACCAGATTTTGATCCTAACAATCCGCGTGATGGTGCAGATAAATTTGATGGAGCAAATTCAGATGACAAAGTACAAAAAATGTGGAGGAACAGGCTGGTAAATGATACGTTCGAACCTGGTTCAATATTTAAGGTAGTAACAGCTATTACTGGTCTTGAAGAAAACATTGTAAATAAGGATACTAAGTTTTATTGTGGAGGTTCATTAAAAGTTGGAGGAATTACTCCTAAGTGTTGGAGAACTCAGGGGCATGGAGCAGAAGTATTTCCAGATATAATTCAGAATTCATGTAATGTAGGTTTTATGGAGCTTGGAGCAATGATTGGAAAAGAAAAATTATGTGAATATATTAATAAATTTGGTTTTGGACAAGCGAGTGGAATTGATTTACCTGGGGAAGCAAAAGGAATTGTTAAGCCAGTTAATAAGGTTTCTGAGGCAGATCTTGCAACAATATCTTTTGGTCAAACTAATACAGTTAATTCTGTTCAATATATGACTGCTTTTAATGCTATTGCTAATGGTGGAACTTTGATACAACCGCATGTAATGAAAGAAATCACTCATGAAGATGAAAATAATGTTGACATTGTTGATGAAACTTTCAAGCCTAAAACAACAACAGTTGCAAGTACTGAAAAAACAGCAGAACTTAGAAGCTATCTTGAAAGGGTTATTACTGGAGGATCAGGAACTGGAACTTTTATAGAGGGATACCATATAGGTGGTAAGACAGGTACCGCTCAAAAAGTTATTGATGGAAGATATCAAGAAGGTAAATATATATCTTCATTTGTTGGAATGGCTCCTGTAGATGATCCTAAAATTACTATGATGGTAACTATTGATGAGCCAAGTAATGGTGCTTATTATGCTGCTCAAGTAGCTGTACCGCCAGCAAAACCACTATTTACTGATATTTTTAATTACCTTAATAATAAATTTTCGGATGAAAATGCGGGGCAAATTACTAGAGATGTTATTATTCCAGAAATTAGAGGAATGAAAATTAATGATGCTAAAAAGGTATTGAAGGATGCAAAGTTAGATTTTAGTATAGATGGAGATGGAGAATCAGTAGTAAATTTAACACCATATCCAGGGTATTCCGTAAAAGAAGGGTCAAAAATAAATCTTTACACAAATAGTGATGCGACTTATAATAATAATGTTGTAATGCCAGATGTTAGGGGATATTCAAAGGAAGATGCTAATACATTATTGAAGAATCTTGGAATAGTGCCTGTATTTGAAGGAAGTGGAGCAGTCTCAGAACAAGATATTTCTCAAGGTGAAGTCATAACAAAGGGAACAACTGTTAAGTTGACCTTAAGTTCAGATTATAAAGATTAAAAAGAAGTTAGAACAATTAATATAAAAACTTTAAGTCGAAGCGATTATGTTTTGTAAAGAGTTTATTATGAATTATACAAGCGAAAAGATATTAGTATGTGAGAATTCTCGCATACTATATTTTTTAGTGATCATATCTCTTATATATTTTAATTATTTTATTAGAACTGTTAAGGACAACCCTAGAATAACAAGTCAATATTTAAATAAGTTTATTCAAAAGAAAATAAATGGAGGAACAATAATTGAAAAAGAAAAAATATATAAATAAAGTAAAAATATCTAAGAGAATGAGAATTGTTGCTTTTTCATTAACAACTATTTTCGCGATATTAATAATTAGACTCTCTTATATAATGCTGGTTAATGGAGCAGATTATTCTGCAAGAGCAGAAGAACAATGGACAGGTGAAGTGAAAATAGATGCTAAAAGAGGAGAAATCTTGGATATAAATGGAAATGAACTTGCTGTATCTGCTAATGTCTATAGAGTGGATTTTGATTTAAATTCAATAAGGAATTACTTAAAAAGATCAGCAAAAGCCATTTCAAATAAAGAGCTTGGACATATGAAAAGTGTGGGGGTTCCGATTCCTACGGAAGACAAGGGTTTAACAACTGATGACATTGCGCCCGTAATTGCGAAAGCATTGAATATGGACGTGTCAGAAATAAAAGCTGATTTAGAAAAGAAACTTCCAAGTGGAGCTGATGCATGGTCTGTTACTGTAGCGCGGAAAATAGAAAAAGATATGGCAGATAAAGTTAAAGAACTTAATATAAATGGAATTATAGTTTCACAAGACACGAGAAGATATTATCCGAATAATAATTTTCTATCACATGTTTTAGGAACTACTGATTCCGATGGCAAAGGATTAAGTGGTGTAGAGCTTCAATATAATTCATATTTATCAGGAATTCCTGGAATGAAAATTGCAGAGCTTGATAAAAATAATGAAGATTTACCTTATACAGTTTCTCAATACACAGCACCTGTAAGCGGTAAAGATGTTACTTTAACTATTGATGAAAATATTCAAAACATTGTTGAAGATATAGCGCATAAGGCCTATAAAGATGATAAACCCAAAGAAGTTTCGATATTGGTGATGAATCCCAAAACGGGAGAAGTTTTAGCTATGGTAAATAAACCGGATTTTGATCCTAATAATCCATATGATGGAGCAAATAAATTTGATGGGGCAGATCTCACTGATAAGATACAAAAAATGTGGAGAAATAGATTGGTAAGTGATACTTTCGAACCAGGATCAATATTTAAAGTAATTACTACTATATCGGGTTTGGAAAATAATATTGCTAATAAAGATACACAATTTGTAGATAATGGATCAGTATCTGTAGGTGGAATTGTAGTGAAGGATGCAGAACGAGAAAATAAACTTCAAAATTTACTTCAAATTATTCAAAATTCATCAAATGTATGTTTTGTAAAGTTAGGACAAATGATTGGTAAGGAAAAGTTATATGAATCTATTAATAAGTTCGGATTTGGAAAAATAAGTGGAATTGACCTACCCGGTGAGGCGTCTGGAATTGTGAAACCAGTTGATAAAGTTTCAGAAGCGGATCTTGCAACAATATCATTTGGTCAGACAAATACAGTAAACTCGGTTCAATATATGGCTGCATTTAATGCTATTGCTAATGGAGGAACACTAATTCAACCTCATGTAATGAAAGAAATTACTCATAATGATGAAAATAGCGTTAAAATTGTAGATGAAACTTTTAAACCTACAACTTCTACAGTTGCAAGTGCAGAAAAAACAGCAGAACTTAGAGGCTATCTTGAAGGCGTTGTAACGGGAGGAACAGCAACTGGGACTTTTATAGAAGGATATCACATTGCTGGTAAAACAGGTACTGCGGAAAAGGTTGTTGGTGGTAAATATGGAGAAGGTAAGTATATATCTTCGTTTGTGGGAATGGCCCCAGCTAATGATCCTAAAGTTACAGTTATGATAACAGTTGATGAACCTGGTAATGGTGAATACTATGCTTCACAAGTAGCGGTACCATATGCAAAACTATTGTTTACAGGTATCTTCAACTATCTAGATAGTGCATCTTCTAATGAAAAAATTGCTAAGGATATTATAATTCCAGAAGTTAGGAATATGAAAGTTGCAGATGCTGAGAAGACATTAAAAGATAAGGGATTAGATTTCAATATAGATGGAGATGAAGAAAAAGTAGTAAGTATGACACCATATCCAGGTTCTTCGGTAAAGGAAGGTTCTAAAATAACTCTTTACACAAGTGGGGATGCGACTTATAATAATAATGTTGTAATGCCAAATGTTAGGGGATATTCAAAAGAGGACGCTACTACTTTATTAAAAAATCTTGGAATAACAGCAACTTTTCAAGGAAATGGAGTTGTTTCAATACAGAATATTTCAGAAGGCGAAGTTATAACTAAGGGAACAATTGTTGAGTTAACTTTGAGTTCATACTATGAAGATTAAAAATAATGGTAGATATATAATGATTTTAAATTAAAATCGCTTTTGGCATAAAGTTTAAAGTGAATTGACGAATGATAAAATACTAGCATGTGGGGATGCTCGCATGCTATATTTTTTTAATATATATTTGAAGGGAAATTTTGAATTATTAATATAAAATATAAATTAAAGTATTGAGATAAGATAAGTTAATTAGGAGGAATTCAATATGAATTTAAAAAGTATTTTAAAAGGAATAGATTATGAAGTAATTCAGGGTGATATTGATATTGAAATCAACAAAATAAACTATGATAGCAGAAAAGTTGGTATTGAGGACATTTTTGTTTGTATAAAAGGATATGCGACTGATGGTCATAAATATATAGAAAAAGCTATTGAGAATAGAGCAAAAGTTATAATTATTCAAGATGATATAGTAATAAAGAATGAAAATGTAACTATTATCAAATGTGTTGATACAAGAAAAGCGTTGGCATTAATGGGGGCAAATTATTATGATAATCCTAGTTCTAAAATGAAGATAATTGGAGTTACTGGAACTAATGGAAAAACTACTACTGCTTTTATGATTAAGCATATTTTAGAAGAAAGCAATAAAAAAGTTGGTCTCATTGGAACTATTGCAAATTTTATAGGTGATGAAAAAATTCATACTGAAAGAACAACTCCAGAATCCTTAGAGCTTCAAGAATTATTTTCTGAAATGGTTGATAAAGGTGTAGAGTATTGTGTTATGGAAGTGTCTTCTCATTCATTAGCATTAGATAGAGTTTATGGTATTGAATTTCAGGTTGGAATATTTACTAATTTGACTAGAGATCATTTGGATTTCCACAAGACTTTTGAAAATTATTATAAGGCAAAGTTTAAATTGTTTGAAAGATCTAGAATAAAAATTGTTAATGTTGACGATAATTACGGGAGACAAGTAATTAGTGATTTAAACAATTTAAAATGTGATGATATATATTCATTCTCAGTAAAAAGCATTTCAGATTTTAAAGCTTTTGATGAAGAAATGGGAAGTAGAGAAATCAAATTTAAACTCAACTTGAAAGAAGATGAGCAATTTGTTTTAAATATACCAGGTGAATATAATATATATAATGCGTTAGGTGCAATAGCAGCATGTTTTAAATTAGGTATACCTATAAAGTATATTAAAAGCGGAATTGAAAATGTAGTAGTTTTAGGAAGATGTGAAAGAGTAGCAAAAGAATATAAATTAGGTTATGAAATCATCATAGATTATGCACATACTCCAGATGGCTTGGAAAATATATTAAAGACAGCTAAGGCATTTACAAAAGGAAGATTAATATCAGTATTTGGCTGTGGAGGAGATAGAGATAAAGTAAAAAGACCTGAAATGGGAAAAATATCAACGGATATTGCAGATATTACAATTATAACATCTGATAATCCTAGAAGTGAAGAACCATTAAGTATAATAAAAGACATAGAAGCAGGCCTTGATAAAGATAATTATATAGTAATAGAAAATAGAAAAGAAGCAATAAAAAAAGCTATTGATATAGCTGTGAAAGACGATGTAATAGTCATTGCAGGTAAAGGTCATGAAACTTATCAAGTATTGAGGGATGAAACAATACATTTTGATGAAAGAGAAATTGTAAAAGAAATATTAGATAGTATGAACAATTAAAGGTTTTAGTCATAATGTAACAATGACGGATTTTAGTGATATTTGTGATTACCATAAATAATCTTTATAATAGATATTTTTTGTGATTATAAAATTAGAAAAAAGCTTCGAATTTTATTTCATGAATATGTTGACTGTTATTTAGTCGATGAAGTTAACTGAAAATTAAGGGGTGGATGAACTTGGATTTAAATTTAGCAGAGATAATTAAGGCGGTAGATGGAGAAATAATAGTTAAAAATAACGAAGGACTTTTTAATAAGGTTTCAACTGATACTAGAAAAATTCAGAAAGATAATTTATTCATTGCATTAAAAGGAGATAATTTTAATGGAAATGATTATACATTGAAAGCTATTGAAAAAGGGGCATCTATAGTAATAATTGATGATGTGAAATTTAAAGTTGAGGATTTGAAAAATAGAGGAACTATTATTAAAGTTAAAGATACTAAAGAAGCTTTAGGAGATTTAGCTAGGTTTTATAGAAAAAAAATTGGAATAAAGGTAGTGGGGATAACAGGATCTACTGGAAAGACTTCAACGAAAGACTTGGTAGCTGCATTTTTAAGTGGAAAATACAAGGTTTTTAAAACTCAAGGAAACTTCAATAATGAAATTGGATTACCACTTATGATATTTGAACTTTCAAAAGATTATGATATAGCTGTTCTTGAAATGGGAATGAGTAATTTTGGAGAGATAAATAAGCTAGCAAGCATTGCTCTTCCAGATGTTGGTGCAATAACTAATATTGGAGTAGCTCATATAGAATATTTGAAGACAAGAGAAAATATACTTAAAGAGAAGATGTCTATAGCAGATTTCTTTGAAAATAAAAACTCATTAATAGTGAACTGTGAAAATGATATGCTAAAAACAGTAGTTGAATGTGATAAGTTTAATTTAGAAAGAGTAGGTTATGATTCGAATTATAATCTTTATGCTAAGAATATAAAGTTAACATCTGAAAATACTTCATTTGATGTAGTTACTGATGATAATAAAAATTATAGGTTTACTCTAAATATGGTTGGAGAGCATAATGTTTTAAATGCACTTATAGGAATACAAATAGCAAGAAATTTTAGATTGACTTTTGAAGAGATGGAAAAAGGGTTAGAGAATTTTAATGCTACTTCTATGAGACTTGAGGTTATAAATAAAGATAAGTTTACTATTATAAATGACTCTTATAACGCTAATCCAGATTCTATGAAAGCAGCACTTGAAGTGCTAAAAAACTATTCTGGATCTAGAAAAATAGCAGTACTTGGGACTATGGGTGAGCTTGGAGATTATGCGAAAGAAGCACATATCCAAGTTGGTAAGTTTGCTAAAGATAAAGCAGATATTCTATTAACTACTGGTGAATTTAAGGAGTATTATAAGGAAGGCTTCGGAGAGGGCACAATGGTGTTTGAGAGTAAACAGGAATTAATACAGAGATTAACTGATATGATTAAAGCAAATGATACTATTTTAATTAAAGCATCTAGAAGTGCAAAATTTGAGGAAATAACCAAATATCTATAGAATTTAAAATAACACGAAGGAGGTGACTTGCCTTAATTGAGATCTTCAAGGAAATAATTGCTTAGCATGATTATTTTCTTTCGGATGCTTTAGGCAACACTGGATGGGGGAAGCAATAAACTTATTAATTAACTCAAAGATTTTAGCACCATTAATTATGGGGTTCGTATTTTCAATAGTACTTGGACCAATATTTATACCAATATTACACAAGCTAAAGTTTGGCCAAAATATAAGAAAAGAAGGACCTAAAAGTCATCAAAAAAAATCTGGAACACCAACAATGGGTGGACTTATATTCTTTATAGCTACAGCTACCGCTATATTAATTATAGGACAAAAACCTATGAGCAAGGAAATGATATTACTCTATTCTTTTTTAGCTTTTGGATTTATAGGATTTTTAGATGATATTTTAAAAATAATTCATAAAGATAATCTAGGATTAAGAGCAGCGCAAAAGATGATTTTATTAGTCTTATTTTCAGTAGCTTTAGCATGGTATGGATATACAAATATGGGTACCGATATTTTGATTCCATTTATAAATCAAAATTTCAGATTAAATTTGGGAATACTATACATACCATTTATAGTAGTATATTATGCAGCAGTAACTAATGCTGTGAACTTAACTGACGGTATAGACGGACTTGCAACTTCAGTTACAGTTATAGTATTAACTTTTTTTGCTATCATTGGCTTTAGGACACAGAATATTGAAGTAGCAGTTTTTGCAATAGCATTAGCTGGAGCATTACTTGGATTTCTGAAATTTAATGCATTTCCTGCAAAGATATTTATGGGAGATACAGGTTCGTTAGCTCTAGGGGGAGTTATCGGAACAATAGCATTAATGTTAAAGATGGAGTTGTTCGTAATTATAGTCGGAGGAATATATTTAATTGAAACATTATCTGTTATAATTCAAGTTACATCATTTAAATTAACAGGTAAAAGAGTATTTAGAATGTCTCCGATCCATCATCACTTTGAACAAGTTGGGTGGAGTGAAGTGAAAATAGTAACGATTTTTTCAAGTATTACAGCAATTTTATGTATAATTGGCTTTATAGCACTTTAGTTAAGTAGTAGATTTGGAGGATTTATGTATGAAGGTCATTGGGTCCAAAAGAAAATCAAAAATGGGTGAAATAGATTATGGAATATTTTATACTGTAGCATTACTTTTAACAATTGGAGTAGTTATGGTATATTCTGCAAGTTCTTATTATGCTATGTTTATGTATAAGGATAGTATGCTTTTTCTGAAAAAAGAATTAATGGCAGGTGTTGTTGGAGTTATAGCAATGGCAGTAGCTATGAGTGTTGATTATCATAAGATAAAGAAATATACGGCTATAATAATGATAGCGACTATACCTATACTATTAGCAGTATTTCTTTTTCCAGGAACTAATGGAGCGCAAAGATGGATTAATTTAGGTCCGTTAAGCTTTCAGCCATCTGAGCTTGCAAAATATGTTGTTGTTCTCTTTTTAGCAAGAAGCCTTGAAGTGAAAGGCGAAGGGGTAAAAGATTTTAAAACTGGAATAGTTCCTTATTTAGCTACATCAGGATTTTATGCAGCTATTGTATTAGCTGGAAAGAATTTAAGTATAGCTTCGGTTATAATGATAGTTACATTTCTTGTTTTGTTTGCAGCAGGTGGAAGAATAAAGCATTTATTTGGAATTGTTGCGCCAGCATTAGTTGCAGCAGCAGTTGCATTTACAGTATTAGAACCGTATAGAATGAAAAGGTTAATGAGTTTTACAAATCCATGGAAAGATCCAATAGGAGATGGATATCAGCTTATACAATCATTTTATGCATTAGGTGCTGGAGGAGTTACAGGGCTTGGCCTTGGCCAATCAAGGCAAAAAACTTTGTATATGCCAGAGCCACATAATGATTTTATTTTCTCCATTATCGGCGAGGAATTGGGGCTTATTGGGTGTATATGTATAATATTACTTTTTGTAATATTTGTTTGGAGGGGAATAAGTGTAGCGATGAAAGCTAGAGACACATATGGTACTCTTCTTGCAATAGGAATAACTTCAGTTATTGCTGTTCAGTCTCTTATAAATATTGCAGTTGTCACAGGATCGATGCCAGTTACAGGGGTTCCGCTACCGTTTATTAGCTATGGGGGAACTTCATTAGTAATAAATATGACGGCAATAGGAATACTTTTAAACATATCAAGGCAAACTGAAGGAAAAGATGAATTTAAGGAAATATAAAAAAATACAGGACAAAGAATTAATATACAAGTCTTTGTCCTGTATTTTTTAAGTAATTATTTAAAGTCGTTTTAAAATTTAGATGAAAATATATCATTAAAGTGGTATTATTATATATGAAATTTATACTAAAGATTATAAAATAATAAGTGTTTGAATATATAAGGCATAGATAAGAATAGGGATGGGTATGGTAAAAACGAATAATAATAAATTAATTTTGAGGTCACAAAGGAGAAGACTAATAAGAAAAATAATTATGACTACTATAGTTTTAGTTATAGTGGGAACAATTTTTGCAATGAAGTCGAATTTCTTCATTATTAAAAAGGTTTCTATTTTAGGAAATCCAATAATGAGTGGAGAAGATGTTAAGAATAACACAGAGAATCTAATAGGCCAGAATATTCTATTTATAAATAAACAAAATATAATAAGCAGCGCTAAAAAGAATCCGTACGTAGAAAACGTTGAAATAAGCAAGTCGTATCCAAAACAAGTTAACATAAAGATTTCAGAAAAAGCTGGGATATATTATGTTGAAAAGGATGGATATAAATACGTTTTGGATAGTGATGGGAATTTGCTTGAAAAAACAGACAACATTGAAAATAGAAGTTTAGTGAATGTTAAGGGAATAGACTTAAAAGATGTAGAGCTAGGACACAAGATGATAGATGACACTAGAGTATTAGATTTTTTAGATATTTTTTATCAAATTATAAAACTTAATCCGACAAACTATAATATAGATTATGTTGATATAAGCGATTTTACTAACATAAAAGTATATGTTGGCAAAGTAGAAGGAAGACTTGGTAATGATGAAAATATACCTGATAAAATGAATAAACTATTACATATAATTCAAAATCCTGATATTGGGATTGTTAAAGGATATGTAGATGTAGGTTTTAATGGTGCACCTGTATATTATAAGGAAGAAAGGTAGGTAATTAATGAAGATATCTAGATCACAATTATTTATAGCAATTGTTTGTGGACTTTTAGGTTTTTTATTAGCATATCAATTTAAGGTATTATCCAATAAGAATATAGAGTCGAAAATTAGTAATTATGATAAAAACGATATTATTTCAGAAGTTGAATCTCTAAAAAAAGAAAAAGAGGAACTAGCGTCAACAAATTCAAAATTATCAGACCAGTTAAAGCAAATGGAAGAAACAGCAGCTAAAAACGGTGACATGGGGCAAGATATAAAAAATCAACTTGATGAGGCCAGAATGCATTTAGGTATAATTGATGTTAAAGGTCAGGGAATCGTTCTTACCATAACACCTAAAACATCTATATTTGGTTCTACGACAAATGATAGTAATAGAGATCTAGGGGAAGATGAATTGGTTCATATAGTTAACTTACTTTGGTATTCAGGAGCTGAGGCAATATCTATAAATGATATTAGAATCACGCCACAAACAGGAATAAAGACTGCGGGAAACGGAATAGCCATAGGTTCTACTGGAAAAGTTTATCCGAGGGATAAAATTATAATTAAGGCAATTGGAGATAAGGGAAGACTTAATGTTGGAATTTCTTTCCCAGGTTCATTAGAATATCTTGCTCTTCCTAACTATAATAATGAAGTTAAATCAGAAGATGATATATTTATAGGAAAATCAAAGCAGTCATTAAAGAGTGACTTTATTAAATCAGTTAAAGAATAGGAGAGAGTTAATTTGATAGCAATTATAGGACTACTAATCGGAATAATACTTGGATTTGTATTAGATGTTAATATATCTGATAAATTGTCACCATATATGTCTGTAGCCATATTGGCGTGTTTAGATTCAGTTTTTGGAGCAGTCAGAGGAAATCTTTCCAAGAACTTTCAAGCCGATATATTTATATCTGGCTTTTTTGGAAATGCATTACTTGCAGCAGGGCTTGCTTATTTAGGTGATAAGCTTGGAATACCCATATATATGGCAGCAGTAATAGTTTTCGGAGGAAGGATATTTGATAACTTTGCAATAATACGAAGATTGTTATTAGAAGAATTTAAAATAAGAAGAAGAAATAGGTCTAAAAATAATTCTATAGATAAAGAAAATCATGATGATAAATAGAGAGGTGATGTGATGAAAAATAATAAAGGTTTTTTCTTTGTTTTCATTGCAACCATAATATTAGGGGTTTTAATATCAATGAATTTTAATTTTAAAGGTATTCAGTCCTATAGTCAATTAAACGCAACAGAGTACCAAAATGCGGTTGAGGAAAGGGCTGCATTATATAGAGATATTGGAAATCTTCAAGAAGATAATAATGAGAAAAAAGATAAAATTAGGAACTATGTTCAGAACGATAAAAAAAATGACAAGATTCTTGAGGATATGAAAACTCAAATTAGTGATTATAGAACATTTATTGGATCAAATAATGTAGAGGGATCAGGAATTATACTTAAGATAAATGATGGAACTACAAATGCTCTTGAAGAGAACACAGATGAAATAAATAATAAGCTTTTACATGACAATGATATGGCACTTGTTTTAAATGAACTTAGAGTTGCTGGAGCTGAGGCGATTAGTGTTAATAATCATAGAATACTTCCATGGTCAGGAGTAATTTGTAACTGGGCATTTTTGGGGTTTGATGATGGTGGAATGGAGTATGCTCCTTTTAATATATATGCTATAGGAGATCCGGAAAAATTGAGGGCGGCTTTGCTTGAAGATGGAAGTCATGTTAAACAATTGATGCTTAGAAAACTTTATGTTGATATTCAAGTGGTAGATAAGATAATCATGCCACCAACAACAGCAAATTCAAATGTAAAATATATGAGTAGGGATGAAAGTAAAAAATGAAATTAATTGATATTTAGGAAGGAAATTTTAAGTTTATATAGAATATTATACAAAGTGATAAAGAAAGGAATAATTAGTAAGGTGTTATAGTATGGGAATTAAGCAAAATATTGAAGAACTAAAATCCAAAATTCCAGGACAAGTAACGCTCTTAGCTGTTTCAAAAACAAAGCCATTAGAAGATCTGGAAGATGCATATATGGCAGGAATGAGAGATTTTGGAGAAAATAAGGTTCAAGAGTTAGTAAAAAAATCCGAAAATTTTCATGAGGATGTGCGATGGCATTTTATAGGACAGCTTCAAAGTAACAAAGTTAAGTATTTAGTAGATAGCGTATATTTAATACATTCTTTATCTAGTATTAGTTTACTAAATGAAATTGAAAAGCAGTTTAGTAAGGTTAATAAGGTTGCTAATACTTTAATTCAAATTAATATTGGAAGAGAGAAAAGCAAAAGTGGAATTTTGGAAGAAAATTTATATGAACTTATAGAAGCAATTGGAAAATGTAAATTTGTTTCTGTAGAAGGAATAATGGTTATTATTCCAATAGGGGATGAGGAAAGCAATAGAAAATATTTTAAGAAAACAAAAAAAATATTTGATGAGCTTAAGGAAAAAAATTATAATAATATTAGTATGAAAATATTATCAATGGGAATGACCCATGATTTTATGACAGCTATAGAAGAAGGTTCTAACTTGGTAAGAATAGGAACAGGAATATTTGGAGAAAGAAATTATAATTTAGGAGGCGAAAATAATGGGTAATGTTATATCAAAAGTTAAATCTTTATTAGGTTTTGAGGACTACGAAGAGTATGATGATTATGAAGAAGAACAATATGAAGAGCAGGTGAAGGATGAAGACGAAATAGAACCTGTTATTACCAATAAGAAGAATAGTAAGGTTGTAAATATCCATACATCTTCAACTACAAAGGTAACAATAACTAAGCCAATCGATTATGAAGAGGCTACTGAAATTTGTGAAGCACTTAAGAATAGAAGAATAGTATTAGTAAACACAACAGTTCTAGAATTAAAGATTGCACAAAGATTATTAGATTTCATAAGTGGTTCATGTTATGCTTTAGGCGGAGAATTACAACAAATTGAAAAGGGAGTATATATTCTTTCACCATCAAATGTAGAAGTTACAAATGAATTAAAAAATGAACTAAGTTCAAAAGCTCTATTTAATTGGTCAAAATAGGAGGTATAAATTATGATATATAGTGTTTACATAGTTCTTGATATGTTGCTAAACTTACTAGAGCTAGCTATATTCATAGAATGTATAGTTTCGTGGATACCACAAATCCAGGGAAATAAATTTATTGATTTGTTACACAGTTTTGTTAATCCTGTTTTAGAACCAATTAGAAGGTTGCAATATAGATTAAGTCCTGGATTACCATTGGACTTTTCACCTATATTTGCACTGATTATTATAAATTTTTTACAAAGGATTATACCATAAATTATGAAAGAAAAAATAGCAAAGCATTTTACAGATGATGATAGAAATGATGCATTGAATTTATATGAGAAATATTTACTAGCTAGAGATAAAAACATAACTGTATTTGGAAAAAACTTTTATACTCCAAATATATGGATGTGGTTTGAGAAAAACCTCTCTAGTAATGATTTAAAAATTGAAAGTAATGGACTTTTAGATGATTCTGAAAGAAGGATGGTTTCTTTTAATAACATATATAAAAGTCCATTTCCTATGAAATTGATTAAAATTGAAAGTACTTCGAAATTTTCTAATCTTACTCATAGAGATTTTTTGGGCGGAATTCTATCTTTAGGAATAGAAAGAAATAAAATAGGTGATTTATTAGTAAATAATAATACATGTTATGTGCCAGTGCACGAAGAAGTAGAAGATTTTATTGTATATAATTTAAACAGAATTTCTAATGTTATTTGTAATGTAAAAGTGGTGGATGATTTTGAATTTTTACCAAAAGTTAATTTTGAAGAAGAAGTAGTTTTAGTTTCTTCTCTAAGAATTGATGGGATTGTTTCTAAAATTATAAATATATCTAGATCTAAAGCTCAAGCAATGATCGAACAAGGTCAAGTGCTTATAGATTACGTTAAGATAAAAGATAAAAGTTATGAACTAAAAGGAAAAGAGAGAATTACTATAAGAGGTTTTGGAAAATTTATATTAGGTAATTCTATTGGAAATAGCAAAAGTGGAAGGATAAAAGTTATTATCAAAAAATATACATAATAGAGGTGAAAGTATGAAGTTGACACCAATGGATATAAATAACAAGGAATTTAAAAAAGGATTAAGAGGATACAATTCTGATGAAGTCGATGAATTCTTAGATGAAGTAGTAGATAATTATGAAGAACTCTATAAAGAGAATGCAAATCTAAAAGAGAAACTTGCTAATTTGAATGAAAAAGTAGAGCATTATTCCCAAATAGAAAATACTATACAAAATACATTATTATTAGCTCAAAATGCTGCAGAGCAAGCCAAGAATTCAGCCAAAAAAGAAGCGGAATTTATGATGAAAAATGCTAATGAAACTGCTCAGAAGATTATGGATAAGGCACATAATGATGTTATTCAAATAAATGATGAATATGAAAGAGTTAAGCAAGAATTTATTAAATTTAGAGCGAAATATAGAAATTTCATGAATGCACAATTGGAGACTTTTGATGATTTAGAGAAGGATTTTATAAAAAATTATAATGTATCTGATCCAATAGAAGATGATGAAGTAACTAGTGAAGAAATAATTGAAAAAGAAGTAGCAAGTATTCCTAATGGAGTAAGTGAAAATATAGAAACTCAAGAAAATGATCCGTCACTAAATGATGAACTAAATGAAATTAAAAGTTTTTTTGTTCAAGGTGAATAAATTTATTATAGTACCGAAATAATAAATAAAAATTATACATATTTTATTTACATAACGTAATAAAATGAAGATTATGTGTTTTTTGAATAATAGAAAGGCTATCCTAAAGATTATTTTTAGGATAGCCTTTCTATTATTTGATTAATTTTATTCTTTTGGAGTTTCAGAATTATTAAATTTAGTATTTAATATTACTATATCAACTCTTCTGTTTGCAGCTCTGCCTTCTTCGGTATTGTTATCTTTAACAGGTCTATACTCTCCATAGCCTACTGAAGATAATCTTTCGGGTTTAACGTTTCCTTTAGAAATTAGAAACTCTACCACATTTGCGGCTCTTACAGCTGAAAGCTGCCAGTTAGAATGAAAATAATCATTATTAATAGCAACATTATCCGTATGTCCTTCAACATGTATGTAGTTATCGATATCGTTTAAAATCTTTGAAATAGATATTAATTTGCTTTGCCAATCAGGTTTTATGGTAGCTTGACCACTGTTAAAGAATACACTATCATTGAAGCTTATTGTGAGACCTCTTTCTTGAATGGATGTAGTAACACTTCCTTTTAGCTCGGAATTATTAACGAGATCATCCACTTTCTTTTTCACATCAGATAGTTTTTCTTCTTCTTTTATAGATTCTGAACTATCCTGAGCATCTTGTTGTTCTACTACAGTAGGAGAAGAATTTGTATTATCAGATACTGCTATTACGTTTTCTCCATTTCCACTATTAAATCCAATTTTTAATGAATTGGCTAAGGTTTGAGATTTCTTAGTATCTACATTAGAAATAGCATACAGCATCAAAAAGAAAATCATCATTAATGTTATAAAATCTAAGTAAGACAACATCCATCTCTCAGTATTATCTTTTTCTTTTTTTGCATTCTTTTTCATAATTATACCTCTTTAAATTTCTTCTAAATCTTTAGCTTCATCTTCAGTTAGATAGCTAACAAGTTTACTAACTAAGGTATTTGGATTAACTCCTTCTTGAATAAGTAATACAGCTTCAATGATCATTTCTTTTTCAGCGATTTCCTCTTTATCGACTTCTCTTAATTTACTTGCTATAGGAAGCCAAAAAAGATTTGCAGTAGCAAGACCATATAGAGTGGCCACAAATGCAACAGCAATTTTTTCGCCCATTGCGGCAACGTCACTTAAAGAACTCAGTATTATAACTAAACTAGTTATGGTTCCTACTATTCCCATAGTAGGAGCGTAGCCACCAGCGGATGTAAACATTTCAATGCAATTTTCATGCCTTGTAGAAAGCTGTTCTAGTTTTGTATTTAAGATGCTTTTAACAGAAGATGGATCTATACCATCGACAACCATTTGTAATCCTTTTTTTATAAATGGATCTAAATCATCACCTGTTAGCTCAGATTCTAAACTTAAAAGTCCATCTCTTCTAGTTTTAAGTGATACTTCTTTGAAATAGGCTATATATTCCTTAAGATCAATTTCTTTCTTTTTGAAAGCTATTGACAATACTCTTGGAAACTTTTTTAATGTCGAGGAAGGAAATGAAATTCCTACGGCACCTATTGTTCCTCCAATAACTATCATTGCAGCAGTGGGTTGTAACAAAGCTATCGGATTTCCTCCTTCAATGATAAAGCCTACTATAATACAAATAAATGCAAATAGTACACTTAAAATTGTCATAATATCCATAAAATTATCCCCCTTGAATATATGAAATTCCAGCTTATATTTAATACTTTTCATAATAATTAATATATGTTTATGTAAATTTAATACAGTATATGAATTTATATACGTATACAAAAATCATAGCATATTATAAAAAATATGTAAAATAATTATATATTTACGAGATAGGATTATATAAGGATATTAGTTAATACAAATTAATCTAACAAATTTCACGTGTTAAGTAATTGTAAAGTCTAAGTTATTATATTATAATGTTGAAAGAATATGCTAAATAGGAAGGGATATTGATTTATGGAGAAAAATGTTTTTATAGTTGATGAAAAAGATAGAGGAGAGCGAATCGATAAGTATTTAGCTGAAATTTTTGTTGATAAATCAAGATCTTTTATCCAAGGGCTTATTGAAAAGGATAGTATTAAGGTCAATGATAAAACGCCTAAGAGTAATTATAAACTAAAAGCTTTTGATGAAATTGAAGTAACATTTAATGAGCCTGAAGTGTTAAATGTAGAGGCTGAGGAAATACCTATTAATATACTATATGAAGATAAAGATATAATAGTTGTTAACAAAACTCAGGGGATGGTTGTGCATCCTGCGCCAGGAAACTATAATGGAACATTAGTTAATGCTCTGCTTTTTTACTGTAAAGATTTATCTAGCATAAACGGAATTATAAGGCCAGGAATAGTTCACAGAATTGATAAAGATACATCTGGGGTTTTGGTTGTAGCAAAAAATGATGAGGCTCATAATAAGCTTTCAGAGCAATTAAAAGATCATTCAATGAAGAGAGAATATTATGCTTTGGTTGAAGGAAGACTAAAGAATGATAAAGGTATAATTGATAAACCTTTGGCTAGAAATAAGAAAGATAGATTAAAAATAGGAATTGTAGAGGGAGGCAAAAGAGCTGTAACACATTATGAAGTTTTAGAAAGATTCAATGGTTACACTTTAATAAAATGTATATTAGAAACAGGAAGGACGCATCAAATAAGAGTACATATGGCGTCTATTGGCTTCCCGCTAGTTGGTGATCCCCTTTATGGATTTAAAAAACAAAGGTTTAAACTAAAAGGCCAAATGTTGCATGCGAAAACATTAGGTTTTGTTCATCCAAGTAAAAATGAGTATATGGAATTTACGACAGAATTGCCAGAATACTTTCAAGAAATAATAGAAAAATTAAGAAATGAAGCAAAATAATGATTACGGAGGAATAACATGAAATTAAAATCAGTTTTATTAGATGAAAAAGCTGTTAATAGAACATTAATAAGAATTTCTCATGAAATAATTGAAAGAAATAAAGGAATAGATGAACTAGTTTTACTTGGAATTAAGACTAGAGGGTATCCGCTTGCAAAAAGAATTTCTAGCTACATAAAAGGAATAGAGGGGGTAGATGTTCCAGTTGGATCTGTAGACATAACATTGTATAGAGATGATTTAACTAAAATAAGTGAAGATTTAGAGATTAAAAACTTGGATCTGGGTCTTGAAATAAAAGATAAAAAGATAGTTATAATTGATGATGTTTTATATACATGCAGGACAGCAAGAGCGGCTATAGATGCAATTATGGATGTAAGTAGACCTAGAGGTATTCAATTAGCAGTTCTTATAGATAGAGGACATAAAGAACTACCAATTAGAGCAGATTATGTTGGTAAAAATATTCCAACTTCTAAAAATGAAGTTATAGCAGTATCTCTAAAAGAAATTGACGGAGAAGATTCAGTAAAAATATTTGATAAATAGATAAAAAGGGAGAATGCAAAAATATGTATGAGTTAATTGCAACAAGTACTTTCGGAATAGAAAGCATAACTGCAAAGGAATTAAGAGCACTTGGTTATGAAGATTTAAAAATTGAAAATGGAAGAGTAACTTTCGAGGGAGATGAGATGGATATAGCAATTTGCAATATTCACTTAAGAACTGCGGATAGAGTGCTCATAAAAATGGCAGAATTTGAAGCTAAATCTTTCGAAGAATTATTTCAAGGTACTAAAAAAGTAGAATGGAGTAAGATAATTCCTGAAGACGGAGTTATGCACGTTGTTGGTAAAAGTATTAAATCAACGCTTCATAGCGTTCCTGATTGTCAATCTATAGTTAAAAAAGCTGTTGTTAAAAGTATGGGTGAAAGCTATGGCATAGAGACATTTAGAGAAAGTGGACCGGTTTATAAAATAGAAGTGGCTATTTTAAAAGATATCGTTACGCTTACTATAGACACAACAGGTCCAGGATTACATAAAAGAGGCTATAGAGAACTTGCTGGAGCAGCACCATTAAAAGAAACTTTAGCGGCTTCAATGCTTTTAATCTCAAGATGGAATGAAGAGTTTGAATTAATAGATCCATTTTGTGGTTCGGGTACAATCTTGATTGAGGCTGCTATGATAGCTCAAAATATTGCACCAGGAGTAAATAGAAGATTTGTATGTGAAACATGGCCTTCAATTACTAAAGATATATTTGAGTCAGTGAGAGAAGGGGCAAAGAAATCTGAAAAGAGTAAGGATATAAAGCTAATAGGATATGATATAGACTATAGAGTTCTTAAAGTTGCTATGGAAAATGCAAAAAAAGCAGGTGTTGATAAATATATACAATTTCAGAAAAGAGATTTTATGGAATTTTCAACTTCTAGAAAGCATGGTTTTGTAGTTTCAAATCCTCCATATGGAGAGAGAATCGGGGAGAAGGAAATATTACCTGATCTATATAAACATATGGGAAATATAAAGAAGAGATTGGAAAATTGGGATTTTAACATATTAACTTCTTTTGAACCATTTGAAAAAACATTTGGATCAAAATCAACAAAGAACAGAAAATTATATAATGGTAAAATAAAATGTTATTATTATCAGTATTTTGATAATGATAAAATTAAAAATATTGGCGATATATTAATAAATGAGTTAATAAAGTAAAGTTTAAGGTATTAGAAAGCTTTGAAAACATATTTACAAAGTTTTCTTAAAGTGATAAAATAAGTTTAAATAAAATTTGATAGCAAGGGCGCTAACAATCAGTTTGAATTGTTAGCGCCTTTTTTTTGTTAAAGTGTTCCTTCATATAATAATTGAGAATAAAGAGATATATAAGATAGGCAAGTTAAAATAACAAATTCACATTTAGAATTTCAATAAGCCAAGTGTTCAATTAGAATTTAAACTTAGAAAATCAATTGTAATATATGGATTGAAAATTAGTAATTTGAGAAACAAAATTATAAACAGACTAGTAATTAGATAGATACTCTTAAATTGTAAAGAGAAAGGAGTTTAAACTATGTCAGAGGTATATCAAAAAATGGCAGAGAAAATACCTAATATGAGCAAAGCACAAGAAAAAATAGCAAAATATATACTAGCGCACCCAAATAGTACACCTTTTTTAACTGTAGAGAAGTTAGCAAAATTATCAGGAGTAAGCATAGCAACTGTCACGAGATTTGTGATTTTTTTAGGATATAAAGGATACCCTGAATTTTTAAAAGACACTCAAGAATCTATGCAACAGCAAGTGTCTAAAGCTGAACGTATAAGGATCGATTCTGATTCAAGTGATAGTGAAGAAAGGGAGATTTACAACATATTTGAAGAAGACCTAAATAATATTAAGCTGACAATGGGGGATCTGAATATATATGAATTAAGAAGAACTGTTAACTTGCTGTTAAATGCAAAAAGAATATATATAGTAGCAAGAAGAAGTTCCTCTGTACTTGGAATGTTTTTAAAATATTATCTAGACTTAATGTTTAACAACGTAAATTTAATTGAGCATATAGAACAAATTCCAAAGCAGATTAGTGAAGTAAATAATGAAGATGTAATTATTGGCATTACCTTTGAGAAGTATGCAAGAAGTACAGTAGAAATTTTTGCCCATTTGAAAAGAAAAGGAGCTACAACAATATCAATTACAGATAATATGTTGTCTCCGCTTGTGCCATATTCAGATATAACATTAACAGCTGTAAGCAAGGGGACAAAGTTTATAGAGTCTTTTGCTGCACCATTAAGTTTAATTAACGCTTTGATTACATCTATTGAAAAAGAAAAGAAAGATTTTTTTAATAGTAATGTGGAATTGCTAGAAGAAGCGTGTAGAAAATTTGATTTGTTCATTTAAATTAAAAAATATTATATGTTTGCTAAAAAGAGATATATCCTAGGATTAAGATATATCTCTTTTTCAGTAGATTATGTATTAAATATTTTATTAAAGTCAGTAGGTGTTACTATTATAGTTTTATTAGTATGATAAATTACCATTCCAGGTTTTGCACCATTAGGTTTTTTTAGCTCTTTAACTTTTGTGTAATCGATAGGTAATTTTAATGAATCTTTTCCTTTGCTATAATAACTTGCAATTATAGCTGCTTCCTCAAGAGTTTTGTCTGGTACATCAAAAGAGCAGACTATAACATGAGACCCAGGAATATCTTTTGCATGAAGCCAAAGATAGTTTTTATTTGCAAATTTTAAACTTAGGTAATCATTTTGTAGATTGTTTTTACCAACATAAATATCAATTCCGTCACTTGAAACAAAATGATGGGGTTTGGAAGTCTTGGCTTTTTTTAAATTCTTACTGTTTTTTCTAAATCTTATATATCCAGTTTCAATTAGTTCGTTTTTTATTTCGTCAATTTCAGTATAGCTTTCAGCATTTATAATATTAGTAAGTACAGAATTTAAATATTCGAGTTCCTGATCATTTTTCTGAAGTTGAATTTTAGCGTATTCCTCTGATGTCTTTAACTTATTATATTTTTTATAATAATACTGAACATTTTCAGAAGGTGTTTTTGTTTTATTTAAAGGAATAGTAATATATTCTTCTTGATTTTCGTTATAAAAATTTAGTAAAGTACATTCACTATCACCCTTTTTTATACTATAAATATATGAAGTTAAAAGATCACCTTTTATTTTAAAAGATTCTTTTTCAGCGCACTCATTAAGAGTTTCGTTAAGTATTTTTGATTTTTTATTACATCTATCTATGTTTGTATGAATAAGTTTTTGTAGATCAGTAGATTTGTTTTGTAATCTATCTTGTTTATCTTTCTTCTCATAAAAGGCATCCATTAATGCATTAGGATTATCGTATGAAACTAATAAATAATCTTCATTTAATGAACTTAATTTTAGAGAATAAAAATCTTTTACAATTCCTAATTTATTTGTATACATATTGTAAGAGATATTTTGATTTAAATTATGAATGAATTTATTAAAATTTTCATAAATTTCACTTATTGTAGGTGAATTATTATAATTTGTAATGTTATAATATAAATCATTAGACAATAGATTACTTATTCCTGTGAAGCAATTAGAATAAAATTTATTATCAAAATCAATAGAATTCTTATTCACGAAAGAAGATAATTCTTCCAAGGTAATAGAAAAAGGATTTAATTTAGTAGAAGATGGGGGATAAATAAAATTAACACCAGGATACAATACCCTATAACTATTTATATCAGCAGTTATATGTTTTATTGATTCCATAACTTTATTGTCTCTATTTCTAACCAATGTGATATTAGAGTGTCGTCCCATAATTTCAACTATAAGAGAATATAAACTATCAAATCCTAGTTCGTCTCTATTTTCGATTTCTATTATTAAAATTCTATCATTATCTTTTTGTGTAAGATTTGTAATTCTACCGCCTAGGATGTATTTTCTAAGTACCATTAAATACATAGGAGCTTTTATAGGATTCTCCTTAGTGCTATTTGTTAAATGTATTCTGGCAAATCTAGGAGATGCTGAAATTAAAAGTTTTATATTCTGACGATCTTTTCGTAAAGTCAGAATAATTTCATCTTTTTCAGGTTGATTTATCTTATCTATTTTGGAATTTAATATTGATTTTTCTAAATTATTTACTAAACTATATAGGTAGATACCATCTAATGCCATTTTATGTCATCCTTTCTTAGTGTAACTATCAATAGTATAACATTATAGGCATATAATTATCAATTAAGAGCAAAAAACGAAAAGAAGGGTAAATTAAATATAAAAGATATATGAATATTTTTATATTTAGATATTGTAATTTAGTTTCCATATTTTAATTCTAATTGAGGTATTGGCTTGCTATAATAACAAATGTAAATTTATTATTAAAAAATTATATATTACAGATAAAAATAATAAAATGAAAAAAGTGTTAGATATTATAAAAAAATTTAAAAAAAGTATATAGAAAAATTTTTAAATAAGTTATAATTTAAACTTGGTGATATTATTAATGATTAAATACAAAAGTTTAATATGTAGTAACTGATGATTACAAAATGTATAATTATTAGTTATAGAAAATATAGTTAGTCGATAGGGGGAATTTAAATGAATTTTTATAAAATGCAAGGGGCAGGAAATGATTTTGTATTTATTGAGGACTTCAATGATGAAATTAAAGATGAATGCTTATTAGCTAAAAAACTTTGTGATAGACATTTTGGAATTGGTGCCGATGGGCTTGTTATTGTTAGAAAATCAGAGTTAGCCCATGCTAAAATGGTTATAATAAACGCTGATGGTTCAAGAGCGAATATGTGTGGAAATGCTATAAGGTGTTTTGGAAAATATGTTTATGAACATAAAATAGCTAATGGTGATAAATTTTCGGTTGAGACTGGTGATGGAATCAAGGAAATTGAAATAATATTAGAAAATGAAAATGTTAAATATGTAAGAGTCTATATGGGTAATCCATCTTACAATGGATGTGATATACCTTTAAATAATTTGGAAAGTCTTATAGAGAAAGAAATTAACGTAGATGATAAAAAGTATAAAATGACTACGTTGCTTCTTGGAGTTCCTCATACAATAATCTTCGAAAATGATAGAGAATACAATGTTATTCAAGAAGGATCCAAGATAGAAAAACTGGATATATTCACTGAAGGAAGTAATGTGAATTTTGTGAAGATAGTGGATGATACTCATATAATTGTTAATACATGGGAAAGAGGCGCTGGAGCTACGTTAGCGTGCGGAACAGGATGCAGTGCTTCAGTAGTAGTTGCTAAGAAATTGGGATTTGTTAATAAGGATAAAGAAGTTTTTGTTAAAGCCCCTGGAGGAGAGTTAATCATTGAAGTTTTAGGCGAAGATGTTTATATGAAAGGCCCTGCAGAAGTGGTTTTCAAAGGTGAAATTTCTTTATAAAATTATAAAAAACGAGGAAATAAAAAATGAATTCATTAGTAAGAAAGTGCTTAAGCATTTTTGCTTTCATTGCAATTCCCCTGTTTGTCTTAGGATGCGCGTCTAAAAAAGAAGATACCCCTAATGTAACAGAGGATGTTAAGTTAAATATAGGATCTATACTAAAAAGCGAAGACGGTAATTATAAATTATATAATTATGACAATGGCAAATATGTAGAAACAAAGGAAAATAAGATTATCATAGATTATGATAAAAGCAGTTCAAATTATATATATGTAGAGAACGGTAAAAATTATGTAGTTAATAGTGGACATAAATATGAAATTTCAGATGCAAATTATAGTGGATTAAAATTATCAAAAGGTGGAAATTATATTTCTTACTTTATAGATGATAATGGGCTTAAGTTAAAAATATTTAATACAAATGGGAATAAAGAAGTTGAAATGAAATCTAATGTTTCAATATCAGGAACATTATATGACTGGTATGACTCAGATACATTAGTTTATTATGGGGTAAGCAATGAGGGCGTTAATGGATTATTTACTTATAATATAAAAGAAGATAAAGAAGAGTTACTTTATAAGATTAAGGAAGGATATTTGGCATTTATAAAATCAACAGATGACGATGTTGTATTTCTACAATTGACACTTGAGAATAAAAGAGAAGTAATGATGATAAACAAAAAAACAAAGGATGTTAAGCTTTTGACAGATAACATAGAAGAGATTTCGGATATAATTATAAATGGAGATAAATTATATTTTACAGGAAAAGCTTATAATAATGTTAATTCTTTATATGAATTGAATGACAATAAGGTAAAAAGATTAGTATTTGATTTTCCAAGTACTATAAAAACAGAAAAAGGATTAGAAGTAAATGAAAATGGCGACATTTTATTTATAGGTTCTAGCAGTGGAGATCTGAAGAAAGAGCAAGTTTATACATACACCCAAGATGGCAGCATAAGTGAAATAGGTAAGAGCTCAACAGAATATGTTTTTTTAGCATATACGCAATAATTTGAATTTAGAATCCTTTATTATACTTTATATGATAGAGGATTCTTTTATTAATATAAAAATGTATTGACTCTTACCTTACGTAGGGGGATATGCTATTCTTAGTATAAAAATAATAATATATATGTTACAAGTAAGTTTCTACATTTTGGCTTAAACTGAGTAATTGATTTAATAGAATCTTAAATATAAATTTATTATTACAACATATATATTTTGGATAAAGAAACTAAAATTAGTAATTGAGTTTAAAGATTAATTAAAAAAGGAGATAGTGATATGAATATAAAATTACAATATGGCTGTAATAATATAGATTGGAACGAGGTATCTAGGATACTAGAAAAAGTAGGAATGAGTTATTATGAAGGAAAGGTACATAAAAAAGCATTTGAAAATAGTTACGCTGTTATATTTGCTTTTGATAATGATAAACTAATTGGTTTCGGACGAGCAATTTCTGATGGAGTTTATCAATCTGCAATTTATGATGTAGCTGTGCTACCTGAATATCAAGGCAAAAGTATAGGGAGGAAGATTATTAATAAAATCTTAGAGTGTATGCCTACATGTAATGCTATATTATATGCTTCACCTGGAAAAGAAAAATTTTATGAGAAGCTAAATTTTAGAAAGATGAAAACAGGAATGGCTTTTTTTAGAAATTCAATTAAAATGCAGATGAAAGGTTTTATAGAATAGTAAAAGAATAAGTAAGAGTTTGTGGATAAACTAAAGCTTTAAAGATAATAATATCTTTAGAATTTAAAATTGTAAGATAGGAGCATAGAAAATGAATAAATTTGATAAAGCTATTAATAAAAAAACTAGTGAACTAATAACAAAAAATTTACTTGGCCAAGAGGTCAATGAAGAGGAATTTAGGAAATTTAAGATTATTGCTAGAGCAATAATTAGAGAAGAGATGAGGGGAGTTAAACCAAATAAAAATCCTAAATCGCTGTACGGCAAAACTTGGAAAGCTGCAAAAAAATATAGTGATGTTAAAAAATGAAGAATGTAGTATTAACATTTAGTTCATTAAATTATTATAAAATCCTAGGCATTTGATTGGTGTCTAGGATTTTTAATTTGAAAATTATTATTTGTTATTATCCTAACAATAAAAAATACATTATTTGGATGCAAATGAATAATTACTGAGATTTAAGTTCATAATTTATAATAGAAACTAGAAAAAATATAAGATTAGATAGGTGTGTTTAAAATTAAGGAGTATGAAATTGAAGATGTAGATTTAGGAACTGCTAAAAATCTAAAAAAAGAAATTTGTGAAAAATATAGAGTTATTCCGATAAAAGAAAAATTGGACGAGGTAATAGTTTTGTCATATGGAGTAACTGAAGAAGCAAAAGAATATCTAAGATTTATATATAACAAAAACATAGTTATCAAAGAAATCGAAGAGAGAAATTACGAAAGTTTAAAAAATATAATATTTGGTATAGATGATAAATCATTAGAAGAGATATTGATAACTAATGCAATAAAGGTTAATGCCAGCGACATTCATATAGAGCCTCAAAATGGTTGTGTTTATGTACGATATAGAATTAACGGTAGTTTAGTTTTGGTGCATAAAATAGATTCTGATGAATATATAACTCTTGCATCGAAGATCAAGCTGAAAGCTAATATGGACATAACTGAAAAAAGAAGACCTCAAGATGGAAAAATAATAGTTAATTATAATAATCTAAAATACGATTTAAGAGTATCTTCAATACCTGTAGTATACGGAGAAAAATTAGTAATTAGAATATTATATTGTGATAACTTTGACTATAATCTTGAGGATTTAGGATTCTCAGAAAGTCAAATTAAACTAATTAGAAAAATAATATCTTTGAAGAATGGACTTATATTAATAAGCGGCCCAACCGGTTCTGGTAAAACTACTACAATCTACACAATATTGAGGGAAATCGATTCCAAGGCTTTAAATATAACAACTTTGGAAGATCCAGTTGAGATAGTCATGCCTAATATCAACCAAATGAGCCTAAATAGAAAATTGGACATAGATTTTTCAAATGGTCTTAGAAGTATATTAAGACAGGATCCAGATGTGATTATGATTGGGGAGATAAGAGATGAAGAGACTGCAAGCATGGCGGTAAGAGCATCGATTACCGGGCATAAAGTATATAGCACTATCCACTGCAAATCAGCAAGGGAAGTTTATATAAGATTAGAGAATATGGGGATTAAACCATATCTATTAAGTGATGCGCTGGTTGGAATAATATCACAAAGATTAGTTAAGATTTTATGCGATAATTGTAAGAAGATAGATGATGAAAATTCAGTGAACGGAAGGATGTTATATAAAAAATGTGGCTGTAAAATGTGTAATTATTCAGGGTATGCAGGAAGACAAATAATCAGCTCGGTTCACTTTTTGCAGGACAATAGTGAAAAAAGGATGATGGATCTATATAAGGATAGCAAATACCTATCAAATGAAAATATGAAGAAAGATTTGGAAGAACTATTACTTAGAGGAAAGATATCTAATAGTGATTATATAGAGTTTATAGAAGGGGAAAGATTGAATGAATAGTAATAATGATGGAAATTCAACTTATAGAGGATTTAAAAATATAACATATTTTAGCTTTAAAAAAAGAATAAAGTTTAAACATAAAGTAAATGAAGAACAACTGGCATTAATATCGGGAAGTTTAGCACAGATTTATAAAGATGGAATAAGAATAACCGAAGCATTAGATTTAGTGGCTGATATATTATCAAGTAAGATATATAAGGATAGTTTATATGAAGTTTTAGAGCTAATAAAACAAGGAAGTAGCTTATCACAAGGATTTTCAGAGTTTAAAGACTTATATCCGGAATTCTTCATAGGAATTATTTCAATTGGCGAGAATACAGGAAAACTATATGAGGTGTTAAAGGGATTAAGTATCTATTATGATAAATCTATATTTATTAAGAAAGAAATCAAAAATGCATGTATTTATCCGGTGTTTGTATTTATTTCAATGATATTACTTAGTATATTTTTGGTAAATGAGGTGATTCCGAATTTCTTTGAAATTTATAAATCTATGAATATCAAATTACCAAAAGGTTGCCAAGTCATATATGATATGAGCATTGCTTTTAAGGACAATCATCTAGTTACTGGTGTGGCAATTTTTTCTTGGAGTGTAATATTAATAATTTTAGCAAAGTGTTTATCTAACCAAATTAGCATAAACAAGCTAACAAAAATAAGTATAGTAAGATCTTTCTTTGAGTATATAATGGTATTACTTTTTTCTATAATAACAAGTACTGGAATAAACATTTCACAGGCTCTTAAATATTGTGAAAATAGTATGAGTTTTATGTATTTACGAAATAAAATTACTGAAATAAATTCAAATATTATAAGCGGGGAAACTCTAACCGAGTCTTTAGAGAAAAGTGGAGTCTTTTCAAAATATGCGTTAGCTATTGTAAGGATTAGAGAGGAGGGGGGCACAATAGAAGAAGGTTTTAAAGAATTAGCCAATACTCTAGAATATAGGCTTAATGAGAAAATACAAAAATATTTGAAATTGATAAACCCGATTTTCATAATTATGATGGCAAGTTTCATAACTCTATTTTTATTGATATTTGTCCTTCCTTTGTTTAATAATCTTCAGGGTGGAATAAGAAAATGAGAAGCGATGGATTCACTTTAATAGAAACTATGGTAAGTGTTTTTATACTAACAATTTTACTTAGTGTAGGAATATCATCAAGTAAATTTGCTCGAAATGTATCAAAAAATATAGACAATTCGGAATATATTTATGAGATTCAAAATTTACTTTCATATGGCAAAGCGGTTTGTAGAGAAAAGAATAACTATGGAAAAATAACTGTAAAGGCAAGTAAAAATGAAATTAAATTTATAGATGGATGGGATAGTATAGAGAAGACTGTATGTATTTCGAAGGAAATAAAAATCATTAGTGGAGACATAAATATATTGGTAACACCAGATGGGAAAATATCTAGGGGGAATACAATAAAGATAATAGATAATTGTGGCGTAAAGCAAGATATAACGATAGGCGTTGGAGTGGATTTGATTAGTATAAAGAATGGTGAAGCAATATGAAAAAGCAGGGAAGTATATTAATTGAAACATTAGCGTCTGCAATGATTTTAACTTTGACTTCTACATTTATTATAAGTACGAGCCTAGAAAATTCTAATATACTAAAGGAAAGAATTTTACAAGAAAAAGTCGACAGAGCAATAAGCAATTTGGAAAATGAATTGAAATACAATACATCAAATGAAGAAATACATGAAATGTTAGAAAATAAAATTGGATTTAAATATAATGGTGATTTTAGTAGAGAATTAATATATAAAAATTTAAATGAATTAGAAGATGGAGAAGACATTAAGTTAAGCAAAATAAGTGAGGATGGCATTGGCTTAAATTTAGAAATAGTAGCTAATATTAAGGTCGGAAAAGATGAAGTAAATGTGGAAAAAAAGTTTACTAAAAGTTGGTGGATGGATGAAGTATAAAATTGGATACATTTTTAAAAAGAAGAGAGGATTTACTATTATTGAATCATTAGCGTATGTTTTTTTAACAACAATGATTTTAGCATCTGGAATAAGTTTGTTTACATCCATGTATAGAGGGTATTTAGAATCAATTCAGTTAAGTATAAATTATAATAACTATCAAAATTTTTTTATAGATTTAGATAATATTATAAGCGAAGGTGGAATTAAGCAGATAATAGTTAATAATAACCAAATTAAATTTTTGAAGAATGATGAATTCAATAGCATGGATAAAATAATTAAATCTTATGACGGAAAAGTTTTTATAAAATATACAAGAAATGATGTTACACAAACAATAAATACTATGCTTGAAGATATAGACAATCTTGAAATTAAGGGAAAAGGAAAATTAATTTATTTTATACTACATGACAAAGAGGGAAGGGAATTTATTAAGTGCATTTGAAGAAAAAAGGAACCGTATTAATAAGTACTATGATAGTATTATCTTTAATGAGCATTTTAGGGTGTTTTATGTTTAAAATGATGAAAAACAACAATGAACTAAGCTGTTTATACAATTTTGATAAAGATAGGTATGATTTGAATTCAAATGAGGAGCAAGTGTTAAATAAGTTTATGATAGAGATTAATAAAGAGAAAGTAAATAGTGAGAAACTGAATGAAGATATGTTTTTAGAAAACTTTAATAAAAAAATAGATAATAATATAATCGAATACAATAAAGATAATAATAAACTTCTATTAACAACTTACAAAGAAGATGATGTAATAAGAAAAAGATCAATTATTTACAGTTTTAAGGGGGAAAAAATAATTTTAATTCCAACATATAATTTTGATGACTTAAACAAATAGCATCTATGATAATGTGAATAATTATGAAAGCATTTAGACTAAGAGTTTATAAAAGAGGTATTTAATGAGAAAATCAATAATATTTATTAAAAAAAATTATTGCACATATGATGGAAAAAAATATGATTTTAATGAATTTAGAGAATTAAGTGGTTTATTAACTTCAAATATAAAGGTGGTAATACTTCAAGAAGAATTATTTGTGAGCCATTTTGAGAATATTGCAAAAAAAAGTAAATTATGTAACTTTGTAGATTCAAAAATTAGAAATGATTTTCCTCAAAATGGAGATATACTATATGATTTTGAGAAAAGGGGAAATATAATTTCAATATACTCTATAAAGGGTGCTAAGAGAGTTGAAAAAGTAGTGGAGAAGGCAATAAATATAGAAATTAAGCCAATTCAATTTGTAATAAAAGATGTTTTGATGAAAATAGTTAGAGATAATAATAGAAATTTTAAAGCACTAATAAAATATGATACATGCTATTATTATGTATCATTTAGGGATAGATTATATCATGATGGATTTGTTTCTGAAAATAAACATATTGTTGAAGAAAACCTTTTAAAGAAAGGTGAGCTCGAAGAAATATACGTTGATGATAATACGGTTGATATTATTTCAAATAGTAAATCTAAAGCTAAAAAAGTAAATATAGGAGAAGTTATAAATGAAAATATATACGAAAAACAAAGATTTCATTCCAGAAAGATTTTTTAACAAGGTTGAAATGGACACAATTAGAAAGGAGAATAAAGTAATAATATTATTTTTAATTATTAACTTAATTGCTTTTCCGTTTGTAGTTCAAAATATAAGTGAAACTAAAGAAAGTTCTAAATTAAATAGAAATAGTAACATAGAAGAAGGTAAGATTAAGTTTGAAGATATTAGCATTTGGGTAAAGAATTTAATGAAAGACAATATTGAAGAGGCGCACATAACCAATAATGGCGGGGATATAATAGTAGATAATTTAAGTGATATAGATGAGTTAAGTTCCAATGGTTTTATAGAAATACATGATATGAATTTAAATGATAATGAAAAATATAAATTAGGAGTAAGCTTATATGAATAGATTACTTAAGCATATAATTTTAAGTATAATGATAACATTAGTTTTCGTACAAATACTATGTATAAATAATATAAAAAAAGCTAATAATATCAAAGTATACAATTATCAAAGTAAATTTTACGATCATAAAGCTTTAAAACAAATTGACAGAGAGTTAGATTGCTTAACGAAGAAAAATATTCTTTCTGCTAATGAAAAAGACGGTAAATGGCATGTGAAAATAAAAATATCCGGTAGTAAAGATGATTTATTAAATGAGTTACCTAAATTAAAAAATTATGATGTAAATAATTATAGTATAGATAAAAATAAGAACGAAGCCTCTATTATATTAGATATAAGTACTAAGGAAAGTGCTTAAAAAGTTATAAAATTATAAAATTTTACTGGAAAATAATCAGAAAGATTGCAATTATCATTGTCTTTTGATAAAATATGAGTGTTATGTCAACGATTAAGTATATTAGCTTAATATTTGAAAAAAAGTTACGCGGTAATTAGGCATATTCAAAAAATAACAAGTCGTCATGATAGTCTGTTTTGTATCATACTAAAGTAGTATATTACTCAATAATATATTGCTATGATGTAATGTTCTTTATTAGTTAACACAAAGAATACAGAACATCTTAGAGGTGTTATTTATTATATGTCTTATTTTATAAATTTGGAGGGATCTTTAATGATAACAGCAGGAGATATAAGAAAAGGAACAACGTTTGAATTGGATGGACAAGTATTTACAGTAGTAGAATTTTTACATGTTAAGCCTGGTAAAGGAGCAGCATTCGTAAGAACTAAACTTAGAAATGTAATTTCAGGTGGAGTTACAGATACAACATTTAACCCAACTACAAAGTTACAAGAAGCAGTAATTGAAAGAAAAGAAATGCAATATCTTTATTCAGATGGAGAACTATACTACTTCATGGATCAAGAAACATATGAGCAAATTCCTTTAAACCATGAAAAAGTTGAAGATGCAATAAAATTCTTAAAAGAAAATATGTTTGCAACAATAAAATTCTTTAAAGGTGATGCCTTCTCAGTAGAAGCTCCAAACTTTGTTGAATTATTAATAACACAATCTGAACCAGGCGTTAAAGGAAATACTACTACTAATGCAATGAAACCAGCAACACTTGAAACAGGTGCAATAGTTAATGTTCCTATGTTTGTTAATGAAGGTGATGTTATAAGAGTAGACACTAGAACTGGCGAATATATGGAAAGAGTTTAAACTATATAGTTGCTAAGCGAAAAGCTTAGCAACTTTATTTTATATTTAATCTCAACATTTTTTACAAATAAAAAGAAGGAAGTGAAAAGATATGGAAGAGCTTAGCAAAGGGATTGAAGCTTTAAAAAAGAATTTATCTAAAATAGAAAGTAAGGAATATAAAGAATGTTTTGATAATGTATTCTCTATTTTAGAATTTATGAATCAGAGAATAGAAGAGTTAACTGTAAATCAAGAAACATTGGAAGAAAATATTAGATTTATGGATGATGATTTATCAAATATTCAAGATGAACTATTTGAAGAGGTATCTATAGATGAATTAAATGATATGGAAGATGAATATACAGAAATAAACTGTATTCATTGCAATAAACCAATTTTTATCGAACAATCTACCCTAAGCAATAATGAAGAAATTCCATGTCCTTATTGTAAAAAGAATATTAAAGGATAATTAATTATTAAATATCTAAATAAAAATGGCTATCTTAAATTTAAATTTAAGATAGCCATTTTTTAATTTACATATTTTTATTATAATTCAGTAATATTTCGGGAAGATATTAAATATTAATTAATTAAGAGAACGATGGAGGAGGCAGTGGAGTTTTGATTGGTGAAGAAGAGATAGTGGGGATTTTTCCAACTAAAATAGGTAGTTTGCTTAAGGATAGGCTTAATAAAGAGCAGGTATATGAGCTTAGAATTAAAATTGGAAAACCAATTTTGGTTTACTCAAAATATGGAGAAAGTATTATTAATTATATTTCTACAAAGGAAGATATGAAAAGTATTATGCAAAAAGTTTCTAATTATTCATTATATGCGTATGAAGAAGATATAAGGCAAGGATTTATAACAATTAAGGGTGGCCATAGGATTGGCATAGCTGGTGAATGCGTAATGGAAAATGGAGAAGTAAAGACTATACGAAATATTTCATCTGTAAATGTAAGAATTTGCAGAGAAGTAATTGGATGTTCAAATAAGGTTATGAAATATATTACATCAGCATATAAAGTTTATAATACTATAATAATTTCTCCACCTAAATGTGGAAAGACAACAATTTTACGAGACATAGCTAGAAATATATCAAGTGGAATGCCATCGTTAGGGATTGCTGGGAAGAAGGTAGTAGTGATAGATGAAAGAAGTGAAATAGGAGCCTGCTATTTTGGAATTCCTCAAAGTGATTTAGGGATCAGAACAGATGTCTTGGATAACTGTTTAAAAAGGGAAGGATTAATTATGGCAATTAGAAGCCTTTCGCCAGAAGTGCTGATTTGTGATGAAATAGGAACTAGGGGCGATATAGAAGCTCTTATTATGGCATTTAACTCTGGTGTAAATATAATAACAACAATTCATGGTTTTACAATAGAAGATTTATATAAGAGAAGAGTCCTTGGTGATTTGTTAGATAATGAGATTTTGGAAAGAGCAATAATTTTAAGTAACAGAAATGGTATTGGAACAATTGAAAATGTTTATAGCATAAAAGGAGGTGAGAACATGTGCTTAAATTAATTCTTATAATATGCATATTTATTATAAGCACATATATAGGATTTTCATATGGAGAAACTTTTAAGAAAAGACAGCAGCAGCTTAAGGAAATATTGAAATCTTTAACAATTCTCGAAAATGACATAGTGTATGGAACAACTCCTTTGCCGGAAGCTTTAGGAAATCTCTCGCATAAAGTATGCAAGCCTCTAAGTAACTTTATTGAATCTATAGTTAATAGGTTGATAAAAGGGGATGTAGAAAGTGTGTATGAAGCGGCATTAGAAGAGTTTGAATTATTGGAAAATGAATTTTATCTAGAAAACGATGATAGAAAAATAATGTCGGATTTTTTTAAATCCCTTGGAGAGTCAGGGGTTTATGGACAAGAAAAGATATTTTTATTAGCGATTGAAGGAATAAAAATAAATCTAAGCGACGCAGAGGAAAGCGCTAAGAAAAACACAAAGCTTTATAGATATCTTGGAGTATGTTTAGGAGCAATGATAGTCATATTTATGATATGAGGTCATTATAAATAATTTATAATAGCTAAAATAATTATACTAAATAAGGATTGGAGGAAGATAAATGCATGATATAACTATACTTTTTAAAATTGGAGGAGCTGGGATACTTTTAGTAGTATTAGATAAGGTGCTTACTAGTAGTGGAAAAGGTGAGATTGCAGCTATAACAAATATTGCAGGAGTTGTAATAATTCTGCTTATGATAGTTTCGATCATAGGAGATTTATTTAGTACTGTTAAAACTATGTTTGTAATGTAGGTATGCAGATTATGTTAATAATAAAAATTGTAGGTATAGCGTTTATAACATTATTTATTATGCTATTATTCAAGCAATCTAAAAATGAATTAAATACATTCCTTGTTCTAACTGCGGGTGCGTTAATCCTTCTTATTATGATAGAACCACTTAGGCAAGTGATAGACTTTGTAAAAGAAATAGCAGATAAAGCTAATATTGATATGGTTTATATTGGAATTGTACTCAAGATTTTGGCAATAGCATATATAGCATCATTTTCAAGTGCATTGTGCAAGGATGCTAATGCAGATAGTCTTGCAACTCAAATAGATTTATCAGGTAAGATAATGATTTTAGTTCTAGCAATTCCGATACTTATGGCAGTATTAAATTCTATATTGCAGATAATGTAGGTGTTTATATATGAAGATAATAAAAAGAGTTACGTTTATATTATTAATGAGCCTTGTGATTAACATATTTATTTCAGTTGTAGCAGGTGGTTCTTTTATTAAATTGACAACTATTTATGCAGCAGAAATAAATAATAAAATTAATATGGAAACAAGTAATGACACAAACTTTTATGATAAGACTAAAAGTAAGCAATCTTCTGAAAATGAAGTTAACATAGATGAATTAGGGGGAAGTTCAAAGGAAGAAATTAATTCGCTATATGATTATATAAGTAAAATGAAAACAGATGTGGAGCTCATGAACAATTTAAATCCAGTTGAGTATGTCAAAGCATATATTAAAGAAGGCAAAGGGAATCTTTCACTTGACACACTTTTAAAGGCAGTATTAAGCATAATATTTAAAGAAGTGAAAAGTGTATTATCTTTAGTAGTATCAATAGTTACAATAGCAATAATATGTTCACTGTTAAAAAATTTACAAGATGCATTTTCAGATGAAAGTATATCCCAAGTAGCATTTTACGCATGTTACGCCTTAATAATAATGGTGTTATCAAAGAGTTTTATAATTTCAATTTCAGTTGCTAAAGATGTAATAAATAATATTTCAGACTTCATGAGTGCGCTTCTCCCTATTCTTGTGACGATGATTTCTCTTGCTGGAGGAATAGCGGCAGCTACGACATTAGACCCTATAGTACTTGGTGCAGTTGTATTTATACCTAAAGTTTATTCCAATGTAATAATACCAATGATCTTAATGGGTTTTGTGCTAGAATTTGCCAATAATATATCAGCAGAACATAAAATAAATAATCTGTGTAAGCTGTTTAAGCAGGTTATTATATGGTTTCAAGGAATCATAGTAACAATTTTTATAGGATTATTAACGATTAGAGGAATTACATCAACTACTATTGATGCAGTAACACTAAAGACGGCAAAATTCGCTGTAGATAACTTTATTCCTATTGTTGGAAAAGCTTTTTCAGATGCAATTACTTCTGTTGCTGGATATTCACTCATAATAAAAAACGCTATAAGTTCAATAGGGTTAGTTGTAATTATTTTAATTCTTCTGCATCCTCTTATTAAGTTAGTTCTTATTGAGTTTATATATAAATTGTCAGCGGCATTAATAGAACCAATAAGCGATTCGAGAATAACGAAGTCATTGGAGGCAGCTGGAAGTTCTATGATGCTTATAATCTCATGTGTACTAACTGTAAGCTTTATGTTTTTTATATTAATTGGTATCATGGCATCCACTGGTAGGTTTATAGTTGGAGGATAAAATATTATGTTTATGGAAACCTTGAAAAAATTTGTAATGACACTAGTCACTGTTCTTATCTTTATGAGCGCTGTAGAGATTATTGCTCCTAGCAAGATGAAGAAATATATAAAATTTGTTTTAGGATTAATATTAATAACAATCATATTAAATCCAATTTTACAGTTTATAGAAGGCGGAGAGAAGAATTTTACAGATGTTATTAAGAATTATGAGCAGGTATTTTCAAAAGATAAGGATACAGCTAATTTTGACAGTATAAATACATTAAGTAGAAGTAATATAGATGATGAGAGAAAAAAAGCATTTGTAGCTAATTTTAATAAAAATTGTGACAATATTCTAAAAAATAATTTTAAGGATATGAATTTTAAGAGTGAAGTTGATTGTGATGTAGATTTTAGTAAGGTAGCTATAAATGTAAAAAAACTAAAGATAGGTGTGAGTAGTAATAAAATAAATAAAATAAAAAGAATAGCAATAAATAAAGATGCGAATGTAAATAAAGGAGAAAGAAATGTAGAATACAACGAAATAGTTGATTTTATTAGCAATGAATTAAATATTCCAAAGGAGAAAATAGAAGTATATGGATTAGAGGAGTAGGAGGTATAAATATGGATAAAGATAAATTTAAAAAAGAATTTAGCAAAATACTAGAGCAAAAAAATATGAAGAATCTTATAGCAGTATGTATAATACTGGCATTTATCTTGATTGCTATGAATGTATTTTCATCTGGAAATAATAATTTTAACAGCAATAAACTATCATCTACAGCAGCTAAAACAAATGTGGAAAATGCAGATGATACTAAAATAAATAATGAAACAGATGAAAAAAATTATGAAGAGAAACAAAAAAATGACTTAAAAAACATATTAAAGAAAATGAATGGAGTTGGTGATGTTGAAGTAATGATGTCTTTTGAAAATGGGGGAGAAAAGGTTCCAGCATATGATAAAAATAATCAAAAGTCAACTACAGAGGAAAATGATACTGAAGGTGGAAAAAGAGTTACAAATCAAGACACAGATGCGTCAAAAACTGTAATGACAACATCTGATGGAAATAATGAACCGTTTATTTTAAAAACCTATAAGCCTAAAATTACTGGGATAATAATACTTGCAGAAGGTGCTGACAATAGCAAGATAAAATATGGAATAGAACAGGCTGTGTCAAAACTATATAACTTAAGTTTAGATAAGGTTAATGTATATAGCATGAAGAAGTAGCATATAATTTTATAGAAAAAGAATGGGAGGAAGAATATTATGACAAAGAAACAATGTGGGATTATATTTACATTATTAGCATTAATATTATGTGTAGGAATGCTAGCAGCAAAACTTAATAATGGAGGGCTAAACGATCCAACAGATTTAAGCCAAGTTTTATCTACTGATCAATCAAAAACTGAACAAGATACACAGGCTTTAAGTCAACAAAATTATTTTTATGATGCGCGAAGCGAAAGAGATCAGCAAGATTCAACTACAATACAAACTTTAAATTCAATAATTTCAGATGCAAATACATCAAAAGAACAAAAGGATGAAGCAACAAAAGAGTTAACACAAAAGACAATGACAAAAGATAGTGAAGGAAGAATAGAATTAAGTATAAAAAATAAAGGTTATGAAGATGCTTTATGTATGTTACAATCAGATAAAGCAACTGTAATAGTTAAATCACCTAATGAACTTCAAGAAAGTGAAACTGTAGCTATACAAGAAATAGTTCAAGAGATATCAAAAATTAAAGACGTAATAATACAAGTACAAAAATAGTATAAAAACCATAATATATTTGTAATGTTAAATTATATTTGATATAATGAACACAAGATTATCATGTTTTGTTATCACAAAACCTAGGAGGTTAAAGTAACATGGAAGATTTAGTTAGAGAAGAAAATATCGGAGTAGTTAAAATTTCTGATGAGGTAGTAAGCGTTATAGCAGGAATTGCCGCTCAGGAGATTGATGGAATATTAGATGCTCAAATGGGTGTTGCAAACAACTTAACAAACATATTTAAAGGTAAAAAGAACCCCGCTAAAGCAAGTAAAGTTACGTTAGAAGAAGATAAAGCAATTATAGATATGAATGTATCAGTTGAATATGGGAAGAAGATAATGGAAGTTGTGCCTCAGGTGCAAGATAATGTAAAGAAAACTGTGGAAGCTATGACTGGACTATATGTTGAAGCTGTTAATATCTATGTTCAGAATATTTATTTATCAAAAAAGGAAGAAAGTGAATCTAACTAGTTTGATTTTCACCCTCTGAAGCTTTCAGAGGGTGTTTCTATGCTGAAATTAACCAAGGTTTAAAAGAAAGCAAAAGTGTGTATAATGATAAATGTACATAATTAACTATGATACATATTTAGGAGGAATATATGAATAGAAAATTATCAAGAGAAAAGGCTATGGAGTTACTATTTGGAATGACTTTAAGCAAGGATACAATGGAAGAGGTAGTAGAAGCATTTGTGGAGAATTATGAAGGGGATATAAAAGAAATTGACTTAACATATGTAAAACAAGTGTTAATTGGTGTAAATAATAATAAAGAGTCAATTGACAAAGCAATACAAGATAATTTACATAATTGGAAAATTGAAAGAATATCAAAAGTTAATTTAAGTATTTTAAGAATTGCAACGTACGAGTTATTATATGATAAGGAAGTCCCAAGAGGAGTTGCTATTAACGAAGCATTAGAAATTGCAAGAAGATATTCAGATGAAAAAAGTGTATCGTTTATCAATGGAGTACTAGATAAGATTAAACAGGACTAATTTTAATATAATAATACCTTTTAAATACACATGGTTTATAATTTCCTTACGTTTAGAATATTTGGAATAAAGATACTTAAAATTATATAAAACAGATGGATTATAAAGTGAAAGTAGGTAGAATGATAAAATGGGGCAAATTATTAATGGTAAAGAAGTCGCATTAAAAGTGAAAGAAGAAATAAAAAATTTTGTTAATAATAGAAAAGAAAAAAATCTTGAGGTTCCTAAAATTGCATCGATATTAATTGGAAATGATGGTGGATCTATTTATTATATGGGAAGTCAAGAAAAAGTAGCTAATTCTCTTGGGGTTGAGTTTTTAAAGTTAACTTTACCAGAAACATGCAATGAAGAAGAGGTTATAGCTGAAATACATAAGCTAAATGAAGATGATAATATTCATGGAATTATTCTACAATTACCACTTCCGAATAATTTTGATGAAAAGAAAATTATTAAACAAATATCTCCTAACAAGGATATTGATTGTCTTACTTTTGAGAGTCAAGGAAAATTGTATATGGGAGAGCCAAGGTTTTTACCTTGTACGCCTAATTCAGTAATTACTCTAATTAAAAGTTTAAACATAGATATTGTAGGGAAGAATGTTGTAGTACTTGGAAGAAGTAATATAGTCGGAAAACCAGTAGCGCAGCTCTTATTGAATGAAAATGCAACAGTCACAATTTGTCATTCAAAAACTAAAAATCTAAGAGAAGTGTGCAGGAGTGCAGATATTTTAGTAGTGGCTATAGGAAGACCAAAATTTATTGATGAAACTTACGTAAATGAAAATGCCATTGTAATAGATGTTGGAACATCATCTTTTGAAGGTAAAATAACAGGAGACGTAGATTTTGATAAGGTGATAGATAAATGTAGGTATCTGACTCCAGTTCCAGGTGGAGTTGGATCGTTAACAACCACTCTATTAATAAAAAACGCATGTGAGGCTTTAAAGGAAAATGAATATTAAGACTTTAACTGTTTCAGAGGTCACAAATTATATAAAAAGAATGTTAGACAATGACTTTATCTTAAGTAATCTCTCTGTAAAAGGGGAGATTTCTAATTTGAAGTATCATAGTAGTGGTCATATTTACTTTACGCTTAAAGATAGTAATGGCAAAATAAATTGCGTTATGTTTAAAGGAAATGCAGTGTTATTAGATTTTCCATTAGAAGAAGGAATGGAGGTCGTTATTAAGGGGAGGGCGTCAATATACCCTGCGACTGGAAGTTTTCAGCTTTATTGCGATGAGATAAGAAAAGAGGGTTTAGGCGATTTATTCATTAAATTTGAGAAACTCAAAGAAAAATTATCTAGAGAAGGATATTTTGATGAAACATATAAAAAAGAATTACCAAAGTATCCACAGAGAATAGGGGTAGTAACATCACCAACTGGAGCGGCTATAAGAGATATTATAAATGTTTCAACCAGAAGAAGTAGTTTGGTTGATATTGTGCTATATCCAGCAAAAGTGCAAGGAACAGGTGCTTATAAAGATATCATTTCTGGAATTAATTATTTTAACAAAAAGAAATCAGTAGACGTAATGATAGTAGGCAGAGGTGGAGGTTCTATCGAGGAATTGTGGAACTTTAATGAAGAGGAATTAGCTAAGGCAATTTTCAACTCAAAAATACCTGTAATTTCAGCAGTAGGACATGAAATAGATTTTACGATTTGTGATTTTGTAGCAGATGTTAGAGCTGCAACACCTTCCCAAGGGGCTGAAATTGCTGTTCCGCTTAGTAATAATATAAAAGATAGGATACTAGAGATTTCAAAAAATCTAGATAAGCATATAGCTGACAAATTAAGTACGTGCAGAAATAATTTGTCAGGAGCTAAAAGGATTTTAAATGTTCATTCTCCAATAACTAAAATATCTAATTCATATTTAGACGTGGATAGATTACAAGATAGGCTGAATTTTGTAATGAGAACCAAAATTAAAGGAGAAAAGAACAAAGTAGAAAATTTAAATAATTTGCTTTTTGCACATAATCCAATTAAGGTAATTTCAAAAGGATATGCTATAATAAAAGATGATGAAAATAATATTATTACATCGAAAGAACAGCTAAATGAAAATAAAAATATAGAAGTTATTCTTAAAGATGGGAATATCGAAGGAAAGTTTATACCATCAAAATAAGGAGTTTAAGATATGGCTAAAAAAGAAAGTTATGAAGAAATGTTAACTAAACTTCAGGATATATTAAGCAATTTAGAAACAGATGAGTTGAATCTTGAGGAATCAATGAGATCTTATGAAGAAGGTGTCAAACTTGTAAATAAGATTTATAAGGTTTTAGATTCCTATGATGCTAAAATTTCTATAATTAAAGATGAGAAAGAATTGGAGTTTAGTGAAGATCATGGAGATAAATAATTTAAAAAAAGATATTAATGAATATTTGGAAAATTATTTTAGTAAAAAAGGAAGTTTTAATAGAATTATATATGATTCATGTAGTTATAGTTTGAATATAGGTGGGAAACGAATACGACCAATATTACTTTCGTTAACCTATTATATATATAAAGAAGATTATAGAAAAGTTATGCCAATGGCAGCTGCTATGGAAATGATTCATACATATTCATTAATTCATGATGACCTTCCGTGCATGGATAATGATGATTTGAGAAGAGGAAAACCTACAAATCATATTAAATTTCAGGAGAATATAGCAGTTCTTGCAGGCGATGCTTTATTGAATGAAGCGATGATAATAATGATGGATTATGCGCTAAAAAATGAAAATAATGCTTTAAGAGCAGCACATGAGATAGCAGTTGCAGCAGGTGCAGAAGGTATGATAGGCGGTCAAGTAGTAGATATTATTTCAGAAGGAAAGAAAATATCAAAAGATGAATTAGAATATATGCATGCTAAAAAAACAGGTGCACTTATTAGAGCCGCAATAGTTTCAGGAGCAATTTTAGCTGAAGCACCAGAAGAAGATTTGAAATTATTAAGAGAATATGGTGAAAAGTTAGGACTTGTTTTTCAAATAAAAGATGACATATTAGATGTTATTGGAGATAGTAATGTATTAGGTAAAAATATACATGCTGATGAAGAACATAATAAAACAAATTTTATATCGGTTTTTGGATTAAATAAGTGTAAAGAATTATGCAAAACTTTAACGGAAGAATGTATATCTATTCTTAAAAGTTTAAGTGTTAATTCAGATTGCTTAGTTGAACTTACATATACTCTTTTAAATAGAGAAAATTAATAGAGGGAATGATTGTTATGAACTTACTGGATAAATTGAATTTTCCAGAAGATTTAAAAAAGCTTAATGAAGAAGATTATAAAGTTTTAAGTAGTGAGATTAGAAAATTTTTGATAGATAGTGTTTCTAAAACTGGTGGTCATTTAGCATCTAATTTAGGAGTTGTTGAATTAACATTAAGTTTATTTAAAGCTTTTAGCTTTGATAATGATAAAATAGTATGGGATGTAGGACATCAAAGTTATGTTTACAAAATTTTGACTGGAAGAAAAGAAGGCTTTAAAAAGCTTAGGAAATACGATGGAATAAGTGGCTTTCCAAAGAGAAATGAAAGTAAATATGATTATTTTGACACAGGTCATAGTAGTACTTCAATATCAGCAGCTCTTGGAATTGCACGGGCGAGAGATCTAAAGAAGGAAAAGTATAATGTTATTTCTGTTATAGGTGATGGTGCGCTAACAGGTGGAATGGCAATAGAGGCATTAAATGATGTTGGATTTAGAAAAACAAAATTAATTATTATATTAAATGATAACCAAATGTCAATTTCAACAAATGTTGGAGGATTATCACGATATTTAAATAAACTTAGAATAGCTCCAGTATATAATAAGTTAAAGACTGATATTCATGCATCTTTAGATAATTCAAATCTAGGTAAAAATATAGCAGGAAAAATATCGAAAGTTAAAGATAGCATAAAACAATTAATAGTTCCATCTATGTTTTTTGAAAACATGGGGGTAAAATATATTGGTCCAATTGATGGTCATGATATAGATGCAATGACAGATGTGTTTATAAAAGCAAAAGAAATAAATGAACCAGTAATAATACATATTTTAACTCAAAAAGGAAAAGGATATGCACTAGCAGAAGAAAGCCCAAGTAAGTACCATGCGGTAGGTGCTTTCAATTTAGAAAGCGGTGAGTCAAATGTATCACCAAAGAATAGCTATTCAAAGGCATTTGGAAAGGCACTAACAAATCTTGGGGCACAAGATGAAAAAATAGTTGCAATTACAGCAGCTATGCCTGAGGGTACAGGACTTAAGTGCTTTTCACAGAAATTTAGAGATAGATTCTTTGACGTAGGAATAGCAGAGGAACATGCAGTTACTCTTGCGGCTGGAATGGCAAGTAACGGCTTAAAACCTGTTTTTGCAGTTTATTCAACATTTCTACAAAGGGCATTTGATCAAGTGTTACATGATGTTTGTATTCAAAATCTTCCTGTAGTATTTGCAATAGATAGAGCAGGGATAGTTGGAGAAGATGGTGAAACTCATCAAGGTATCAATGATTTATCCTATTTATCTATGATCCCTAATATACATATAGTTGTACCAAAGTGTTTAGAAGAAGTTGATATTTTATTAAAGTGGGCAATTAACAAAAATGCACCAGTTGCAATAAGATATCCAAAGGGTGGAAACATAATTAATACTCTTTCACCAATTAAAGAGGTGGTAGAAGGACAATGGGAAATAGTAAATAGAGGTTCTAAGGTATGCATTATTTCAACTGGCAGGATGGTTCAACATGCAATGCTTGCAAAAGAGATCTTATATGAAAAAGGATTAAATCCAACAGTTATTAATGCAACATTTGTTAAACCGATTGATAAAAAATTACTAGAAAATATTAAAAAAGAGGGATATAATATTTTAACAATAGAGGACAATATTTTAAAGGGTGGACTAGGTTCTGCCGTAAAAGATTATTTGAGTGAAATAGATTATAAAGGAACTGTTAGATCACTTGGATATGATGATGAATTTATTCCTCAGGGCAATGTGGAAATTTTGTACAAAACATATAAATTAGATTACGAGAATATAAGCAAGGTTATTATGAAGCTTTATGATTAAAAGGAGAAACAAATGGCGGAAAAAAAAGAAAGACTTGATTTACTTTTAGTAGAAAAGGGCATAATTATCTCTAGAGAAAAAGCAAAAGCTTGTATAATGGAAGGTAAAGTCTATGTTGATGGGCAAAAAGTAGATAAGGCTGGAGAGAAAGTGAGCTCTAGTGCTAATATTGAATATAGAGGAGAAAAGCTTAAATATGTTAGCAGAGGCGGACTTAAATTAGAAAAAGCAATGAAAACTTATAACATTTCATTAGAAAATAAAGTGTGTATGGATATAGGGGCATCTACAGGAGGATTTACTGATTGCATGCTTCAAAATGGTGCTTCTAAAGTGTTTTCTGTAGATGTTGGTTATGGACAGTTCGCATGGAAACTTAGAACTGATGAAAGAGTAGTTTGCATGGAAAGAACGAACATAAGATACGTTACATTAGAAGATATAGGGGAGCCCCTAGACTTTGCATCTATAGATGTATCTTTTATATCACTAAAAAAAATAATGCCTGCAACTATAAATTTACTAAAGGATGATGGAAAAGTTGTTGCACTCATAAAACCTCAATTTGAAGCTGGACGTGAAAAAGTAGGTAAAAAAGGTGTTGTAAGGGAAATAAGTACACATAAAGAGGTAGTTCATGATATTATAGATTTTCTAGTACAACAAAACTTAAATGTTTTGGGTGTGAGTTTTTCTCCGATTAAAGGACCGGAAGGAAATAGAGAATATTTAGTGTATTTTACAAAGGATGAAAATGAAAAGAGTGACTTTAAAAAAGAAGATATAGATGAAGTTGTTGAAAATTCACATATAGAAATTTAACTTCCTTGGAGGGGCTATGAATAATATTGGGATTGCAATCAATCCATCAAAAGATACAGATAATAAAATATTGAATATGGTCATAAAAAAAATTAAAGAAAAATTTAACTTAAAAAATATTGAGGTTTTTAATTCGTTTGATATAGAACAGCAAAATTTAGCAGATATTGATTTACTTATCGTATTGGGTGGAGATGGTACACTTCTTGGAATAGCTAGATCTTTAAACGAGAGTTTTAATTCACCTATCTTAGGAATTAATATAGGCAACTTAGGTTTTTTGTCAAGCGTAGATATATCAGATATTGATATTGCTCTTGAAAAATTGAAAGCTGGAAAATATAAACTTGTTGATAGAATGATGTTGAATTGTAAAGTTGCATCAGCTGAAAATAAAGAAGAGCTTAAAGCTTTAAATGATGTGGTACTGGCTAGAGGAACTCTTTCAAGAATGGTTAAATTTACAATATTTGTAGATGGAAAAATATACTCGACATTCAAAGGTGATGGCCTTATTATAGCAACACCTACTGGATCTACAGCATATTCATTTTCAGCAGGAGGACCATTTATATATCCAGATTTAGAACTTATAACAATAACTCCTATATGTCCTCATACTAAAAGTATGCAAACCATTGTATTAAAAGGAGATAGTGTTATAGAGGTATATGCGGATCATGAGGAAGAAAAAATTTATTTGACTGTAGATGGTCAGAAGGCTATTAAAATTAATCATGAAACTTCAGTAAAGTTAAGTAAAAACAGAAAAAGTGTAAAATTACTTGTATTTGATGATTATGATTATTTTAAAGTCTTAAGAAGTAAGATTTTGAATAATTCTAAAGAATGTGATGGTGAGAAACTTTGAAATCAAAAAGGCATACTAAAATATTAGAAATCATAGGCTCAAGAGAAATAGAGACACAAGAAGAATTGGCAGATGCATTAAAAAAAGAAGGATTTGATGTAACACAGGCGACTGTATCGAGAGATATAAAGAATTTAAAGTTGATAAAAATGCAATCGACAAATGGTAAATCTAAATATGTTGTATCTACAGGGGAACAAAAAAATATCATCGATAGGTTAAGCAATATTTTAGCTAACACAGTACTTTCAGTAGAAAATGTAGATAAAATGGTTGTAATAAAAACCATAACAGGGTCGGCACCGATTACAGCTGAAGCTATTGATAACTTAGAAAGCGCGGATATTGCAGGAACAGTAGCAGGAGATAATACTATTTTTATTTTAGTTAGAAGCTTGGAAAGTGCTGAAGATTTGGTTGATAAAATAAGAAAGAGAATGTCATCATAAATATTAAGGGTGGGATGAAATGCTAATTCAATTAAATATCAAAAATTTTGCGTTGATAGAAGATATAACGATAAATTTTAGTGAAGGATTTAATATACTTTCAGGAGAAACAGGAGCAGGAAAGTCCATTATGATAGATGCAATCGACTTTGTTCTTGGTGGAAAATTCTCGAAGAATTTAATAAGAACGGGTGAAGATAGAACATATGTAGAAGCATTATTTTCATTAGAAAAATCAAAAGTTTTTGAGGTTCTGGAAGAATTAGATATCGAATATGAAGATGTGTTAATAATTTCAAGGGAAAGTCATGTGAGTGGAAAAAATTTAATAAAGGTAAATGGAAACAGCTTAATTACTTCACAACTTAGAAAAATTAGAGCAAAACTTTTGGATATTCATGGTCAACATGCTAATCAAGAACTTCTGCAAAGAAACACTCATATATCATATTTAGATGAATTTATAGGAAATGATATAATAAATCCAATAAATAAATTTAATAATTTAAGAGAAAATTTAATAAAGATAAGAGGAGAAATTAATAGGATTTGTGGGAATCAGGATAGAGAAAAATTATTAGATTACCTTAAATTTCAAATTGAAGATATTGAGAAGGCTAAATTAAAAAAGGACGAAGAAGAAACTTTAAAAGATGAATATAATATTTTAGCAAATGCTGAAAAAATCAATAGTAGTTTATCTATTTCATATGGAATACTTAGTGGAAACGAAGAGTTAAATGTAATTGGTTCGGTATCAAAGATATTGCATGAGCTATCTAATGTAGAAAATCATTTTGAAAAGATTAAGAAGAATAAGCAATTAATTGAAGAAGCATTTTATACATTGGAGGAAGCTAGCCGTGAAATTCGTGATATGGCAGAAGAGGTGGTTTTTGACCAAGATGCATTGGATAAGGTAAATGCTAGAATTTATGAAATAAATAATTATAAGAAGAAATATGCACCGACAATTCCGGAAATTTTAGATTATTATGAAAAAATAAAAAAAGAGTATAATGAAATATTAAATTCTGAACAAATAATAGAAGATCTTAAAGAAAAAGAGAAAGAAATTCTATCTAAAATGGAGAAGGAAGCGTTAGTTCTTCATGAACTAAGAATAAGAAAAAGTAAATTCTTAGAAGAAAAAATCTTAAGAGAACTTACGTTTGTTGGTCTTGAAAAATCAAGAATGGAAATAAGTATAATTCGGCAAGAAGAGTTCAATGAAAAAGGATTCGATGAAGTGAGCTTTTTAGTATCTACAAACCCAGGAGAACCGCTTATGCCACTTGAAAAGGTATTATCAGGAGGAGAACTTTCAAGAATAATGCTAGCTTTAAAATGTGTTTTCGCTGAAAAGGATGAAATACCAACATTAATTTTTGATGAAATAGATACAGGAATAAGTGGAGCAGTTGCACAAAGGGTTGGAGAAAAAATGTACCAATTATCAAATACTCATCAAGTTTTGTGTATAACCCACTTACCACAAATTGCTGTATTGTCTGATTATCACTATTTTGTTATGAAAAAAGTAAAAGATAATAAGACTTTTACAAAGATAAAAGTTTTAGAAAAGGAAGAAAAGGAGCTTGAGATAAGTAAAATGTTGGCGGGTGATGATGTGACAGAAGCGACATTAAATAATGTGAAAGAAATGATAAAATTAAGTGAACTAAAAAAGTTAGAAATTAAAAAATAAATACATATAGAAAATAAAATTGGTAAAAATAAAACCATGTAATTGCATGGTTTTATTTTTTTATTTTTATAATTCTGGAAATTTATATATAAAGTAAAAGAAATAAAGTTATATACTTTTAAAATTTAGTATAAGCTAAATTTTTTGACTACAATAACAAAGTTCCTATAGGATAAGACTTGAGTGCAGTGGGAAAAGTAAGATTAGTAAGTAAAGGAGGAGAGAAATATGAAGAAAAAAATTTTATATAGTACTAGTTTAATTATGACTCCAATCCTTATTCTAATTTTATTTACCACAATAAGCATAAGGAAATTACCAAGTAAGATTTATACAAGGGATGAAAAGACAGTACAATCAATTGCACCTATAGGAAATACGATAAGTAAAATTGGTGATAACGATAATGAGTATGAGATAAAATTTTTGGGAATGATTCCTCTGAAAGCTGTCGAAGTACAAAAAATTAAAGATTTAGAAATATATCCAGGAGGAAATCCAGTCGGAGTTAGAGTGAATAGTGAAGGCGTGATTATTGTTGGATATTCTGAAATTGAAATTAATAATAAGAAAGAAGAAAGTCCTGGTAAAGCTGCGGGATTAGAAATTGGTGATGTAATACTAAGAGTAAATGGTGAGAACATGGAGAATTCTATGGATTTATTAAAAACAATTAAAGAATGTAATAATGAAAGTATAGAAGTTGATATTTTAAGAAATGGTGAGAATCTTACAAAAACAATACATCTAAAAAAAGAAAATAATAAGGATTATAAAATAGGATTATGGATTAGGGATTCAACGGCAGGAGTTGGAACAATGACTTTCTTTGATCCAAGTACAAAAAAGTTTGGAGCACTAGGTCATCCAATAACAGATGCAGACACAAATGAACCGTTTTTGATAAAGAAAGGAGATTTGTTAGAATCATCTATAATAAGTGTTAGAAAAGGAGAAAAAGGATCTCCAGGTGAATTAAAAGGAATTTTCCTAAATGAAGAAAAGCCAACTGGGAACATTGAAAAAAATACACAAAGTGGAATATTCGGTGAAATTAAAAATATCCAAGTAATAAATAACAAAGTTAAACCTCTTAAAGTAGGTTTTAGAGATGAAATATCTGTAGGGAAAGCAAAGATAATTACAACGGTAGATGAAAGTGGTCCACAGGAATTCGACATTGAGATTGAAAAAACTTTAAATCAATCTATTCCAGGATCAAAAAGCATGGTGATAAAAATTACTGATCCGAGATTATTACAGAAAACAGGTGGAATTGTTCAAGGAATGAGTGGAAGTCCTATAATTCAAAATGATAAAATAGTTGGAGCAGTTACTCATGTATTAATAAATAAACCTGATACTGGTTATGGAATTTACATAGAGTGGATGCTTCAAGAAGCCGGAATAATAAAATAAAAAGAAATCTAGGTAGAAGATTTAAAAGTCTTTACCTAGATTTCTTTTTTTCTTTTTTTTATTTTCTAGGAAATTATATCGTTAAACAATCTGTGGATATTGTGTCCTATTATGGGTGAATATTATGAGAAAGGCTAATTCAGAAGGTTATCTTCCAAAACAGAATAAAGAAGAAAATATATTCGCCTGACAGATTTTTTTTTACATACGTTCGAAAAGGCAGATGCATAAAAAATCTCTAAATCCACAGTCGCAAGTGATTTTATTCTTTTGATTAAATATAAAATTATTTGAATTTATGGAATATAACATGAATAAAGGAAAATAAAGTATTGATTTAAGAGTTTATGTTATATAAAATTCCATAATTTTAAAATAATTATTAATATATAATTTCGATATAGATTGTAGAAAAAGAAATATAATTATATAATAAATATGTATTCGCTTAATAATTGAGAATTTAGGAAATATATAGTTACATTTTTACTTAAAAAAATACTTTAAAAGTATTTTGTCAGAACCTATTTACTTTCTGAGAAAAAAAGTGTATAATTTACAAATAGTGGAAGATGAGAAGAGAACATTAATTAAACTTAAGAGATATTTATGTAAAAGGGAATATATTAATAGAAAAATTACTATTGCAAATGTAGACGTACATACCCTATTAATGTCAAAGGATCTTACAATAATTTGTAGAAGTAATATATTGTGTTATATTGTACAATAATGGAACTATTTAATATGATATGGTTATAGGGGTTAAATAATATATTAAAATGCAAACATAATAAAAGAATGGACAAAAGGAGAGAAAAAATATGGAAGATTCAAAAATATCTGTACTAATTGCTGATGATAACAAAGAATTTTGCAGTATATTAAATGATTATCTACTTAATCAAAAAGATATAGTTGTCACAGGGATTGCAAAAGATGGTAGAGAGGCTTTGGAGTTAATAGTAGAAAGAAAGCCCGATTTAGTTATTCTTGATATAATTATGCCACATTTAGATGGATTAGGTGTTTTAGAGAAATTAAATACAATGCAATTGGAAAAGGTTCCAAGAATAATAATATTATCAGCAGTAGGTCAAGATAAGATTACTCAACAAGCAATAACTCTTGGTGCAGATTATTATACTGTAAAACCTTTCGATATGGAAGTATTCACAAAGAGAATCAGAGAAATGTTTAATAGCTCTGCTTCAGTTCAAGAAACAAATATGAGAAATTCATATGCATCATCGATGATATCTACTCCAAGTGAAAATAGAACAAAAGCACCGATTGATTTAGAGACAGAAATAACTAATATAATACATGAAGTTGGAGTGCCAGCTCATATTAAAGGCTATATGTATTTAAGAGAAGCTATAACAATGGTAGTAAACGATATGGAATTATTATCAGCTGTAACTAAGGAGTTATATCCTTCAATAGCTAAGAAGTACAATACAACAGCTTCAAGAGTTGAAAGAGCAATAAGACATGCAATAGAAGTAGCATGGGGAAGAGGTCAAATAGAAGCGATAAACAGATTATTTGGATATACAGTTCATAATGATAAAGGCAAGCCAACAAATAGTGAATTTATAGCTATAATAGCTGATAAATTAAGACTTAAAAATAAAGTTAGCTAATTGGCTTGGTTATGCGATCGTTTGAAATATTCAAGCCGATAAACTGACTAGAAGTAGTCCTAGAATTATAAATTTCAAGCCTATAAATATGTAGAATAAAGCATCTTTAATATATTGGTTAAAAAATCAATATGTTGGAGGTGTTTTTTCTTGCCTAGAATTTCTAAAAAATCAAAATCAATAGATGATATTATAGTTAATTATCTAGAATATTGTAATTATAAAAATTTAAGTCTTAAAACTATAAAATCATATCATCAAACTCTTATGTTATTTTCAAAATATTTAGAAGAAGAAAAACAAATAACAGATATCAGCAAAATAAATAAAAACATTGTAGAGGAATATATAAGCTTTACTAAAGAAAGAGGTAAATATGCCTTTGTGTCATCAGAAGAAGGTGCTATTAAGGCTAATATAGAGAAAAGAAGTGATATAGGGAAAGAAGTATCGGATTCGACCCTAAATAACTATCTGAGGAATATAAAGGCATTTGCTACGTATCTAGAGGACAACAATATATCTAAAAATACAAAGATACACGAATGTAAATTCATTAGAACAGAAAGACGAGCAAAAGAACAATTAACTGATGCAGAATTTAATCGACTAGTAAAAACATTAGATTGTACTCAATATCATCAATTCCGTGATCTTACAGTAATTAATTTAATTTTTGACACAGGAATGCGACTTTCAGAAACACTTCATCTTACAACAAATGATATTGATCTACTAAGAAGAACCATATTAATTCCAGCAGATTTGACAAAAGGTAGAAAAGACAGAGTTGTTTTTTATAGTCCACAAATGGCCAAGCTCTTACAAAGGTGGTTAAAATTCAAGGATACAATAATTGAAACAGAAATTCTTTTCCCAACTCAAAGGACTAATACATTTATTTCAAATCCTAATTTTGAGAGAAATTTTAGAGGATATTTGAAAAAGGCTGGGATAAAGAAATATGTTACGCCACATGGTTTACGTAATCAATTTGCTAGGAGATTTTTATTGAATAACGGTTCATTAGTTGTATTGTCTAAGATCTTAGGGCACAGCTCATCAAAAGTAACTGAGCAGGCTTACCTCGATATAATGGATGAAGACTTGAGAAAGAAGTATCAAGCATATAGTCCGTTAGCTAATATGAACAAAGATAATTATTAGAAAGTAGAAGATAAAATAGGTAGACTAAAAACACCTAAAAGAATCAAAAAAATAGGCTCAAATTTAGGAACTACAGCAAAAGACAATACATTTATCGAGTAAAAATATAATGCCTTAAATAGCTTATAAAGGCCACTTGAACACATAAAAAATAGGAAGTGCTACCAACACTTCCTACTCTAAAACTAAATATGTTTTATTAATCTTATTAGCACTTCAAAAACACTAATAGACCATGCGTTAAGTCTATTTTATTTCAAAAATTTTGAAGTGTCAATAGGCTTGGTATCATATTGTCAAAAATACAATATGTAACTTGTACAAGCACTATTACAAGTATAAATAATATTAGTAGCTGACATGAAGGCGATGCAGAAAATTCATGGGGTAGTTAGGCAATAACATCTTGTCTGACTTGACCTAAGTAGTAAAAGCATCTTATTACTATGTTTAGCCTAAGTCCTTTTAGGATATGGCATTAAGGCGGTTTGGGTAACTAAAATCGGAGGTAGTCAAAGATTTGAAAAAATCGGTATGTAGGCAGTTGACGCATATAAAAAGACTATACATAGAGGTTTCTATGTAAATGATGTTTGCAACGTTGCGTGGTTCGTATACACGTCGAGGCTCTAAAGAGCGATATTGTAATTTCTTCAGTAATTTTTTTGAGTTGCTGGAGAATTGCGTCTAACTCAGATAAAAAGCGTATAGTTACTTAGATCTAAAGTCAAGCTTAACTTTAAAAGTATTCAGTAAATTACAAGTCCTTTAGAAAGACTTCGAAACTGAATAAAGTTGTTTTGAATTATGTACTTCATGAATTTCCTTATTTTTATAATATGCAACAATATGTTTGTCCAAATTTTGTGATAATATAATCATGAATTTATTACTTGGGGAGAAAAAACTTAACAACTTATTTAAAATAGATTTTCTTAGGAATATTCTATATTTTAATTGAAATAATTTAAAATTGTTCACAATAATACCTCTTTTTACTTAATTTAATCCGACTTTTACATTTTATAACATAAAAGGGGACTTATCAAAGGAAATCGTATTGCAAATAATGATAAATTTTTACGATAACATTACAGAATAAAAATATAAATTAAATAGATTTATATAATTTATTTAAAAGGCAAGTATAAATATTAAAGGTGGCTTGTAGAATTAGTCAAAACCTATAGGTAAAACATTGATATATATGCGACAATTAATATCATATTCTTAGAAAAATACCTTTTATATACTTGAAAATGATATTCAATATTACTTTTTGGAGTGAAAAGTTTCAATAAAATGTAAATTATTTAAATTCAGTAGTATAAATTGTAGTACGAAAATGAATGATGATAATGGATAAGGGTGGTAAAATATAGGTGGGTATAGAGGGTGATTATTGTGAGAGGATTTTTAATAAATATGTTGTGAAGAATAACGACTTACTCGGTTAAAGTAGTAAGTCGTTATTTATTATTAGATCTAATAAATGCTCTTAATACTAACAATAATATTATAGATAAAATTGCAAATTATATAAATGTATAAATTCGATCATAAAATAAAAAGGATAACCTATCTGTTACAATAAGTTATCCGTAAATGATTAGTGTAGTTGTAATGTAGAAAAGATAATAAACCAATAAAAAATTATCTTACATTACTAGTATAGTTCATATTTGTTACAAAATTATGTTAAATATGTTAATTAAGTGTAAATGTCTGTTGAAGTTAAAGCTTAGGGAATAATCAGAAATGACAACTAGATAATTGAAAAAGGAAAAGGATAGCTTGGTTGGTACCACAAGCTATCCATAAACGGTTATTATATTGTTTTAAGTAGAAGGATAATAAATAATTAATAAGAAATTATCTTACAATATTATTATAACAAACAACTATTACAAAATTATGTTAAATATGTTAATTTAATATAAATATTTTCTTAAATAAAATTAAGGTTTGGTGAATGATTTGGTGAATGATTGGAAGAAATAAAAACAACCTGCTTAGGGGAGCAGGTTGAGCTTATAAAGGTAAAATGCATTTACCGATACGGGGGTAAAATAATGATGCTTTAACTATTTTACAATTACTATTATAAAATATAAATATTAAATAATTCTTTACTACTTATTAAATTAATGTGAATAAATTCTGTAATTTAAAATAAAAAGGATAATCTGCTAGGGTGTAACAAATTATCCTGAATACTGTGTTATATATATTTAATAGGGGTAAATATATATGAAAAAGCCTAATTGCTTTATGAGTTTATTATAAGTGGTATTTGTGACAGTATTATGTCAAATTGATTAACTTAATATAAACATTTTATTAAAAGAAAATTAAGATTTTAAAGTAATAGAGAAGCAAGTAAAGTCGTGAAATGTCCAAGCAATTGGACATTCAAGAATGCTTTCTCTATTATTTTATTTTGTTTTATAAGTTAACAGTAATAAATCTAAAAATACATCTAAGTAAACACAATAATCAGCGTCAGAAATGTAAAAAAATTATAGAAGATAATAAACAAAATAAAACAATAAAAGAAAAAAGCTAATATTAGTGTAAATAAGCATTATTACAGGTGTTTTTTAAAATTTTAGTGAATTCACAGTTGAATATTAAGATTATATTTTTACATATTTTTCAATAAAGCTCTTAAGAATGGCTTAAATAGGTGAAAAAAATAATTAAAGATAAAATAAAATAATAGTGTTGACATTCTAATTGATTTGGTGTAATATTATATATTGAAAAGTTATATAATTTATGCTATTATATCCTTGTAATATAAATGCAAGGAGCGATACATAGGATGGAAATGACTTATAATGAGACACAAAAGAAATTAGAAGAAATATATAAGGTTGCATATGCATATGAAAAGGTTATTGAAGCGGCAAAAGGTATAAACAGTAGTAGAGACTATCGATGTAGGGAGCCTATACCATATTTACATATTCCTATTGCAGATTTAAGAAAACTAGTGAGCGAACTTAATGCTAAAATCGAAGATTTGAAAGCAAGAGCTGTAGTTAGTTATTCAGATGATACAAGCTATATAGATATATTGTTAGAATCAAAAGAGGATAACAATGATATCGAGTAATTCAGATGTGGTTTTAGTGGATAAAAATAGATTAGAAGAAGAGTTGACTTATTTGTTAAGCGCAGAAGAAAAGATAGAATTAACATTAAGAAGATTAAAGTATCAAGATAATCTTAAGTTCGGCGATGTGGAAATGAGTTTAGAATTGATTCATGCAATTATAGCATATACAAAGGCTCTAAGGGTAAGAAGAGATGATAAGCGAAAAGATTCTATAACAACTATAAAATTAAAAGTTGATAAAAGTAATAATTAAGACTACTTTAATGGTGGTCTTTTTTTGTTATGCATATCAAACCTAACTCTAATCTGCCACCAATAAAAATTATTTAAATATTTTTAATAGAAAATAAAGGAATTTATAAGTTTTTGTGGAAAAATACTATAACTGGTAAATTTTCTGGTTAATATTTTTATGAGGAAGTGTAAGGATTATGAAATATAGTAAAGAAGTTATGGAGTTAGTCATGACTACAATAAAGAATGATTCAGTAATTCTAGAACACAATACTAACACGGGCGAATGGATGTATGTTTTTCAAGGTTTTTCTTTTCCTAAAGATCAACATAAGACGGGGTGGACATTTGAACAATTATGTGAATTTTATAAAAAGAAAATTGAAGGGTAGGTTTTATTAATTATGGATATGCAAATGGGATTTAAAAGTCAACAGTATGCAATAGATATTGAACATAAGTTATGTAATATATTTAATTGTGACAGAGGTGGAATTGGTGGAATGGTTAATTCAGATTTTATTAGACCAATGCCATATGGAACAATGGTATCAACACTAATGTTTTTATATAAAGAAAAAGATAGTGTAGCACAAAGTAAAATAGAAAATTTTATTAATGATTATCAGTTTTATTCTAATAAAAGGATTGATGAGATAATAGAAGAACAAGGTGAAAAAGAATTTAAGGAAATGATGAATAAATTCAAAGAATTAATTAAATAAACGTTCTTAGATTAAAAGGACTCGCCAATTTTGACTAGTCCTTTTTCTATGCAAAAAATAAGAAGTACCATTTTTAGCACTCTTATTCTTCATTATTATCTTCTATGTATTCTATTATATCTTCAATTCCACAATGGAAAAACTTACAAAATTTATTTAAATGCTCTATTGGAATATGTTTTGCTTTATTATTAACATATCCACTTATAGTAGGAAGCCTTATGTCTAAAAGTTCAGATAACTCTTTTTGACTCATTCTTTTTTCTGCCAATCTTATATGTAATTTAAAATTAATCATTGTTTAATACCACCTCATAAAGTATTATATACTACATAATAAATAAAATCAATAGAAAACAAAAAAATATTATAAATATAACAATAAATGTATTGACTAATAACGAAATTCGTTATAAAATAATAATTGAGGATAAGGTAAAACAAACTAGAAAACCCAATACCTTGTTCAATTAAAAAAATAAGGCAGTAACTTAAGCTACTACCAATCATACTCGCAATATGATTGTAGCATATGTTACCCTTAAATGCAATGGAGGATGATATTATGAAAACAAATCAATCAATGGAAGATAAAGAAAATTTGATAAATGACTTTGCAGGAAGATTAATAGCAGGAGAATATAAAGCAATTCTTTATAACAATCAAAATGTCTACACATCAGAGGATATAGAGACATTAGCAAATGTAATAATTTGTGATCTGGATGATGAATCAACAGTTCAATTTAAGAATGCAAACACTTTAGTAATACATACAGAGGATGAAACAATAACTTTAAAAGGACGAGAAAGAATGAAGGATGGAGAAATAATTTTAAGAAAATACCTAAATGAAGAGTGCTGGGATGGAAGCATAATAATAAGGGATAGATTAGACCAGATTGAAATAGAAGAGGAAAATATCAAAACAATTGATGATGCATTCGTTAGAAGATTCAAGGATGTTATTAATATTAGAATGATTACTGATAAAGAAGATCCGAATTACAACAACAACTGGGATTGCCTATTAGTAAGATTTAAACAAAATCCTTCAGTAGAAGAAGTGTGGCAAAAATGTTAGAAGTATACCTAAGATTCCAATGCTTGACATATAAATTTAGAAGTAGTATTATAAAATAGACTAAACGACAAATAAGTTAAGCACATACCATAACGCTTAACTTTGGCTTTTATTAACTATACAATTTTTTAAAACTTTGCTTGTTGGACAAGCTTTAATTTTGTTCTTTGAAAATCACATATTGCTTACTTTTTCCGGTTCTGTATTGAGTTCCGAACTGGAAATTTTAATTTATCACATACACATATTATAAACCAAGTAAATATGCGTGTCAAGAGGGTATATAATGAAATGATAATTTCATGTATAGTATTGTAAAGCTAGTAATACCAATGATTGTAGCATTTCTATGTGTGTTTTTAGAAGACTGATGAATTGGGAATTACAAAAAAATTAGAATAATCTCATAGCTAAATGATTTTCAAAAAAACTATGAGGTCATTCTAAATGTGCAAAATGTCAACAGAATTAAGATCATTTTACTTAAATAGTATATACAAATGTTAGGGGAGTATACATTTGATTTTTAAAAGTTATAGAAATTATAATGAAGAAATTATCCAAGAATTAACTTTTTTAGATGATTAAATTAATGAATTGGTTAAAATAAGAGAAGTAATTGGTTTAAGGGTAGGAGGTTGCGGTGCTCCACACCTCACCTCGCTTTTGGTGGAAACAAAATAAATGATTAAGGAAGGATGATAGAGTTTATGGGACAAATTAAATTATTAAAAATTGGACAAGAAAACTTAAATGCAGTAAATCAAGTAATAAACAAAACTATTAAAGAGGCAAATTATGCAAAACAAGACAAATGCACATTTTTATTCAAAGCATTAGAAACATACAAAGATAAAGAATTTGAAGAAGGTGAACTTGTATTAGATGTCATCAAAGTAACTTTATCTAAGGATGAAGAAAAAGCAAGGTTACAATGGTTTGAAGGAATAGAAATAGAAGAAATGAAATACTTTGGCTGGTTCGCAACTCCAGGTGGCATGAAAGAAGAAAACGAAAAAGAAGATGAAAAGTGTGAAGCATTCTTTATTAGAGAAGATATAAAAAAGTTTATGACTTGGTTTGAAAATATAATATCATTGGAACAATTTAATCTACTGAATAATAAAGAAATATACGTAAATAAGCAAGTGTTAAGTAGAATAGCTCTTACTACAAGTATATTAATAACTGAAATTGATATGCCTAACATAATTATACTACCTAAAGCAACAATTGATTTTAGTAGAACATATAAAACGGTTGTTCCTAAAGAGATTGAAGTTGAAACTGTGAATAAAAAAACTGGCGAAATAACTCCAGAAAAACAAATTGAATACTCATTAGAAGATTATAACTTTAATGATGATATTGATGTATTTGATGGAGGGGGAATAGCAACTCCTAAAGTATTTGAGCAAATTGGACAAACATTAGAAAGAAATGATATAGATTTTGCAGTAATTAGAGGTTATGGAACCGGAATAAAAGGACTTGTAACAAGATTTGATATTATAAAATATTTAGACGTATTCTATAAAGAAGATACAGAGTACTGCAAAAATGAAAATGGGAAACATTATTTAATAGATATGTATGGAAAATGGAGAGAAGTTACAGAGAATACACTTTTATTAAATGAAAGCATGGTTAAATTAGCAGATTTATTTGCAGAAGAAATAAAAGATGCAAACAAAAATGTAATAGCAACTCAAGAAACTTATGGAATGGAATTAGTAAATGAAAAACTAGAAAAATACAACAATGAAACAGATATAAATACATATAAGCTTTTAAACAAATTATACATAACAAAAGTAAATAAGCCTGAGTCTGAACTAACTGATTATAGAACTTTATGCTATCAATTATTTAATGCAATAGCATTAACAGATAAAGAATATCGACAATTAGCAGATCAAGATTATCAGCTATATAAAAAGCTTATTAGACCTTATGAAATAAAGGATAAAGATTCAAATATAAAAGAATTTGAAATAAATGCAGATTATATTAATTTATATTTTAGAAATATTACAAAAGCTACAGAAATTGAATATGATGAAGAAAATCCTGATGAATATGATATAGATGAATTTGAAGAAAATGCACTAAATCATACAGATAAAACAGCAATGCTAATTCAATTGAACAAAGATAATGCTGAACTCAGAACAGCAAAAATGCAAATTGCAAGAATGGTAGAAAAGAAAGTTAGACAATTAGCATGTGGCAAAATAACTACTAAGGCTCAGTATTGTTACATTGCGATAGACCCAATTTCATACATGAACTTTGCTATGACTAGAGAGCAAGGTGACAATGGATTGAAAGCTGGTCAATTCTATAATAAAAAATGTAATAATGGAGATATTAGAACAATTTATAGAAATCCATTAATGGCATTCTCAGAAATACACAATGTTGAATTTGTAAGAGATAATTTCTTTGATAATTATTTTTGTAAATCATCTGAATTAATCTACTTTAATCAAAAGTCTGATATATATTCTCAGATTGGATCAGGAGATAGTGATGGTGATGCTGTAACAGTAATAGATAGCGAAATAATTAGACGTGGTGTTGTTGAAACAGATAAGCCATTTTTCTTCTCAGCCGATGGTAAGAAGATACCTTATGTTTACAATAATGAAGCAAAATTTGAATGTAGTTGGAAGCCATCTGGCAACTTAATAGGTTCGGTATCTATACTTGCAACAGTTGTAAATACATATAGTCAGACATTGCCAAAGTACTATAGTCCAGATAGTAATAAGTTTTATAATTATGATGAAGTGCTAGAAATACTGGCAGAACACAATTTTGAGGGAATTACTAAAGATTCTGATTATGATAAAGTAGTTGAGCCAGCTATTAATAAATTAATTGAAGCAGGTCATTTGATATATTCTAATTCAAAGAATATGGACTCTGAAATAGTTAGGGAACAAATAAAAAAACAATTTCTAGAAGATTGTAAAGACATTTACTCTTTATTATACACATCAAGCTTAGTAATAGATACGCCTAAAACAATGAATATTATTGATAGAGATATGTATATTAAACCTATAGAAAACAATTATAGAAAATCTAAAGGTAGAAACATTAAACCGTATTTCTTACAATACAAAAAATATAAATGGGAAATTGGAAAAATGGAAACATATTCTTCTAGTCCACAAACATTTATGGATAGAGCAGCACAGATAATACAAAAGAAAATATTGAATATATTAGAAAATAATAAAAAGTCATTTTCAGATAAAGCAAAACAATTGCAAAAACAATTAGAAAATAATAAATATGATAAAGATAAACTTCAAGAATGTAAAGAAAAAATGAAAAGATTTTATGAAGAATACTCAAAAGAATCATCTGAAATTAGAGAAAAATATAAGTCTGATAGAGCAGGAAAATCCAAACAATTGAGAGAATTAGATGCTTATGCTATTCAAGTAGCAGATGATGCTAGAAAACAATATGATACTTACACAATTGCGGAAACTTTAGCTGAATTAGATAAATGTTCAGAAGCATTTTTAATTAATTTATTCTTTAGTCACTTTTTAGATATAGACAAGCTTAAGCCTAGTATGAAAATTCAATTTGTACCAGATGAAAACGGAGATATTGAGTATTTATATAAGAAGTATAGGAAGCTTGAAAAGTTAGTTAATTTCAATGATAATACTGCTCAAAATGTGCATCTAAAAGAATTAGAAAGACTAAAGATAATTGAAGAAGTACGTTTTGATTGTAGAGATAATCCTGATATAGTTAAAGAAATTACAGATAAAATAAAAGCAGGATTGAATGAAAATGGTTATTATGAATTAGAACTAAATGGACTAAAGGTATTTGGGGATTTTGATGAATTAATTGAAGGAAAAGATAAATTAAGAATTGATGGTTTTATGTTAAATAAGAATAATAATGTGGCGATTACAGCTAAAAGTTTTGGGATTTATTATTATGTATAGGGTTCGTGGCTTCCAGCCACTCCCCACTTTTTATGGAAACTGAAATTAAGGAAGGAATGATAATTATTATAGAACAAAAAGTTAAATATGATAAAGAATATGCTACACAATGGCTTAAAGAAGTAGATTATTTAGAATCGGTTGGAATACAGCCAGCATTTGATAAAGATATTAATGGCGTAAAAACATTTAAATACACTAAAAACAAAAGATTATTTGAAGCTTTAGCAAAGTTTCATAACTAATAAACTAAGGATGAAGGATGGTGATTGAGAATGGAAATAAACAATAATGTAAAAGAATTTAAAATAAAAAGTACAGTAAGGAAGTATAAAGATACAATAATGAATGTACATGAAAAGCAAGTAAAGTTCGCTGAAGACTTAACTAATCTTGTATTTAATGATAATAAACCTGATAAAGTGAATGTTGTTGTTGCTAGATGTGGTATGGGAAAATCAGTAATAATAAAAGCATTATTAGATAATCTAGTTAATAACTACAGGTTTTTTGGAAAAATTCCAAGAGAAGATCAACTTGAACCGTATGGAGCAATTGTAATAACTGATAATTTACATAGATTAGAAGATATTATGCAAACAGAAGGATTGCAAGACAGGTGTTATTTATTTAAAGGGGTTAGCGAAGAAGAGATAGAATCTAATTTTAGAATAAGTTTTCGTGAAAAAGTACAAGAACAATTTAAATATCCTATATTGTTAATTACAACTCAAAAATATTTTAAAATGAGTAAAGAAGAAAGAGAATTTATGTATACATGGTCAAATGGTAAACGAGAAGTTGCTTTTATTGATGAAAAACCAATGTTAACAAACGAAGACATAGTTAACGAAACTTTTTTATCTGAAATTAGGATAGCGTTACATAATTGTATTGAAGGTATTGAGAAAGATTATTTATTAGAAACATTTGATAAGATATATTCAGACTTAGATTATATTAGAAAAAATTATTCTAGCCAATATGATACAATGTGGATTAAAAAATCAAAAGATACTTTATTGATAAATGAAGAGTCGGATAAAAAATTCTTTAAGACACTAGAGAAAAATGTGAATAGATACATATTTGAAAAAGTCAAAATACTGCAGAGAATATATTCAGAAGGCTGTTTATTTGTAAATAAAAAAGATGCAGACCAAGATAATAGTAGACAACTAATAGTATTAAATGATAATTCAGATAAATTTGATATCGATAAATGTAAATATCATATATTAGATGCAACCGCGTTTTTTGATATTGATTATACTATTAATAAAAACATGTTTGACTATGGTGAAATTGATGATAAAAAAGAAAAATCTGATATTATAGTTCATCATATTCCGTTTGGTGCTAGTCAAAGAGTATTGAAAGGAAATGTAAAAGCTATTGAAACAATATGTAAATGGATTAATGATAATTGTGGAAAAGATGTGTTTGTATCTACCTATGGAAAGAAAAAGGGATTATTTAAAAAGTTCCAAGAACAACTTCTAACTAAAGATATTGCATATTACGGAGCAATAAAAGGTAAAAATGATTGGAATGATAAAAACTGTATGGTTCATGTTGGATTTAATAGACAAGCAGATACTGTGTATTTATTAACATATTTATATATAGATAGAAAGAGACAACATGGTTTCAATTGGAATGAAGCTAATGAAGAAGAAATAAAGAAAAAAATTGATTCATTATTAGAAGTTCATTCAGAAGGTATTACTAAAGGTATGTTTAAAGATATATTAATGTCTAGCATAATGAGAAGTAAAATAATTGTTGATGCAGAGCAAAATATTATGAGGATAAAATGCAGACATTTTAGTAATGAAGAAATTTGCAATGTATTTATCATTGCAGGAAAAACATATACAGAATATATAACTAGAATATGTGATAGATTAAATGCTAGAATTATAACAGATTTTCCTAGCGAATTTGAAGAGTATAAAACAGATTTAAGAAAACCAATTGATGGAAAAGAAAAAACTAATCCACAAATATTGAAAGAATGCTTGGAGGGATTAGATAAAGGTAAATCAGTTAAAATGAAAGATATAATTGACTTGAGTGGACTTAATAGAAATCAAATAAAAGAATGTAGAAAAAGTAATACATATATAAAAAAATGGTTTGAAGAACATAAAGGTGAGAAAAATGGTTCGTATGTAGCATAATAAATATTAATATGGGGGGGATTCTCTAATAAATATGTATTAGAGAAAACCACCCAAAATAAATATAAGTTATAGTTCATGTGTAAGTTTATAGCGAATAGAGGTTACTTCCTAGATTGTAGGATGAAGTGAGCGAACATGCAATGTGAGCGTTACTGAAACCTACAATCTAGGAAGTAACCTAATAAGCTAAAAGAATGTAAAAGAGCGAAAAGTAGAAATATCATATCGTCTTTTGTAATATTTTTTATAATGATTACATGTATATTATATGTAAATTAATGGTAAAATAATAATGAAGTATTTTGAATCAGATTTGATGCATAATAAAACAAATTTGTCTTAAAATATAGACATTTTATTATAGGAAGTGGTATAATTTGCATATAGAGAGATATAAAAAAGGTAAGATAGTCATTAAGGTTAAAAAAGCCATTATTGAAAAGACACGTGGGGGTGGTAATATGAGAAGATTAAATATTAGCAAACTAAGAGCAGAAAAACAGTTTGTTACAATTTCATCTCAAGAAGCATTAGAAGATGTGACTCCAATAAACTGGTCAAAGGAAGTTTTGGAAGGTAAAAAAAAGGTAGAAGTGACATCAACAAAAAACTAATATGGAGGAATTATGTGTAAAGTTGGAGATATAATTGTAGTAAATGAATATCAAGATAATGGAATTACGTTAGGCAAACATTCATTTGTAATTATTGATGATGAACAAGAAAAAATAAAAGGTTTAGATTATGACTTCATATGTAATGTGCTTTCATCATTTAAAGGAGAAGAACAAAAGACGAAGAAATTAAGTTATGAAGGTAATTTTTATATTTCTCATAATGATACAGATACAAATCCAGATGATGGCAAAGAAGGTTATGTAAAAGCAAATCAATTTTATTATTTTAATAAATCAAAAATTGATTATATTGTAATAGGTTCAATGAATGATGATATATTTAGCCAATTGTTGGACAGGATAGAAAGTTTACATAAAATTTATGAAGTAACAGATAATCTATAAGAACTTAGTAAAAGCGTACAAGCTTTACTGGGTTCTTTTTTTATGGATAGAAATGTATTGTTATAGGTCGTGTCCGCCCCGCGTCCACTTCCCCTTTTTGTGGAAAATGATAAATAAAATATATTATATGTGAAATTTACAGAAGAAAAAAGTATATGATTATTTTATTATTTTCTAATTGGATAATTAAATAGGCAGTATGGCTGTCTAATTCCTTCTTTTATTTAATTTATTTTGTTTAGAGGCAGATTACTTAATTGTAGTCTGTCTATTTAATTATCCAAACCAATAGATTATTATTGGTAACTTCTTACGGAATTACTTAATTAAAAATACTATGGTTATGCTTTATCTGAAAAGCAGGAAGGAGAATTTAAAATGAGTAAATTAGCGAGCAAAGAAATTAAAGAACTACTAAAGAACATATCTGAGGTAATGAATGATTATGAACAGTATGAAATTGAGAATGGTGATGCATGGGGGTATGTACTTAAATTGAACAAAAATAAGGATATTGAATGCAGAATTTACGATGAAATTGAATGTGAAAATTGCAATTATGTTATAACAATTCCATCAGATGTAACATGCATTAAAGATATTTTAAAAGGATTTATAAATTATATCTATAACAATGAAATCAATTGGAGAAATAATTGCCTTAAATCGAATAAAGGTTGGTACTCTAGAAAGCATAAGTCTACAAATTTATGGTTAGAGCGTGGAAAAGAAGATAAAGTATTAGAAATAGCTAAAGAGATTTCTGAAAGATATAAAAATAGTAAATTGCTAGAAAATCAGATAGAACATTATAAAGTGTTTATTTCTAGGATCTACTATGTGTTAAATTGCTTAGTTGAAAATTGGAAGCTTGAAGATATAAAAGAAGCTGCATTTAAAAGGCTAAATGAATTTAATATTAATAATGTAGGAATCAGTCACATAGACAATAAATTAATTATTATGAAGAGTAATGATGATAGTACATATATAGTTGATAAGTTTGATATTGAGATTGATTCATATACAAATGTTAATATGATTGTAAATCAAATTGTATTAAGATTAAGAAAGGTGGCTTAATAATGAGCAATAAAGAGATGGTAACTAAAATGGTTCGTGGAGAATTAACATATAAAGAAGCTTATGAATTAGAAAATAGACTACATAGCAGATCGAATCGGGAAATTATTGAAGATTTGAAGCAATTAAATTTTCAATCTTTACTTACAACAGAAGAATCATTGGAAGACTATCTTGATACTATGTCAGAACTAGAAGATAATGAAGAAAATAGAGCAACTATAGATAGCTGTAAGAAATCAGTGGAGTTATTAGAAATAAGTATAAGCGAGAGAATTGATGAGATGTTAAATGCTGAAAAGAAATTAAAAGATATCTTATGTAATTGTTAATAGGGATGTTTCAAAAAAAGTAAAATGATGTCGAATTTTATCAGTATAAACCATTACAATATGTTATAATATTTATATCATATAACATAGGAGGAAGATAATGATAAATCAATGTAAAAAAGGCTATGATGTAAATATAAGAAAGATTGGTAGACAGACAAATATAATATTACCATTTGCGAATGATGGTACAAATTCTGTAAGATGTAAAACTGAGAAATGTGAATTTATTGGTGTTTGTGAATATAAAGATTATATAAAAGATGTAAACAAATAAATTTGATTATACATAATGAGGTTCATATGTAAAGCACTTATCTTTGGTCGGATGGAGTGCTTTTTTCATTTATTATTTTGCATTAAAAATAAGTATAATATTCCTTTATATCTTAATTATATAGGAATAGCAAATAAAAATCAATAGAAATATTAAAAAAATAAAAATAAATTATAAAATGAAAGCGAGGAATTATTATGTTAGTAAGAAATGGAGAATTAAATAAATGTGGAATATATAAAATCACCAATAAATATGGTGTTGTAAAGTATATTGGTGGAGCGAAGGAATGTAATGATGCTTATTCAAGGCATAACTCATTATTAATTAATGGTGAGTATGCAGAAACCAACAAACATGAGTTACAAGTATTATTTAATACAGAAGATTTATATTTTAGTGTTCTCGTAGAGTGTACCAAAAGCGAACTTGATTCACTTGAAACAAAATATATAAAAATGTATAAAGCGACTATAGTAAATAAAGATGAAAAGGGGAAGAGAAGAACTACTAAGCCTACTCTAGAAGAAACAGAAAAAAGAAGAAATGCTAACAATGGTGAGAGTAATCCCCACAATACTAAACTATCTGAGGATGATGTTAGAAAAATTAAAGAAATGCTACAAAAAGGTGTTAAACAAATATTAATATCAGAAATGTACAATATTTCTGGAACTTTAGTTAGTAACATAAAAAACGGATATAGATGGAAATGTGTAACTATATAGGAGGTGCAATAATGAATAAATTAAGTAAACTTTTAGGTGTAATAAATTTGCTTTTGTGGACATGCTTTCTTATATCTATTATATTTCTAAATCTTGATACTAGCACTTTAAAAGAATTCGCGGCAGGAGCAACATTTGTTGTTATGGCTGATATTGTGCTAGATATATTAGAAAGTAGAGGTAAAAGAATTAAAAGAAAAGCGATTATAGAATACAGTTCGAGTGAATTTAAAGATGATAAGTAAGGTGATATTTGATGGGACATTATAGAGGAACAAAATGTACATATAATGAAATTACATTTGATAGTATTCCTGAAAAAGATTTATACATAAAATTATTGAATGATAAGGATGTATCTAATTTACAGGTGCATCCTAAATTTATATTACTGGATGGGTTTATAAATTACAAGAAGAAGAATTAAGAGATGTAATACTATCTAATTTGAATACTCATTATCAAGGAACTGCTACAGGGGAAACATTTAATAAAAGGGGTAAAACTGACATCTATATACCTTTTGATAATAAGTTTGGTTATATTGGAGAATGTAAAATTTGGCATGGAATTAAGAAATTTAATGAAGCTATAGAACAATTATTTAGTTATATGACTTGGCGTGATACAAAAACCTCACTAATTATATTTAATAAAGACGCAAAGGATTTTAAAAAGATTCTTGAAACTGTTAATGAGGATTTAATGAGCAATAAACTATGCGAAAATTCAGTAAAAACTAAAGACAATGAGTGGCAATGTGTATTTAAAAAATATGGAGATTCAGAAGAAAGAATAAAAATGAATATTTGTATATATGATTTACGTATAGATGAATAAGTTAGAATTAATAGAATATTAAGAATCCTAGAAATAGGGTTCTTTTTGATACAATTATTGTAGAATATCATAAAAAATGGTATTATTATATGAAAAATTGTATTAGGGGTGAGAGTATGGAGATGAACGATAAATTATCGATTATAGCAGGAGGAATACTTATTACATGGTGGTGCTTACATATAAGTTTAGAGGATATAATTAAGAGAATTCAATCAAGATTGTTGTTTGGAGAATGGAAGTATAATAAATTTGATATGGTACATAAATTTATATATTCAAAGGAATTTGAAGAAAAGGACAGTAAGTATATTACTAGGCTTAAAGTAAGATTAAATGTGTACATAGATAAATATAAACATAATAGCAAAAGTTCCATCGATAGCACTATAACCATTATTATTTCTTCATTAATAACAATTACAATAGCTCAATATACAATGCAAAGTCAAGCTCATAGAGAATTAATTACTCAAATAGTTAAAAGTTTAAGTAATGACTTTATGACAATATTTTTTGTAGTAATAATCATTTATGGAATTAGAGGAATACTTCATGAATTTGCTGGTAGCAAGTTTGAGTATTATCTTTTTGTTAAAAATATTATTGATGAAATTGAAAATGATAAAGCTAAGGAAGTTATTGCCATACTTCGTACCTAAATATTTGTAGGAATAATAAAATTATAATGGTAAATATGTAGAATAATGGTATAATTGCTAATGAGGTGATTATATTTATGAATGATTTTATGTCGCAAAATTTATATATAATTATAAGTATAATTTTAGTATTAGGATATGCTATTTATACATTAATATATAAAATAAAAAGTCGATATGTGGTAAAAAAATGTTTAGAAGATGATGGCATTGAAGATATTGATAAATATTCTAATGATAGTGAGCTTATTAATAGAGTTAAAGAATATTATGATTTAAAAGAATATAATGATACATATTTAAAGGAAAAATTAATTTTATTGAATAATAATAGTCATAGAAATAATATACTAAGTTTTACAGCGGAAATAGGAATAGTAATTACGCTTATAGCTGCTTTATTTGCAAATACATTAACTATATTAGGTAAATTTGAAAATATAGGAAGTGATGCAGTAAATAGTAGAACAATAGCAAATCAACAGATTGAAGAGTATACAAATAGAGTTAATGAACTGTCTAATAATGATAAGAAGAGTAATGATGAACTTGTAGCAAATTATAGACAAAAAATTATTGAAATACAAGATAAAATGGAAAATGATGAAGAAGATAACAAAAAAAATTTCAATGTATATTTAAACATGTTAACAACAATTAAAAATTTTGTATCATATATGCTTATTGCAGTAATAGGTATAATTTTAATAAAAGTAAGACATCAAATAAGATATGAAAATATAAATGTAGCAATAAATATACATAAAAGTGTTATTGAAGAACAGTTAAAGAAATTAGAGGACGAAAAATTAATTAAAAAAAAAGAAGATCAAATCGAAAAAGATATAGGATATTTAAAAGAAAAAATATCTGAATATAAATATAAAACAGAAGTCTTTGAAGATATATTGAAAGTAAAGGCAAATGAAATTAATTGAGAATTAAGAACAGTTGAAATACTGTTCTTTTATTATGTTAATTTGTAGAATTATGGTATAATTTCCGATGAGGTGGTTATACTGATGTATAAAACTAGTAGAGTAAAAAATAATAAGAAAATAATAGAACATTTAAGCAAACAAATATGTGGAATAATCAATATAAAAGCAAATTTAGATAATGATCATGAAACATATGAGGAATTGGTATCAAAATTAAGAAATTATTATGAAAAATTTGATTATAAAGAAGGCAAAGAAAAGTATTTAAAAGGGAAGTTGATTGTATTAGAAAGTGAAAGGCTAGGTATTAGTAGTAGTGATGGTATTAAAGAAATAAGTGTTCAGGCTAGTATAATGCTAGCTTTTATTTCAGTATTAAGTAATTTTGCCAAAGATATCTTGAAAAATGATATTAATAAAATGTTTAATATTTTTTCTTATATAGCTTTAATAATTATGGTAATTATAATTATTGTAAATATTATCGGCAAATTAGATTTGAGTCAAAATAGAGATAATAGAAATAAAAGTATAGCAATTAATATACATAAAAGCATTATTGAAGAACAATTAAATGAAATAGAAGAGAGTAAGAAGCAAAATGAAGAGTCAGAAAAAGAAAATCATGGAATGATTAAAAGAATACTTAATAATTTTATTTAAGATGGGAAGGAGCAAATGAAAAAGCAAGATGTATTACTGAGGGCAGAAAAGGTATTAAACAATTTTTATAATGAAATAAATATTGAAGAATGGACTTATGATGAAGAACTATATAAGAAACAAATGGCTGATTTTTTTATTATATCAAATGCATTAAGCGAGTTATCACAATATAGATATAATAAGACAATGACAAAAGAAGAGTATAAGGAATTTGTTAATGGTTTGATTGATAAATATTTAAAGTAAGAATAAATTAAATATTAAGCACTTACTGAATGGTAAGTGTTTTTATTATGCAGAAAAATAGATTTAGGAGGTATAGAATATGAATATATTAAAACTTAGAGCACCTAATTGCGCAGGTGATTGTTTCAGATGTAATGTGTGCTTAGAAATTGAAGAAACAGGAGTAAAGATTGATAATAATGGAATAACAGTAAATGAAGGTACTTTTGTTATTAAGAATAAAAGTGATATGGATAGCTTTGTAATATGGAACAAACAGGACTATATAAAATATTATAATGATAAGTTTCAAAATATTATACGAATCAATGAATATTGGAACAATGTAAGAAAAGGATATAACTTTATTGTTGTAGATACAAAAGATGCCGATTTTGGATTCTATAGTGTGGACTTCTTTAATAAGATGCTTGTTTAGGTGATTGACATGGTATTAAAAAAGATGTGTCCCAGATGTGGAAAGATAATTGATTACTCAAATAAACATTGCGATGAGTGTAGCGAGAATGTTCGGAAGAATAAAAAGGATAATGATAGACAATATAATAAATTTATTCGTCAAGTAAGAGATAAGCAATATACTGATTTTTATGTGAGTAAAGAGTGGAAGATTGTTTCTAATATAGTTAAGGATAAATATAAATGCTTATGTATCATGTGTTTACTTCAAGATGATAAAGTAAATTCATATGATGTAATTCACCATATACTTGAATTAAAAACTGATGAAGGTTGGGAGCATAGATTTGACATTGATGAAGGATTAGTTCCGTTGTGTCATGCACATCATAATGAGTTGCATGGTAGTTATAATAATGAAAAGATTAAGATGTTAAGAGAGTTGATAAAAGAATATAAGAAAATTTATGGAAGCATGTAGCTGATATTAATTATTGGTTATGTGCTTTTGTTATGCAAAGAATTAGGATCTAGGGGGTGTGAAAAAGTTTTGACTATTGACTTAGAATGTCGTTGGTAGTCTGTTTTAGCGCAAAAACTCCCCTTATGGATTAAATTTAAATTATTAAATGGAAAGTGAGGTGTAAATCATATGGGAAGACCTAAAGAGCCAATTGATTTGGTAATGTTAAAAGGTAATAAACACTTAACAAAAGATGAAATTGAAGAAAGAAAAAATAGTGAGGTTAAAGTTGATACAGATAATGTATTTGCACCTCCTACTTTGAAAGGTAAAAAACTAAAGGATAGATTTAATTATCTAGCAGAGCAATTATTAAATGCAAGTATCATGACTAATTTAGATGTGGAAGGACTAGCGAGATATGTAACGTTAGAAGAGCAATACAATAAAATAACTAAGGCTATATCTAAGGTTGATATATTAAGTGATGATTATGACAAATTACTAATCAAACAAGGTAAAATATTTCAGATGCTTGATAAAGCTAGTAATGAGCTATGTCTAAATATTATTAGTAGATGCAAGGTTAGTATTCCAAAAGTAGAAGAAAAGAAGGCAAATAAATTTAATAAATTCAATAGTGGAAGTGTTGCTAAATGATAGATAGAGTAACACAGTACGCTAATGATGTTTTAAACGAAAAACTAATAGCTGGAGAATCAGTTAAACTTGCATGTAAGAGACATTTAGATGATATGGAAAAATCTAAACTAGCACCTTTTAAATATAAATTTGATATGGAAAAGGCTGAAGCAATTATAGATTATGCTAATACATTGGTTATTAATGAAGGTGAGGAGATTATAAATCTTACCTGCTATCCGTTTCAAGAATTCATTCTAGGTTCATTAATTGGTTGGGTAAATAAAGGTACTGAGTATAGGAGATTCCGTACAAGCTATGTACAACTTGGGAGACAGAATGGGAAGAGTTTTATAAATGGTATCTTAGGAACATACTTAGGTAATTTTTCAGGATATAAAAATGGGAAGGTATTTTGCGTAGCTACTAAACACGCTCAAGCTAAAATTGTTTGGGATGAAATGCATAAATTTATTAAAGGTGATGAGGATTTACAGGAGTTATTCAGGGTAAAGGAATATGAAAGTACAATTATTTGTAATAATACTGGTACAAAGATATTAGCATTAGGGAGAGATACAAAGTCACTTGATGGTTTTAGACCTGCGCCATTAGCAATTATTGATGAATTCCATGCGCATAAGGATGAGCAGATGTTTAAGCTTATGGAAGGGGGACAAAAGAAAGCAAAACAATCTTTAATTTCTGTTATTACTACTGCTGGTTTTAATATTGATGGAGCTTGTCATAAAATGTATAAATATTGTAAGCAAATACTTGAAGGTATAGAAGTTAATGATAGTAGATTCATTTATATTGCTGAAATGAATGAAGAAGATGAAAAAGACAATCCTGAAAATTGGATAAAAGCTAACCCTATACTAGAATATGATAGAGAAGCTTTAGAAAATTTAATACCAGTTTATAAAAGTGCTAAAGCAATGGGAGGTAAGGATTGGAACGACTTTCAAACTAAACAACTTAATATGTGGGTAGAATTTACTGAGAAAAAGTATATGAATATGACAGCATTTCATAAATGTGAATGTGATTTAACTTTAGAAGATTTTAGAGGGCATGAATTTATATTAGGTTTAGATGCTAGTTCTGGTGGAGATTTAAGTTCAGTTGCATTTGAATTTACATTCTTAAAAGATAATGAGAAAAAATACTTTGTTCATCATCATAGTTTTTTACCAGCAATGAGAATAAAAGAACATGAACAAACAGATGCTGTTCCTTATGAATATTGGATAAAAAAAGATTTGGTGACTAAAACGACTGCATTAGGTGGTATTAAAATAGACTATAAGGAAATTTTAAAATATGTAAGAGAGCAGATTAGAAAATATAATTTGAAATTGAAGTATATTTGTTATGACCAAGCTAATGTATCAGCTTTTCTGGTGGATTTAGAAGAGTTTGGTGTTGATTGCTTTGACATTTATCAAAATAGTAAATCACTAAATGATGCAACCATGGATATAAAATATGAAGTAGAGGCAGGTAACATATATTTTAATAGAAATGATGAATTACTATGTTGGGCTATGAATAACTGTGAATTAACTCCACCTAAAAATGGAAAAGTTATGTTAGATAAAAATTCTAGATTTAAAAGAATTGATCCTATAGCTGCATGGGTAGATGCACATAAATTTAGTATGAGAAATGAACCAAAACCGATAGTATTAACAGAAGATTATATTAAATCATTCTATTCTTAGAGTAAATGAGGGGTGAAAGTGAATAAAATAAAGGAATTTATATGTAGTAATGATGTTGAATTAACTGGACTCATTAGTGCTTTTTTTATTGTTTATGCAAGTTTTTTAGTAAGTAAAATACTTGGATTATATGTCGTGGGATTGATATTCTTTGGATTAACTATATTTTTACTGAAATATCCTAAAGAATAGCATGGAAGGGGGTGAGAATGTGGGATTACTTAAGAATAGAGTAAAGAAGCAAAATATTAAAAATGAATATTCATTATCCGATAAAAATTTATTAAACTTATTAGGTTTAGATATAAACTCAATTAATTCAGATAAATTAGGAGAAATAGTGTTTTATACTTGTTTAGATTTCTATAGTAAAGCAATAAGTAAATTACCAGAATATCAATATTCGTTTGATGTCTTAAAAGGAAAAACAAGAATCATTGATAACAATTTAGATAATATTTTAAATTTAGAACCAAATGAGTATATGTCATCATCAACTTTCAAAAGTTGCGTTGAATTACAAAGAAATTTTTATGGAAATGCTTATGTTTATAACTACTATGAAAAAGGAAAATTGAAAAGCAGATGGATTTTAGACAGTGAAAATGTAACAGTTTGGAGAGATAATGCGGGATTATTCGGAAATAGTAATGCACTTTGGTACGTTTGGTATGACCAAAACAATAGTGGAAAGAAATATACTTTTAGTGCAAGTGAAATATCACATTATAAAGCATCTATGACATGGGATGGAATTATGGGGGTAGCAATTAAAGATGTTTTAGCTATGCAAATTGATACGCAGAAACATGCTCAATCTTATATCAATAATTTATATAAATCAGGTATGTTTGGAGATAAGATACTTTTACAATACACAGGTGATTTATCTGATGGAGCAAAAGATGAATTAGTAAAAGGGGTAGAGAGGTATGGTAATTTAAATAGTACAAAGTTTCTGCCATTACCAGTTTCAATTCGAGCAGATGTTCTTTCCATGAAACTTAGTGATGCAGAATTCTCTGTAATAAATAATACAAACGCATTAAGATTAGCTGGTGCGTTTGGATTAAGTCCTAATGTTATAAATGATTATAGTAAGAGTTCTTATGCAAATTCGGTAAGTCAACAAATGGATTTCTACGTTAACTCTTTAAGTCCAGTATTGCAAATGTATAAGCAAGAAGATACTAGAAAATTGTTATCTAATCAAGCTAAAAGCAAGGGAATATTTCTTGAATATTCTACTAAAGAATTATTCAAATTAGACCCATCCGCACTTATGGAATATCTAGTAAAAGGTACGAATAATGGAATAATCAAAATAAATGAAGCTCGTGAAGAGTTAGGATACTCTTATGTTGATGGAGCAGATATTTTACTTATGAATGGTAATTTAGCACCTTTAGATATTATTAAATCTGGTGCAAATTATAATAAAGATTTTAATGTAGTGGGAGGTGATAAGCAAAATGATAAATAAAAAATTCTATGAATTTAAAAACCAATTAGATAAAAATAGCCTAGACATTATGCTTTATGGTGAAATTATTTCTGGTGGATATGATAGTAAATGGGATAGCACAGATATTACTTTTCAAGACTTCAAGGATACCTTAGATCAAATAGGAGTTGATGGAAATAGTATTGATACTGTAAATATTTATATTAATTCAGTTGGAGGTTCCGTTTTTACTACTCAAGGAATTTTAGCAATGTTACAAAGAGTAAAAGATAAGGGAATAACAATTAATAGTTATATTGATGGAATTGGAGCAAGTTGTTCAAGTTTTTTACCAATGATTTCAGATAATATATATGCTTATTCAAGTTCTTTATTAATGATACATAAACCTATGAATATTTCGATGGGGAATGCTAATGATTTTCAAGAACAAATTAATTTATTAAATAAGGTTGAAGATTCCGTAATGATGCCTTTATATATGTCTAAAGCTAAAGAAGGTATAACAGAGGAGCAAATTAAAAATATGTTAAGTGCAGAAACTTGGTTAAATGCACAAGAGATGAGTGAAATATTTAATATTACTATATTAGAGGAATCTAAAGATTTAGTTGCATGTATAGGAAACAAAGATATATTAAAGAACTATAAAAATATTCCTATTAACTTAAAAAGTAAATTAGTGAATCCAATGATGGATATTTCAAATGAAGAGAATCAAGGATGTATGTGTAGTGAGTGTTCTATAAAAGATGATAATTGTTGCAAACCTAATACTGAAGATTGTTTGTGTAATGAATGTAATAAGACAGATTGTAAAAAATCAGATATGGAAAATAAAAATGATTTAGAGTTAGCGAAAGCAAAATTAAGGCTCAAATTACTATAAAGAATACCTTGAAATGATATATAGGTGTTCTTTTTTTGTATTCAAATATAAAGAAAATAATATGTAAAGTGAGGTAATAAATATATGAAATTAAGTGATGAATTAAGACAACAATTAGAACAAATAAAGGTAGAAGCAAAGGCTCTAGCTATAAAAGATGGAATAAAAGCAGATGAAATAAATGCTAAGGCAGATGAAATTGAGGTTATAGAAGCAAAAATTAAAATTCAAGAAAAGATTGAAGCTGAAAGTGAAGAAGAAGTTAAAAATAAAACTAAAAATTTAGAAAACAAGGGAGATAATAAAGTTATGGATAAAATGATAATCGCAAAAGCAATTGCAGGAACTGCTACAGCTGAAGAAATGCTAGAAGTTAAAAATTTAGTATTAGAAAATGATAGAACAAAAGGTGGAGTAGCAATACCTCCAGACATTACCACAGATATTAAGGTGTACCAAGATTCCACTAGAATGTTTGATATTAGAAAGTATATTAATGTTGAACCAGTAACAACATTAAAAGGTTCTAGACCTTATTCGGTTAATCAACCAGAAGCAAGTGGTTTTGCATCAGTGGATGAAGGTGCTGATATCCAAGCATTATATGAACCAACATTTGATGATTTATCTTATAATGTTAGAAAATATGCAGGATTTATTCCACTTACAAATGAATTATTAGCAGATTCTACTGCAAATATACTTGCATTTATAACAAAATGGATCGCAGAAAATGAATTAAATAGCTATGCTTATCAAGTACTCAATGGAACTGGAGTGAAATCTGCACAAGGAATTGTAACAGAAGCTACATCAACAACAGGTGCATTAGTTGATAGAACAGAAAAAGTAACAACACCTTTTGCTAATGATAAAGCGGCAATAAAGAAATTTAAAACAATATTTAATGTGGATTTAGAAACAGTTACTGGTGATAATATCTGTATTTTTACTAATGCAGATGGATATGATTACTTAGATGGATTGATGGACAACTTTGGTAAGCCTTATTTACAACCAGATGTTACTGTAAAAAGTGGATTTACTTTCTTAGGAAGGGAAATAGTTAAACTACCTAAGAAGTTTTTATCTAATGTTGTTGACGGAACAGATACATTAACACCTTTTGTTATAGGAGATTTAAAACAATTATATACAATGTATGATAGAGAACAGTTAAGTATTGCAAGTACAAACATAGGTGGTGCAACTTGGAGAAATGATACAACTGAATTAAAAGGTATAGTAAGGTTTGATGGAAAAATCCAACCTGCTAACACAAAAGCAGTAAAAGTTCTTTTAGTTAAACTAGCTTAATTATAATAAAAAATTAAATCATATATGTGTAATATTAAAGGCTTATAAAGAGGTCCTTTTTTGTTGCACATATATCTAGAAAGGAATGATGTATTTGATAGTAAATTTAGATGAAGCAAAAGCATGGTTAAAGGTAGATTATGTAGAAGAGGATACTGATATACAATTGCTTATAGATTCAGCAGAAACATATTTAACTAATGCCACTGGAAAAGCTTTTGATAATACTAATGCTTTAGCAAGGCTATACTGTAGAGTTTTGATTAATGATTGGTATGAAAATCGTGGTCTGATGGAAGAGTATAGAACTAGTGGAAAGGTAAAATTTACATTACAAAGTATTATGATGCAATTGCAGTATAATACTGTATAGGTGACTACAGATGAATAACATAAAAATGAATACAAGAATAATAATATCAAAATACATTGGTGAAATACAAAATGAAAATGGTTTTGATGAACCTCAATGGGATGATACATATTATCCGTGTTGGTCTTCATTTAAACAAGTTAATGGAAAAGAATTCATATCTGCAAAAGCTAATAATAGTGAAAACATAGTTACATTTACAGTGCGATATTGTAATAAAACAAAGGTCTTATTAGAAGTAGGGGAAACTAAAAAATATAAAGTAATCTATGAGAATAATGATTATGATATATTATTCTGTTCTGATTATAACAATTTACACCAATGGATAGATATAAAGGCAGAGGTTAAAGGGTGATTATATGAGTAGTATTGAATTAGAAGGTTTTGAAGAATTAGAGGAACTTATACAAGGTATGACACTTACTGAAGCAGAAGAAAAAAAGGCTATGAAAAGTGCTATAGATGTAATTTACAAGGCAGTTGAAAGTAATACACCTGTCGGAGAATCTGGTAAGACGAAAAAAGCAATTAAAGAAAAAGTTAGTAAAGATGATTTTTCGGTAATTGGACAAGTTATTATGGGTGAATGGTATACAGGGTTTGAGGAATTCGGAACCTCACAACAAAAGCATCATACTGGATTTGTAGAAAGGTCTGTAAATAGTTCTCAAAATGAAGCTTTAGAAGTATTAGCAAAAGGATTGTTAAAGTAGAGGTGGTGTTATGGTTAATATTAAGAAATTAGTAAAAGATACATTATCTGATACGGATATATTGAACTTAACAGCAGATAAAAAAGTATATTTTTTACATGCAGAGAATCCGAAACCACCATATGTTGAATATGAAATATTCGATGAGAATGGTGAAGAATGGGCAGAGAATAAAGAGATAGCAACTAATTATTATGTACAGGTAGATATATTCAGCAAAAAAGATTATGTAGATTTAGAAAATAAAATTAAAGAAATTATGATTAACGCTGGTTTTAACAGGAGTATGTGTGCAGATTTATATGAAAATGATACACAGTTATTCCATAAAGCTATGCGTTTTTTTATTACATTAAACAATGATTAAAATATAGAAAGAGAGTGATTATTATATGGCTATTGTAGGCTTAGAAAAATTATATTATGCAAAAATCATCAAAGATGATGAAACTGGTTTAACATTCGATAAACCTATCTATTTACCGGGGGTTAAAGAAATTAAGATTTCACCAAAGGCTAATACTGAAAAACTTTTTGCGGAAAATAAAATATGGGATCAGAAAACAACTTTGGAGGATATCGAATTAAGTGTAAATATAGTAGATTTAACAAATGCACAACAAGCAGATTTACTTGGACAGACTATCGCAACAGAAGGTGGAGTTTTTGCAACTAGTGATGACATTGCTCCATACATAGCTTTATTGTATAAAGCAAATAAAAGCAATGGAAAGAATAAATATGGAATCCTTTATAAAGGTAAGATGGAATTGCCAGATGATAGTGCTAAGGGGCAAGAAGGAAAGGTTGATTTCCAGACACCAGAAATGAAAGCTACATTCCAATCGACTATTTTTAATTCAATGTGGAAATACAATGTAGATGAAGATGATGAGAATTGTCCAAGTGATATTGAAAGTAAATTCTTTACAAGTGTAATAATACCAACTAAGAAAGTTGTTACACCTTAGTTAAATTAAAGCTCTCATATAATTGAGGGCTTTTCTATTCTAAAAATATGAAGAGGAGTGAGATTATATGGTTTTACAAGATAAGACTAGAAGATTAATGATTAAAGAAATAATTGATGGAAAAGAAATTGAAACTGAATATGGCTTTAAGATGGTAAATAGAACTATCTTAAAAATAGATTCTAAATATGGAAACTATGGAACTATTCTAGATGGAATCATGAATGGAAAAGAGTTTATGAGTAATGCACTTAAATTATTAAGTTGTTGCTGTTTAGAAAAAGAATTTGAGATTGAAGAATTAGCAGATTTGTTAACACCTCAACAACTAAATTATGAAATACCAAGCTTTGTAACAAACTTATACTTTGATTACATGGGTGTAAATGATACAAAAAATGAAAAAGGAACTAAGAAATCTAAAACTAAAACTGAAAAAAACTAAATGACCAGTCGGATTTTTTGAATTTTGACTGGCTTTTTTATATTTGTAAGATTCATCTTAATTATACAAGAGAAGAATTCATGGAAAGTACCCACTCTGAAATATATAAAATGTTGATGAATCATGTGAAATTTAATGGATGGGAAATAGAAGATAAAGACAATGAAAACAAATCTAATAATCAGGAATGTAGAGTTTATATAGACGAAATAAAATTTTTATAGGAAGGGGGTAAAAGTAATTGAATGATTTAGAGAAGCGAATAACCGCCAAGATGGTACTTGATGATACTGGATATAATGCCAGTATAAAAGGTATAAATAGTAGTTTAAAACAAACTCAATCTGAATTTAAGTTAGCTAGTGAAGGATTAAAAACTTTTGGAGCAACTAGTGATAAGTTGAAATCTGCACATGATGCTTTATCTAAGCAATTTGATTTGCAGTCTAAAAAAGTTGATACATATAGACAGGCAATGGAAAAAACTAATAGTAAGATGCAAGAAAATATTTCTGAAAGAGATAAATTAAAAGCTAGTTTAGAAAGTGCTAATGCAAAATATCAAGAAGCAATTCAATTGTATGGAAAAGAAAGCGAACAAGCTAAGAGTGCTAAAAAATCTATTGATGAACTAACAGAAGAATATAAGAAAAAAGAAAAGGCTATTGAATCTAATGCCAAGCAGATACAGAATTATCAAACTAATATGAATAAAGCTGAAACTGAGATGGTCAAAACTCAAGGTGAACTTAAGAAAATAAATGATGAGTTGGATAAAAATAATAATAAATGGCTTAATGCTAGCAAAGGATTAAAAGAGAGTAGCGATAAATTAAAAGATTTTGGCGATAAGGCTAATAATGTTGGTAATGGTATATTAAAATTAACAGCACCTTTGACTGCCGCAGGAATAGCAGGAGCTAAATTCAGTATGGGTTTTAGTGATGGTATGGCCAAGATTTCAACAATAGCGGATACAACAAATATTTCATTAGATGACCTTGGTAAAGGGGTAATCCAGCTATCAAATATGTCTGGAGAAGGTTTCGAAACAATTCAAGATGGTATGTATGATACTATTTCTTCAGGAGTTGCGGCAGAGAATTCGGTTGAGTTTTTAACAACAGCAGTAAAAGCGGCTAAGGGTGGATTTACAGATACTGCAACATCAGTTGATGGATTAACAACAGTTCTTAACTCATACGGATTAAAGACTGAAGAAGTAACTGATATAGCCAATCAGATGTTTATTGCTCAAAACTTAGGTAAAACGACTTTCGGGGAAATGTCTAGTAGTATAGGACAGGTTGCGGCAACATCTAGTGCACTTAAAGTAAGTACAAAGGAATTATTTAGTTCACTTGCTGTATTAACGGCTAATGGTATTAAGACTAGTGAAGCTATAACAGGATTAAAAGCGGCTTATTCTAATATAGCAAAACCTTCAGATGAAGCGGCTAAAATGGCACAAAAGTTAGGAATAGAATTCAACACTGCTCATTTACAAAGTGTTGGATGGGGCAAATTCTTAGAGGAAGTTAAACAAAAGACTAATGGTAATACTGAAGAGTTGTATCAGCTATTTGGATCTGTAGAAGCTGTTAATACAGTGTTAACAATGACAAGTGGTCAAGGAATGGATTTGTACAGCCAAAGCATGGAACAAATGACTAGTAATACAACTGCGTTAGATGAAGCATTTAATAAAGTAGATGATACTGCTGGAAATAAAATGCGCAAAAATTTCAATGAGTTAAAAAATGCAAGTATTCAATTAGGAGATGCATTAGCACCAGTGATGGGGGAAATAACCAACGTTATAGGTGGGCTAACATCAACTTTAGAAGGTATGGATAAAGAACAATTAAAAACTATTGCAGATGTCATAATGTTCAGTACTGCACTAGGTGGAATTCTTAAAGTAGTTGGTGGAGTATCTAGTGGAATTGGAACTGTAATGAATATAGCATCTAAATTGTCTGGTGTTTTAGGAACTGCAACAGTAGCAACAGAAGGTGTTGCAGAAGCAGGTGCGGTTGCTGGAGGTACTAGTGGACTTGGTACTTTAGCTACGGGATTAGGTGGTGCAGTTGTAGCGGCGGCGCCATATATAGCAGTAGCTGGTGCAGTTGCGTTAGCTGGATATGGAATATATAAAGGATTAACTCAAGAAGTTGTACCTTCAGTAGATTTATTTGCGGATAAAGTTGAGTATACTTCACAAACTGTACAAACTGAATATGGAGCTATGACTCAAAATGTTGCAACTAATACAATAAAGATAAGTGATGCTACTAAAGAAGCAGTAAAATCATATTTAGATATGGATGAAGGTGCAAAGAGTAGTATACAAGATTTGTATATAAATAGTCAAACAATCACAGGTGAAATTGCAACTGATACTAAAACTAAATTCGATAGTATGACTCAGAGTGTTATACAAGGATATGAGAAACAGAAAACTGATAGCATATCTAAGTTACAAGAATTATTCACACAACAAAATACTATTACCAGTACAGAACAAGCTGAAATAATGCAAAAGACAGCAGAATTCTATAATAATAAGCAAACTCAAACTCAGCAATATGAAGATCAAATTAATCAAATAATTCAGAATGCAAGTAATGATCATAGAACTTTAACGAGTCAAGAAGTAACTGATATAGGAAAATTACAAAATCAAATGAAAGAAAATGCAGTAAAGTCACTTTCAGATAATGAGATTGAGGCACAGGTTATCTTACAAAGAATGAAGGATTATGATGGGAGAATTACTGCTGAACAGGCATCAGAACATATTCAAAAATTAAATGAAAGTAGAGATGGAGCTATTAAAGCGGCTAATGATGAATATGACCAAACAGTTGCAACAATAATTAAGCAACGTGATGAGGTAGGTTCTATAACATCAGAACAAGCTGATAAAATGATAGCAGATGCAACTAAACAAAGAGATGATACTATTCAAAAGGCACAAGAAACTCGTGATGGAGCAGTTGAAAAGATAAAAGGGATGAATAGCGATCTTGAGAATAGTGTTGATACATCAACAGGTAAAATATTAACTTGGTGGCAGAAATTGAAGAATTGGTGGAGTAGCTGGATTCCGTCATCAAAAACATTTGCCTATAATGTAAGTGGAAATGCTTCAGATGTAGATACATCAGATGCTGATCAATTAACAATTGGACATAATTGGAGTGGTAATCAAGATTTTAATGGGGGATTTACTACACTTCATGAACATGGGTGGGAACTTTACCAATTACCAAATCATACAAGAATTTATAATCATGATGCAAGTGAAGATTTGGTCTTAAAAACCGCTGAAAGTGTAGCTAATAAAGTGGCTAGTAATATTGCACAGAATTCCTATGGTAGTGGAAGTCCTCAGCAAATTAAAATCGAAGTCCCTGTAATTTTAGATGGAAAAGAAATTGCTAGAGTAGCAACACCTTATATAAGCAGTAATTTAGCATTCAATAATAATAGGAAGGGGTGGATATAATGTCTTATATATTTTATAACAATGTAGATAGTAGAGACTTAGATTTAATAATAGAAAATGTTCCAGTTATACCAGCTTGTAATATTATATATGAAACAATATCAATCGATGGTGGAGAAAATCTTACAAAGGTTAAGGGATTTGAAGATATAAGTTTTAGTTTTGATTTCTGGTATAAGGCTAATGAAGATGAATACTTTATGAAGAAAGCCATGATTGACAATTGGTTATTAAATACAAAATCTAAAGAACTTTTTTATAGTGCAGACGAGAGTAAAACATATAAAGTTAAACAGATCAAAATAAGTGAAACTAAAACTACTAGCAGAATTATAAGACGTTTTACTGCAACCTTTATTTGTAATGGACTAAAATACATGACTAGTGGATTAAAAACAAAAACAATTACAACTAGTGGAATGGTATTAAATAATTTTGGTACATATGAATCAAGACCGATGATAAAGATTTATGGAAATGGAAGCATAACTGTGAGTATTAATAGTTCAAATTTCAAAATACAAAATGTAACTGATTATGTGACAATAGATTCAGAAATAAAAGAATGCTATAAAGATAATATTAATTTTGGAAGAAATATGACTGGAGATTATCTGGTCTTTTTTATCGGAAAAAATACAATTTCATGGAGTGGAAATGTAAGTAAATTAGAGATTACTCCAAGATGGAGGTGTTATTAATTGATTAAATTATTTAAAAATAATGAAACAGACTTTACTCATAATGAAAATGTGTTAAGTAATGTTATTTCTTGCAAGGTTACTGAAGAGATAAATGAAGATTATACGATGGAACTTGAATATCCATTGGAAGACACTAAAAATATTTCTAGTAATTTAGTAACTGCTTCAATAATTTCTACTCCAACGATTGATAGTAGAGATAACCAGCAATTCAGAATAATTCAAAAAGAAACCCATTCTAATTCTATTAGTGTTCAAAGTCAATCTAAGTTATTAGCAGATTTAAAGGAAAATAGAATTAGAGCTATGACTATTGTAGGAAAGACCAGAAAAGAAGCTATACAAATTATATTGGATAATGCTTTAGATCCTCATAATTATAAAGTAGGTAATTTGGATACAAATCCAAATACTAATGTGATATTAGAAGTCAAGGAAGGCAATTTATTAAGTGCCATTATAGGTTCAGAGAATAGCGTTTTATCTGAATATGGTGGAGAGTTCATAGTAAGTAATGACACTATAGATATAGTTGACCAAAGAGGACAAGACAATGGAGTTGTTACTGAATATGGTAAAAACATATCTTCGATAAAAGAAACTATAGATAACACAGATTTAGCAACAGTTTTGATACCTAGAAGTGGTGATTATAGGCTTCCTGAATATTGCATAGAATCTCCTAATGTTAAGAAATATGAGAAGAGATATTTTAAAGAAGTGGATTTAAGTTTAAACATTTGGGATGGCAAAAGTGAAAAAGGTGAAGGACAAATAACTTTAAATGAAGCTTATAAAATCATGAGAGATACCTGCAATAAGATGTTTGTTGAAGATAAAGTAGATCAGCTTAAATTTAACTATAGTATTGATTTTATAGAATTAAGTAAGACTGAGGAATATAAAAATTATAAGATTCTGGAGACAGTGCATTTAGGAGATAAAGTTTATGTAAAACATAAGAAGTTGAATCTAGATTTACAAGGGAGAGTTAATAAAATTACCTATACAGTAGATTCAGAAGGAATAACAACAATAGATAAAGTTGAGATTGGTTTTAGTAGACAGAGCATTACGGATATTATAAATTCAACAATTAAAAGTATTAAATTTACTGAACAAAATATTTTATTGCAAGTTAGTAATTTAGATAATACCTTAACATCCAAAATTGAAATGACAGCAGAGCAAATTCAATCCACTGTAACAGATACTAAAAATCAGCTTCAATCACAAATAACACAAACAGCAGGTAGTTTAACATCTGCAATTACAGATACAAAAAACAATTTACAAAGTCAGATTACTCAGCAGGCAGGACAAATACAAACAACAGTTTCAGATTTAAATGGAGCAAAGTCTCAAATCACACAACTAAATAATCAAATATCTAGTAAGGTTGATGAAGGTGAGATTAGCTCTTTGATAGAACAAAATGCAGAAGCAGTCACTATTGCAATCCATAATCAGACTGATATGAATGTAACTTTTGATAGCTCTGGCCAGACAATTCAAAACGGTGCATTTAAAATCAAAGACAAGAATGGAAATATAGTTATGTGGATAAGATCAGATGGTATCGTAATGGTAAAAGACTTGTATTTTGATAATGCAGCTTTTAGTAAAACTAGTAATCTTTCAAGTGCCTTAGCCAATATGGAAGGTATAACTTTATCCAATTTAGGTATAGGTCATAGACTAACAATACATGATTCTGATTTTTATATTTATTATAACGGTGAAGGTGGATATGACTTAAACGATTATGTTAGAACGGTAGCATATAAATTGTTACAAGACAAAGGGTTAGTTTAAGAATAAAAAGAGAGGTAAGGTGATTAAATGAGTGATATACAAAAATTATATATAGATCTAGATTTAAAGGAAAATTTATTAGTTACTGTAAATTGTAAGCAACTAGATGACTTAAATCTTATACTTAATATTTGGGATAATGGAATACAAGCAGATTTAAGTAATTATAGATGTAGATTAAAAGCATTAAAACAAGATCAAGTTCTATTAATTCAAAATACAGATATAACTATTAATAACAATGAAGTAAACATTGTATCGGATGAACAACTAACCACAACAAGCGGAATAGTTAAAATGGAATTGCAATTTATAGATAAAACTACAGGAGAAAAGAAAAGCACCTTTAATTTTAATATAAAAGTAATTCCTAGTGTATTAGAAGCTGATAGAACAATAAGTGTAGCGACTATTACATTATTGCAAGAACTAGATAATAAGATAGATGAAATTGAAGATATTGGTGATGTATTAAACGAGGCAAAGACAGTAAAAAGTGGATTGGAATCTGATATTACAAATGTAAAAAATATAAAAGAAAATTTAGATTCAAGCATAAATACAGCAAATACAACTAAGACATCTTTAGATACTTCAAATACTAATGCTAATAATGTGAAAACGGCTTTAGATGCAAGTACTGTAAGCGCAAATAATAAAAAAGATTCATTAGAAGCCACTATAACAAATGCAGAAAATAAAAAACAGGAAATAGTAACAGAATGTGCATTAGCAGATCAAAAGATTTCGGCAATGCAAGGATTTGGAGATATAACAGCAATAACACAGGATGTTAGTAATTTAAAAATAGAGATACAAAATGCTAGAAATGGAGAAGTGAATTTAGATGCTCGGCTAGATAAAGTTGATACATCATTGTCAGATAAAGTGAATCAATCAGATTATACAAAAGTGGTCGGTGCAGTAGATGATACTGGA
>CAURJV010000002.1:0-160469 GCA_963524945.1 uncultured Clostridium sp.
AAGCGAATGCTAATCGTTATACATTTGTTTGGAAAAAAACTATTTTAAAAAATGAGGAAAAATTGTTTGATAAAATTCTTGTTCTTTTAGAAAATATTAATCTTGGAGAATTAAAAAAATTTACTGTTCAGAAAGAAACATTAATAGATGATATTGATAAAATTCTTCAATGGCTTGAATATGAAAAAAAGAAAAGAAACATAGAGTTTGTTCATGAAATTGGTAAAAGAAAAACTAAAATTCAAAAGTGGACAGAGCAACTTTCATGCATATGAAAGTTGCTCATATGAGGAATAGTCAATTAAAACCTGCATATAATGTGCAAATCGCAGTTGAAAGTGAATACGTAACCGGTGTCGGAATATTTGATGATAGAAATGACATAGCAACATTAATACCTATGCTTAATAATATGAAAGAAAAAATCGGTTGTAAATATCTTAATATAATTGCAGACTCAGGTTATGAAAGCGAAGAAAATTATTTATTCTTAGAATCAAATAAGCAAACTCCTTATATAAAACCACAAACTTATGAGAAGTGGAAAAAATAGCGTTCAAACTGAATTTATTTTGCTTTGTTTTGGTTATAACATTAACAAATTACATTCAAAAATACAAAATGAAAAAACTCAGAATCATCTTCATGAATTGAAACCTACTGCCTAATTATGGAATAAATTAACTGGGCTTATTTTAGTGCTCTTAAAAATCAGAAATCTTTAAATAATTAATATCGTATTTTAAATATTTAGAAATTTGCTAGTTTAAACCGAAAAGGAGCATCGCTCCTGATTAAAATTTAATCATTTTGCGACACTCTGTTTAATATTTTAGCTTGGGCATTTACTGGATAACGGGTTATTCTAGCGAAGTGTACTTGCCTTTTTTACATTTATTTTATATTCATTCACTACATTGCTATAACTTTACTATGTTCTATTTACTTTTAAGATACTCAATATACTTATCTCCCCAATTCTTCTTTCTAATTCTCCATAACGCAATGTTTCATCATTCAAATGATGCATGATTAATATTGACTATTTCCCCGAGAACACTTTTTGAACTGTAAAATATGGACATTTCCCAAAAAGATCATTAGTATCCTAATTGATACTTACACGCTATAAAAATCGTACTTGTTATTTATACTATACATGTTATCATTATTGCATAATCAATTTCAACATACAGATATAGGAGGAGTAATCATTATGAAAAAAGCATTGGAATTTTTAAAAGAGAGTGGTACTTTTTACTTAGCTACTACTGAGGGTGATCAACCAAGAGTAAGACCATTTGGCGCTGTTTTTGAATATGAAGAAAAATTATATATTGTTACTAACAACAAAAAAGATTGTTTTAAGCAAATGTTACAAAACCCAAAGGTTGAAATCTCTACTATGAACAAAAAAGGTCAATGGATTCGTGTTGCTGGAGAAGTTGCAAATGATGATAGACGCGAAGTAAAGGAATTTGCACTAGAAGCATATCCATCTTTAAAACGCATGTACAGTCTTGATGACGGAATTTTTGCTGTTTTATACTTCACTAAAGGAACAGCTTCTATTTATTCTATCAACGGTGAAACTGAAACATTTTCACTATAATGTATAATTAGAAAATTCAATTATCAGATACATAAAAAAGGAGTGTCGCAAAATGATTAAATTTTAATCATTTTGCGACACTCCCTTATACTAATTATATTAATAATAAGAAACTGTATTTTATTTACGATATAGTTGTCCGTGTCAATAGCAAGTGACAATACATTTTAACTCATATATCACTTTCTTTCATCTAAGTGGCTTAAATGACATACTATAACCATATATTTGATTCCTTACAGACTATATGCACGGATAAACAACTATTATATTACGGTATTGATGTAGTATTAAACCGGCTAGCGGCTTTTTTTGCTTATCTCGTTGTGCATCCTACTTGTTCTTTATCTTTGACTTGTGATATATTTCTCCCAAAGAAAAAAGATAAAATTAATCCCACAAATGCAAATCCACAAACTACCAATGTTGCAGTTGAAAATCCTGTTGCTATTGCAACTTCATTAGTTACATGGTGCACTTCTAATGCATTAATTTGAGCTGCTGACATTATTCCAATAAAAAGTGATGACCCTATAGCAGCAGAAACTTGTTGAAGCGTATTTACTATTGCTACTCCATGAGGATAATATTCTTTTGGCAATTGATTCAACCCATGAGTTTGAGAAGGAGACATAAATAATCCAACTCCCACGCTCATGCATATATAGATTATTACTAAGTGCACTAAAGATGTATCACTTTTAGATAAAGATATTAAAAATACAAATACAGTTACTATTCCTGTTCCTAATGGTATTAAAAACTTTACACCAAATTTATCGTAAATTTTCCCTCCTACAGGTGCTGCTAGCCCAGCGCAAATTACAGCTGGTAATAATGCTAACCCTGCTACTGAACTTGTTTTTCCAAGAGCTCCTTCCATATACATTGGTAACATTATACTCATAGTAAAAGTAGCCATCATTGCTATCATTACTAAAATTGTTCCTATTACAAATTTGGGATATTTAAACGGAGATAAATTTAGCATTGGTTCTTTTAAAGCATTTTGTCGTTTTATAAATAATATCAAACAAATAATACCTATTATAAAGCTTATTAAAGTTATCCTAATATTCCCTTCACTTATACTGCTTATAGCATATATTATTGTTCCGACTCCAATTGTCGATAAAATAATTGATAGGTAATCCATCTTAGGCTTAGTTAATTCTCCTACATTAACTAAGAATAGTGTTCCTATAATCATAAGTATGGCTACAATTGGTATTAACATTATAAATAACGCATGCCAGCTAAAATATTGTAATATAATTCCTGATACTGTTGGACCAAATGCAGGGCCTAATAAAATTGCTGGCACACATATTGCCATTGATATTCCTAGTTTTTCTTTTGGTGCTACTAATAATATGGTATTCATCATAATTGGTATTATCATTCCCGTACCTGATGATTGTATCATTCTTGAAATCAATAACATAGCAAAAGAATTTGAAAATACCGCACATATTGTTCCAATAAGCAATAATCCCATTGCACTTAAAAATAATTTTCTTGTTTTAAACGACTGAATAAGAAAAGCTGTAACAGGTACCATTACCGCTGCTACTGTCATATAAGCTGTAACAAGCCATTGAACAGTTCCAGCAGATACATTCATGTCTTTCATAATTGCAGATAATGCAACATTAAGTATAGTTTCATTAAAAGTTGCCACAAAGGCACTTGCTACTAATATAGCAATAATACTTATAAAATTTATTCCTTGATTACTTTCTAACTTATATTTTTTATTCATAGTTCCCTCCATAAATTAGACCGATCTAAATAATTGATCACATAAAAATGTAACACTAATAATTATGTTAAAATTTAACTCAGTCTTATTGATTCATTATTAGCTTAATTTGTTCTCCAATTTTCATTAGGTATTCCCCATTCTTCTCACTCAAACTAATCAAAATAGCGCATTCTGCCATAGATTAAATAGTCATAGCTGTTGATTTTGATTTATTTATATCAATTTTCGAATCCATTGTAATCACTCCTTTTACATTACTTATTTTTTCAAATGCAATACTTGCTTCGTAATTGTAGCAATGTTTCATTAGCTTTCGTAAGCAAAATTTGTTCTAAATATTAAAAAACTTTTTTTATTAATATATGTTCTCGATTACATTAAAGTTTTTGCTCAATTACACTTAATGAATTATTAGTGATACAACGATTTGTTCAAAAACTGTATTTAAAGGAAACCATTACACTTAGAAATAAAATATTCCAAAACAAAAAATAACCTATATTATAATTCATATAATATAGGCTATCTCCTTAACTAAGCATAAAATTTCAATAAATTATCATTTACTTATGGTATGGTTCTCCATTCATTATCCTAAGCTTTTTTTATCATTGGTTCTTTTTTATATAACTTTTAAAGGATTTTGTCACTTTATATATTCCTATTATTATTAAAATTACTCCAATTCATAATTAGATTCATATAATTAATTTGCATAAGCTTTCTCCTAGCTACATGGATTATATACTTTTAATATAATTTTTTATAAGGCTAGAATTTTTAACTATTCAATATGACTTTATGCACTTATTATTATATTGCAACTGCATTCACTTACAAGTTTTTCATATTCTTATTTCAATATTATTATGTAACAAATTAAACTAATCTAATTCTATAAATAAAAAAGAATGATCTACTAGGGTGTAATAGACCATTCTGAATACTGGTTAATATTTATTTAATAAAGGGTAAATAATGTTTAACTAATTTATATTTATATAATACTTAAGATTTGTGACAGTAATATGACAAAATTAAATTCATTTTGTAGAGTTTTGATATCCTACCATCTGCAGTTTCGCGGTAATCGCTGCTCATATCAAAACCAGTTTAATACATGGTCTCTACAACCAAATCAAAAGATGTCGTACGGGTGTTTGAATCTCAGTTGGAACTGGTGACAATGCCTTAATAATAGCCCTGTCAGTCATATGACCCTTGCCCGTTTTTGCAATGGAACCATAAATCAACACATAGACTATCTTTCATTCCCCTGAAAACGTCCCTTGATTTTTACCAATCTCTCAAGCACACCCTCTTCATCAATGGACATGTCGTACAATTGGCGAGTAAGTTGGAAACCTTGATCACTGACTAAGGCTTTTTTCCAAGGACGGGATAAAATTGAATGAGTAAGATGTCTCGCAGAGCGAGGTGCCTGCATTATCATTTCTGCGAGTTCCCATGCACGTGGAAGAAGCTTTTCACGTGGCAGTACTTCACTAACCATACCGAGGTTCAATGCCTCTTGAGCATTAATATTCATACCCGTGTATGCGTAAAATGCCGCTCTCTTGATCCCTAGTAAATTTTGAAGTGTTAAAACGATTCCGTCTCCAGGAGGTATACCACCAAGATAATGTGCATCGAAAAATTCTGTTCCTTCAGCACAAATTGTAATATCGCAAAACGTTCCCAGTTGCCAGTGTGATCCTGTACCATTAATCGCCCCAATTGTTGGAATATCGATGCAATAGATCATATTTTCAATCATTCTCAAGGATTCATGATACATTTCCAGCTTACGGTTCCTCGGCCAATCCATAAATTTTGTTTTCCAGACTTCTGGATTTCCTATTTGCCACAAATCCCCTGTCCCTGTAAGAATCATCACCTCGTTTTCAGGGTCACGGCCAATATCTGACCATACATTACCATATGCGGTTTGGCCCGGCCAGTCAAATTGAAACGGTCCCCCATTAGTATGAAAACGTACTTCGATTATGCCGTTACGGCGGGTCATTATGAAAAAGTCTTTGTACTTCTCAGAGTATTCTTCGAACCTTGTAGACCCCACCATACATCTATCAGACATTTCGATTCCTCCTTAGCAAAAATGCCAGTATTTCTTAAAAAACTTAACAGAGGGGCGGTTTGCCTTTAGTTTTATACTTAAAGGCATATAGCCCCTCTATCACTATTTCTTTACTTCCAATATCAATTTAATGCTATTGTCCTTATTTGCCCATTAATCGCCCTTTCATTTTTGTCAATCTTTCAAGAACACCTTCTTCATCAATAGCCATGTCATACATTTGGTGAGTAAGTTGGAAACCTTGATCACTGACTAAGGCTTTTTTCCAAGGACGTGATAAAATTGAATGAGTAAGATGTCTTGCTGAACGAGGTGCCTGCATTATCATTTCTGCAAGTTCCCAAGCACGTGGAAGAAGCTTTTCGCGTGGCAACACTTCACTTACTATGCCAAGCTCTAATGCTGTTTGACCATTAATATTCTTACCAGTGTATGCGTAATATGCTGCTTTCTTAAAACCAATCATATTTTGCAATGTAAGAATCATTCCATCTCCAGGAGGTGTGCCTCCTATAAAATGTGGATCAAAAAAGTCCGCGTCTTCTGTACAAATTGTAATATCGCAAAGAGATGCAATTTCGCAGTGAGTTCCAGGACCATTTATCGCCCCAATTGTAGGGATGTCAATGCAGAATATCATATTTTCAAGTAGTCTTAGTGATTCATGATATTGTTCAAGTTTCTTTTGCTTAGGCCAATCCATAAATTTTGTGTTCCAGACATCTGGGTTTCCTACTACCCATTTATCCCCTGTTCCAGAAATAATCATTACCTCGTTTTCAGGGTCACGGCCAATATCTGACCATGCATGAGACCATGCAGTATGGGCTTCCCAATTATGTTCATATGGTCCTCCGTTAGTATGCAATCTTACTTCAATTATTCCATCACGACGGGTCATTGATAAAAACTCTTTGTACTTCTCTGAGTACTCTTCAAATTTTGTTGGTCCAATCATACGGTTTTCTGACATTTTAATTCCTCCTAATTTTGTTTTAATATTATTAATTATTTTCAAGCCAATCTCTGGCGAAAGCCGCATAAGCCGCAGCACCTTTCTTAAGCACATCATCCGAAAATATCGCCTTTGGATGGTGCATAGGGTAACTATAACCTTCTTTAGCATTGCCTGCATTAATAAACACCGAGATACTTGGCACCTCTTGCGTTACAAACGAGAAGTCTTCAGATCCCATTAATTTACCACCGGGTGTTAGTTGTGATAGATAAATATAGGAATTTGCACCAAAAGTGTTTGCTATAGTGGTTCTCATTTGACGGCTAAGCTCGCTATCATTTTTTATTTCAGGACAGCCCCTGGTATAAATCACCTCTGCCTTTGCATTAAATGTTTCCGCAATACCTGTGGAAATTTCCCGGATGCGGGTTTCAATTTTTTCTCTCAATACGGCGTCAAAAGTACGTACGCTGCCTTTCATCCTGGCAGTATCGGGAATCACGTTGTTTGTAGTTCCGCCTTCCATTACTCCAACCGTAAGAATTGCACTATCAGTTGGAGAAATTTCATGGCTTATGATACCCTGTAGCGCCAGATGAAGATGAGCAATTACATTTAATGGATCTACTGCGGCATTAGGCATCGCTCCATGTGCACCCTTTCCTCTGATGATGACTTCGAACCAATCTGAAGAAGCTGAACTCGCTCCTCCTGCCTCAGGCGTAATAAATAACCCATTGGGAAACGGAATTCCTGTCATTACATGTATCATCATTGCCGCATCCACTTTAGGATTTTCGAGGATCCCATTTTCAATCATCATCTTGGCACCATGCATAGTTTCTTCGCCCGGCTGAAACATAAGTTTGACCGTTCCTAAAAGCTGCCCTTCATTTGCCTTTAGTATCTCTGCAGCTCCTAGCAGCATTGAAGTATGCATGTCGTGACCGCATGCATGCATGTTTCCGTTGGATGATGCAAAAGGAAGATCAGTTTCTTCTTCAATTGGCAGCGCATCCATATCTGCACGAATAAGAATCACCTTCCCGGGGCGTTGTCCGCCGATGGTTACCATTAATCCTGATTCTCCCACTGGAGTGGGCTTAATGCCAATCGACTCCAACGCCTCTTTTACATAAGCAGTTGTCCCAGGTAAACTTAGGTCAAGTTCCGGAATCGAATGAAGATGATGTCTGTACATGACCAATTTTTCCTGTAACTGATTGGCCATATTCAAAAATTCTTCAGTTTTTTCAGCCAAAATTAACACCTCCTTAAAAATAGATTGTATTAGTGAACAACAGATTAAAATTGCTCATTTTTTTATTTTAAGACATTTTAAGAACACTTTCATTGTACTTTAAGAACAAAAAGTTGTCAATAATAAAACAAGACATTTTAAGAACATATTTTTTCCCAACTACTAGCATCATTGAAATATGACATTTTTTATGTTATAATTCATGTCATTAAATTGTTTATGAAAGGAATTTGCCATGAAAATCAGACTGGGTATAATCACAACGGAATCCTATATGGACTATTTCCGTGACATTGAAGAAGAATTGCAGTCGGTATGTAAGTTTCGAATTTTTACAATCAGTAACTTGAGAGAAACAAAAGACGTATATCTAAAAAACTTAGATTCGGTGGACGGATTTGTTATCAGCGGCAGGATTCTTTACGAATCAATAGATAAGGAATGTTTAGATACGAAAGTACCTACGCACATTTTGCAGGATAATGAAACCCTTCTATACAGAGAGCTATTTAGGCTGCTGCTTACTGAACCTGGGCTTGACATATCAAGAATCTATGTAGATTTTGCATATATTATCGATTCTTTCAGTGAATTCCAAAAGTACTTGACTCATCAGGGAAAGCCTATTGATAGCGACAATCTGTTCGAAAGAGTGGAAACAATGCTTGAAAACCATATAACACTGTGGGAAGAAAATAAAATAGACTTGTCGATTACGGCATTCAGCCATTTTGTTCCAGAACTAAAAAAACACGGGGTAAAATATATCTTAATACGACCCACTTTGGAAAACGTTAAAGAAACCATAAGTGGGATCATCAACGAAATTACCATCCTCGAGCTCAAGAGCAGGAGTGCAGTTGTGGCATGCTTATCGATTGAAACGGTGCACCCACAGTCCAAAGAGCAACTTCATGAGCTGAAAGTGCTAGCCGGCAGATTTCTGAGCAGCATGAATCTTCCAGACACGGCCCAAGTTTCGGAAGGCTTTGTTAAACTATACACTACCTACGGAAATTTTACGAAAATCACCTCTAACGCGCAGAATTGTGCACTGTTGAAATATTTGGAGGAGCATGCAAGCGACAAAGTAATAATCGGATGGGGCTCGGGGCATGAATATTATCAAGCTAACGAAAACGCCATCAGAGCTCACCGTCAGGCCAATGCATTTACAGGCAGCTGTAGCTTTTTTATAAACGAGGATCAGAAGGTCATCGGACCAATGCAGAACATGAATGTTATACAGTTTTGTGAAAAGGCCGACCCAGCAATCATGGCATTGGCCAAAAGCATCGGAATAAATAACATTAATCTGCAGAAAATCATGTATTATGCAGAAATTATGAGAACAAACAAACTATCCTCTGAAGATGTCGCCCAATGCCTATCCATCACCGTCAGAGGAGCAAACCGTATTCTTAACAAAATCGAGGAAAAGGAATATGCGAGAACTGTATTTGAAAAAAGAGACAGCGGCAAAGGAAGGCCCCAAAAGTACTATGAGCTACTGTTTCTCGACAGTGAGGGAAACCTCTTAGAAGGATAACCACGTTCTTTGTGGTTATCCTTTTTATAAATAAACTATTATGATTTCATAGATTAATTATACATAATGTTTTTTTAAATCCTGGTATATAGAAAATTTCTTACGAAGTTCAATAAGATTTTTACCAAAACTTTCTTCTAATAATTCTCTATGCTCCTCCATAATTTCCATAATATACAGATCATGAATCATGACTTCTGTTATAGGCATAACCAATCCTTGATGCATTGTCCATGCTGCCCTACTATCTTTACCGAGTGATACAATACCCGCTACAACTTCTGAATTATCAGCGCTAGCTACAATCCAACGCCCTCCGTATTCATCGGTAATTTCTGTACTCATATCATGTAAGTAAACATTTGCAAATTCAGCTATTATTTCCCCATACGAAATAATAGTTACTACTACTCCTTTATCAGCTGCCTTTTTTAATTCAGATTCTAATTCCTTGAATTCCTCTTTCCAAAGTTCAAGCAAAATTCTATGTTTTGCTGAGAGGATGCATTCTTTTACTTTATCAAGTATTTCGTCATGACCAGTTATATTCCAGATATTCTCACGATTCTTTGAAGATTGATTATATTGTTCTAACGATGTTTCTGCAAGTTTAAAATTTTCTTCAGCTTTTATCCGGCGATTTTTAATAAGTTCTTTTGCTGGAATTGGAACATACTGTTGTGTATTTCCATGGCTAATTAAAATATCTCCACGCATAGCAAGACTATCTAAAACCTCATATATTTTTGAACGTGGCACACCTGAATTTTTTGCTACTGCATAGCCTGTTAATGGTGATTCTTCTAATAATGTAAGGTATGCTTTTGCTTCATATTCTGTAAAATTTAAATTTTTTAATACTTCTAAAATGTTATCTTCCATAAATCCTCCAATAATATTAGTCGCTACTTTAGTAACTAATATTATAACTAAATCTATTGACACAATCAACTAAAACTGATATTGTAATCACAAGTAGTTACAATAGTAGTCACTAAATCAAAAGGGGGATATATATTTCTATGTTAAAGGCCAAATCATTACTAGATAATCAAAAAACAAATATACAAAATGGAACTTTATCTTACTATTACTTGGCTAGTACTGGGGCTGTTGTATTATGGAGTGCATCTTTTATTGCAACAAAATTAGCTTATGAAACTTTTGCTCCTATTCAACTCGCTGCAGTTAGAACTCTTTTTGCTGTGATTCTCTTTTGGTTCATGAGGAAAATCACATCAAATAATGAACAAATACAAAAGGAAGATCGTATGCGTATTGCATTAAGTGGATTTTTGGGGATTACACTTTATTTTGCAATAGAAAACATTGGGGTTAGTATGACATCTTCTTCAAATTCTGCTTTGATAGTAGCTTCTTTTCCTGCTGTTACAACACTACTAGAATTTTTTATTTATCATTCAAAACCAAATATAAAAAAGGTACTTGGAATTATACTCGCTATCATTGGTGTTGCAGTTCTAACTCAAATTAATGTAGATGGTAATTCTAAATCTATGTTAGGAAATATAATTCTAATAGGAGCCGGAATTGTATGGGCATTCTACAACTTTATTACAAGAGATTTGACAAATAAATATTCTGCAATGACGTTAACATATTATCAAATGCTAACAGGCTTCACATTCTTTTTGCCATTTGTCATCATCGAGGGTAAGACATGGAGAATGCCTACCATGACTTCAGCAAGCGCATTGATCTATCTAAGTGTAGGCTGCTCTATTGTTGCATTTCTATTATATAATTTAGGACTCAGAAAACTCTCTGCTAGTATTTCAGTGTCTCTTATGAATCTAGTTCCTGTTTTAGGTTTGATATTTTCAATATTAATCTTACATGAAAGTGTATCTACCGTACAAATATTAGGAGGAGTTATTGTCATCATAGGTGTTATATTAAGTTCTATTCAGAAAGGATAACATTAAAATGTATAATGAAGTTAATATTTATTTAGTATATCTATTTAAATTCTTTAACAAACAAAGTCTATAAAATATACCTAGATCTAGCCATAGGCTATAAATGCACCAAAAACAGATTTGGTGCATTTAATATTATTTAAAGCTCTTGTTCGTAGCTTTCTATCATTCTTTTTACCATTTCTCCACCAATTCTACCATTGTCTCTTGAAGAAAGGTTTCCTTTATCAATGTTTTCATAATCACTTAATCCAATTTCTGAAGCTGCTTCAGTTTTTAATCTTTGTAATCCTTGTTTTGCTTCTGGTATTAAAGTTGTATTTCTTCCACTACTACTTGATGCCATATTATTATTCCTCCTTTTGACTATATTTCTTTACAGAAATATATTAACCATAATTTCAAGCTATAGCCTTCAAAAATAATAACAAAAATAGAAGTGATTCACACCGAATCATAGATTCGAGTTCTCTACTTAAGATTGGAGGTAAATTAAATGGAATATTCTTTATCTATGACTTTTTTAACTGTAGCCGGTGAAAAAAGTACTTTAAGTGTTTCTGGAGTAAAACCTGCTCTTACTAAAGATGAGGTTAACGCGCTTATGGACACTGTAATTTCTAAAAATGTTTTCAAGACTAATTCTGGTGATTTAGTTAAGAAATCTGGTGCTCAAGTTACCCAAAGACAAGTTACTAAATTTGATGTAGCTTAATTTTTAATATAAAGATGGAGATTTGTCCTGATTGCAAGGATAAATCTCCATTTTTTCTTTGCTTATAATTTTTATATGAAAGCTTAAGTAAGTTGATAAAAATTTACTTAACTAAAGTATCCTGAATATTGCCTTTCTTATACCCTTGTTGATGTTTTTTTGTATAAAATATCACTATATCCTCTTATGAATAATATAATTGTGATAATGCTAGACAAAAGGTCTGTTATAGGTTGAGCGAACCATAGTCCGTCTTGACCAATTACCTTGGGTAAGAAAAATATAGTTAGTGCTAATATCACTGATTGCCTTGATATACTTAATAGTACGGCAGTTTTAGGTTTACCTGTTAGCATCATGAAGCCAGAGCCAAAGGTAGGAATGGAAATAAGAAAGATAAGCACTGTATATTTTTTTAAGCCATTTATAGAAATATTCACAAGTTCAGGGTTCTGCGTAAAAAGACTAACGGCGAATTTGGGGAATAGCTGCATAATTATGGCACTAACTGCCAAGAATCCAGTGCTAAACAAAACAGCAAGGGCAAGAGTCTTCAGGGTTCTGCCATAGTTCTTCTTTGCATAATTATAACCGATAATGGGCTGGAAGCCTTGAGCTATTCCATAAACTGGCATCAAAAATAATATTGTAATGGAGTTTAGTACAGTCATTGCGCCAATTGCTAGTTCTCCACCATATAAATTTAAGGAATAATTGCTTACAATTTGTGCAACACTTACGGATAATTGATTAGAAAATGGAACTAACCCAATTAAGAAAATAGCTTTTACAATTGAAATATGTAATTTGAAATTGATCTTTTTAAGTATTAAAGTATTTTTTAATTTTGTAAAATAATAAAGTCCAAGAATTACGGTAGTAAATTGAGCAATGACAGTAGCAATAGCTGCACCTTTTATTCCCATGTGAAATACATATATAAATAAGGCATCAAGTAATATATTAAGAATGCACCCTGTAATTGTAATAGCAGCTGAAAATATAGGATTTCCATCAGAACGAACTATAAAAGGCAGACAAAATCCCAGCATATTAAATACGGTACCAGCCATGATGATTGTAATAAAATCTTTAGTATAAGATAATACTTCACCGTTTATACCGAGCCATCCTAATATTGAATTTTGAAATATCATATAGAGACTAGTGACCAAAAGCCCTAAAACAATGCTTAGAGATAATGCATTTCCTGCAAAATTTTCAGCTTCTTCTTTATTGCCTTCTCCGAGTTTTATAGAGATATTAGAGCTGGCCCCCATTGATATGAGAGCAGATAACGCTACTACTATTGTAGTAATTGGCATTGTAAGGCCAATTCCAGTTAAGGCTAGAGTTCCGACTTCTGATATATTTCCTATAAACATCCGATCGATTACTATATAAAGTGAATTAATCAATAAACTGAGTACTGTTGGAACTGAATATTGTATAAGTAATTTTCCAATAGGTTTTTGTTCAAGTTCTTGTATTTTGTCCATTATGTAATTTCTCCTTTAGATACATTAAAGATATATAATATCTGCAATTCAAATATAAAAACCCATATATTAATGGGTAAATATTTATTATTTGTTGTTTTTGCAGTTTGATTTATTTTGAGTCAGATCATATAGTTTTTTATCTTCTAGATAATTTTCTAGTACATTTTCAGCTTCTGACATTACTTTTTCAATCAAACATTTGCTATTTTCATTTAAATTGCAAACAAATAATGAGCCAGTTCCTTCAGTGGCCTTAATAACATCCATAAAAGAAATAGACTTCATGTCTTTACGCAAAACGTAACCTCCATTTGCACCTGGAGTTGACTCAATTAAATCAGCTTTTACCAGCTGAGTTAAAATTTTCGAAAGATATGTAGTAGATAAATTAAAGTGTTCCGCTAGAGCACTTACGCTTAGTTTCTCACTTTTCGCATTTTCCATCATATATACAATTGTATGTAGAGCATAATTTGTTGCTTTTGTATATTTCAAATTAAAACCTCCTAAAAGATATTGCAGAGTTTATTTATCTATAATAATAAATATAATAGTTTATTTTGTCAATAAGTATTTTATGCACATATTTATAATCTACAAAATTTAATAAATTTAAAATATTGACAAAATTAATTTGTGTCTTTATAATAGCAGACAAATAGACTCTACAATATACTTAATTCTAAAGTAACTACAAAATAAGGGGTTCTAAGAAATAATGAAAAAAACTGTAAGAGGCTTAAGGAATTACTACTTAAATTTCTGCTAATTGAATTTAAAATGTTTTTAGGTATATTAAAGATATCAAATCTCTTTAATATATACTATAACAAGTTATATCTAAAAATTAGAAAAAGCTAATTAGGAAACTTACAAACTCTTATTTATGAAAGTTACCTTTTGAAAGGATGTGATATAAATCTGCATAGTTATGTATGAAGTGAAGTTAGTTTACTTTACTTAGATAAGTTTGAAACTTTACTTGAATCATTTATGTAATAATAATTTTATGAGAATATTATAATATTTTGAATAAAAATTAGAGTTAAAAAAAGGAGTTTTTAATAATGAAAGTTGTAGCTTTTAATGGTAGTCCAAATAAAAATGGGAACACTTATCATGCCTTAAAATTAATTGCAGAGGAATTAGAAAAACAAGATATAGGAGTTGAAATAATACATGTAGGTAGTCAAGCTATAAGAGGATGCATGTCATGTTGGGGGTGTTATAAAAATCAAAATGAAAAATGTGTTTTAAAGGGAGATTCTGTAAATGAATGGATCGAAAAAATGAAAAAGGCAGATGGGATAATACTAGGTTCTCCCGTACATTATTCAGGAATAAGCGGGGCAATGAAATCTTTCTTGGATAGAGCTTTTGTTGTTAATGAAAATAATGGCAGCATATTAAGACATAAGGTTGCTGCAGCTGTTGTAGCAGTTAGACGTTCTGGAGGTACGGCTGCACTTGATCAGCTAAACAAGTACATTAATTATTCTGAGATGTTAATGCCATCATCAAGATACTGGAACGTTATTCATGGCACAACTCCAGGAGAAGTTATACAGGATGAAGAAGGGGTTCAAATAATGAAGACCTTAGCTAAAAATATGGCTTGGCTGCTTAAACTTGTTGAGTATGGAAAAGATAATATAGAAGCACCAGAAAAAGAAGATAAAATACTTACAAATTTTATCCGTCAATAATCTATAGCACTGATAAAGGAAAATGGAGGAATATAATATGAAAATAGTAGATAATAATAAATTCGGAAATGAAATAAAAAGTGGAGTTACGGTTGTAGATTTTTTTGCAACCTGGTGCGGACCTTGTAAAATGATAGCACCGATTCTTGAAGAGTTATCAGAGGAAATGAAAGAGAAAGTCAATTTTATAAAAGTAGATGTGGATAAAAGTGTAGATTTAGCAGATAAATATCACATTTCAAGTATACCTACTGTAGTTATCTTTAATAATAATGAAAAGGTGAACCAATTTGTTGGCTTTTTACCAAAGGAAGAGATTAAAAGACTGATTGAAAATACTTTATAAAGCTATAATCTTCAAACGATATATGTAAAATAAGCTTTTTAAGCTATAGATAAAAAAACTATAACTTTTAACATTTATAAAAGTAAAATTTTACAAGCTACATATCTTATTTCTAATATAAGTTAAGTTAAATTGCATGTTAATAACGCTCTTGATAAAGAGCGTTTTTGATTATCATTTATAAACGACCTTCATACATGACTGAAAGCTCTTCATAAACCCTACCCCAATTTTTATGAGGCATAGTCCATCTTTTTGTGCCTTCAAATGTTGCTAAATACAAAGCTTTTAACAAAGCTGTATCGGTTGAAAAAACACTTCTTTGTCTATTTATCCTACGATAAGTACTATTCAAACTTTCTATTACATTTGTTGTATACATTACTTTTCTTACCTCAGCAGAAAATTTTAATATAGTACTTATTACATTGCAATTAACAGACAGGCTTTTCATTTAATTGAGATAATGCTCTTGCCGCCTTTCAGTTATTTCAACCATACGCTCATGGTCAACAGATTCTGATCATACATTGTATATTGTTTTTAAGTCATGTTAACCATTGTAAATAAATTATATTAATAGTCTCAAAATTATAATGATTTTTTTAATTTGCCTAACTGCAGTAAACAAAATAAATAACAAGTTATTGAGTTTTATTAGGACGCTTCGATTTTTTATAGATTATCAATAAATCGTATTAATTAATAATCTATAATTTACTTACTTTTAATATAGAACTAAGAGGTGATATAAAATGGGTTTGAAAGAAAATATCAAAAATAGACGATTAGAATTGAATCTCACATTAGAAGATGTTTCTAAAAAATTATCTATTAGTAAGCCAACACTTCAAAGATATGAAAGCGGTGTAATCTCTAATATACCTTCTGACAAAATCGAAAAACTTGCAGTAATATTAGAAACAACTCCATCTATTTTAATGGGATGGGATGAAAACAAAATAAAAACACGTTTACAACTATCAGAAGAATTAGAATGTTTATTAAAAAAATATAATTCTTTAGATAATCTAGGTAAACATACGGTAAACACAGTATTAGAAATGGAATTTAATCGTTGCTCACAACTTAATAATCATGATAAAGGCTTTTAATTTCTTGTCTATACTAGGAATTTATTCAATAAAAATAAATCAAAATAAAATACCGAAATTAAATTACAGCACTTCTAATTAATCGTACAAATAGCTCTATCACTGATATATAAACTTTTAATTATTAATTTTCATATATAATTAATAATGCTGTATAATTCACTCTAGAATAATACAGCACTTTCATTTCTTGCTTTAAGCTATATTTAAATTTCAAGTTGCTTTTAATTACATATTTCTTCTAATGCTAGTATGGTGCATGCCATATTTCATAGTTTTCCAAAATAAAATTAATAAACTTATATCTATTTAACTAATCAAAAGATTTCTTATAGGTTAACTTTTCTCATAATTTAATATACTACTTTATTTCTCGTGCTTTATTAAATTTGCACCTAGTTCAAATGCTTTTTGACAATCTAAAGGAAATTGAATTTTTCTATGTGTTGCTTTTTCTTCTTCAGAGAAAGATTCAACTTTATATTTTGAGTAATCATCAAATTGATAAGTATTATTTGAATACATAACTAATGGTTTTGTGAATATATGTCCAATATTAGATTCCATGCGCTCAAAAGTTTTTAAATAACCAATTTGCTTCATTACCTCTTCTTTGACATTCATTGTATAAATGAATACTGTTGGCATCTTCTTTGGTGCCAGTGAAGTACCATTATTATCGTACACAAGATATTGGAATAATAGTCTTTCTAAAAATGATAGGAATTTACCTGTTACATTACTAAAATATACTGGAGAACTAAAAATAAGTCCATCAGCTTGAGATACTTTTTCTAAAACTTCCTGAAGATCGTCTTTTACTGCACATTTTCCATAACTTTTACTTCCAAGTCTTTTACAAGCAAAGCAACTTATGCATCCAGTATAATTTAAATCATATAAATTAATTATTTCAGTTTCAATTTCTTTATCTTTTGCAGCTTCCTTTACTCCCTCTAGAGCTTTTTGAAGCAATGTAGCTGTATTTTTATTTTTTCTTGGACTTCCGTTAATACCATAAATTTTCATAGTAAAACTCCTCTTTCTGTATATTCTCTTATAATGTTTTTGTTATAATTAATATATCATAGGAGAAAAGATATACAAGAATGCAGTTTTTTCTGTGCCAGTATAAAAAGTATACTATTGAATTTGAATGAGTTGTGATTATGAGTGATTATATGAATTATAATAAAGAATTCCCTGCTGATAATGTATATGAAAGAAAATGTCCTGTTATATATGCACTCGATATTTTAGGCCAAAAATGGAAATTACCTATCTTATGGTGTTTATCCAACAAAGATTTTACTAGATATAGTGAATTAAAACGAAAAGTTAAAGGTATTACTAATATGATGCTTACAAAGTCTTTAAAAGAATTAGAAGAACATAAGCTAATTGTTAGAACTCAATATGAAACCATTCCTCCTAAGGTTGAATATTCTTTGACAGAAAGAGGTAAAGCCTTACTTCCCACATTTAAGGAATTATACATATGGGGTGAAGAGCAACTTAAACTTGATACGTCAAAATCAAAATTTATTTTTATTGATTTATCATATAAGAGATGTTGTAAAATAACACGACCACGGTTTATTCAGCCAATGAACTACCGAACAATATTACTTTTCAGCAACAATTATCGTGACACTTTCAACTCTCTAATTCACCTTTACAGTCTTCTAATATTATTTAAAAAATTTTTTGATAGTTTCACATACAAAATCAACTTCTGCTTCTGTTATTTGAGGATATATTGGAAGTGCAAGTATTCTCTCACATATACTTTCGGCAACCGGAAAATCCCCTTTTTTATAACCTAAATAACTGAAACATCTTTGAAGATGTAATGGTATCGGATAATAAATACTAAATTGAATCTGATTTTTCTTTAAGTATTCTCCAAGTTCATCTCTCTTTCCTGTTAATATATTAAATACATAATACACTGGGTTTTGCTCGCCTTTTAAAGTGGCAAATTTTAATTCCTGACAATCTTTTAACCTATCAAAATACCAATTGGCAACAATTTCTCTCTTTTTAATGCTTTCTTTTATGTATTTCATTTTCACTTGAAGAATAGCTGCCTGTATAGTATCCAATCTTGAATTATATCCAATGTGTTCATAGTGATATTTTTTTGATGCTCCGTGAACTCTATACATTCTAGCTAATCTAGCTAATTCATCATTATTGGTTACTATCATTCCTCCATCCCCAAAACCGCCAAGAGTCTTGGTTGGAAAGAATGAGAAAATCCCAAAATCTCCAATAGTGCCTGAATGTTTATATTCAGATCCATTTCCTTTCCATCTCATTCCAAATCCCTCAGCAGCATCTTCAAGTACTCTCAAATTATGTTTACCTGCTATGTCCATTATTTTATCCATATCAGCCATTTGTGAAAAAAGATGAATCGGAACTATACCAACAGTATTTTTAGTAACTTTTTCTTCTATTTTATTTGCATCAATATTAAAAGTCTCCTCATCAATATCTACAAAAACTGGTTTTCCCCCTCTTCTTGTTATACATGAAGTAGATGCAAGAAAAGTAAATGGAGATGTGATGACTTCTTTTCCATTTTCAAATCCTAAAATATCCGACGTTAAAATTAGCGCATCAGTTCCAGATGCAACAGCAATTGCATGTTTAGCTCCGGTAAACTCCTCAATAGATTTTTCAAAATCAGTTACCTCTTTTCCAAGGGTTGAAATTCCTTCTTGCATAACGCTAATAACAGCATTATCAAATTCTTGTTTATGTTCTTCATATTCTCTTTTAGATGTATAAAAATCAACTTTCAATTTATGTTCCTCCTTTTTTTTTATATTTTTAATAAATTGCCACCCAAATCTAAATATTGAGTAAATTATATGAATGGTCATTTTTTCTTTATAAACCTATTTTAATTCCTGCCCTTAGGTATGAGTCAATATTAATTTCCGATTGAAGAAACACATCACTATGATTGAAATTCAAATTCTTGATAGTTTCCACGTGTATTTTGTGAATTAAATTCGTGTATTCCCCTCAAGTCGCGTTCCTCAATAGTTCTTATATTAATATTCCCTTAACTAATCATTTTGTTTATCCCCTCCAAAATACCGTTTCAAAACAATACCTATTTCATAATACTTTGCTATTCCGAGTCGATTATAACATATTTTGTAAGTACCTTATTGCTTAATTCCCAAAGAACATTTTCTACATAATTACTAAGTAATTTATAAACACTAAGTATCATAATAATATTCCGTAGAAAAAAATCGTAAATTCAATCTTTCTTGAATAATACGATTTTATAATTTCTTATTTAATTTATAGTTATACAAAAATTGTGAACTAAATCATTAATATCCTAACTGTTTTCCTACAATAATTACCTTTATCCTATCTTTAATAAACTGTCCTCTAATTGATAGATAAGATTATTTATATACGAACATAATCAATTGCTATACAACTTCTCATATTATATAGTCTTATACCCTATATAATATTGCTGAATTAAACTTACATAATCCATATTAATAGCATCTAAAAAGAGTACTTTTTTAGATATTTAACTAATATAAAGTACTCTTTTTCGAAAACTATGTCCTATTATTACTATATAGTTTGCTTAGCAGATATAACTGTTATCTCTAATACTCTACTTAAGAAAGAGAATTTTTCTTTCATCATATCAAAATCTGGACCCTCTTCAAGGAATTTTGCAGTTCCTTCAATTAAAAATCCAGCTCCTGGATATTGATGTCCCATAACCTCTTTGCTACCTAAAGTAACTTTAACTTTATTATTTGCCTCTATGTTTTTTTGAGTTCTTCTCATGCCTCCTGCAGGTAATAATATCCTACCATCTTCAGTAACATTAAGAAATGAATGCCAAGTGTTAACTACATGCGCTTCATTGTTACTACAAGATACTATAGCTACTACACCTTCATGTGATATAACTTCAAGCAATTTTTCATTTAACATTTAAATTCCTCCTCTGTATTTCTACAAATTTAATTATTTTAATATTTTAAAAAGCCTTAATTTGTGCACATTGACTTTTCTATAAAACAATTATACAATCGATGTGTAATCATCAAAAGTGCCAATTCTTTTTATTTTATAGGATACAGTTCACAAGGAGAGTGTTTAAAAAAATGATTGTTCTAGATAATGATTCAAGAGTTCCACTGTATTTGCAAATTTACGAACAGCTAAAAGAAGAGATAATTTCAGGACAGCTTTTGGAAGGCAGTAAGCTATATTCAACACGAACGCTTGCAACAACATTAAATGTCAGTAGAAATACAGTAGAAAGTGCTTATCTACAACTTTCTTCTGAAGGATATGTTACAAGTAAAGCAGGCAGTGGATTCATAGTTGAAAAACTAGATAGTATGCTAATCACTAAGTTAAAAAGAGATAACTCTGTCAATATTGAGAAATATAAAAAAACTACGCTACCTAAGATGAATTCTGATAATAGTTATAAGTATGATTTTAAATATGGAAAGTTAAATGCTTCTGATTTTCCTTTGCGCTTATGGAGAAGGATATCCAATAAATGCTTGGCCTCTATAGATGCTGAGGTTATGACATCCTATACCAGCAGTAAAGGCGAAAAAGAATTACGAATAGAAATAATGGCTTATTTAAATAAGTCAAGGGGTGTCTCATGTACCTCAGAACAGATTATTATTACTTCAGGCTTTGAGCAGTGTTTAAGTTTACTATGCCAGATGTTTAGAAACAATTTTTCTAAAGTAGCTTTAGAAGATCCTGGCTACATTGGCGCAAGAAAGATTTTTAACAATAACGGATATGATGTTGTTCCAATTAGCTTAGACAATGATGGAATAAATATTGCTGAATTAGAAAATAATTCCGCAAAGATAGTATATGTAACCCCTTCACATCAATTTCCTACTGGATCAGTGATGCCAATTCAAAAAAGATTACAATTATTAGATTGGGCAAGAAGAGAAAATGGAATTATAATTGAAGATGATTATGATAGTGAACTTCGTTATAATTCAAGGCCAATACCTTCAATACAAGGTATTGATTCAGAAGGCTGTGTTATATATATTGGTACTTTTTCAAAATCTTTGTCTCCAAGCTTGCGATTGAATTATATGGTATTACCCCAATCATTACTAGAAATATATGATAAATTTTTTAGTAGCTACCAAACCTCAGTTCCAATAGTTGAGCAAAAAATCATTCAACAGTTTATGCATTTAGGACATTGGGATAGTCATCTGCGCAAGATATCTCTTCTAAACAAAAGAAGACATGATATGTTAATTCACTCTATTCATAAATTTATGGGAGATAATGTTATTATTCATGGTAAAAATGCAGGTTTGCATATCTTGCTAGAATTAAATAATGGATTATCTGAAGAAGAGATAATAGAAAAAGCTAAAGAATATGGCGTTATAGTTTCTCCTGTATCTACATATTGGTTACGCAAGGATAAATATCCTAATAATATGGTTTTTCTTGGTTTTGGTGGAATGACTGACAGTGATATTGCTGAAGGTGTTAATTTACTTAGTAAAGCATGGTTTAGTAAGTAAATCCTATTAGGAAATTAAAATAGGCATTATAAGGGTTGTCGCATTAGCGGATTAAAATCCATTAGCGATAGCTCATTTTTTAGCCTACATAAATTATTTCCTAAATAAGATATTGAGCTAATTAATAAAAGGTCCAAGTTCTATTTTTTAATCAACATTTGAACCTTTTAAATCTAATCTAATTGTCTTTATGCTATGAATCCAGCTCTTTTCTTTATTAAGAAACAATAAGGGAATCTTAATTATAAGTCCCATGTTATTCTTACCAATTAGATTATTTACTCGCTTTATATATCGGAAGTAAAATATTATCAATAATATCCTCAGTATTCGTTTCTGTGATCCTTCCATGTAAAACAAGCTCATTTATAATTAGTATAGCTGGTAAATTTAAAGCCTTTTCAGAAATAGTATCTATTGAAAGTGAAATCTCTTTGCGCTGATTAGCTCGCGTTATAATAGTTTCAGTTGATTCACGAAGACCATTTCCGTTGTTTATAACATTAAATAAATCGTAAGGCGTCATATTAGAAAGCATATCTAAAATCACATCTCGTAGATCATCGGGTCTGATAATTTCAAATAGATTTAAAACATTAAATAAGGCTATTAAATCTTCTCTTAGCGAACCATGATCACTGACTTCTAATTCTATTGATGGTGCATGTCGGCTTAAAGCGGCAAAAATAAGATAACATTCTTGTGGCCATCTACGATAAATAGCATTTTTGTTGGTTTTTGCAGCACGAGCTGCCTCATCCATAGTCAATTTGCTATATCCTATTTGATTAAGCAATAACCAAGCCCGATCTAAAATCGCATTTTCAAGTATAACGCCTCGGCGTCTACTAACATTTTCATTCATGATACACCCTCCTATTTGGGGGCTACATAATTCCACCATAATATAGTACCATAAACACCAATAAATAAAATAGCAAAAATCCTTAATTTACTGATCCAATTAATAAGCTGAGGATTACTTAAATATATTCCTGAAATTGTCCACGGGATATAACGGCCTAGGGGCTGTGATCCCAAAATGGCAGCTATAATTATAGCTACAAAGGAAGTACTAACGGGAGCCAATATTCCTCGCGTCATGCTGGCTATAAGTGGGAATAGAAAACTAAGACTACAATTATAGATTGTTACTATACCTAACCTTTTTAGAAGAGTTCCAGTCAATAACACATCAAAATTTGTAAAATCCAAGCACAAACCCATGGCAAATGTCCCACCAATTGCTAATACCGTTATCCCTAAAAAACTTAATCCTAAAGCAAAAAACTTTGCACATACTAAACTTGTACGAGACATTGGAAATTATGGCCAAATCCCTTATCTCTATATTAATGTAGCTTATTTTGAATATCTTTTTATCATTTACTGCAACAGTTTTTATGATTAGAATAGATGGCAACCAAGAAGTTATGGAGTCACGTCGTTTAGAACCAAACTCGATTAAATATAATATCGGACCTTTCAAACTTGTCGATAAAATTGCAATACTAGGTCCTGGTACAGTAACCATTACACAATAATTTTATGTAACAATTTAATTACTCTTGTCTAAATTTTTAATACTTATTTATTTACTCCATGCCCCTTAAAAATAAGGGGCTCCAATTACATGATCATCAAAAAAAAGCCGTGCAATATTGCACTAAGCTTTAATTTGATCAACTAATGATTTTAACAAGTTGCTTGTCTTTTCTTTACCTTCCTCTTTAATCATTTTTTCAGAAATAATAAAAGATCCACCAACCGCTAAAATATTATCATTACTAACATAATCTATAAAGTTATCTGCATTAATTCCTCCTGTCGGCAAGAATTTCACATCATAGAATGGTCCACTTAATGCTTTAATTGCTTTTAAGCCACCATAAATATCTGCTGGGAAATACTTTACAACATGAAGTCCATAACTAACGACTTTTTGAATATCAGTTGGAGTTGCTGTTCCAGGAAAAACTGGAACTTTGTTTTCAATACAATATTCAATTATCTCTGGAATCACTGCTGGAGAAACTATAAAACTTGCTCCATTTTCAATTGCCTTCTTAGCTTCTTCTAATGTACGCACAGTTCCTGCTCCAACAATTAACTTACCCGATTGTGAAAGTTTATTAATTGCTTCTAAAGCCAGATTGCTTCTAAATGTTACTTCTATAAAAGGTACATCATTTCTTAAAAGAATCTCTTCCAAATCATCTAAATACTTTAAATCAGTTGCAGTATAAAGCGGTAATAACTTTATTTCTCCTAATTTTTTATATACATCTACGCTCATTATTCTTGCTCCAATCCATTTTCTTTTTGAGATTTCGTGATAGCTTCATGCAATCCTCTTAAATAAGTAAAACCTAACGCACGATCATATAAACCATATCCTGGCATTGCTATTTCATCCCAAATTGAACGACCATGATCTGGACGAATAACCCCATCAAAATTAACATCTATAAGCGCCTTCATAAGTGCATACATATCCAATGATCCATCAATACTCAAATGAGCAGATTCTCTAAATTTTTGTTTTCCCAAAAATTCAACATTTCTTAAATGTACAAATTGAATTCTATTTCCTAATTCATGTATGACTTTGACTAAATCTGTTTCTGGATTTGCTCCTAAAGATCCTGTGCAAAGTGTTACACCATTATAAGGAGAATCAATAATATTTATTATTCTTTTATAATCTTCTAAATTTTTTGTTACCCTTGGAAGATCAAAGATTTCCCATGGTGGATCATCCGGATGAATCCCCATTTTCACATCAACTTCCTCACAAACAGGAATAACTTTTTTCAGAAAGTATGCAAGATTGTTAAATAAATCTTCTTCTGTAATATTTTCATACATTTCCATCAAATCATTAAACTTTTTCAGACGTTCTTCTTCCCATCCAGGTAATTTAAACCCATTAGATTGACTATTTATAAGCTTAAACATCTCACTCGCATCCATATGTTCTACAACAGACTGATCAAACAACAATGAATAACTACCATCTGGATTTTCATATTTCAAATTTGTCTTAGCCCATCCGAAAATTGGTTTAAAACTATAACATACTAAATGAATATCACATGCTGCTAAATTTCTAATTGTTTTAATATAATTATCAATATAATGATCACAGTCTTTTGTTCTTGCTTTAATTGCATCATGAACCGCAACACTTTCAATACCAAGTAACTCCAATCCCTCTTTTTCAATTGAAGCCTTAAATTCTTTAATTTCATCAACTTCCCAAACATCTCCAGGTAACTTATTTAATAAGGTCCCTACAACACCATCTGTTCCTGGAACTTGCCTGAAATGTTTTAAAGGAATAGAGTCTTTCACTCCATACCATCTAAATCCCCACTTCATTTTATCCCTCCATCAAAAATCATCATCTTCATCAACCTCATTAGTATCTACATTAGCAGAAAAATGCCATGAACTAATACATTCTTTTGCTTGCTCTGCAGCTGATTTTGCAACTATTTCAATTTGTGTCCCTAAAATTTGATGATTGATTATTTCCAATAACATAGGTAAGTTAACTCCACCAATAATATAAACCTTATCTTTTAGTTCTGGGTCTAACTGATTTGTCGCAAGAACTGATTGGTTATATGGGCTTGCGCTCACTAAATCAACTAATACCACAACACCATCACCTTGATTTACTTCTAAAATAGCGTTATTTATCTTCTTACCAAGTTTCTCAACATCATCTCCTGCATTTAAATTTACAGTTGCGATATTTTCTGTATTCCCCATAATAACTTCAGCTGCATCTTTTATACCGTTGCTTAAGGTACCATGTGTGGCGATTACAATTCCTAACATGATTTAATCTCCTTTTATATTTTGATTTAAGGCATAATCAAAAATAATCATGACTTTTTGGACTCTTTATTTTCTTTCATATGCCTAACAATTCTATTACTTGAGTAAAATGGCTATAATTTAAATTTTTCTTATTTAACTTTGACTTATCTAAGTAAAACTCTTTATCTTGATTCATATCTGCACAAAATAAATAATTGATTTGACCTCTAGGTGATACATATCGGATTTCTTTAGATTCAGCAAGCTCTTCTTTAAATTGTTTACCCATTACATTTAAAGTGGCATCTGCTCCAATAGAATCTAAAAAATAAACCTTTGCATTCTTTTTTACAGAACTCATTAAGACATCTAATCCTCGTCTGCCATAACAACCGTCATCGATAAATGCATAAGCAACTTTTTTCTGATTTTGATTCTCTGTTAACATCTGTAGCAAGCAAAGTACTGAAGATGTATTTCTAATTAAATTCTTTCGATTCCACTCACCTTTTGATAACTTTGATAAAATAATAAAATATCCGCCGTATATTAGTGCAAGACATGCTGTTTGCACAGAAAATAAAACAAATGGTGCAAAAACCAATTTCATATATAAAAGTGTTCCCATAATACCCAGGAAAATCCAAATTAGAGACATACAAAGAACGGCTTTTGTAGTTTGTTTTTCTTGTTTTTTTCTATTAAACAATACATAATCTCCTAAATAGGCTGGAGGTGTATCATAATAAGTACAAACGATTTGATCTGCCTTTTCAATATCTCCAACATACACATTTCGTGCACTGTCTTTTTTTTGATTACTATATTCGATTACGGAAATATCTTTTCGCACTTGTGATATATCTGTTACAAGCGCCTTCAAAAATCTAGTTTTCTCTTTATTGCTATTCCGTGAGCGATACATAAACGAATACCTAGCTAATCTATCGTTAAAAATATCCTCCATGATAAACCTCCAATTTTTATTATAAGGAAAATAATAATCTTTCATTTAAAAGCAATTATTTAAATTTACTAACAACATCTTTCAATTCTGTTTTAGGAGCAGAAGGAGTTGCTTGGAAATAGATATTCTCTACTCCATATTTATCTTTCATTTCTACTAATCTATCTACATCCTCTTTGTTTATATAAACAGATTTTGTAACTAGTAAATCTTTATTTGCATCTTTTTGTGCAATACCTCCAATATTCAATTCTTTCATTGGCACTCCATGCTTAACCAAGTCATACATAACTTTTACAGTTTTTGCTATCAAGATACAATTATAATCTTTGAACTGATATTCATCCCAATAAAATTTAGCTTTCTCTGGCGTAACTACTATTGTTTTTTGCCCGGTACGGCTACCTGCATTTTTATATAAATCTCTCATGAATGGGTCTTTTGCTACAACTTCATCTACTACAAAAATTGAATTTACCCCGCTCTTTTGTGAAAGAGTCACCATAACTTGCCCATGAATTAAACGTTCATCTACTCTTGCTAAATTTATAACACCCATTTTTCAACTCTCCTTTTTACTCTATAGAATTTTAACGCCAGCTAAAACAATTAAAATTAATGTTAACCATAATAATGCTGATGTAACTTTTAAACCTTTTTTATTGTAGAACCAATAAACCCCCATAACTACTGCTAATGGTAAAATACCCGGAGCAACAGAATCTAAAATATTTTGGATAATGAATGCTTTTCCAGAAATCGTAAATTGTAAATTTGCACTAACTTGTACATAGTTACCTGCTAAGATTCCCATCATAAATAGACCTAAAACAGATAAAGTATCGATTGCAGTTTTAACACCTGTACTTCCCATCAATCCTGTTGCGTTACGTCCCATAGTGAATGCTTGACGAGCAAAGAATAGACCCAATAAAACTTGGTAAAGAGCAAAGCAAACGAATGGGAACAACGCTCCTAATGGACTACCTTGCTGTGCCCAGGGAACTGCGATGGCAATAAAGATATATTGCACAGTCCCTGAGTCAATTGCATCACCAATTCCAGCAAGTGCACCCATTAAACCAGCTTTTGTGTTATACATCAAATCGTCTTGCATTGTTATTTCTGATTGTTCATATTCTTCTTTTGCACGTTGTGATTCCATGGAAGCCATTAAGCCAGTAATAACTCCGCCACCCCAGCTTAACTGAGTATTGAAAAATAATAGTTGTCTTTTATAAGCAGCTTTTAACGCTTCATCATCTTTGTATAATTTTCTTAAAATTGGCATCATTCCATACAACAAAGAAGATGCAAGATATCTTTCAAATGAATGTGGAATTTCATTTGCAAAATGCCATCTTAAATATGCTTTAGTAACATCTTTTTTTGTAATCTCTTCTGGAGCTGCAACAGCTCTTTTTATATTTTCACTCATTTTATCCCCTCCTTAAAAACCATCATCATAATCATCTTCATCTAATGTCTCTGTACCCTTAGCAACATTTGTACTAGGAACATTCTTTCCTTTTTGAGACATACTGAAAATTAAAGCAATCAATAGACCAAACACAGCATAAGTTACCATTGTAATATTCAATGATTTTAATGAAACACTCATGAAATACGCCAAGAAAAAGAATGCTAAGTAATCCTTACGTCCAATTACATAAACTGTTGTGGCAATACCAATAGCAGCTAATCCACCACCAACAACTTGAAGGATGTGAATGATAATAGTTCCTTTTAGAGCATTGATTACATCAGCAATCACTGGTGCTCCAAAATATAAAGCTACAAATACTAACGGTACAAATAAAGCAAATGATGCAATTGTAGGTAAAAGAATTATTGAACGTTTAATAGCTCCATCATTTAAATCTTCTACAGCTTTATCTGTATATTTACCTAAGAATGTATTGATAAAGAAACGGAATTGATATAAATAACTTCCTAACAAACCAACTGGAACTGCGACAGCAATAGCAGCTTCAGGCTGTAGATTTCCTAATAAAGCAACTGGTACTGCGATAGCTGCTGCAATAGATGGTTCTTGTGGCATGGATCCTCCTGGAGAGAAAACACCCATATAGATCATCTGTAAAGCAGCTGTAACAATCATTGCTTGGCCAACATTTCCCATAACAATACCAACAATCAAACCAGTCATTAAAGGTGAAAATCGAAGCGTTAGTGAAGCTCCTCCACCAAACCATCTTGACATAACCGCGCCAACCCACAAAGCGATTAAAAAACTCTGTAATACACTTAAAGTTTCCATTACTCTTCTTCTACCTCTTTTCTACATATTTTTCTAAATCAAAGATTGTTTTTTTCAAAGTATCTGGCGTAATTACAATAGGAATTAAATGAACTTTTTCTTTTGAATTAATAAAACCAACTATATCATCAAGAACTTTTTCATCTTCTGGATACAATTCCATATAATGCAGAGATACAGGTAGTTTCAAATCTGAATAGAAAGGTATTAAAGAATCAATCGTCGACCACTTGCCTTCTAAAGCCAACTGGTATAAAACCCCATAAGCTACTTTTTCGCCATGAAGATATGAATGGCTTTCCGGAATATATTTAGCTATTGCGTCATGCATTGCATGTGCTGCGGCATTACGGGCATATTTATCTCCCAATCCTCCACATAAACCTGCAACTGCTATCACAATTTCAGACAAATGTACAAATTCTTCCGAAACTACTTTACTCTCCATATCTTTCATCGCTTTAGCCGATTCTTTTACAATTGATTCATTACATAACTTTACAGTATAACTTGCTAGCTTCAAAAAAGGTTCGTTCTGTAAATGTTTTTGAGCTAAAATAGAATCTGATTCATACCATTTTGCAATTGTATCTGCCAACCCTGCAATGAAGTAACGTACTGGAGAATCAATCACCAAATACGGATCTGTTATCAAGAAACTAGCCTGCCTCATATAATGCTCAGATTTTCCTTCTGATTCTCCACTTTCTTTATACATAACAGATAAAGGTGTCCATGGTGCACAATTACTAACCAAAGTTGGAACGACACCATATTTAACATTACAAATATGACCAGCATATCCAACAAGATCTACAAGTTTTCCGCCACCAACTCCAATAATAAAATCGATATCATTTTCTTCAACAATTTGTTCTATTAAATCTGCACCATAATAGCTACATTCACCTGTATATTGATGATAAAAAACATTTTGATCTATCGTTTCTAAAAACTTCATCTTTGGCTTTGCTTTTTCCCAAGAAATTGTTCCATGTACGATCAAGATATTCTTTGATTTATGTTCTTTTAATAATTGCGGAATAAAATCAATTGCACCTTCATGATACCTATAGAACTCAGGACCAACTTTAACCTTTAAATCAGTCAACATTTTTATCCCCCCTATTTTTTAATAAATTTACTTGTTGGCTGAATTGCCCTTTCTGGTAAAACACCTTGAACTATTTGTTCCACATCTGTCACGCATTTATTACCCATTTGCTCTAGACATTCTATAGTATAAGCCGACGTATGAGGAGTTATTAAAACGTTATCAAAAGCTAGATAAGGATGGCTCTTTCTTCCTGGCTCTTCTTCTAAAACATCTGTCGCAAAACCAGCAATTTTTCCAGATTTCAATCCCTCAATAACCGCATTTTCATCCAATAATGCTCCTCGCGCACTATTCGATATGTAAACACTGTCTTTCATTTTTTCTATTTCATTTTTAGATATCATATGATAACTTTCTTTGGTTAAATTTGCACAAAGACAAATAATATCAGAAGAAGTCAACAATTCATCTAATTCAACTTTTCTTGCCCCATAAGTCTGTAAATACAAATCTGACTTGTATGGGTCATAAGCTAAAACATTACATCTAAAACCATTTCTAACAATCTCTACTACACAACTTCCTGTGTTTCCAACTCCAATAACACCTACTGTTTTATTAAATAGTGCATGTCCAACAAATTCAGCTCGATCTTCCCAACGATCCGCTTTAACTCGATTACTGGACTCCATTGTTTTTCTTAATACAGCCAGCAAATTTGTAATGTTGTTTTCTGCGACTGCGTCCCGTTCTACTAAAGCCGGAACTATTGTAACAATAGTATCATGTTCTTTTGCCGCATCGATATCAATATTGTTGTATCCAATTCCATGACGTGTAATCAGCAAAAGCTCATCTTTATAATCAAAAAACTCTTTAGTGAAAAATGGGGTTACACTTGCAATGATAATATTGTATCCACTTAATAAGTTTGCAAGTTCTTTTCCATTCATTTCATTATCAACTTGAAAATAATCAACAGCTCCTATTTCCTTCAAACGATCAATGTGTTCAGGGAATATCTTTCCAAAACTACTTGAATTAACAATAGCTATCTTATATTCTCTCATATCTACTTATCCTTCTTTACAATAGAATGTCCACCAAATCCGTTTCGTAAAGCCGAAACTACCTTTGCAGAAAAACTATCATCTTCCTGAGATAAATTACGCATAAATAAACTTAAAGCAATTGTTGGTACTGCAATCCCCATATCCAAAGCAGTTTCAATAGTCCATTTTGCTTCTCCAGATGCAGCAACAACTCCTCTGTAGTCTTCTAAATTTAGACTATTTTTAAATTGTGATTCAGCAATTTCCATAAGCCAACCTCGAATAACAGATCCGTTATTCCAAACCCTTGCAACAGCAGCTAAATCATAATCAAATTCACTTTCTTTAACAATTTGAAAACCTTCACCGATTGCTTGCATCATTCCGTATTCGATTCCATTATGGATCATTTTCAAAAAGTGACCACTTCCTGATTGGCCAGTATATAAGTAACCCTTTTCAACTGATATATCTTTGAAAATTGGCTCTATATCCTTAAATACTTCAGGATCTCCACCAATCATCGTACATGCACCACCAAGTGCTCCAGAAGTTCCACCTGATGTTCCACAATCAAAATAAGATATTTCTTTCTCCTTAAAATTCTTTGCACGTCGTATTGAATCCTTAAAATTTGAATTTCCACCTTCAATGACAATGTCATTTGGAGAAAGTAAATTCAGCAATTGATTCAATACAGATTCCGTAATTTCTCCAGCAGGTAACATAGACCAGATAACTCTTTTTTCAGTAAATGAAGTAACGATTTTCTCTAAATTATCAAATGTTTTTATACCTGCCTTTTCAGCATTTTCTTTTGCTTTATCAGATAAATCAAATCCCATAACATCATAATTATGATTCTTTAAATTACATGCTATGTTTAAACCCATCTTACCAAGACCTATAATTGCTATTTTCATACAATCCCTCCATTTCATGTCTTTATTGTATCAAAAAAAATTTTTTTTGTAAAGATTTTTATAAAAAAAATTTTTTTTGGTACAATTGTGCTTTTCTCATACTTCTATCTCTATCCGCCTCTTGCAATTTCAGAAATACTATGATATTTATATAAAGTAGCAGACATATTAAGTCGTTATAGTTAAAAGATTACTAATGATTTAGTTGTTAGTGCTTTAGAAATGCTTATTATAGTTAGTCTTCTCATAAAAATAAGGAACTGAGTTGACTTGTCGTATTCAAGATATTGACACAAAATTACTATTTGATATACTTATAACAATGCTATTTTTTAATAATTCAACCACTTTTCATACATATTAAACTCAATTGTTCATTCGACCATATGAACAAAAAATCTATATCATTTTCTTTTATAAATTTGATTTTTATATATAGTACTATTTAAAATATACATTACGCTCAAAATTTTTTAGTGTTTTTAAAGTTACAATATATCATTTATAAAAAGGAGGACCAACATGGAGGTATCTGTTAGACTTAAAATCAAATCGTTATACAATGGATTAAGTGCTAAAGAACAAAATATTGCAGACTATATACTTGAAAATCCCATTTCTGTGGCTCACAATTCTATCAGCTATTTATCTGATGAACTCAATGTTGCAGACTCTACTTTATTTCAATTCGCAAAAAAACTAGGTTATTCTGGCTTTAAAGAGTTTAAGATGGCTATCTTAATTGAAGAAAATAATTTTTCAACTACATCAATTCATGAGAAAATTGAAATTGATGATAATGAGTTAACTATGGCACAAAAAGTCTTTGATTCAAACATAAAAACGCTAACCAATACTAAGAAGATATTACGTTTAGACGATTTGAAAAAAGCAGCTGAGATTATATCAAGTTCAAATCTACTATATTTTTTTGGTGTCGGTGGATCAGGAATACTTGCAGAAGATGCATATCATAAATTTTTACGTTCCCCAGCTCATGTCCGTCATAGTACTGATTATCATATACAACTTATGGAAGCATCTTTATTAACACCACAGGATTGTGCAATTTGTATCTCACATACAGGAAAATCAAAAGAAACTATCAAGATTGCTGAAATAGTAAAAGAAGCCGGTGCAAAAGTAATTGTTATCACTAGCCATGCATCTTCTCCTCTAGCTAAGATAGGCGATGTCGTTTTTATTTCTATATCGGAAGAAATCGAATTTCATTCAGAGGCCTTATCTTCTCGTATATCTCAATTGAGCATCTTAGATTCACTCTATGTAATTTTGATGTTTATGAATAAAGAAAAATCAAAAGAGGCTTTATCTAAAGTTAGACGTACTATATGGGACGTAAAGCATTAAAACCTATTACAACAAGATTTTATTGAACCTGGATTAATTTTACCCTTTAAAGCGGATTATTTTATTTATGGAATAATCCGTTTTCTTTTGTGTGTCCAGCATGAGCAACAACTTTGGCGGTAAAAGTCCGCTGTGGGTTTGGTAGTGAGAATCACTAGAAAAAATGTAAACGTTAAGCCATACTTTCCTCATATTTAATTTTGATATTTGAGATAATTATTACAATCTAACTTTGCATCAAAATGCAAAGTTTTATCCTCTGATATTCAACGTGTCAAAATTAGAAAAAGTTGAAGTCGGGATAAATTATCCCGACCTGTTAAACAGCATTATTTTATTATCTGATAGAATAAGCTCTTTCCATTTCATTAAGGGGTAGCGCTACTAAAACTTTCAGCGGAATTTACATCTCCACTTCCTTTGTACTCAGGATACGCAGGATATTCTAAAAGCGGACGTGTACGACCTTTAGTCTTTTCAGACTGATCTGTTACAATCAAATTCTCAGGAGACTTATTATTTACTACCCATTGATCCAATGCGCCCAATGTATCTGATCCCATATTCCAGGTTTCTGAGTTATAATGACCATTTCCTGGCACCATATAGAATTTTACAAACTCTCCAAGAGAGTCCTTACCGAATTTGTTAATTAGCTGATTATAGTAGTCAATTGTGCCTTGGAAGGTAACAATTTGATCTCCTGCTCCATGAATAAGAATCAATTTTCCTCCATTATTCTTAAAAGCTGAGATATCTGGATTTGTAGCATCAAGTAATTCTGAAGCTTGTACAACTTTGTCACGCCATTTGTCTGCATCAAAATTTTCAGGATTAAAATTATCATCTCGAACTATCATATTTTTAATAACAGCATCCCCACTTTCTGCCATTAAGCCATCTCTGGCAGTTGGTGCTGTACCAAATTGGTTTAGATACATATCGGCTAAGGGTGCTCCCTTAAAAACAGGATATCCTGGCATAGTGGTTAATCCATTGGCAAGAGGATAATTAAATTTCATAGGTGAAGCAAATGTTTTTATCTGAGCATCTGATAATATATTTTTCAAAGCCTTTAAAACTTCATCCTTCTTTTTTTCAGCTCCATAAATGTTGCTTATTATACCATCTTTAACGCCGTCTAGTCCATCATCTATTCCAAGGATGGTTTGATTAACAAGCTTATACTGTTCAGGACTGATCCAACCTGCTCCATTATTAGCTTGTACGACATCTGCATTTCTGCTATCTGTAATTGCCTTAGGTACCCAGTTTAATACAGGGAAATAGCAAATAACGCCATTATATTCTGTTGGGAAACGTTGCACAACCTTCAACGCTTCTCGTCCACCATTAGACCCACCAACAAAATATACCTGAGACGGCTTTGATTTATAAAAAGCCTGTACTATTTCTAGCACGGTATCTTTTGTTTTCTTTAACTGGTCAGAGGCAAAATTATTCAAGGCTTCATCATTAAGCGCCCATTTACTATCCCAATATGAAGAATTTACATGACCACTATCACTGCCAAATGTTACATACCCTTGAGCCAAAGGTGTTGGATCTGAAACCATTTGCCCGTAATATCCATTATCAGCAGTAACCAAAGCGCCGTCAAATCCGCCACCACCATATTGTAATATTTTACTGTTCCATTTTACAGGAAGGTTAACCTGAAAGTTAATGTCCGGTGCGGTTTTATCTACTGGATGAATTGCACCTAATACCTTACAGTATTCTCCATTCAGATTGCCCTTTTCATCAGACTTCACTATAGTTGCTGAACTAATCGTAGCACCTGATGTAGGCAGGCCTATTTTCGATGCAGGAATTTCTGCTGGTATCGTAAAATTGCTTAATGCATCATAGACTTTAAAATCTTTTGGATTAGTGGATGATGATGTAGCAATAACTATAGAATCTTTTGGATTAGTGGACGCTACTGCAATACTTCCATTAAATATGAACACACAGCTAGTAGCAAAAGCACTTACGGTGGTCCAACTTTTCTTTGAACTTTTCATTTTTTCGTCACTCCTTACTTTTGACTGGTACTGTCAGAGTCTTATCTGATGTCTAACCACTGTAACCTCCTTCCTGTATTAATATAAGATTGATAAAATCATAAATTAGCAAAATTTGATTTATATATAATGCAAATTTTAACATATATTTCTATCTATGAATATATTATACTTACTCAGACTGATGTTCAATAAGTTTTCATAATAACTTTTTATAAAAAATCTCATTATGTTTTTAATTTTAGATAGATCAATTTTAATTCCTTTTAATGATGCTGCATTCATCAACCATAGAAATAGATTGTTTTAATTTATTTAATGAACCTTTTGTATATTCAATTTCATGCCTAAAAGCTCTAAATTGCTTTAGCTTCTTTCCCCTCATTCTTTAATAAATACTTACTGCTTAACATTCCTAAGAAATCTAAAAAAAGCTGATTATTACAGCTTTTATCTACTTCATCTATTATTAAAACTACTTTTTTCTCTGTGAATTCAACTAAATCAGTTATAAAATTGTTAAATTCATTCATAGAATCAAAGATTTCTCTTTCTTCTGAGATAACCCAAATCTATGATTTGGCGTTAATCACTTATAACCTCAAGGGTCACAATGTCCAACGAACGCATGTGAGTCGGATTTCATTTTGTATTCTTAAGTGCTAAAGAATACATATTCTTATATTGTAAAATTCTAAGATTCTTAAGAATATATATTCCAAAATTCTTTAGAATTTTAGAATCTCTAATAAATAATAAAACTTCCATTCAAGAAGCTCCTAACACTAATACAAAATCAACTATTACTTTTGGTAATAGTTGATTTTGTATTAGCTTATCAAGTTCAATTAATAAATTAAATACTATAATTCAAAGCTTGGAGTAGCTCTAGATGTAGATTCTAGTGATGGTTCTCACAAATTAGCTTGAATAAAACAGTTTTCAATATTATTTTTTAGTTTTTATCATTCCGCTACTGCTGCATTTGTTTCTTCTTATTTGCCTTGTTTTAATAAAAGTGTTGGAATTATTACAATAGCAGTTATGATTGAAATTATAAACATTGTCTCATTAAGCGCTTGAAGCTGTGCCTGACTTGCAACTTCGCCAAAAATCTTACTTAAAGCAATTCCTTTAGCATCACTGCTTGATATCCCACCCTTAATAAGTGCACCTTGAAGCATTTCAAATAACTTCATGCTATTTTTATTAAAAGATGTCACTTGTGAAGCTAAGTTAGAATAATCAACCACATTTCTATGCTGCATAATACTTGTAATAATTGTGACACCTATGGAAGATCCTACTTGCTTTACTGTATTAGTCAAAGCAGATGCATTTGACATTGCTGTCTTTGGTAATCCACTAAACCCTACTGTTTGAACTGGTGCCATAAGAAATCCCACACCAAAGCCTCTAATCATTAATAGAATCGTAATATCTATATTAGGTGTATCCAACGTAATTTTTGACATACTATAGCTGTTAATGCCTATCAAAATCAATGCAAATACAGCAAATAATCTAACGTCAAATTTGTTACCAATTTTCCCATATAAGATCATAGATATGGCTGTGGCTATTGCTTCTGGAAATAAAATCAAGCCTGTACTCATTGAATCAAGTCCTCTTATTTGTTGAAGGAATATTGGCATAAGAAACACACCACCATAAAGAGCTAACATTGCAACATTCATGATAATATTACTCATACAAAAGGTGTAATTCTTTAAAAGTTTTAAATCAAGCATAGGTTCTTCAATGAGTAATTCATTCACAACAAATATTACAAGACTGTAACATCCAACAATCATAAGCACGATATTTTTTATATCGTTCCAGTCCAAATCACTTTTCCCAAGTACATAGAGAACGCAGGACATTCCAATACTCGAAGTCAAAAATCCAATAATATCGAATTTCTTTGAGGACTTATGTTCTGATTTCTTAAATATAAGTATAGCCATTATTGTAGCAACTATTCCAACTGGAAGATTTATAAAGAAAAGAAATCTCCAATTGAAATTTTGAATAATATATCCACCTAAGCTTGGTCCTAAAGCTGGGGCAGCCATTACACACATTCCCATTAACCCTATGGCCATTCCAATTTCACTTTTATCAAAAGTAGTCATTAATATCGTCATACCAAGCGATATTATGCAAGCCCCTCCAATTCCTTGAATTACTCTTGCAATTATCATTATATTCTCATTCCATGAAATACCGCATAATAGTGAACCTAAAGTAAATAAAATTAATGCCATAACAAATACGCTTTTAGTGCCAAATTTATCTCCAAAATAACTTGTTGAGGGAATTACAACTCCTAAGGTTAGGGTATATGAACTAACAACCCATTGTATTTGATCTATGGATGCGTTAAAGGTCTGCATCATTTTAGTAATAGAGATATTAATAATACTGGTATCTAGATTTACCATAAAAATTGCCATGATTACAACGCTCATAATAACCCATTTAGATGAAGATTCTTTTTTATTTTCCATGCTCCCACCTACTTTATATGTATTTTTATATCTGCATTTGTACCAGGTAGAAGATTAGCATCATTTTTCTCAAATTCAATTTTTACAGGTACCTTTTGAACAACCTTAGTGAAAGTTCCACCAGAGGAGGATGGTAGAAGTGAAAATGCTGAATTTGAAGCTTTTCCTATATACTCAACTTTACCTTTAAATGATTTCCCTTCAAATTGATCAATTTTTATATCTACACTTTGTCCTTCATGTAATTTTTCAACCTTGATTTCTTCTATATTAGCAGTTATATAAAGCTTTTCTGGGTCAATCATTACTGCAAGTGTCGATCCAGCCGAAACATATTGTCCCTCCTCAGTTTCCTTTTTAATAATTATCCCATTAGTTGGTGCTCTAAGTAAGGCTGAATCAATATTAGCATCTGATAAACCATTAGCATCTACACGACCTAAAATTTGATCTTTTACATCTTTGTCCCCTTCTTTTGCATTAAATTCAAGAAGTTTACCTGATACTTGCGGAGTTATGCTGATAAACTCTCCGTCAACCTTTGCATCTTCTGTTGAAACAAAGTTTTCATTGTTATACCAGTAATAAAAACCTACTCCACCAAGGGTAATTAACATTGCACATAATATGAATAAAATTATTATTTTACGTTTTTCTTTCATCCCTGTCATCCTTTCTTAGCCTTTTATACCAACTTCAGCAAACATACCTGGTTTCAATTGCCCCTTTGAATCTGTTAAAACTATTTTAACTAAAACATTGGAGTTTTGAGAATTTAATGTTGAATTTATTACTGATATGGTTCCTTCAAATTCTGAATCTTCTATTTCTGATACTTTAACTGCTACAGCTTGTCCTTCTTTCAAATCTTTTACAATCCTTAGAGGCGCATATGCATTCACACACAAAGCATCTGGATTAGATATTGAAATAAGTGTGCTGCCAGGTGCTGCCATTTCGCCTTTATTTATATTCTTAACAGTAACTTTACCTGAAATAGGTGCTGTAATGGTTCCATTATTTAATGCCACCTGCGCTGTTTTTACTGCTTCTTCAGCTTGATGTACTTGAGCCTTGTAAACATCTATACTTGTTTCTGTAGCACCATTTTTAAGCATTTCTAATTGTTCTTCTGCAGACTTTTGTCCTGACTCAGCAGATGTAAGCTGTTGCTGTGCAGTTTCAAGCTGCACCTCTGTAGCTGCGCTAGCATCAACTAAAGCTTTTGTACGATCATAATTCTTTTTAGCAACTTCATAGGTTTCTTTAGCGCTATCCAAAGTTGCTTGCGCTTGTGATATTTGTTCAGGCCGAGTGCTATTCATAGCATTATTTAAATTTGCATTTGCAGTATTTACTGCTGCCTGTGCTTGATCTACTTGAGCCTGCAAGTCCTGAGTATCTAATTTAATGACAGTATCACCTTGATTTACAGCTGACCCTACATTAACTGATATATCTGAAACTCTCGCAGAAATTTTTGAAGATACATTAACTTGATTATCTGTTTCAAGTTTTCCGGCCATGATATATATGGATTTTTGCTCATTAACCTCTTCTGCTTGAACAGCATTTTCATTTCTATTATTATTTGCGGCACATCCTGTAAAAAAAGATGTTCCTATAATCACTGGCAATACAATTAGCAAAACATATTTCTTCATAAATTACTTACTCCTTTAAAAAAATAATTATTGATAAGAACTATCGTTCTCATTAAACTTTGAAATTTTCATCACCGAATTTATGTAATTAGTTAAGATTCCATTTTTAAAGTTACTATAAAAATTTTAACAAGTTTTCTGATTTAATTGTATTCTTCTTTGCTTTACAAGAAGTAACAAGGGAATCTTAATTTTAAGTCCCATGTTATTCTTCCCAATTAGATTATTTACTCGCTTTATATATCGGAAGCAAAATATTATCAATAATATCCTCAGTATTCGTTTCTGTGAGCCTTCCATGCAAAACAAGCTCATTTATAATTAGTATAGCTGGTAAATTTAAAGCCTTTTCAGAAATAGTATCTATTGAAAGTGAAATCTCTTTGCGATGATTAGCCCGCGTTATAATAGTTTCAGTTGATTCACGAAGACCATTTCCGTTGTTAATAACATTAAATAAATCGTAAGGAGTCATATTAGAAAGCATATCTAAAATCACTTCTCGTAGATCATCGGGTCTGATAATTTCAAATAGATTTAAAACATTAAATAATGCCATTAAATCTTCTTTTAGTGAACCATGATCGCTGATTTCTAATTCTATTGGTGGCGCTTTTCGCTCTATAGCAGCAAAAATAAGGTAACATTTTTGTGGCCATCGACGATAAATAGCATTTTTGTTGGTTTTTGCAGCATTAGCTACGTCATCCATAGTCAATTTGCTATATCCAATTTGATTAAGTAATAGCCAAGCCTCATCCAAAATTGCATTTTCAAGTATAACGCCTCGGCGTCGACTAACATTATTGTTCATGATATAACCTCCTATTTTTGATCAATATAATTCCACAATAATATAGTACCATACACACCAATGAATATAATAATGAAAATCGACAATCTGCTGACCAATAATCAGCAAAATTCTTGACAGAGTCGTTCGCTTTTACGTAAAGCTTAAATTGTCTGCATCCGTCCAAACTTAAAAAACACTTACAATGTTATACTTCTTATAAGGTACTCAAGTACCTTATAAGAAGTATAACATTGGTAATTATAAAATGCAATATTAAAAATTTATATTCTTGATCTGATCATATCTTTATTCTACTTTAATTACTTACTCCTTTAACAAATTAACTATAAGTTTGATCAGCATATCTCCACCATGCAAAAGTTCCGAGTAATCCCAATACTCCTGTGAGGCAAAGAATTATCCAGCTGCAAATTCCAAGATGTCCGGCGTATTGATAAACTGTTGGGAGTGCCCATGGATAATACTGTGTAAGGCCAGCTATACCAATAAAATTCCCGATTATAATAGTCAGTATTGTAAATCCAATGGGAAGTAAATATCCACGAGTATAGTTGGCAAGGAAGGCTGCTGGAGTGCTTATTATAATTGCGAAAATAGATGTCACAATAAATCTATTAAAGCCATGAATCAAAATTTCAACCGACAAGCCGCTAAGGTTAATTACTCTTCCCACCATAAATCCAATAGCGAACATAAATAATGAAAGTAAAACACACCAAATAAACATAACAATAAATTTTGATAGAACAATCCATGAACGTGAGACGGGTAAAGCAAGCAAATCCTTTATTGTCCTATCAGCGTATTCACGGCCAAAAATCCAACTAGCCACAAATGCAAATCCAACTACTCCTGCTCCCGCAACTCCTTGATTCAAATTTCCAAGATACGATGTCCAATCGGAGGTCCCATCAAGTGTTACACCCGAACCAATTGAACCTATGCTATAGGCAATTTCAGGATTGTTTTGAATAAAACTCATAAGCCCGAACATAATAGGCATAATTGCAAAAAATATAAATGTACAATAAAAAACTTTTGAGCGTAGAACTTTAAGACTTTCGCTCCAAATAGCAGCAAGCATGCTTTTCATTTCTAATTATCCCCTTTCATTCCGATTATTCTTAGGAAATAGGATTCTAAATCTTCTACTTCTGTTTTTAATAATGTGGGTGGTAATCCCGAATGGACTAAAATATTCGATATTTCTTCGGGAAGTTTCAAAGCTTTTTCATCTACCAATTCCAGATTACCATCTTCTGTAAAATCAACAGAATATCCCATCTCAACAAGCCTTTTATGAACTGCTTCAATATTGTGAGCATTAACAACAAGTCGCTTATTAAGTAGTCCATCTAACTTATTTGTATTAACTTCCTGTATTAATTTGCCTTTATGTATAATCCCAATTCGGTTTGCAAGTTTAGAAACTTCTCCCAAAATATGACTAGATATAAATACAGTTACCCCTTTATTCAATGAAAGATCTTGTAATAATTCCCGAACCTCAACAATTCCAGCAGGATCCAATCCATTGATAGGTTCATCCAAGATTAAAATCTTTGGATTATGCAACATAGCCTTTGCTAAACCAAGTCTCTGTGCATTACCTAATGATAGGTTCTTTGATTTTCTATTTCGATATGCTGTTAATTTGAGTTTATCTATTACTGAATCAACCGAATTTTTATCCGATATATTATGCAATCGTCGAAACATCTCTAGGTTATCCTGTACTGTAAGTTCAGGATATGAATATGGTTCCACTAGATACCCGACATTTTCCCATATTTTGTGATTGCCGGCATCAACCTTTTTACCTAATAAATATGATCCGCCTGAAGTAGGACGAATCATACCCAAAAGCATTCGTATTGTTGTCGTTTTGCCAGCTCCGTTAAGCCCTAAAAATCCGTAGATTTCTCCTGTCCTAACATTAAGAGAAACGTCATCTACAGCATTTATGTCTTTGTAAGACTTTGATAATTTATCAGTTTTAATAATTTCATCCATATTTCTGAACCCCTTTCTTAGCTATAAACAAATTATATGCTGAGGGGATAAAGCCCAAATAAAAACAAAATAAATATATATAAAACAAATGTGAAAAATTATGAAGTCAGGAAAATTAGAAAAAATATAGAACAAGGCCTATGACTTTAGGTGTTTCTAATGTCATAGGACCTTGTTCTTTTCTCCTTAATAGCAAATTCTATACCTGTATTTCACTTCTACTTATGGAGATACCCATTTTATAAATGTGAAATAGCAGTATTATGTTTTTTGTTGTTATATGTAATATAGTAATCACGTGTATTTTAAGGCTGGAAGCGAAATGCAATTCTAACGTAAATAGTAAAAGTATAAATACAAATTGACATCTCGGCTACGTACTACGTAACAATCGGAAGGCTAAACCGAATTCCTAATCCTCCATATTCCGAGTGAAATGCATAAATTTCTCCACCATGATGTTCAATAATTGATTTACAGCTTGCCAGTCCAAGCCCCATACCGCCATTTTGACTTTGCCGTGATTTATCAACAGTAAAGAATTTGAGAAATAGAGAAGACATATCCTTATCCTGAACTCCTATACCATTATCCTCAACTTGAAAATATGCATACTTTTCTTTTATATATCCGCTCATATAGACTTTTAGTTCTTTTTTCTCACCATATCTTACTACATTACTAAAAAGATTCCCAAAAACACGGCGTATCATGTGTTCATCCATCATCAGAAATATATTTGGGGTGAACGAATGATTAAATGTTAATTCATAATCAAGCCCTGATAACTCGGTATCATATTCCTCAGCGATATTTTCAAACAACTTCAAAGCATCTACGGGCTTTGGATCTATAGATTCAAGTTCAAGTTCTTCCTTGGTAAAGGTGGAAAAGTAATTAATCAGTTCAACTATATACTTTGATTTTTTTTGAATAAGCTCATAATATTCCTGCTTTTCCTTTTCTGGAATATTTTTTTGTGTTGCCAGTAGTTCCACAAAACCGTTAATTGAGGTCAGAGGAGTTTTTAGATCATGAGCTATTGCAGCAATCATGTCACTTTGCTCTTTACTTGCAAGGTGAAGCCTCTCTTCCATCTCATTAAAACGACTGTACAGAACTCCGATTTCATCCTTCCTTTCTGAGTATAGAGGTACAAATGGACGCCTTATATTTATCTTTTCCAGACCTGCATTGAGAATCTGAATCGGTTTTGTTATATTAAAATGAAAATATGTGATTAAGATAATGAATATAAAACATATAATAATAAGCAAAGGAAAAAGCATTCTAATATACTCACGAGTCATCAAGGTATCCTCAATGAGTATAGGGCTTTCAATCTCTAAAAAAAATACTATACGATTGTCGTAGGTTTTTACCGGAAGCCAGTAATTAGTCAGCACACTAGTATCCGGTGATTTTAAGTAAGATAGACTTTCACCTGAAAGGTCACTGTTATGTAAGATTATTGAAATGTTTTGACTTTCAAAAATCTGTTTTAGGTAATCATCGATTTCTTCCATATCAGGATACAATCCTGATACATGATCTGCTATTTTTTGATATTCAATAGTGTGTTTTTCTTTTACTTCATTTCTTGCGAAAGGCACATTTCCTATAAGAAAAATTTTCACATATGTACCAATAGAAAGAATAATTATCATAAGCACTAATAGAAACAGCAATGGAAGTTTGATCTTCAGCTTCATATCTATTCCTTCCCTTCTACATACTTATATCCGATACCCCATATTGTTTTAATAAAGTCATTTTGATTACCAAGTTTTTTGCGGATATTTTTAATATGTACCGTAACAGTATTTATTTCTCCGTATTCATCTCCCCAAATATTTTCATATATTTGCTCACGGGATAATACATTATTGGAATGATTTTTTAAAAAAGATAGAATTTGAAACTCTTTAACTGATAAATCTAGCTTTTGATTATTTAAGAAAGCCTCAAATGCCCTTTCATTCAAGACTAGCGGTGAGGTATTTATATCATTATTTGGACTTAGTTCATTCCATTCTCTATACAAACGGTCAATCTTTCTGAAATGCGCTTTTATTCGAGAGGTAAGTTCTTGGATGCTGAATGGTTTTGTCATATAATCATCTGCCCCTATTTCTAGTCCTATAATCTTATCAATGTCCCTATCACGTGCGCTTAGAAAAAGGATAGGAATATTATTATAATTGTTTCTAATATTTCTACATACCTCTAGCCCATCCATCTCAGGCATCATAATGTCAAGCACCACAAAATCTATATGGTTTTCTTTTAGCATAGACAAGGCTTCTTTTCCCGAATATGCTGTAATTACTTCAAATTGCTCAAATCTTAAGCTCTCTGTGATTAATTTTACAATATCTTTATCGTCATCTACAACCAAAACCGTTTTATTCATTTTCTACACACCCTTTTATTACTTTTCTTTATATCCTACTATCTTAAACTAAAGTAATAATAAAATAAATATAAAAAATTATAAATTTTACACTCAGGTTAGGAAATATCTCTTAAAACTTTATAATTACTCTTTTTTAATTGGTTATATTTTTTAACATGAATAAAAAACTTCAGTTTATATAATTTAGTAATACTGAAGTTTTTTTATATATAATTTATAACCTAATCGCTAAATAAAAGTACAGCTCATCAAACCACTGTAGTATAAGTTACTTAGCGCTAATCTACGTGTTTTATTTTTCATTGAAGGCGAACTTCATATCTAACTATATTATCACTAATCTTTTTGAACATCTCTTCAAACGCACTATAAAAATCATCAATAGTTATATTTTTTTCAATTTCCAAGGCCTTGTATAAATTATTTGAATTAAATTTTTTTCTTGATATATTTACTAGAAATGCACTTTCAAAATAATTTATAGCGTTTTCTTCAAGCCTTCCTTTAATAGATTTTATTAATTTTTCTTTATCTTCCTTAGATATTTCGCCATTAACATTTACTAAAATTTTATTTTCATTAGGATCAAATCCAACTGTTTGATAACCATAATCAACCATCATTTTTAATATTCTTTTACTATCAGTATAATCGCCACTCCTCATACTAAAATCAATTGGTTTATTATCTTTTCTTGTAGTTAAACATTTTGCAACTTTATATTCTTTATAATTATCTTTGCGATTTCTTATTATTGTATGAATCTCACTGTAAGTATAATTTTTACGATTCATATCGCTTTTTTCATTTTCATCATCAATGATTCTCTTCCACTGCTCAACTAGATATCCATTATATCTTTCATAAAGCATTCCCATAAGAGCTTGCACAATCATTCTTTCTTGATTCAAAGAGATACTAATTAATCCTTCTTTATTTGATGATTTAATCTTTATAGTTTTGCCTAATCTTTCACTTTCTTTTCTAATTAGTCTTAATAATTGCACAAAATCATTATGTGTGTCCAATTTATCTAATGTTCTTTTGTTTATATCTTTAAATTGTTCTGTTACAATAACTTTATCTCCTTTAATACCTAATTTTTTAGCTGTGGCATATTTTAGTGTATCTATTAAATCTTCTCTAGAATTAGAATCTAATAAGTCGTTTTCAAATACATGATTTTTATATGATTCAAACTCGTTTAAGACATAAAATATCCTCTTCTTTAACGTAGTAGCATTTATATTTTCTTTCAATTCCAAAAGATATTCTAAATTATTACTACATTTAGATATAACCATAAATAATTCTTTATAATCCTCGCCAACACGATTTTCTATTGTCTTTGCTATATTTTTGCCTTTAGGACAATCAATAAATATTATTCCTAAATATCTCGCTTTGCTAGTAGGAAGCTTAATATATGCCCTTTCAAGCATAAGATCACAAGAAGTATTTGTTCCGTAAATGACATTACACAAATTTCGGAAATCTCTATTTAAAAACTTATTAATATAATCTTGAGCTTCATTTGCATATTCATGCCCCTCTTCATTATGCTCATAGTATTTTGAAATCATTTTCAACCATTTGCTATAATGTTTATGAAACTCATCTTTGAAATCTCCAAAATAACTCTTCCATATATGCTCATCTTTCTCTTCAAAATTCTCAAAGTCATCAGAAGAATTTATTTTCCTTAATTCAATAAGCAATTCATTAAAATTGATATCTTTAAATACATTTTGTATACTATTAACTTCATAAAATTTAATTAAGGAAACATTATTAATTTGATTGTTTAAAGAATTATAAAAAGCTTTCTTAAAACCTTCTTCACTAAAATTATCGTTTTCTACACAATTATCTTTATCAAGAATTAGATACGCCTCGTATAGTGATTTTATAATCTCATCCTTAAGTTTTTCAACCATGCTAAGTTCATTTTTCAAGCATAAATAAACATTAATAAAATTGCTTTTTGTAGATGAACACAGCATTTCTGTTGGAAAGCTAATATAGTTGTCACTTTTTAAAAAATCTGTTTCTTCAAAAATTCCATCTTTAATAACCACTTTTTGCAATTGAGATTTCCCTAAATTCTCAAGATCTATCACGTTTACCCTTGTCTTAGTTTCATTTTCAAATTTGTTTATGATATTCCCCATAATTTCCTCCCTTTATTAAAATATAATGGAGCTTGAGTATTTAACATATAAGTTAATATATAATATTATTTTTTGTAAATATTTATTCCACTAAAACAAAGCAAAATGCACAATTATTTAATTCATAAATCAGCTAAAATAAAAAGGAGAGCTTCTGCATATAAAATGCATGCTCTCCTTTTCAATCCATTTCTTAAATTTCGCTAAGTTTCTTATCTACTAATTCCTTAGCTACCTTAGGATTTGCTTTACCTTTTGACAATTTCATTACTTGACCCATTAAGAATCCAGCACTTTGTGTCTTTCCAGCTTTAAAGTCTTCTACTGATTGAGGATTATTTGCAATTACTTCATCAACTATTTTTTCAAGTTCATCTGATGAACTGATTTGCATAAGCCCTTTTTCTTCAATCATCTTCATTGGATCTTTGTTTTCATCAAAGATTTCATCAAGAACTTCTCTTCCTACATTATTGCTAATTTTACCTTCTTCAACCACCTTTAGAAGCTTTGCAAAGTTTTCAGCTTCAAGGGGCATATCTTCAGATTCCATTTTTCTATCATTTAATATTCTTAAAATATCACCTAATATCCAGTTAGAAGCAATTTTAGGCTTAGCACCTAATTCTACAACTTTTTCAAAGAAAGTAGCAAGTCCTTTATCGCCTATTAAAATATCAACTTCTTTTTCTGTAAGTTCATATGAAGTTAAAAATCTTTCTTTCTTTTCATCTGGCATTTCAGGTAAAGATTTAGTTATTGTTTCAATTTGTTCATCATAGATTATGATTGGTGGTAAATCTGGTTCTACAACATATCTATAGTCATCTGCTTCTTCTTTAGATCTCATAGAGATTGTTTTACCTTTTGCAGCATCCCATCTTCTAGTTTCTTGAACTACCTTATGACCTTCTCCATAAGTGTAAAGTTCTCTTTGTCTTCTTTCTTCTTTTTCTAAAGCTTTTTGAAGTTCTCTAAATGAGTTAATATTTTTAAGCTCTACCTTAGTTCCATATTCTTTTTGCCCTACTGGTCTTAATGAAATATTAGCATCACATCTTAATGACCCTTGTTCCATACGACAATCAGAAATTTCACCATACTCTAAAATTGATTTAAGCTTTTTCATAAACGCTACAGCTTCACTAACACTTCTCATATCTGGTTCTGTAACTATTTCTGCTAGAGGAACACCAACTCTGTTATAGTCTACTAAAGAAATTGGTTCTCCTTCTACGTGAACTAGCTTTCCAGCATCTTCTTCTATGTGAATTCTATTTAATCTAACTTTTACTTGCTTTCCTTCATGTTCAAATTCTACAAGCCCACCTGAACAGATTGGTAAATCAAATTGTGAAGTTTGATAATTTTTAGGAAGATCGGGATAAAAATAATTTTTTCTATCCATTTTGTTATATTTATTTATTGTACATCCTAGTGCAGTTCCTGCTTTTATTGCTAAATTTACAACTTCTTCATTAAGCACTGGAAGTGTTCCAGGAACCCCTGTGCATATTGGACATGTATTAGCATTAGGTTCTGCTCCAAATTTAGTTGAACAAGAGCAGAAAATTTTAGTCTTCGATTTTAATTCTGCATGTATTTCAAGTCCTATTACTGTTTCAAAATTCATCGTAATTCCCCTCCTATAATTCAATAGCTAAAGCTTGTTCTAAGCTATATGCAGCTTTGAATATTTTTTCTTCGCATAACATATCACCCATTAATTGAATTCCAATTGGTAAGCCTTCTTTGCTCTTTCCTGCTGGAATTGATATTGCTGGATTCCCAGCTAAATTAACATTAATAGTGTAAATATCAGCTAAGTACATTGATAATGGATCAGCCTTTTTTTCACCAATTTTAAAAGGTAATACAGGTGAAACTGGTCCTACTATTAAGTCATATTTTTCAAAAGTCTTTTTAAGATCATATCTTAATTTTCTTCTAAAAGCATCTGCTTTCTTATAATAAGCATCATAATATCCAGAAGCAAGTGCATATGTTCCAAGCATTATTCTTCTCTTAACTTCTGCTCCAAAACCTTCAGTTCTACTGTTTTCAACTAATTCATCTAGATTTGTATAATTTGGAGTCTTATAACCATATCTTATTCCATCATATCTATCTAAATTAGTACTTGCTTCAGCAGATGACATTATATAATAAGCTGCTAATCCATCCTTAATTATAGGAAGAGAACATGTTTCAACTTCTGCTCCTAATTCTTTTAATTTATCTAAACTATTTTTTACTGATTCCTTAATTTCTTCATCTAATCCTTCACCAAAGAATTCTTCAGGGACACCGATTTTCATTCCCTTAATTCCATCTTGAAGACCAGCAGTATAATCTATTTCTTTTAAATCTCTTATACTTGTAGAATCATATTCATCAGTTCCAGAAATTATATTTAAAATATAAGCACTGTCTTCTACTGAATTAGAAAATGGTCCAATTTGATCTAATGATGAACCAAAAGCAATAAGTCCAAATCTAGAAACCAATCCATATGTAGGTTTTAATCCTACAACACCGCAAAATGCTGCTGGCTGTCTTATAGATCCTCCTGTATCTGATCCTAACGACACTGGTGCGAATTTTGCTGCAACTGCTGCTGCAGATCCACCTGATGATCCTCCTGGAACTCTAGTTATATCCCTTGGATTTAAAGTCTTTTTAAATGCTGAGTTCTCATTTGAAGATCCCATTGCAAATTCATCCATATTTGTTTTACCAATAATTATTGCATCTTCAGCTAATAATTTTTTTATTACAGTTGCATCATATGGTGGAATAAAATCTTCAAGCATTTTTGATGCACAAGTAGTGTTTACTCCTTCTGTACAAATGTTATCCTTTATAGCTATTGGAATACCTGCAAGTCTTCCTAGAGATTCACCAGCTTTTACTTTAGCATCTATTTCTTTAGCTTTAGCTAAAGCTTCGTCACAAGTAAGTGTTAAAAACGCATTTATGGTTGACTCGTTTTTTGTAATTTCTTCAATATATGATTGAACTAGTGCTTCACTAGTTAATTCTCTACTTTTAATTTTTTCTACCATTTCTTTAATATTCATTTGCATTATCTAGTCACCACCCTATTCAATAATCTTTGGTACTTTAATATAAGTCTCTTGCATATCTTTGACATTTCTAAATAAATCTTTACATTCGAATTGCTTAACTTCATCTTTTCTTACTACTGGCTTTAATTCTGCTTTATTATCTATATCTTCTTTAATATCTAAATCTAATTCATTTAAATATTGAAAATGCTCTAAAATATTTTCAAATTCTTTTGCAAATTTAGCAGCTTCTTCATCAGAAAATCTTAATTTAGAAAGCTTTGCTATATATTTTACTTCATCAATACTAACTTTCATTAATTTCACCTCATTAAATTTTTATCATTATAATGCTGTCTTAAAGCACTATATTAAAATTCATTAATTCTATATAAACTAATTAACTTTATTCAATAGAAACTTTTTCAGGTTTCTATTGAATAACTTTTTTTAAAATGAAACTCGACTCACTACGTTCGCTGAGTAAGTTCGAATACCAAAATATAAAAGCTCATCGAGAAAGTTCTGCTAACCAAATATAAAATTTGGAGCATCACTTTTTGGATTCTCACTTATGGTGTTAATCTCTTCATGTCTCTTGGGAATAATGATGCTTCTCTTATATTTCCAAGGTTTAAAATTTGCATTGTAATTCTTTCTAGACCTATTGCAAACCCTCCGTGAGGTGGCATTCCATATTTAAATGTATCTAAATAGAAAGCAAAGTCTTCAAGCTTTAATCCTAGTCTTTCCATTTTAGCTTTTAACATTTCATAATCATGTATTCTTTGACCACCAGTTGTAATTTCAACGCCTTTGAAGATCAAGTCGAAGCTCTTTGTCATTTCTCTATTTTCTTCACATTCCATTGCATACATTGGTCTCTTAGCTGTTGGATATTCTGTTAGGAATACATAGTCACTATTATATTTTTCTTTAACATATTTATGGAATAGTGCTTCACCCTCATTATCAATATTTCCAACTGGAGATTTTTTATTAAATTCTGTTAATAAAATTTCTTGAGCTTTAGCAAGTGGAATTCTTGGAATATTAATTTCTTCTGGAAGAACCACATCAAATAATTTCAATTCTTCAGCGCATTTTTCATTTAAGTGTTTATATAAATATCTTATAAAGTTTTCTTCCATTTCCATAAGATCAGTTTCGTCTTTTATAAAGCCCATTTCAACGTCTAAACTAACATACTCATTTAAATGTCTCCAAGTGTTGTGAAGTTCTGCTCTATATGCATAACCAACTTCAAATACTCTTTCAAAACCTGCTCCAACCATCATTTGCTTCCAGAATTGAGGACTTTGTGCAAGGAAAGCTCTTCTGTTAAAGTAATTAACAGTAAACATTTCAGATCCGCCTTCAGTTCCAGAATGAGTTATCTTTGGAGTATGGATTTCTTCAAAATCATTACCCTTGAAGAACATTCTAAATGCTTCTTCAATTTCATTTTGAACCTTGAAAATTGCTTTTTTCTTAGGAATTCTAAGACTTATTGTTCTATAATCCAATTGAGTTTCAAGAGCAGCCTTTTCTTTAAAGCTTTGAATTTCAAATGGTAATTTATCATAATATACAGTTCCTGCTATTTTAATATCTGATACTTCAATTTCCATACCCTTTGGAGCCTTTTCATTTTCGCGAACTATTCCAGTTACTTCTACTGCATTTTCAAGTCTTAAACCTTTAATTTGTTCCTTAGTACATACTAATTGAATTATCCCAGACTTATCTCTAAGTAAGATAAATGAAACATGTGAAAGATCACGAATTTTATGAACCCAACCTTTAAGTAATACTGTTTCTTCTCCATTAACTGCTAAATCTTTAATAAATATTCTTTTCATGATTATTGCTCCTTTTCCCATATATTGATTATTTTTACATAAGATTTTTATAGATATTTTGTAAAAATAAATATTTTTATTTTAACTAAAATTTATTAACAAAAAAATCTCGTCCCTATGCATTATGCACAGGGACGAGATTAACTCGCGGTACCACCCTGGTTAGTTTATAAAAAACTCACCTCAATGAAGTACAAAACATTATTATTTTATACTCTCCACTTTTAACGGTATGGACCCGATTAAGCCTACTCTTTTAACATAAAATTTCGGTTAATAGCTCCGAAGTGTTCTTCGATTCAAGACTCATGCGGATATCTCACCATCATCCACTCTCTAAAAATCATCTATTTGAATTTACTTTTCTTCATCATTGCATATATAAATTTTAATTTCTCAAAAATTAATTTCTTTATTAATTATAAGGACATTTGCTTTATGGAATTCATTATATTGCAAAATAATTTATAAATCAATACTTTTTTTAAAAGTTTGTTAATAAAATTTCAAATTATACTTTTTTATGAATATTTTTCTTACAATGCATATTGATATAAATTACTCCTTCACAATACTTAAAGTTTATCATTTTAATTCTTTCATTAAAACAAATCTTCTTAATCCACCATATTTTAATTTATCTTCCATAACATTATACCCAAGTTTTTTAAATGTATTCAGACTATATTTATTATCAGGATAAACTGTTGCACAAATACAATTCATTCCTGCTGTTTTGCTTATTTCTTCAAGAGATTCACATATTATCTTTTGAAGTTTATTTCCTCTATAATCATCTAAAACCATAGTTGATTCAATCTGCCCTACCTTAAGCAGCTTTTCCCCTTGAATTTTTATATCATGTCCATAATTATGTTCGTCATATCCATATTCAATATATGCTCCTATAGCAATTAGCTCATCTTCCTCTAATGAAACGCAACCCAAAATTATACCTTTTTCATTTATAGCAGTTTCAAATTCTTTTTTATCTGAACATACAAAGAAATCTTTGTTTTCTAATCTTGTATATACATCCTCTTGCAATTTCATAATTTTATCGATATAGCTTATATCCAATAGTTTTAATTGAGCTTGTACAACATTTTTATCTTTTTTATTTAATACTACTTGTTTCATTTTACTTTAGTAAGAATACAAATATATTTCTTACTAGTCCCCCCCTAATCATTAATATCTGATTTGTATTATACTATAATAATTTGATTATATAAAACTATTATAATTAAATAAACGCCTTAAAGTGTATTTAATTACCCCTTAAGGCAAATTTTATTTAGTAATGAACTCTAATAAGCCAAAACTTAATTTTTTTATCACTCCAACCTAAATCCCATGGCACATTATTTCTATCTGTATTATGGCATGTTACTAAAGAATATCCCTTAGAATCGACTCCTGTAACTGTCGATACATGGGTTATATCACCTTTCTTTTCATATGCAATGAAATCTCCGGGAAGTAATTTATAAGAAGCCTTATATACCTTTTCGTAACTTCCTCTAGCAATTACCGATGCTCTTCCGCTATTAATCATATAATGAGTAAACTTACCGGCATTTACCCAAGGACCTGTTGCACTTCCTTTGTCATAGTTCCATGTAGAGTTTTCCTTGAATTTTCCTCCCTCGCGTAGTATTTGTGACGCAAAATTTGCACAATCTCCACCTTCTGGATTAAAATCTCTATATTTATTATTATACTTAAAGCCATATTCCTCAATTGTTGCTGCTCCACAGTACCTTTCTGCATATTCCTTTGCGCCTTTTCTTTTTTCATTAATATTTGAAATATCCCTAGAAGGCTGTGACGATATATATTGTTTAATTTCATCTGCTTTAATGTTTTCTAAACTTAATGAATCAGCAAATGGATCTGTATACCATTCCTTTGTTATTATCCAATTATTATCTCTCTTGCTTAATTGAAATGAATGATATGTTCCCATTCTTGAACTATTTATAGCTTCAGGTTGATCCGGATATATGTACTTATACTCTGTATTACAAATTAAACTAAAAGAGCATTTATTATCTCCAATTTTAGTTTTTTTAATTACTACTTTAGGAATGATATCCACAAATTGTATTCCCTGCTTTTCCGCCCAGTTATTAATATATTTAACCTTTCTTTCCTCATACTCATATGCCCATTGACCATATCTAGTATCAGTAGCATATAAGGCTTTAATTGAATCCAAATCTTTGCTCAATATAGCTTTATTTTTTATTGCAAATATATTTTCTACGATACTTTTCACTTCATTATCGGTACTAGTATCAGCAAATACAATGCTACTTTTATCACTAGTAATCAATGATAAAAATACAATGAATACTAAGATGATTATAAATCTTGACCGGTTTTTTTTGATTTTAGAGAGTCGCATCTATAATACCCCTTTCTAAATTAAGTCATTCTACTACAATTTATTGTTAATTATTTCAATATACTTATTAGTTTCTTCGTTTAGAGGAACACCTTTGAACCATTCATCATTGTTATTCCAATTAGCAAAATATCTAGCTTTTAATATTATTTCTGGTCTATATTCAAAATGCAATATATCAAAATGTCCCCATTTTCCTCCCCACACGAAATTATTCTTTTCAAATGCTTCCACTAGCTCTTTAGGGTAATCAGAGAGTCTTTCCTTTCCAGCCTTTTCTGAACTCCACTTCCAATAATCCCTCTTATCACTTTTAAGATCAATTGCGATTCCATATGAATGTGGGCTTAGCCTTCCAGTTCCAGATATAACTCTATAATTAAATGTTCCACTTGCAGGGTAAAGTATACTACCTATATCTGATCTTGATTTTGCTAAAGGAATTAATTCTTTTAAAGCTGCTTCTAAAGACGCATTAGCATTATTTTGCTTATTGAATTGATAATTAGTATATCCATACTTTAAACTAGCTAAGTTTTTTTCAATTGCTCCCTTAGAATTCCCATATACTTCGCTTAATAACTCATAATGTCTAGCTCTACCAGGATCAAAATTTTTATCCATGATCTCTGTATTTTTTTCTAATGGGTAGTCTTGCTCTAACATATCTTGCAAATCAGGATTTGTTAATTTTACTTCATGATTTTTTTCCTTCTTATCATCATAAATAATTTTCTTACCCGATTTCATAATTATGTAAACTTCATCATCACTTTTCTTTTCCACATCTACTATATATTGAGGATATGATAACATAAGAATCAAAATATCCTGCTTCATCTCTGTTTTGTAATCCCTATCTTCTGATGCCTTTGAATCTATAGGAATGCTAAAAATAATAAAAAAACATATTATAAAATTACTAATTTTTCTTATCAATTATATTTCACCACCTTTTAATCGTATAAATATATACTGTCCCAAGAATAAACATACTATGTACACTAATTTCTTATAAAAACTTAGTAAACAAATTTTAAAAATTCATAAAAAAATCATATTTTTTAATTAATATCAAAAAATATGATTTTTTTATGAAAAGCCATCATTTTTTAATATATTGCTAATTCAACAACTCTTTTTAGGGATTCTATTATTAAATTTTTCATATAGAATATTTAATTTTTCATATAAATACCACTATTACAGGTTATAATTTAACATTTTTGTAACCAAAAATTTGCAAGTTGTCGAATTTGTTGCTAAAATTGTTATGTTAATAAAATATCAAAGAAAGAGGTTTATTATGGAACTTAAAAAAGACAGCGATATAATGATGAAAGAAGTTTCATCAAACGAATCAAGCAAAATGAAACATCCTCCAGGTCTGTATATGTTATTTTTTACAGAAATGTGGGAAAGATTTAGTTACTATGGTATGAGAGCATTGCTTGTAATGTATTTAACTACAGAATTTATAAGAGGTGGACTTGGTGTAGATAAGGTATCTGCAATGACTATATATGCAAATTTCACATCTCTTGTATATCTTACTCCACTAGCAGGCGGATATATCTCAGATAGATACTTAGGACAAAGAAAAGCCATCACTATTGGTGGAATAATAATAGCTATTGGACAGTTAACATTATTCTCAAACCAAAGTATGACTACATTGTACATAGGTTTATTTTTACTTATAATCGGTAATGGTTTCTTTAAACCAAATATTTCAACAATGGTTGGTCATTTATATGCTGATGGAGATAAAAGAAAAGATTCAGCTTTCACTATTTTCTATATGGGAATAAACGCCGGATCATTTTTAGCACCGCTTATATGTGGTACTTTAGCAGAAAAAACAATGGCTACTACACAAGCAGGTCAGATTATACACTACGGATTTAGATATGGTTTCTTAGTTGCAGGACTTGGAATGATTTTAGGACAAATAATCTTTAATGGATTAGCAAACAAATTCCTTGGAGACATTGGTAAAGCACCTGTAGGTGTAGTTAAATCTAATTCCAATGATAATAAAACAAAAGCTAAACCATTAACTAAACAAGAAAAACATAGAACTGCAGTTATTTTAATATTAACAGCTTTTGCTATAATATTCTGGACAGGCTTCGAGCAAGCTGGAAGTTCACTTACTATATACACACAAGATTTTATAGATAGGTCAGTTGGTGGATGGGAAGTGCCAGTATCTTGGTTCCAATCACTAAATCCATTATTTATATTAATACTTGGAATACCTATATCAAAGCTATGGTACAAATTAGCTTGCAGCAAGAGTGGTGACTTAAGTATTCCTCAAAAGATGGCAACAGGTTCAATACTATTAGGATTTGGTTTCTTACTTATGGTAGGTGCTGTTATGCAAAGAGGAGGAAATATAGAAGATACTGCTATTAAAGCTAACATGATATGGCTTGTAGGAACTTATTTCTTCCATACTGTTGGTGAACTTTGCTTATCACCAGTTGGACTTTCAATGGTAAGTCAATTAGCGCCAGCTAAACTTGCATCTTTCCTAATGGGTGTATGGCTTCTAAGCAGCTTTGTTGCTAATCAAATAGCAGGAAGACTTGCTGGTTACACAGAAACTTTAGGACACTTACAAATATTCGCTGGAATAGCTGCTACTTCAATTATAATGGGAATATTGTTCTTATTATTTAATAAAAAATTAGCAGCAATGATGGAATAGTATATTATGAATAGAAGCTTGTCTTTATATATAAAGACAAGCTTCTACATTTTGTTTAAAAATCATATTTTATCGTAAAAATCTAATAATTCATTTAAATACGGTTTTTGAATTTCATCTTTTTCTAAATATATTTCATGTCTAGAGTTTTCTATCTTTTTTATTTCGCAATTCTTTGCACTACTTGCGAATTTATTTTGTCCTTCCGCCTTTACATAAGTGTCATTATCGGCTTGAAATAGTAATATTGGAATTTCTGCTTTTGATGCATTTTCTGGTTTTATAATTTCCTTAGTTGTGTCAAAGGCTTCTTTTGTCCAATTATAGCTAGCACCACCTCTTTGAAGTTCTTTGTTATTAGCTACTATATCATGACTATATTTATAACGATTCAAAGAACTTGTCCCAATCTCATTTTCGTTGTACTCTGGTGTATATGCTTTCTTACCTAAAACGTAATCACCACCATTACCGATAGCAACCTCAAATTCTACTATAATATCAGCTAGAAATTTTGGTATATTTCCAGTATTAACTTCAAGCATGGGAGCACTTAATATCGCAGCATCAAAATAATCTGGGTAATCCTCTATGAATTTTGTTCCAATAGTTCCCCCCATTGAATGAGCAAACAATAATACCTTTTTACCTTGATTATTTGGCATAACAACTTCATCCATAAATTTTTTAAAATCAGTTACATATTGATCAAATTTTTCTACATTTACCTGGGTTTTATCAGCTATTCCAAGTGTACCAGATCTACCATGACCTCTATGTTCAATTCCGAAAACATTATACCCTTCTTTTAAAAAATAATATATTAATTCATGATACTTCTCTAAACTCTCAGTATATCCATGAGATATTACTATATTAGCCTTTGCATTTTCTATGTTATATTTTTCATAGTACAATTTAACGTCCTTATCTCCATCTATATATCCAGATTCTAGTTTACTTTTTATATACGGTTCGACTTTACTTTTCATATCTTCATTGTAATTATATTCAGATATATATATTTCATCTAATTTACTATTTATTTCAGCAGCATTAACTTTAATATTAAAAGTATTTATATTGACAAATAGCTGTACTATAAGTGAAATTAGCATTAAACCAATTTTAAATCTTTGAGTATTTCTATTACTATGCTTCCCCAATTGTTTTACATCCCTTCTTATACATTAATTCATTTTATAAAAGAAAAAGCTGTATCAACAGCTAATTATCCTATAATTATTCTAATATAGAAATTACCCACTTATTACATACTGTACACTTATGTACTGTTATAACAAATAAATCAAATCTCTTATTTAGATCCATAACTCCTAAAGCGTCTCTCTCCTCTTTAGTAATAAATTCATCATTTTCATCAATATATCCAATTATCTCAACTAAATAATTTTTCTTTGTCTTATCACAACATCCATTGGAACCTGCAATCTCTATAATCTCATAACTTAAATTTTCACTTAATTCATCAATAATACCAATTATGTCTTCATAATCTTTTATATCATCAACAAAATCCTCTTCATAAAACTCTAAATCTTTAATTTGAAATAATTTATTCATATATTTTTCTCCTCTTTATAACTTCTAATTAAGTATTTTACAACAATTTCATACCTACATATTATAATATGCAGGCTTTTTTTTGGCAAACTTATTATATGTAGTATTATTGTGCAATGTTTATTTATAAAAAAGTAGATCCATCTTTATAAAATATAAATAATGAATCTACTCCTATTTTTAGCTTTCTTCTATAAGCTTTTTTAATTTATTTTGAACTAACCATAATTTTTTTTGCTTTCTATTAAATGCAACCAATCTATTTTTGTTATTCTTGCTTTCATCCATTAATTTTATATATTCAGCATCTGCAATTTTCAAAGCATCTTCAATTACTAATAGCTCTTCCTTAGTAAACATGTTATCTCCTCCATTAACTAAAACTATTTATAATATTATAACATAAATATATAAAAGTCTATCCATACGGCTAATTTCACCATATATTCTAAGTGCAAAGTCCTATTACAATTAATATGCAAGATTTTATATCTCATATTATGCCTGTTTTTTATAGTTGCCTCATTGAGAATGAAGTATAAAATTTAACCTAAACTTGGTGAAAAATAAAAACAAAAGGCAACCCATCAAAGTTGCCTTAAGTGTGCCATATAGGAAGATCCCGTATTAACTAAAGACACCTTATTACGCTAATTCTATGAATTTATATTGTTAGATAATATAATATTGTGTATCCTATTAACCCTAAAATAATAACTTGTATAAGAAAAATACAACAACGAAGTCTCTAATGTAAATTTATAATTGCAACATATATATAATTCAACATATAGATAGACATGATTTAAACAAGAAATTATTATCAACTTATTTTTTTAAATATAATAATTACTTTAAATAAATCACCGTCAACTTCAATATTAAAAGTTCCACCTTGTACTTCAACAAAACTCTTTGCAATTGCAAGACCAAGACCAGATCCTTCTGTGTTCCTTGATTTATCTCCTCTTTGGAATCTATCTACAATGTCAAATGGATCAAAATTCAGCTCTTCTGCAGACATATTTTTTATTGTAATCTCTACATTTTTCTCATGATCTATTATGTCTATATATACTCTTGATCCCTTCATCGCATATTTGACTACATTTATTATTAGATTTTCAAAAATTCTAAAGGTTTTTTGGCTATCAAGATTTAATATCACTTTACTTGTAGTAGGGTAACTATTTTTTAATATTAACTTTGAATCCTTTATTTTATCATCTAATTCAATTTGCGTCTGTCTCATTAATTCCACAATATCTACATTTACTAAGTTTAGCTTAATATCTCCACTAGTAGCCTTACTTACTTCAAACAAGTCTTCAATTAGGAATTTCAATCTTTGTGATTTTTTGTCAATTGTATCAATATACGATTTTCTTTCTTCTTCAGTTAAATTATCTTTTTTTAATAAATCAGTGTAAGTTATTATTGAAGTAAGAGGTGTTTTTAAGTCATGAGAAACATTTGAAATAAGTTCCGTCTTCATTCTCTGACTTTTTACTTCTTCATTTACAGCTTTTTTTAAACCATCTTTTATTTTTTCAATTCTATCTTTTAGTGGATTAAACAATCCTAAATCATCTTCTATTTCTACTTCTAAATTACCACCAGCAATTCTATCTGCTTCATTTAAAAGTACACTAAACTTATTTCTTATATCTCCATACTGTTTTCTAATTGAATAAAGCAATATTATATTGTAAATGAACGCTATTACTATTCCAAAAAACCAGAAAATACAGCAGATTAACATTATTATCAAATTTACGCCAATAACTTTTATAATGAACTTATTTGATTTGTCGTTTAAATCTATATTCCCTATATAATTAAATACATTACTGAATAGCTTTTTAATATATCTAAGAATCTTAATTATTAATAAGTTTTCTTTTAAGTATTTAATTATTCCAAAATTTATTATGCTTTTTAATAACATAACACCTGCAAATATAATATATATAGCTGCCATCCACATAATTATATTTACCGAAATCATTGTAACGCCTTCAAGATTTTTGTCCATCCTTGAGCCAATCAAATCTAGAGCAAATCTATTTCTTAAAGTTTCTACAACTGTAAGCCCTAATGCAGTTCCAAGGACAATTCCACCTGCTCCAAAAATAAAGCAATTAATCTCAAAAGGAATTTTCGAGAAATATTTAACTCCAAATACTTCTTTCCCATTTTTATAAGGAATTAGTAAACTAAGTATTAATATAATACTCACTATTCCTAGGAGGATAGTTACCACAGCTGCAATATTCATTTTATTTTGTGATTGATCTATAATTCTGCTTAATTCATCTGTATATTTAAGGTCTTTAGGAATTCCATAAATAAAAGTTACATTCTTAATCGAATTAAATTTAACATTATCTTGAGTAATAAGAGGATAATCCCAAATTTCTCTTATATTTAGGCCTAAAAATTCATTTTTTACGATATTTGCATCAGCACCATAAACATTACTCATTGACATTAATCCAGTGTTATCGTATTTTACAGTCATGTACCACGAATATTTATCCTTTAAATTATCAACTTCACTATCAGATACCAATTCCTTTAAATCATTATTTGTATTTGTAATATTTATATCATCACTATACACTAAATAATCAAGATTTTTATAGTTATTATTCAAATTATTCTTCCACTCACTCAGTTCATAGTTAAAATTTTGAATAATATTATCCTCAGTATCATTATGTGTATCATAGGATGATATATAAATTTTATCACCTGATAATTCTTCATGGTTTGTCTGCCCTACAAGATCTTTATATAAAACATAATCATTTTTATAAATAGTTCTTAAGAAATCATCTTCTTCAAATGGAGATTTAGGCTCTGCTTTTGCCCATCCCCTCATGTTCGGATAAATATTAAATATTCCTACTGACATTACTAAAAATATAATAAACGTTACTAAATTTGTAACATATGATTTTTTACTGTTTTTCAATTTTGTATCCAACTCCCCATACCACCTTTAAATATTTTGGATTTTTTGCATCAATCTCTATTTTTTCTCTTATATTCCTAACGTGAACCATTACTGTATCAGTATTTATGGCTTCTTCATTCCACACTTTTTCATATATTTCTTCTGCTGAAAAAACTCTTCCTGGATTTTTCATTAGCAATTGTAATATTTTAAATTCTATTGGTGTGATTTTTATTAATTCACCATCAAGAATCACTTCTTTTGTATCACTATTTAACTCTAAACCACCTATTGAAAACACATTACTTTTTTGCTCAGCTCCACTTACAACGCTTAAATATTTTGAATATCTTCTAAGCTGTGAATTGACTCTAGCTATCAACTCCATTGGATTAAATGGTTTAGTTACATAATCATCCGCTCCAATATTAAGTCCTAAAATTTTATCCATCTCCTCTGATTTTGCAGTAAGCATTATTACAGGAAAATCATAATTCTCACGGAGTTTCATCACCATTGTTATTCCATCCATCTTTGGCATCATTATGTCAACTATTGCTAAATGCAAAGTTTGATTTTCTATTATCTCCAATCCTTCTATTCCATTACTTGCTCTAGAAACATTGTAGCCTTGGTTTTTCAAGTATATCTCTATTCCATCACATATTTCTTTTTCATCTTCAACTACTAAAACATTATAAAAATTCATTATTCCTTAACACCCTCACTTACTATAATTTACAAATAGCAATTAATTCATATATATGTTGCAATTCACAATGCACAATTCATAATTGCGGCTAAAATTCTTGCACTATTTTTAGAATGGTCATGAAGAATTATCTTTGCAATATATATTTAATTAATCTTATAATACATATTAAAATTCCTATTTTTATTTAACTTGGAACAAAATTCACATAAAATTTATTATATATCATATGTGAAGTATTTCCAAACTCATAAATATACTTTCCTACTAATTTTGCTTTTATTAAATTTAAGATTGTAAATTATAGAATTAAAGATTCTACCATGAGCACCTCCTATTCTTAGATGATAATATGCTTAATTAATATACTTGCATTTAAGATTCCAGTAATTTAAGCATTTAATTAAGGCAAAATGTATAGCCTCAAATACAACATATTTAAATTTTATATACTGATTAGCTACAATTAAAATATACAATTTAAAAATAAAGATAGTTTACAATTAAATCGAAAGAATTTCTAAAGAAATTTAGAAATTCTATGAAAAATAACTTTTCAACTAAAAATCCCAAGCAATTAGTTATATAACACATATAACTAATTGCTTGGGATCATATGATATTTACTTATTTATCTTTACGAATACTTTTTTAATAATTGCTTATATTCAGTCGTTATATTTAAATATTTTGCCATTAAATCGCTAGCCTGCTTTTTTGCCTCATCAATTATAAAATCATAATTATCTATAAGCAAATTAGTAATATGTAAATCAATTTTATTATCCTTAGACATATTATTTAGAATTTTAATTATCCTATCTTTACTAAATTCATCTTTATAGCTTCTTACCCCTAATAAGGCACTAGTAATATCCCCTATTGCTACTATTCTCATTTCTTTAGTTAATTGATTTCCTTTTAGTCCAAATGGATAACCCGCACCATCTAACTTCTCATGGTGAAATGTTCCTATATCTCTTATATCATCTATATTTAAATCACTCAAAATTTCATATCCTATAATGGCATGGCTTTTCATAATTTCAAACTCTTCGTCTGTAAGTTTACCGGGCTTTTCTAAGATTTCTACTGGAATAGCAATCTTTCCTATATCATGAAGTGCAGCTGCTATTTTAATTTTTGATAAAGTTTTCTCATCTACCCCACATAACTTTGCAATTTGAAAACTTACAGCTTCTACTAATATAGTATGTTTAACTGTTGCCTCACTTCTAAAATCAATTGAATAAGCTAACATTTTACTATACGATACAACTTCATCTCTTGTAAGTATTCTAGTACCAAAAAAGTCATACAACTCATCAACATAAGTTTTATCTATTAACTTTTCGATAAAATTAAATTTTCTATCTGCTTCTAGCAATAATTCTATATACTCATTTGAATATTCTTCTGCATGATTTCTAATAAAATCTTTCGTTAATTCTTTTTTTGATAAATACACCCTATCAATATAATCTGCAAAGCTCAATATCATTCCTTCTTTAGATAGAATAGCCATGTGCTTGTCCTTAAAATACTTACACGTAAAATGATGGCTTAGAACTATATCATATAAATTAGGCAGTGGAGAAAAATATTTTATAAATAATGAACCATAGATAGCATGATCAAATGGAGTTTTTACATCAATATCAACAAGCTTATCTCTTTCCGCAACCTTATATGCACCAATATCATGAAAAATTGATATGACGCAAATTTTAAGCATATCTTCATTATTATAATTTCCTTTTGCCTTTAATAAATTTAACATTATATATGCAACTTTTTCTCCATGATTCAAAAGCCTTTTGTCCACAGAATTAATAGCTCTATGAATGATATGAATCATTTGCTTTAATGTAACTTCCAAATTTTCCTTCATGTGTTTCCTCCAATTCATTCAGTAACAGTTAAATTATCACTTATGACATGCGTAATAATCTGTTCATATTATAGCATTATTATTTACCAATAAAAAGGCTTACTTGATACATGTTTCCTGAATTAGAAAGAATTAATACACTATTATATTTTTATAAAAAGGGTTATCTTATTGGTTTATTCACCTTTATAAGATAACCCTTTTTAATACATATGTTGCAATTCACAATTACAGCTAAAATTCTTTTAATATTTTTAGAATTATATTGAATTATTATTTTCGCATTATATATAATTGTTCAAAACATTGAAAAAATTATAAATTGTTAACTTTTTATATTTTTTTCTTTAAAAATATTTTCGCTTTTAACTTTTTAAGTTCTTTCCTTCTTAAGAATTTAAATTCTAAAATTCTTAAATTCTTAGATTCTTAGATTCTTAAATTCCTTTATTCCTAAATTCTTATATTCTTTCATTTTTAACTTTATAGATAGGCAATTTAAGAGCTCAACTTACAATTAGAATATACCGCTATACTAGAAATCAAATACATTTTTAAAACTCAATGGTCATAATATGCAGCAGGCATTGAAAATGAGCTGTTAAAAGACCTTCTTTATTGCTGCGCATTATAGTGATTATCTTTTAACATTACATCATGAGAACTTCCTTCTACAATACTTGTTGCTGAAACTAATGTTATTTTTGCATTCTTTTGAAGTTCTGGAATAGTAAGAGCACCACAGTTACACATTGTAGAACGAACTTTGTTAAGTGTTATACTTACATTGTCTTTTAAACTTCCAGCGTATGGAACATATGAATCAACACCTTCCTCAAAAGATAATTTCTTATCTCCACCAAGGTCGTATCTTTGCCAATTTCTAGCCCTATTAGAGCCTTCGCCCCAATACTCTTTCATGTAGTTTCCGTTTATATTTACTTTATTAGTTGGACTTTCATCAAATCTTGAGAAATATCTTCCTAACATAATAAAGTCTGCACCCATAGCCAATGCTAAGGTAATATGATAATCGTGAACGATACCGCCATCAGAGCATACTGGAATATAAACTCCTGTCTTTTCAAAATATTCGTCTCTAGCTTTAACTACATCAATAAGAGACGTTGCCTGCCCTCTGCCTATACCCTTTTGCTCACGAGTTATGCAGATAGATCCACCGCCTATTCCAACTTTAACAAAGTCTGCTCCTGCTTCTGCTAAAAACATAAATCCATCTCTATCAACAACATTTCCAGCTCCGACTTTTATGTTTTCTCCAAAATTCTTATGTATATAATCAATTGTTATTCTTTGCCATTCTGAAAATCCCTCAGATGAATCAATACATAATACATCTGCTCCAGCCTCTATTAATGCTGGTACTCTTTCAGCATAATCTCTAGTATTAATACCTGCCCCAACTATGTATCTTTTTTGAGAATCAATAAGTTCATTTGAATTTTCCTTATTAGCTGAATAATCTTTACGGAATACCATGTATTTTAACTTTTGATCTTTATCAACTAATGGTAGCATATTTAATTTATTATCCCAAATAATGTTGTTTGCTTCTTTCAAACTTATATTAGAATCCGCATATATAAGTTCACTGAAAGGTGTCATAAATTCCGAAACCTTAGTACTTAAATCCATTCTAGTTATTCTATAGTCTCTACTTGTTACAATCCCAAGAAGTTTTCCATTTGGAGTCCCATCTTCAGTAACTGCCATAGTAGAATGTCCTGTTCTCTCTTTTATTTCTACAACTTCTTCTAAAGTAGTATCAGGTTTTATGTTAGAATCACTAGTAACAAAGCCTGACTTATAGTTCTTAACTCTTGCAACCATAGCAGCTTCATTTTCAATTGACTGAGATCCATATATAAATGAAATCCCACCTTCTTTTGCTAAAGCTACTGCCATCTTATCATCTGATACTGACTGCATTATAGCCGAAACTAAAGGTATATTAATGCTTAATGGTGATTCTTCACCTTTTTTAAACTTAACAAGAGGTGTTTTCAAACTTACATTTTGTGGTATGCAGTCTACAGAAGAGTAACCTGGTACTAATAAATATTCTCCAAAAGTATGGGATGGTTCATTAAAATAATATGCCATTTTATCTTACTCCTTTTACATTTTAGATATTTTGTATATAATAATATATTTATCCTATTATTGTCAATGTAAAACAAGATCTATTTACTTATTTTAAAATACCACTAAAATTTAATATAAATTTTAGTGGTATATATGTTGCAATTCTCAATGAACATTTCACAATTACCAATAAACTAGAACAAAAGTATATTATTCATTCCGATGCGGTATACGCATAAGTATAGATTGTAGTCGGTTTATCTGTAATATTGTTAAACAATATATTAACTAATCATTTTATCTGAATACCTTTATAGAGTAGTTTAGAATTCCTGCCCCTCCACCTAAATCTATAACAATATACCAGTGACCAGAACTTGGAACTGTAATAGTATATGGTGAGCTATCAGCTGAACCTCCATAGTATTTAAAACTATTATTATTTCTGTACCTAATAAAATTATCACTATCTAATAAATAAATATTTACTTTTCTGTCAATAGTAATTCTCAGCATATCTCCCTTTCTAAAGTTACCTTCTTCGTATGAATATTTCATAATATTTTCGAATCTCCTTTTAAGTTATGTTAAGTATTGTAGTATACATCTTGCTATGCTTAAGAATTTTTATAACTCTTATTAATAGCCATATTATTAGCCCTAATTTTTAAGAATAATCCTTTAAACAATCTCCCTTGTATATATGTATATATATTAAGAAGCACTACCTTATTAATAGCTCAATTTAAAATAGCATTTTTAATCAGATAATTGTAACATCTAAATATATAATAATAAACATTTTAAATGATTTTGTTTCTTATAATCTCCCATAAATTTTCTTGTTATTTGCACCATGCTAAATATTGAATAATAAATTATTTATCTAGTAAGAGATAAAAATGTCTTTATCTCTTACCTTTTATCATGGTTCCTACTATAACATCCTACATTCTTTTATACTTACTATTAGATTATTGAATTTAAACGCTAAATTTATTAAGGAATACTAAATATAATAGTTGCTGCAGCACCATTTGCTAATGCACCAGTATTTCCAGTACGTGTAATTTGAACTGCTAACAAATCACACCTATTAACTGCAACTGGAGGACTTACTGATACTGCACAACAATTTGGAGCTGCTGCGCTGCTAGGACCAATTACAGTTGCGACAATTCCAGTATCTGTCGTAGTATTTCCACAATCTGTACTTCTAATTATTCTAGCACTTACTGTATCTCCTACGGCTAATGTTTCTGTTCTAACACTTAAGACTATACCTATAAGAGTTGAATTTTGCGGTACTACTAAGGTGTTTCTAATAAAACTTGCTGATGAAGTACCTAACGCTAAGAAATCATTGTTTCCAATTGATTGGTCTGTTCCTAAATAAATAGTACTTCCACCTGGTCCAGTTGCCCCTGTTGGTCCGATTGGACCTGTTACTCCTGTCGCACCTATTGCACCAGTTGCCCCTGTTGGTCCGATTGGACCTGTTACTCCTGTTGCACCTATTGCTCCAGTTACTCCTGTTGGTCCGATTGGACCTGTTACTCCTGTCGCACCTATTGCACCAGTTACTCCTGTTGGTCCTATTGGACCTGTTACTCCTGTTGCACCGATTGCACCAGTTGCTCCTGTTGGCCCTATTGGACCTGTTACTCCTGTTGCACCTATTGCTCCAGTTACTCCTGTTGGTCCTATTGGACCTGTTACTCCTGTCGCACCTATTGCTCCAGTTGCTCCTGTTGGCCCGATTGGACCAGGCAAACCTGGACCACATCTACAACAACAGCAGCAACATATTCTATCATCTCTACAACGGGATTCACAATTAAATTTATTTGGAGGATTTACATATTGTCCATGTTCATTGTAATACCCATTTTTGTTAATCATTTTTCTTCTCCTATCAAATGTTATCTGCACTATTATATGATTTAGAAATTATATTTGTTAATGTGTTGTTGTAAATGTTTTTCCTTATTTAATATACCAAATTTACTTTAAGAACTGCCCAACAAGCTTAACTGGGTTTTATGTATGAATTAAACATATAAATTTATTTTTTAATATTTTTAATTAAATGAAGTGCTTTAGCTCTTTCTTTATTTTACACAATTAGAATATGATTAAATGATCATGAGCTCTTTATTATTACGTGATTCTGTTTTATTATTTGAACAGTCCATAGTGATTATCCACCGTTTATGTTTTGGTTTGGCTATTAAACCATAACACGGAATGGTCACTATGGATTTTTTATTAGTTTAGTTTCATTTTAAAATTAGCCAAGAATAATTTTGCTAGCTTTCAATCATAAAGATGATGGTTAGAAAGTTTCTCTATTTAAACAGTTAATTAAATTAATCATTGCACTTGCTTGATCTTGAGTTACTGTACCAGAAGCAGTAGTATTTCCAATTAAAGTATTTGCTGCATTCAATACATCATTTACTGTTGAGTTAGAAGGTAATCCAACTGGTATTAGTAAATTACCACAACCAAGAGTACTTACCAATTGGCCACTATAGCATTGGATATTAGTAATATTATAAGCCAAAGCTAATGTTTGAGCCATAAGAACTCCAAGTGTATTTGGCTTTAAACTATCACTCAAATTATTTTGACATGGACTACCTGGAAGACTACAGTAATTTCCAGCTATTATAATATCAGACAAAGTAATTGTATTGATGAAAAGTGATCGAGGACCACTACCGATTGTTACAGGATTGTTAATTATTCCATCACCATTTGGATCAAGAATTGCATGACCATTATTATTTCCCCAGAATCCTCTAGTTCTACCTAGTGTAACAATTGGACAAGTTGCACTTGCAGTTGCTGTATAAGTGTTGGAAAGTCCATATATTTCTGGAAGTGTTACTACAACAAAAACTTCATTTGTTATACTGCCGCTACACTGCCCTACAGGAACAGAAACAGGAACTGTGAATGTGAAAGTTGATCCCGGTGCTAGTCCATTACTTGTATATACTTTACCTTGATCTAAGGCTGATATATTTAATGGCACATCACCGGTGTTAGTGATATTAACTCTAAATGTTGCTGTTCCACCTGCTACAGCTGCTCCAGATACACAAAGTTTTTCTACTGTGAAATTTGGATTTAATAACATTACTGAATGACTATCATAATCAGAAATTACATTTGGATATCCAGAAGGATTGTAAGTGGCAACTACTGTGTCTATGAGCGGATTAGGGTCGCTAGCTGTTACTAAATGGGTACTCTTAAAAGTAGCAAATGCCCCTGGCGCTAAATTAGATGCTCCAGCATTTATTGCTGTTTGAGTAAGATCTACTGGAACATTATTAATAACATCTACAACACTCTTTAGAATAAGATTAGGTGAATCAGGTGAACTTGTATTAGTAATTACATAAGTGTAAGTTATAGTATCACCTACTTTACTATAAGCTGGTCCACTCTTAACTATTGTGACAGAAGGTTGAAATAAATTAACAGCAACACTATCACTAACGCTTAAAGCTGCAACATAATTAGCTGTTACTGTATTTATAAGCGGATCTACTCCAAGATCAGCAACTACATAATTTATTGTAACTGTATCACATTCTCCTGGTGCAAGAGTTGGCCTAAAATTACTTGTAATATCTCCTCCGAGTAAAGGATCATTAACATTAACAAGCTGTAATGGTGTGCTTCCTATATTGCATATCTTTATTGTATATGCAACAGTATCTCCTATTTTAGATAAACTTGGTGAAGCAGTCTTAGTAATCTCTATTTGTCCTGATTGAACTGACATAATATCAATTCCTCCTTATCATAAGTTTGTTGACTTTAATATATTTTATGAACAAAGAGCAATTTACGTTACATTATTTAAGTATTGTATTCCTCAATTTTTTATGACCATTAATTGAATCTCATAATTTACTTTCATGTTTCTTGTATATTATTCTTTTTTCAATCATTCACTGGCTATTTCAATTTTTAAATATGCATCACCTTCATTTAATACAAATATATATTCTTTTTCTGTCTTACTAAGAGTATTAACCTAGTAACTGGGATATTATATTTTGACAATAAATAATAAAGCTATAATAGTACAATTTATACTATTATAACTTTACACTTTTTGCCTATATATAAGTTTCATAGATCAATAAACTTATATATCTTACAACAAGCTCTATATATTTTTATCAACCGTAACTAGTAATATCATTTCTATTTAGAGTATGAAAAATATTTTCTCCCCCAGTGAAGTGCAACATTTACTAGCAATATCATTACTGGAACTTCTATTAATGGTCCTATTACTGCTGCAAAGGCAACCCTTGATTGAATTCCAAATACTGCTACTGCAACTGCTATTGCAAGTTCAAAGTTATTGCTTGCAGCTGTAAAAGATAAAGTAGTAGTCTTATGATAATCTATGCCTGACTTATAACTAATGTAAAATGATACAGAAAACATTACTATGAAATATATTACAAGTGGTATAGCTACTTTAATAACATCTAAAGGTAATTCTACAATATATTTTCCTTTAAACATGAACATAACTACAATTGTAAATAATAAGGCTATTAGGGCTAATGGACTAATTTTAGGAACAAATTTTTTTACATACCATTCTGTTCCCTTCATCGGTTCTAGTATAAGTCTAGTAAACATTCCTAATAAAAAAGGAATACCGAGATAAATTGCAACAGACGTTGCCACTTGTCCCATGGAAATATGAATCTCATATCCTGTAAGTCCAAAAATAGGTGGCAGTACAGTTATGAAAAAGTATGCAAATACAGAATAAAATACTACTTGGAATATTGAATTAAATGCAACTAATGCAGCAGCATATTCACTATCTCCATCTGCTAAGCTGTTCCAAAGAATTACCATAGCTATACATCTTGCAAGTCCTATAAGAATAAGTCCTGTCATTAATTCCGAATCAGATTTTAAAAATACAAAAGCAAGTATGAACATCAAAATTGGCCCAATAAACCAATTTTGTACTAATGATAAGCCAAGAACCTTTGGATTTTTAAATACCTTTCCTAATTCCTTATAATTTACTTTAGCAAGTGGTGGATACATCATAACTATTAGCCCTATGGCTATTGGAATTGATGTTGTTCCAATAGATAAACTCGCTAATCCTTCAGATAGGGCTGGTACTCCCCATCCCAACAATATTCCTAGCGCCATGGCTGCAAATATCCAAAGAGTCAAATATCTATCTAAGAATGATAATCTTGATGATTTATTACTCAATTTTAAAATTCCCCCTATTTTTAATTTACTAGTCTAATTTAATTTCATTATTTTCAATTCTTCTGCCTAATTCTTTTACCTTTTCTTCTATTGTTTTAGCTGTTTTTATAAATTCTTCATCGCTTTTTCCACTTGGATCTTCTAAGCCCCAATCTTCTCTATGCTTAGATGGTAAAAAGGGACATTGAACATTACAGCCCATTGTTACCACAATATCCACCTCAGGAATATCTGATAAAAGCTTTGATTTTTGAGTTTCATTCATATCAATGTTGTATAAATCCTTTATGATCCTTACTGCATCTTGGTTTATTTGAGGTTTTGTTTCTGTTCCTGCTGAATAACTTTCAAAAACATCATTTCCATAAAGTTTTCCTAGTGCCTCTGCCATTTGTGATCTGCATGAATTGTGGACACAGATAAATGCAACTTTTGTTTTCATCTTTTTTATCTCCCCTTAAAATAATTTTATTGGATTAAGTTAATTAGGTTATTTCCTCTTACGTCTTCTGCCTTCCATTCTATTACCGCAAAGTTTCCATTAGAAATTTCATCAACTTTGTTAATCCACTGAATTTCATTACTTGCCTTTACCTTTAAGATTTCATTGGTTGTATCAGTTGCATAAAGACTTGAATTGATTATCCACCATTTGCTGTGAATCTGAGCCCTATCTAAATCCTTTTGAAGTCTCATGGCTTCATAAACAGGAGTTGTTTCAGCTAAAGTTACTATAACAACTTCAGTTTCACTTTCATTTCTTAATCTAGGCAATAACTTTATTACTGACTCTGGTATATCTCCTTCTGACCTAGAAATTTCTTTATTATAACTTTCTGTTGAATCTAAAAGAAGCAACGTATGACCTGTTGGAGCTGTATCTATTACTACAACTTCATTTTCTGATCTTTCAACAATTTCAGCAAAAGCTCTAAATACTGCTATTTCTTGAGTACAAGGCGATCTTAAATCTTCTTCAATATATTCAATATCTTCATCAGTCATATTGTTTTCTCTTGCCTTACCTATAACTTCTTCTCTGTACTTTTCTAGTTCTTCTTTTTCATCAATATTGCTCAAAGAAATTCCATAGCTTTCATCTAATACAAATTTTAAGTGAGCAGCTGGATCTGTCGTTGTTAAGTGAACCTTCTTACCCTTTTTTGCAAGTCCTAGTGCTATAGCTGCCGCTATAGTTGTCTTACCAACTCCACCTTTACCCATTGTAAAAATAACTTTTTTGCTGCTATTATATAGATCCTCAATGACATCTTTTAATTTTGGCATAGCCACTGCATTTAAAGATTCCTCACTAATTTTAATATAATCTTTTTTAAGGAAAGCTCTTACGTTTTCAAGCCCAGTTATATTATAAGGTCTTAGAGGAATTTCAAAAGTTTCGATATCCTTAAATTTAGGTGGCATATTACTCAAAGCTTTTTGCTGCTTTTCATAAATAGCACTTGAGAGTTCATCATCATGATTTTGAAGTACACCATTTATAACTAATATTTGATTGTTTACTCCTATTTCTTGAAGTTCATTTGAAGCTCTTTCTGCTTCTTTTAGTGGAGAAGCTTCAGGACGAGATACTAATATAAGTGTTGTTTTCTCTCCATTAGCTAAAGTATCTACTGCACTTTTGTACATCTCTTTCTTTTCTTCAAGTCCTGCAAGCTGGCCTAAGCATGATGCTCCATGAGTGCTTTCATTAATAAAATCACTCCATGCAGAAGGTAATTGTAGCATTCTTAAAGTATGCCCTGTTGGTGCAGTATCAAAAATGATATGATTATATTCATTGAATACTTTTTCATCAGTTATCATAGCTGAGAACTCATTAAATGCTGCAATTTCAACAGTACATGAACCTGATAATTGTTCTTCCATATTATCTATTACTGCTTGTGGTAACTTTCCTCTATATGGAGCTATTACACTTTCTCTATATTCAGCCGCTGCAGCTTCTGGTTCAAAATTTGCAACAGTTAAGTTTGGGACTTCCTTTATTTGAACTCCTTTATTATTTAACTCTGTATTAAATACATCTTGAAGATTTGATGCTGGATCAGTACTTACAAGCATAATCTTCTTCCCTTGGTCCGCTAAATTCACGGCTACAGCACAAGCTGTTGAAGTCTTACCAACTCCACCTTTTCCAGTAAAAAATAGATACTTAGTTAAGTTCAGCTTTTCAATATCAAACAGTTTCAACATAATTTACTCTTCCCTTCTACTTAAGTGTATCGATTTATTCTAATGAACCTAATTATTAGCAGCATCCACCTTTACATCCACAGCCTTTAGCAGGCTTTTTTATACTAGCTTTCTTTATATTAAGCTTCAAAGTATCTGCTGGTATACCTAATAAAACACAAAATTCTTCGTTAGTTGGATAACTACCTTCCTTAACTACTACTCCATCTACCATAGTTACAGGTAAAGCTTCAATGCCTTTGGTGTTTAAAATTTCATTTATCACTTTATTATCTACAAATATTTGAGGATTACTTGTTAAATTGTGTCTTTCCACTACTATACCTTTGTTTTTTAAAGTATTAAGTGCAGTTGAAACTCTCAATAATTCTTTATCTACAGATGGCCCGCAAACACCTGTTGAACAACACATAGCTGGATCAAAAATAATCATTTTTTTCATTTTTATTAACTCCTTTACAATCATAATTTTTATATTTAAATTTGATTTACAGATACATTTAGTTTTTATCTTCTTATTTACAAGTACATTTACTCTTATTATTACAAATACAATCTTTTGTTTCTGTCACAAGGTTCATCATAAATAAAGTAAGTTTATTGCAATTATTTAAATTTAAGCTATAGTAATTCCAAAGTCCTTCCTTCCTAACTTCTATAAGACCACAATCACTTAATACCTTCATATGATGAGAAAGTGTTGGTTGAGTAAAATCAAAATATTCTAGAATATCGCATGCACATCTTTCACCACATGATAATATATCAATTATTTTCAACCTGCTTGAATCAGATAACGCTTTGAAAATTTTTGAATTTTCATCGTAATTCATTCTATTTCACGCCTCCTATATAGACATCTATCTATATATTGTCAATCCAAACAATATATTTTAACTTTCTATTAACACTAAATACACAGCAATCTATATAGTCACTTTATTCAGTAATTAAATTATTGTTACAAAATACTCTATATTTTTTCACTGCGCCATGAAATTTTAAAACTTTTAAAAATAGATAATCCCATAAGCAACTATCAAGCTTCTTATGGGATTCATAACATGAATTATATAGTATTATTATCAATTCTTTATACAATTATTTGTATTGTGTGATATTTCAATATAGGCGTTGATAAATTAAGATTTTTAAAGTACATATGTTACACTTCACAATTAAGTCTAAACTTCTTGTAATATTTTTAGAGCTATTAAAATATTTAGGACCAAGTAGGAACTGCTTTCTTAAGCTGTCCTCCACAACGTGATAATTCTCCCATAACCTTATCAATTCCATTCTCAGTTTTGAACCAATTTTCCTTAGTTATTCCGTCCACATCTATTGGACATACAAAGAATTTTGTCTTTGGATATGCATAACTATAAAACATGAGACATCTCTTGGCATGAAATGATTTGCAACATATTATGGCCTTTTTTATATCTAAATTATAGTTATCAGTAACTTCCTTTGACTTAAAGGAATTTTCCTTTGTCCAAGTTGCACCATCTTCTTTTAATATTGCACTACTATTAACTCCATTTGATATAGCTATTTCTCTCATAAACTCCCATTCAGTGTTATATGATCCACTATATATTTCAGCCTTAGTTATTGGTCCTGCAAAGTATCCTTTTGACATGCTATATTTTCCTGATGGAAGTATGTATGGTGCATATCCATCTATCCAAAGTTTTGAAGCTTTTTCTGCTGGCTCCGACCATGAGCTGCCAGGTACAAAAATAATATCACATTTTTCTGGTTTATCCTCAACAAAAATAAAAGATGTAATTTCTTTAATAAAATTAATACCTTCTAATGACATACCTCACTCCTCAATATAGTTTTACGGCTGCTATCTGAAATTTATTCTTTATCAAAATCTCTTCCAACATCACTTGCTGTGTGAGAATCTGATCCGTATACTTTTTTAACCCCGTACTCATCTATCAACTGTTTAAAAATATCTGATACATAGATTTCACCGCAATATGGCTTTCTAAGGCCAGCTGTATTTACATCTACTTCATAATTCCTTGATTTAATTTCTCTTACTATCTCTTCTAAAAGTTCTTTGTTTTTATATTGTAATGGGTATAATTTATTGAAAATCCTAATTAAATTTGGATGCCCTACACGATGAGGCTTATACTCCCCTAAGTCTGATTTTATTGCTTTAAGCAAAGTCTCATAATACTTATCATAAACTTTTTCAGTGGTACCATAAAACTCTAAAGCTCTTTCAAAGCCTTCTTTTCCATCAATAGCCACATATTCATCGCCCATTTTTATAAAATGTACAGAAATTAGCCCATCTTCTAATTTTGGACCATATGAATTAAGTAGTCTTTTAGTTCCTTCTTCATATCCATCAACAAAATCAACTTCTAGTCCTATATTTATTTTAATTTTGTCTTTATATTTTAATTTTATTTCTTCAACATCATTAAAATACTTCTCTATTACTTCTTCATTTGGAGCACATTCATCTTGAAATTCTTTGTCATCTATAAAATAACATGGAAAAGGCATGTGTTCAGTAAATGTTATTTCCTCTAATCCCTCTATTAATGCTTTATCAACATACATTTCAAAACTATCTTTAGTTCCATGAGGACAATATGGCGAGTGCATATGTCCATCTCTTACTATCTTTTTATTATTCATAATATTATTAAAAGAGAGGATTTAATACGCTCTCCTTTAATTCTCACTTCCCTTCTATTGTAAAATATGATTTATATATGTTGTAATTAAGTTTCTACATTTTGCCTTAATAGGGCACTTAGCATACTAGAAGTTTAAATGTAAATTTATTATTGCAACATATATAGATATCCAACTCTAAAACTAAATTTAGGTGGTAACTTACCAAAATCATAAATATTTTGATTCCGAAAAGCTATGAAAATATATTTATGATTTCTAGTGAAAATATGAACTTAAAGTTTTGCAACTTTGTTAATATGTTCATCTATATATGAACAAAACTTATAGAAGCTGTCTTTAATGAAAATTGCAGTTTTCCGCTAACTTAACTATTGTTTACAGCTATTAAGCAGCAATCTAGTCATATATGATTACTTATCTTAATAATGCAAATAATTATTTTTCATATTCATACATATTATAATTACATTCGCTCATCCCAAGTGATTCATATGTTGCTTTAGCATTTATATTTTCTTTTTCTACATACAATCTTATGCCAGCTATTCCATCATTATTATCACATATATTCTTAACATTATGATATAAATTCTTATAGATGCCTTTTTTTCTATAATCAGAATCTACATATACACTTTGCACCCAAAGAAACATACCATTTCTCCAATCACTCCATTCATATGTAAACATAATTTGTCCAACTACTCTGCCATTTATTTCATAGACATAGTATTGCCCTTTTGATGAATCTTCTATCATAGCCTTAACGCCATTGCTTAGAATTTCTAAATTAAGTTCTTTATCCTCTGTTTCCTTTGCTAAGTTATAATTAAATTTTACTATAGTTTCCAGATCCTCTAATGTTGCTTTTCTTATCATTCCTAAATTAGTATCATTATTAATATTATTCATTTCTTTCCTCCATATATCCAAACATATTCAAAAAACACCAAATCAATATATGATAGTGTATTTTATCCTTTACTTATATTTTAGCATTTAAATATTATGTTACATAGTATTTTTATTGTTTTGTCTAAACAATAGAGTAAATCACATACAAAATTCTATTAAACATTTACTATACTTAAATGCATATAAAAACAAAGAAATTCCATATATGCTTGTAACCTCAATGTCATAATATGGAGCGGTCATTAGGAAATAATTAATGTAGGGTTGTTCCAAGTTTACTTGTCCTAATAAAATTAGGAGCATGCACATATGGATACAACCCTACATTAACTGCCTTTCAGCAAAATTTTTATAGTTCTATGGAACAAACATATATAGAATTTCGGTTAGTCACCACATTACTATAACTTTCACTGTGGTTATCTATTTACTACTTTTTATTCATAAAACTCAGGAGCAAGTTTTATTGTTTTAAAGAACTCCTCATCATGAGCAAAAAATACTTTTGCGTCATATTTTTTCTCTAACGCTCTTACTTTTTCAATTGATTTAAAGAAAGAAAGACTATCATAAAGTAATCCTGATGCCTTAGCTGGTGGACCATAAATTTCTGAACTATAAACACAATCTTGTGGGAATATTAATGTACCTTCATTTTCTAAATGAACTACTATTCCAAGTAATCCTGGTGTATGACCTGGTAAATTTACTATTTCTATGCCCTTTGCAAATTCAAAATCCTCTTCAACTAAATGATATTGCTTTACTGAAACATCCATATCAGCTTTAATATATCCTCCGTGTGTTAACGGATTTTCATTTAACCTTACTTGAGTTTGAGCTTGCATAAAGTCCGCCTTTGGTACATATACATCTGCATGTTTAAACATATCTAAATTTCCTGCATGATCTAAATGCATATGAGAAATTATTACTTTCTTTATTTCTTCTGGCTTTGTACCACATAAAGCCAATTGATTTTCTAATCTTTGTTCTTTTGTTTGATATAATGGATAAACTTCTTGAAGGTTTTTTGGCCAATAACCATTCATAGCTTCTGGATTGCTTCCTACATCATATAATATTTTTCCATCTGGATGATCAATTAAAATAGACATTACAGGTAGCTTAATCCATTTATTTTGTACATGCGGTTGGCTATATGTTCCCATAGTAGCCCCACCAACTACATTATTCTTATCAGTTTCTAAATATCCCGTGTCTAAAACATACACTTTCATAAATTATTTCCTCCCATGTTTTCATTTATTTTAATTTAAAATTTCACTTTAAATCTCTTTTCCCACTCTTTAATAAGGGCATCTCTAAAATCAGGATGTGCGACATTTATTAATGCTTTAGCTCTTTCTTTTAAAGTTTTTCCTTTGAGCTCTGCTATTCCAAACTCAGTTACAACATAATGAATATCGTTTCTAGATGTTGTAACAGTTGCACCCTCATCTAAAATTGGAACTATTCTTGAAAGTTTTCCTTTACTTGCAGTTGATGGCATTGCAATTATTGATTTACCGCCTTTAGCCATTGCTGCTCCTCTTACAAAATCAACTTGACCGCCTACGCCACTGAACTGTTTAAGTCCAATTGTATCAGCTGCTACTTGCCCCATAAGATCTACCTGAATACATGAATTTATAGAAACCATTTTATAATTTTCTGCTATAACACATGGATTATTTACATAATCTACAGGATACATTTCTACACTAGGATTTCCATTAACATAATCATAAAGCCTCTTAGTGCCCATTAAAAATGTAACTACAGATTTTCCATGATGTAAAGTTTTTGCTTTATTTGTTATTACACCTGCTTCTATTAATTCAACTACTCCATCAGATATCATTTCCGAATGAATTCCAAGATCCTTTTTTTCCTTTAAGAATAATAGTACTGCATCTGGAATTGCACCAATTCCTAATTGAAGTGTAGAACCATCTTCAATGAGCTTTGCACAGTTTTCACCAATAGCCTTTTCAACTTCTCCTATTTTAGGTGGCTTAAGCTCAATAATATCATTTGAAGTTTCAACTATATAATCGATATCAGAAACATGTATAAATGAATCTCCTAAAGTTCTTGGCATTTTGTCATTTAATTCAGCAATAACAATTTTAGCGGCCTCTGCAGCAGGTTTTGTATAGTCATTTGAAACTCCGAAACTACAATAACCATGTTCATCGGGAACACTTAATTGAACAAGTGCTACATCTACTGGTAAAATACCTTCCTTAAACATTTTTGGTACTTCCGAGAAAAAGCACGGTGTAAAATCTGCTCTTCCGTCAAGAATAGCTTCCCTTGTTGTTCCACCTGCGAATATAGAATTGTGGCGAAAATTAACAGCCATTTCAGGCTTGCAATATTCACTTTTACCCATGGATACCATATGAACAATTTCTACGTTTTCATATAAATCTTTGTTTCTAACCATTGCATCTATAATTTCTTTTGGCTCTCCGCAAGCATGTCCAGTTACTACTCTATCATTCGATTTAATTTTTCTTACAGCTTCGTCAGCTGTAACTACCTTACTCTTGTATAAATCTTTCCAGCTAATCTTAGACACCTCCTAAATATAACCGGATTACAATTTTCTCAATTCATATACTAATTTATCATAATCCCCTATATTTTTAATAAAAATTTTACTATATTTTGATATATATTTTTCATGGCTTACACAGCAATTTGGACATCCACAGACTAAAATTAAATAGTCATATTCCTTATTTTCCTTTGCAATCTCGAAATTATGAGTTTTTCCAAGATCGTTAATTAAATTTGTAATAAACGTTTTTCTATCATAACCGGCATTACAGCCACCACAGTATCTAATACCTATTTCCAAAATTTCACCTGGCCTTTATTTTCTAAGCAGCTGTCTAGCAAAATCAAGCATTTCTCTGCTAATTGTATCAACAAGATGCACATCTTTTACTTCCGGTATCTCTTTTAATACGCAGGAAATTAATTCTTCCATAGTAAACCTTGCAGAAGGGCAGCCACTGCATGCGCCTAAAAGTTTTACGTAAGCTACACTATTGTTAACTTCTACAAGCTCAATATCTCCATTATGCTCGGCAAGTAATGGTTTTATTCTAGTATTGATAGCATTATTAATTTCATCTACCATGATTTTGCTCATATTATTCTTCAATTCTAGCTATTTTCTTAGCTATTTTCTTTTTAGCTGCTAAATTTCCTTGTCTAGCTATCATAATTCTTTGAGCTTGTGGTGATCCAGCTCCATGCATTGATTCTGTTCTATATCCGACAGCTGCAGTCCCTAAACAAATATTTTCTATTAATCTTAATATTCTCATTCTATTTTCTGTTGAAACTGAGTTTACACCTCTCAAATATTTATCTATATATGGACCTATCTTTTCATCTTTAAAATCTGCTTCTGATGGCATAGTAACCATGATTCCTCCAGCAATATCTTCTGCAAGTCTACATATTTCATAAGGGAATCTTGTAACATTTTGCTTACATACATTTGCTAGCAGATTATCAATATAATAATTTCCAGCTTCTGTTTTAGAGCCCATTGCTGAACATGCAATACCACAAGAGAATAAAGTTTCATTTAAGTGAGTCATTTCTATTAATTTATCTTTAACATGAGATGCTTTATGAGCTCCATTATAATCAGCAGCTACTGCAGCCGCTCCAATTAGAACATCTCCAACTCCAACTTTGCATCCACCATAACTTTGTCTATGATATCCTGCAAATCTTTCAACGATCATTCCAGCAAAATCAGTTTCTCCATTTAAGAAAATTCTTTCATTTGGTACGAATACATTATCAAATATAGTTAATGTTTCTTGTCCACCAAATTCAGCATTTCCAAGATCTATGTCAGCACCTGGCTCCAATTTTCTTGTATCACAAGATTGCCTTCCGTATATATGAATTATTCCTTCAGCATCTGTAGGAACTGCAAAAGATATTGCCCAATCCTTATCATTTGGAGTTAAAGCTATTGTAGGCATTACTACTACCTCATGAGAATTTAACATTCCAGTTTGGTGACATTTTGCTCCTCTAACAACTACCCCATCTTCTCTTCTTTCAACAACCCTTAAGTATAAATCTCCATCAGCTTGTTTACTTGGCGATAATCCTCTGTCCCCCTTAGGATCAGTCATTGCACCATCAACGGTTAAGTCGTTTTCTTGAACATATTTTAAAAACTTATTAAAGTTTTTATGATAATTTGTTCCACATGCTTTATCTATTTCGTATGTTGAACTGTATAGTGCATTAAAAGCATCCATACCAACGCATCTTTGGAAACATGATGCGGTTTTTTGACCAAGTAATCTTTGCATCTTTACTTTTTTAATAAGATCATCTGTGCTTTGATGTAAATGAGCAAATCTATTTACTTTTTCTCCTGTTAAATTTGAAGTAGCTGTCATTAAATCTTCATACTCTGGCATTTGTGCTAATTCATACGTCATAGCAACTGAATTAAGAGATGGTCTTATAATTGGATGATCAACAACATTGTCTATCGCTTTTCCAAACATGTACACTTTTAGGTTTAGCTTTCTAAGACTTTCAATATATTGTTCCTTTGTTTTTAATGGCATATTATCGCTTCCTTCACTAATTTTTATTTTCTAATAATTATATAAGCAATAAGCGTGCCAAAATAAAAAATTACTATACTGCCTTGAATTTTCCATAATAATCTTATAATTTTTTCAATATCACCTCTAATTTCTGGAACAATATAAATATTTGTTGCAAAAACGCAACTAAAATTTCAATTAAATTTCATAATAACCTTAGAATACGTTTACAGTAGTTATAATTTGAAAATATTTTATTACGTTGCACTTCTGCATCTTGTTGCATTTTTGCACCACTGGCTATCCAATATTTAGCATGTTTATAGTATGATACATGAATTTAAATAGATTATATATTTATTCGCCATACCCAACAAAGAAATTGGATACATATTTGCACAGCAGGCATTTTAAAATAAGCTGCCGTAGCTAATGAATAAATATGTATCCAATTTCTATTTAAATACGTCATATTATTAAATTTCTTCTTTTATATATTTCTGCCTCTTCCTTACAAATGTTGATGCATCTATTCCTAGTGATTTTGCTGCAGCTCTTACATTACCATACTTGTCATATGCCTTCTTAATTAATTTCTTTTCTATGGCATCTAAGGTTTCTTTTAAATTTATACCTTCTTCAAAAGTATTTAAAGTTACAATCATGCCATTTGAGCCAATAATATTTTTAGGAAGATCTGACCTCTTTACCTTATCATCCTCACTCATTATTACAGCTCTCTCAACAATATTTTTTAGCTCCCTAACATTCCCAGGCCAATTATATTCATACATACAATTTAAAGCATCTGAAGCAAATACCTTATTGAAATTGTACTTTTTATTAAGCTGTGTGAGAAAAAAATTAATTAATGGCAAAATATCATGCTTTCTTTCTCTAAGGGGTGGAATATATAGCGGTATGACATTGAGCCTATAATACAAATCCTCTCTAAATTGTTTTTTCTTTATCATATCTTCCAGATCTCTATTTGTCGCGGCTAGTACTCTAACATCAATTTTTATGGGCTTTGTTCCTCCAATTCGTACTACTTCCATTTCCTGCAATACTCTTAGAAGCTTAACCTGCATATCCATTGGAAGTTCTCCAACTTCATCGAGGAAAATAGTCCCTCCAGAAGCCATTTCAAATAAACCTATTTTCCCTTCTTTATTTGCTCCAGTAAAAGCACCTTTTTCATAGCCGAAAAATTCAGATTCTATTAAACTTGCAGGCACCGCACCACAATTAACTTTAATAAATTGTTTTTTACTTCGCTTGCTTACTTTGTGTATATGCTTTGCTATTTGATCCTTTCCTGCTCCAGTTTCTCCGAGCATAAGAATTGTAGTGTCCACTTTTGCAATTCTATTGGCAAGCTGGATAATTTCAATAGTTTTTTGATCTTCTGCAACAATTTCTGAAGTATTTAATAATTGAGTTCTCATTTCTTCGATTTCAGAAACATATTTAAGAGTAATTTCTTTATTCTTTTGAAGTTGTTCTTTTAACTCATAAAGTTGTGTTACATCTCGTACGTTTGTAACCACCATGATTATTTTTCCATTCTTATCAAAGATGGGATTACTGCTCACAAGAACCTTTACTCCTGTTTTGAATTCCTGTTGAATTGTAGTGGTTCTTCTATTCTTTAGCACTAAAAGAGTAGCTGACTGAGATATAACACCTTCTTTCTCCAGGTCTTTCATATTTCTTCCTAAAACCTCTGCTCTTTTAAGCCCTGTAATACTCTCATAGGCATTATTTATTTTTATAGTATTAGCTTCGCCATCTGTTATATAAATTCCATCATAAGAGCACTCAATAATAGAGTCTAACTCAGTTAACCCTAACTTTGTATTTTTCATATCTCTACATTTTTTTGAAATTTTTTCAACCAAATCATTAATAAAATCTGTATGAGTAATTATCCCTATAATCTTATTGTTTTTATCTATAACTGGAAGACGACCAACATTATATTTCAATACATCTTCTATATTCATTTCACTATTAATTGTTATTACTTTTTTAAGATTTAAAGTTTCTAGCCTCGTATTCATTTCCAATTTATTAAGAATAGCCTTCATTAAATCTGTTTTTGTTACAATGCTAATTAACTTTCCATCTTTATCTACAACGGGTGCTCCATCTATGCCATTTTCAATAAAAAGCTTTGCTGCCTCTTCAAATGTATTATTAGGCTTTAATACCAATACCTTTTTTGTCATCAATTCTTTTACTTTCACATTCTCCACACCCTATATCTTATTTATACAAAATTTATAATTCACCAGTAACATAAATACCGTTTATAAAACAAATCTAAAGATTTATCCATTAATAAGTATTTCTCTTTTTTAATTTAGATTTAAAATTGTCCATTTAACTATTTCACTCATAAAAAGTATTCCATCCCAAGGTGAATCATATAAATTCATGAGACCCACTTTAACTAACCTATCAACACCATGCAGGCTGACTTTATTTGCAAAATTCATAATTCTGCTATTATCTTCAGACGCTATTCCAATAGTTTGTATTCTTGGCGTTATTAGCTTGGAAACCTCAAATATATCTTCAACCTCTTTTAAAAATATAGTTGTATGCTGCACAGGTTCTTCTAACATTATTTCTTTATCTATTAAAATTGTATATTTAAGGTCTTTACTGCATATTATATCTTTTTCTAAAGATAAAAGATATTCCCCTCTTTTATTAATTATATTTGCAGCTGCTCCTTGATTAATTTCAAGCTTGGGATATCGTTTTAAAACCTTTTCTAATGCTTGTGCAAGCATTTGTGCTGCTTCATTAATACCTACAGTAGATTTCTCAATAAATAACACTTGAGGAGAAGAGCATGCCCTTTGATCAAAGCTAATTATATCCTTTGCAAAATTATCGAAGGTTTTAGTTATCTTAAGACTTTCCATGGCAGATTTTTCAAATACAGCAAAGGAATATTTAGGGCCAAATATAACATCCTTACATGTGGTCTTCTTAGGAAGAACTGACAATGTGTTCACGGCTTCTTCACCGCCACATATTACTCTTACATCCGCTACCTGTGACATTTCAGTATTTAATTTTAAATCATTACTCGAAAAATTTATAATTGAAATACTCTTTAATAAGGTGCTTCCATAATATTTTTCTCCTCTAAAATCAATTACAATATCTTTTAAAGGTTTTAGAAGTTCAATTACAATATTTATACTACCAATAGGTATCCTGCATAAATTAACATTTCTACAAATAATGGCTTGAACTAAATAATATATTGGAAGAGTAGGAACATTGCCAGACATGAAATGACACACTATCCCTCTAGGTTGAGCCTTCATAAATTTATTATCTGCTATTTCTATAAAATCATCTAGGAATTCTTGTTTTCGTAGATCTTGGTGTAAGAGCTTCTTAATATTGTCTTTCTTTAGCCATAATATCAAAAAAGGCACACCTTCATAACTTAAAAACTTTCTATCACTACATAATATTTTACTATATTCATTAATTATTTCAATCATAGCTTCGCATGGATATGAATAAATTGTTTCTCTATTTTTATTAAGCTCTTCTATAATTTTATCTAAACTTTGAAGATTCTTAGGTTCCTCATAAAATTTATCTCCTAACGTAAAACAACTTATCATTTCTTGTCCCTCTTTTCTGCAAAAGTGTCTCCACATCCTCTTGTTTCAGATTTATCTACTCTATCTTTAAACTTAAAGTATTTTCCCTTTCTTCCACATTTACAATCATCTACACCTACAAATTCACCTATATCTTCAGTTAATATAGCCTGGCCCGGATAACTTGAAGTAAGGGCGCTCATGACTTCAATAAATCCACATTGGCCAATTTCTACTTCTTTAAGCGTTAAAAAATCTCGTATAATAATTTCTCCAAAATCAGGAACATGTTTATATCCGAATTCACAGTCAAGAAAGACTACGCCTAGCTGTTCAACCATTCCATAAAAATCAATTATGTTTTCAGGGTCAGTGCCAAATACTTCAGCTACAGATCTATTAAACTCTTCCTTTTCAACTTTTTGAGCCTTTAATTTTTTCCAGCCTCCGCTATGAAGTATTTTAATTTTCGGCATGTTTAATTTTATATTTTTTTCTTTTAGTACGTTAACAAACCTAGTCCAGATAATATAAGTAAATCCATATACTAATATATCTGTGTCTTTGTACTTTTCTTCAAATTCTTTAAGTCGTTCTATATTAAGTATAATGTTATCATCTACCAAATCCATAACATAAGTTAAACTTTTTCCAAAACCACTTACTCCTCTTATTGCCGCACCTCTTGCGGTTAAATAGTCGCTTTTTTTGTTAACTTCTTTACTATCAATTATTAGCATTGGTCTTCTATATGATCCTAAAAAACTTGTTAGAGTTGATATTAATCCTTGAGATTGTCTTATAGATGTTTCCTTATCAATAAATATCTTGCTAGGAATGTTTCCAGTCGTGGAACTTGAGTTTAATATTCTAACTACACTTTCTTCACTACAAGTCCTAAGCTCAAAATGCTTAAACATATTTACAGGAATAAATGGAATCTCTTCAAGAGAATTTATATCATTTATATTAACTCCTAGTTTTTTATACATAATGCTTAAATTTTCATTTATTCTACTTTTCTCTATTTGTGGCTTTATAATGCTCAAAAGCTTTTTTTCTTTATCCTTTTGCAGACACTTAAATTGCTCATTATTTATAATTTCATCTATCATTTCAGATCCCCCATCATTACTTTACCAGAAGAATTTTTTGGAAGTCCATCTAAAAACACTACATATTTAGGTACTTTGTAGGACGGCAATTTATCTTTGCAATATTCAATTATATACTTTTCATCAACTTTTAAAACTTCATCATTTAGTACTACAAATGCTTTTACTGCTTCCCCTAATATATCGTCTTGAACTCCAATTACTGCTGCTTCTATAACACTTGGAATTTGAATTATGATATTTTCAATTTCTTTAGGACTTATTCTATTTCCACCACTTTTTATGATTTGTTTTTCCCTTGCCACAATATAAATATAACCATCTTCATCTACTGTAGCCAAGTCGCCAGTATATAAATAACCATTTCTAATGACCTTTCTCGTTTCTTCTTCATCGTTAAAGTAACCTTTCATTATGTTTTCACCAGAAGCCACTACTTCACCTATTTCATCCACTTTTACTTCATTTCCTTCTTTATCAATTACTTTAAGCAAAGTTCCAGGAATGCCTTTACCTATTGAACCCATTTTTTCATCAAGCATATTAGGTGGAAGATACGAAAGTCTTGCAGTTGCTTCAGTTTGTCCATACATTATAAATACATCTACTCCTAGAAGAGTTTGTTTTAGTTCTTTAATAAAACTATCAGGGAGTCTTCCTCCTGCCTGTGCCACGTATCTTAGACTTTTCAAATTTCTATCTTTAATACTAGATTTTCTAAGTAAAATTTGATAATTACTTGGGACCCCTGCAAAGCCTGTACATTCATATTTTTCAATATCATCTAGAACTGTTTCTGGAAACATAAATTTATTGTTTATTACTAAGCTGCCACCAACTCTTAAATGTGTATGAAGCAACGATGTTCCAAAGCAATAGTAAAATGGTAAGACAACTTCTATCCTATCCTCGCTATTTAAGCTTAAATATTCTATTATGGAATTAGTATTATGACATAGATTATGATGCGTAAGCATTACTCCTTTTGGTCTTGCTGTTGAACCAGATGTAAATAATATTACGGCCACACTATTTTTAAAATCAATTTCTTCTTCTCCATTATTAGTGCATTCTTTATCTATTAGAAGACTATTTAATGTTTCTTCAGTAACTATTTTAATGTCCTTATTAATCAAACTTCTCATATTATCTAGAAAACGTTTTTCAATAAAAATCGCTTTAGGATTGCAACTATTAATTATATATTCAATGTCATTCTTACTTAGAGTAGGATTTAGGGGTACACAAGTGCACCCACTTTTTATTATTCCGAAGTAACTTTCTATAAAAAAAGGTGAATTCTCACTTATTAATAGAATCTTATCTTCCTTTACTATATTAATTTTCTTTATATTATGGGATATCATAAGTATCTTACAGTGCAACTCACTATAGCTGATATTTTTCTTATCAATTATTGCAGTTTTGTTAAGCCCTGAGGAAAATTCAAAAACATAGTCAGTAAAGGTCATATTTCAACCCCATATTTTCTCAATGTATTTTTGATATCTCCTATAGTATATAACCTTGAAATATCTTGAACTGCCATAGATATTTCAAATTCTTCCTCAAGTGCTACTACTAGTTCAATATGGCTAAGTGAATCCCATGCTTCAATTTCATCTGGACCAAAACCATCTTCAATTTCATCTAAATTTTCAATACTCCAAACAGATTTTATTATTTTGTTGAAAGTTCCTAAATTACTCATTCCTAATTCCTCCAATATTTTTTATTCTTCAGGTATATTTAAAGCAAGAATTATGCCAATAATTCTATGCAACCACTTTTTGTTTTAGTATGAGTAATTTAATTTATTTTTAATGTATATATAGGTATCAAATCAACCTATTAGATGAATGTATTTACAAAGTTGCTAAAATTTTAAGTTTATATCTTCACTAGAAATAATAAATATATTTGTAATCATATGGGTCATAATATGGAGAAAACATTTGAAAATGAGCTGTTAAAAGTTCTTAGCTTTTCGGAATCAAAATATTTATTATTTCGGTAATTTATCACATAAATGTAGTTTTAAAGTTTGATATCTATATGTTGAAATTCACAATTACGGCTGAAATTCTTGCAACATTTTTAGAATTATAAAAATCCATTTCCTTGTATAAAAATAAAGGATAGTAAACAATATTACTATCGTCTACTATCCTTAAAATATTATAATTTACATTACTTCACTATCTAAATTTGCTCCAGAAAATTGACTGTTATAAAGATCTGCATAGAAACCTTTCTTTGCAAGAAGTTCATTATGGTTACCCATTTCTATGATACTTCCCTTATTCATAACTAGAATTAATTCTGCATCCCTAATTGTAGAAAGCCTATGTGCAATAACAAAACTTGTTCTGCCTTTCATAAGTTCTGTCATCGCTTTTTGTATATAAACTTCTGTTCTTGAGTCAACACTACTTGTAGCCTCATCAAGAATCATTATAGTAGGATTTGCTAGAATTGCTCTAGCTATTGTAAGAAGCTGCTTCTGGCCTTGAGATATATTAGAAGCTTCTTCGTTTAATATTGTATTATATCCATCTGGAAGAGTTTTAATAAAGTGATGAGCATGTGCTGCTTTTGCTGCCTGAATAACTTCTTCCCCAGTAGCACCTTCTCTGCCATAAGCTATGTTATCCATTATAGTTCCGTTAAATAACCATGTATCTTGAAGAACCATACCAAACATGTTATGAAGTGCTCCTCTTTTTATATCTCTGATATCTACACCATCGATCATTATCTTACCAGAATTTATTTCGTAGAAACGCATAAGTAAGTTAACGAGTGTAGTTTTACCTGCTCCAGTTGGTCCTACAATTGCAATTGTATGACCTTTTTTAACATCAAGGTTCATATCTTCAATAAGTGGTTCTTCTGGTTTATAGCTAAAATCAACATTATCAAATTTAACTTCACCTTTAGGGAATTCTATAATCTTAGCATCAGTAGCATCTGGAATCTCCTCAACTTCATCTAAAAGTTCAAAAACTCTTTCTGCAGATGCAACTGTTGATTGAATTATATTAGCAATATTAGCAGTTTGAACTATTGGCTGAGTAAACTGATTTGAATATTGAATGAAAGCTTGAATATCACCAATACTAATTTTTCCTAAAGTAGCTAAATATCCACCTACAACACAAACTATTACATAACCTATATTACTAACAAATCTCATCATTGGCATTATTATACCTGATATAAATTGTGCTTTCCATCCAGCTTTGTAAAGTCTATCATTAATATTTTCAAACTCTTTTATTGAATCTTTTTCATGTCCAAAAACCTTAACTATTTTATGTCCTGTATACATTTCCTCTACGTGACCATTAAGTTCTCCTACTTCTTTTTGTTGAGCAGCAAAAAACTTTTGAGAATGCTTAGCGACAAGTGTTGTTATTACAATATAAAGTGGTAATGTTAATATTACTACTAATGTCATTATTGGACTTATAGTTAACATCATGATAATAACTCCAACAATAGTTACTATAGATGTAATAAGCTGAGTCAAACTTTGTTGAAGTGTTGTTGAAATATTATCAACATCATTTGTTACACGGCTTAAAATTTCACCATGAGTTCTTGAATCAAAAAATTTAAGTGGTAAACGTGAAATTTTATCTTCAACTTCTTTTCTTAAGTTGTATACTGTTTTTTGAGCAACCCCTGCCATAATATATTGTTGAAGGAAGCCAAAAAGTGTACTGATTACATATAAGCCAAGTAGTAATAAAAGAATATCTCCTATATATTGAAAATCAATCCCCGGTACTGGTATATTACCTGGTTTTCCTGCTTTAAGTAATGCAGCATTTTGAGACATTACAGTAAATTTTCCTACTAATCCTTCAACTAATCTAGTTATAGCTTTACCTGAAATTTTAGGTCCTACTATATTAAATATAGTACTCGCTATAGCAAATATAAACACTAAAATGAAATTCATTCTTTGTGGTTTCAAATAATTTAAAAGTCTTTTTAATGTCCCTTTAAAATCCTTTGCTTTTACTTTTGGGCCAGCAAAAGATCCCATTGGACCACCGCCAAAACCGCCACCTGATCTTTTATTTACTCTATTACGATTTTCACTCATGATAATTCCTCCTCTGAAAGTTGTGATGATACAATCTCAGAATATACCTTACAACTGTTTAATAGCTCTTTATGAGTTCCAATACCCGCAATTTTTCCTTCATCTAAAACTATAATTCTATCTGCATCCATAACAGTTGCAACTCTTTGCGCTACAAGAATTACAGTTGATTTTAAGGTTTCCTTTTTTAATGCTGCACGAAGTCTTGCATCTGTTTTAAAATCAAGAGCTGAAAAACTATCATCAAAGATGTATATCTCCGGCTTTCTAACAAGAGCACGTGCTATTGATAAACGTTGCTTTTGTCCTCCTGATACGTTAGTTCCTCCTTGGGCAATTAAATGCTCATATCCATCATCCATTCCATTTATGAAATCTGTTGCTTGAGCTACTTCTGCAGCATGTTTAATTTCTTCCATACTAGCATCGTCTTTACCATATTTTATATTTTCAGCAATAGTTCCAGAGAAAAGCACAGTTTTTTGAGGTACAAAACCTATTTTAGCTCTTATACTTTCCTGACTCATTTCCCTTACATCAATGCCATCAACAAGAACTGAACCACTCGTAACATCATAAAAACGTGGTATCATATTAATTAATGTTGATTTTCCTGAACCAGTACCACCAATTATAGCTGTTACTTCTCCAGGTTTCGCACTAAATGATATATTGCTAATAGCTTCTTGTTCTGCACCTGGATAGCTAAAGCTTACATCATTAAATTCAACATAACCGCCTTCATTTTCATTTAATAATGGCTTCTTAGGATCTACAATTTCAGATTCCATATCTAGTACTTCATTTATTCTAACTGCTGATGCTTGAGCTCTTGGAATCATTATAAATACCATACCAAGCATTAAGAAACCAAATAAAATCTGCATTCCATATTGCATAAAGGCTATTAAAGATCCAACTTCCATATTCCCTGAATCTATTCTTATACTTCCAAACCAAATTACTGCTACAGTAGTAGCATTCATGATAAACATCATTATTGGCATTAAAATTGCCATAATTTTATTTACTTTTATAGCATTATTCATTAAATCTTTATTTGCATCGTCAAATCTAACCTTTTCAGTATTTATACGGTTGAAAGCACGAACTACTCTTATTCCTGTAAGACCTTCACGTAATACCAAGTTTAATTTATCTATTTTAACTTGCATCAATTTAAATAAAGGCATTGCAAATTTTAAAGTAAGCCCTATTATAACTGCAAGTAGTGGAATTACTACCGCAAAGATCCATGTTAGAGTTACATTCTCTCTTAAAGCCATAACAACTCCGCCTAAAGCTGTTAATGGTGCGAAAAGTGCAATTGAAAACATCATTATTGTAACTGATTGAACCTGTGTAACATCATTTGTAGTTCTTGTTATTAAAGTAGCTGTTCCAAATTTATCAAATTCATTTAAAGAAAAACTTTCAACTTTTGTGAATAATTTATTACGAATTATTTTAGCAAAGCCTATTGCAGTTCTTGAAGATAAAAATGATGCTATAATTGAACAAATTGCACCTCCAAGAGATACAAGCAGCATTAATCCTCCTATTCTTAGAATATAATCAACTCCACTATACTCACCGTTATAACCAAGAAACGATATAGTTTGAACCACATCTTTTTGAACAATTCCTTTATCAACTATATCAGCCATTAATGTAGGCAGATATAAGTTTGCAATTACTTGTGTAAAAACTAATAAAACAATTATTATTATATTAACTGTGTACTGTTTTAAAAATCTAAACAATTTAATCATTAGCGCACTCTCCTTAATTAGCGTTATTTTCACTTAAAAGTCTTTTGAATATTATTAGTCCCTCAGAAATCTTATTAAGCTCTTCTTGTGTTCCTTGATTTAGTATACTCTCAATATTATGTTCAATTTGTTTATTAAAATTCTTATGAATTTCAATAAACTTTGGAGATATACTTACATAGACAACTCTCTTATCATCCTCACTTCTTTCTCTTATAACAGCATCCTGTTCTTCAAGTTTATCAATAATACCTGATACTGTACTATTAGGCAAATGTAGCTGCTTACTTAATTCAGTCACTTTCATTTTCTTATTTTTATATAAGAGTCCAATAACCATGCCCTGTGGAGCTGTCATTCCAGTCCGCTCAATTATTTTTTTCATATTTAATCTAAATAAACTCATTACTTCTTGAAATAATCTTGATACCTCTATACTTTCATTAATAATCTCCATGTAATTTCCACCTCTTTTATATTTCGTACCCAAACATTTCGTGTACGAATATTTCACTTTCGAAATAAATTATATCTCTATAAATATATTTTGTCAATTAACAAATAAAACTAATTAAATCTAAGACTTTTATTCAATGAGAGCCTTAGATTTAATTAGTTTATTGAATATTTTTTTATTTTAAAATAAGCCTAATAATTTTATCATCACCTGTATTAATATTTCCTCTTCCATCTCTATTACTCGTTGTAATGTAAATTGATCCATCTTTAGCCTGAATAACCTCACGTAAACGTCCATATTCGTTTTTGAACCACGATTCTACATTATTAACTATGCTTCCATCTCTATTTAGTGAGATAACAAGCAGTTGCTGTCCACGTAAATTAGCAACTAGAAGTTTTCCCTGCAATGGTCCTTGGGTTGCAAAAGCAATACCAGAAGGCGCCCATGTATCTTGTCCGCTGTGTATTAATGGCTTTTTTATCTGAATTTCAGTAGATTCCTCATCTCCTTGAAAAAGAGGCCACCCATAATTGCTTCCTGGCTTAATTATATTTATTTCATCATGAGCTGACTGTCCATGCTCTGACTCATACAAAACATTTTTTGAATTCCAAGCTAATCCTTGAGGATTTCGATGACCTAAGCTATAAAGTGCTGAATTAGGAATTGGATTATCTTCTGGAATACTGCCATCTAATTCTATTCGTAGTATTTTTCCTGCTAAACTTTTAGGATCTTGCGCCAATGCTGAATTTCCTGTATCTCCTGTTGTAATATATAATTTTTGATCTGGGCCTATCTTTATTCTGCCTCCATTATGAATTCGTCCCCCAGGTATTTTATCTATAAGAACTTTATCAATAACAGCCCTATTATTACTCTCAATCACTCTCACAACACGATTATAAATTACATCTCCTTCTCCATATGTATGCATAACATACATATAATGATTTTTCTGATAATTTGGATCTAGAGCAATCCCCATCAAACCGCCTTCCCCTTGACTTACAAAAGGTTCATTAAAATTCATTATTGGCTTAGGATTAAGTTTGCCATCTTCAATAACTCTAATTGCTCCAGACCTCTCCGTAAAATATAGTTTTCCTTCATCACTTATATCTATTGCCCATGGTACGTATAGATTTTCAGCTATAATTTGAATTTCGTAATTAAGTTGTCTTGATGCCCCTACTATTCCTAGCACATTCGATTTATTGTGACTCCTAAATACTATATTAAATAAAATGTTTTTAATTATTTTTTTCATAGTATTATCCTCCAAGTTTAAAATAATACATATTCCAATGTAAACTTTAAGAAAAAAGCAACAAATTCAAGACATATTTATAGATCCCTCAACTAAGACCTGAACTTATGCGTATAACTCGCCGAAATAAGGATTATGCTGTTGTTCCAGTTTCTAAGGAAATTATGATGGATGATTCTAAGATCACAAGTTGCACCCAAGATGCTAGCCTTAAAGGCGAGCTTTAAACTAGCATACTTGGAACAACTTTTAATCTAAGAATCAAAACCATCAAATTCCTAATGAAACATTTCACAAAAGCATAATTCTTACTTCTAGTTGGGATATATTTCATAGTATAAATATAACTTATAATTGGTTTATCTATAAAACATATATTTTGTCTCAACCTATATAATTACAATATTATTCTTTCAAGAGTCCAACCGTACCGGTTAAAATATAAATCCTAATAAAAAATCTTATATCATAAAATTAGCTTTTTCCTCCGAACTACTCTAATATCACGGAGTATTTATAAAACAAGAACAAAATCGCAGGCGACTGTGGAGCCGGAGATTTTTTCACGCATCTGCCTTTTCGAACGCATGTGAGAAAAACTTGGCAGGCGAATAAGATTTCTTTTTTATTCTTTTTATAATACAAAAACTAGTCAATCAATTTTTTTTAGCTATCCACAGATTTTATCGGAATATAAATTCCTAGAGAATAAAAAAAGATATTATATCGTAGTCGACATAATATCTTTTTATTAATTTTGTAACTTTAAATAAATATTAAACTATTGAAACACATCTTTACTATCTACATCAGCTTGAAGTAAATTCTTATCTTTTAGCCATTTAATGTTGTTATTCCAATTCTCTTTATCTTGACTTAAGAATTTACCACTTTCATTTTCCATAAGAGGTAAAAGTATCTCTAAGCTCTTCTTTTCTGTCTCTTCATCTAATGGGAAACTTTCATTTTGAGCTTTCAATATTAAATCTAAAGCCTTATCAGGATTCTTTTGAGTATATTCAAATCCTTTTTTAGCAGCTCCTAAGAACGCTTGCATTGTATCATTATTGTTCTTAATTGCGTCATCACTTGCAACAAATGCTAATTCGTAGTTATTTGGCACGCCAAAATCTGATGGTGCAAAAGTTTCTAATTCAATACCTTTTTTCTCTAATAATATTTTTTCATGGTTTATATACCCACCTATAATTGCATCAACTTGCTTTGTTTCGATTCCAGGCATTAAGTCATATCCAACATCTACAAATTCAACCTTTGATGGATCTCCACCAGCTTGTGCTACCATTGCTTTAACAGTCTCTTTATCAATATCAAAAGATGCATATCCAACTTTCTTTCCTTCTAGATCCTTTAATGTTTTAACTCCTGAATCTTTACGAACCATTAGTTGATTTAATGAACTTCTAACTATCGCTCCAACAGATTTAATAGGAATATTTTCGCCTCTTGCTAAGATAATTTGTTTAGGATAGCTTATTGCTAAATCAGCTTTTCCTGCTGCTACTAATTTAATTCCATCATCTGTACCTGCAGGTGTAATTAAGTTAACCTTCAACCCTGCTTCTTTAAAGTATCCTTGCTCTTCTGCTGCATATAAAAATGAATGAACTGCATTTGGGTACCAGTCTAAAAGAACATTAACTTCTTTAAGTTCTTTGGTAGCACTCTTGTCTTCCTTATTATTGGAAGCACTAGAGCACCCGCTAAATACTAAACTAACTAACATAATAAATAGTAAAAATATACTAAGCTTTTTTAATTTCATGATTGTCCTCCTTCAATCCTCTTCTGTATTTTAATAAAATCTTTTCTAGCAAGAATCCTACGGAAAATAGAATTAATCCTAGAAATGATAAAACTAACACTCCTGCGAAAACAGAATCTGCCTGAAGCATTCCTGCTGCTCTCTTAATATATATACCTAATCCCTTTTCAGCACCTAGCCATTCTCCAATGGTAGCCCCTGAAATACTGTAGGTTGCAGCTATTTTAAAACTGCTTAAAAAATTTGGTAATACGGAATTCATATGGAGTTTAAAAAATATTTGAAATCTATTTCCTCCAAGAGCTTTTAAAACATCTTCTAAATCTCTATCTACACTATTTAATCCATCTAATGTACTTATAACTATAGGGAAAAAACAAAATAATATTACCACTGCAACCTTTGACCATATGGTATATCCAAACCACATAACCATAATTGGAGATAAAGCTATAGTCGGAATTGTTTGAGAAAAAATTATAATTGGATATAAAGTTTTCGAAACATTTCTCCAAAGGTATATGGAAAGTGCACAAGATATACCTATAATTACGGACGCAATAAGCCCTAATAGTGCTTCACCTAGTGTGATAAGAGAATGTTTATATATTAAATCTTTTTGATCTACTAAAGCCTTTATGATTTCAGAAAATCTAGGCAAAATAAAATTTGGCACCTTAAAATATGGTATTATAAATTCCCAGGCCAAAATTATAATTATCAAAAATATTAAAGGAAATATATAGTCTTTAATTTTTTTCATTCTATATCCCCCCCTTTATTTTCTTCTAAGGAGTCAAGAACATTTAAAATATCTCTTTTTAGCTCAATAAACTCACTAGAAAGTGTGGTCTCATAATTCCTTGGTCTTTCAATATTTACATCTATAGATTTTAGGTTTCTATATGGAAGCTCCGTACAAATAAGAATTCTATCTGATAAAAGTAAAGCTTCCTCTATATCATGAGTTATCATAAACACAGTATTACTTTGTCTTTGACAAAGATCTAAAAGCCATGACTGCATCTTTCTTCTTGTTAACGCATCTAGAGAAGAAAATGGCTCATCCAATAGAATTATGGAAGGATTATTTACTATTGCTCTTAAAAATGAAGCTCTCTGCCTCATACCACCTGATAATTCATGTGGATAATATTTTTCAGTTCCCTTAAGTCCAAAACCCTCAAAGTATGTAGCTGCCACTTTTCTAGCTTCTTTCTTACTATAACCATTTAATTCAAGTCCAACTGCTGTATTGTCAAGAATATTTCTCCAAGGCATTAAGGAATCTTTTTGAGGCATATATCCTATAATATTTTTATTACCATCTTTTAATATATCTATTTTACCCTTTTGTGGCTTTAATAGTCCTAAAATTAATCGAAAAAGGGTACTTTTGCCTGTGCCACTAGGTGCAATAATTGTGACAAATTCATTTTTATTTATATCAAAAGATAAATCATCTACTATTAATTTTCCAGAATCCTTATATCCAAAGGATAAATTATTAATTTCCAATGCTTTCATCTAAATAACCCAACTTTCCTTTTTGTAGCAACCATCCCAAAACATATATTCATATTTTGAAGATATAATGAAAATCTCTTCTAATTTTTGAAGTTGTCTTTCTGGAAGCCCTTCTGCTAGTTTATCCATAAGTTTTACGCACCAATCATTTTCTTTGTTATATTCTTCTGTTGCATATGTAAGTATCCATTCACTGTAAAGCGGATGCTCTAATGCCTTACTATTCTTTGCTAAGGTTTTTCCAATAAATGCATAGCTCCACATACATGGAAGTAATGCTGCTACTAGTTCTGCTAAAGATCCTTCTGATGATACCTGAAGCATAAATTTTGTGTATGACAAATTACTTGCATTTGGCTTTGTAGCCTCTAGTTCTTCCTTAGTTATTCCAAACTTCTTAGCATATTCAGTATGTGCATCCATTTCAATATTTACTATAGCATTTGCACATTTAGCAAAGGCTTGTATATCTTCTAATGAATCTGCTTTAACCATCCCTAATGCAAAAAGTTTTATATAATCTATCAGATAAACATAATCCTGTTTAACGTAAAAGCAAAACTTATCTTCCTTTAAAGTCCCCTCACTAAGTTCCTTAAGAAAAGAATGCTCCAAACACGCTTCCCATATAGGTTTACCTTTCAATAATAATCTTTGTGAAAATTGCATAAAAAAACTCCTCCCAAATAGTACTAAAATACCATTGAAAAGAGTTAATAATCTAATTAAATTGTAAATCTACTACTTTTAGATTTAGCTTTATATTATCTTATAACTTCCCTTCGCTGGCATTACCCAGTGCAGGTTCAAAGGGTCTGAAAAACTCATCTCAGCCATTACGGCTCCCCTAGTGCTCGTCTAAATTTTATACTCTAAATGTAAGAATGTCAATGAAAATTTACAATTTTGTTTAGCTATATATATCCGAAAACTCAATATTAATGTTTTCAACCTTAGATTGGTTTGCATAACCATTCTTGCTTTTCTTACCTTCATCTTCTGGTACGATCTTAACAGGAAGGCATATGATAAACTCTGTACCTTCTCCATAAACGCTTTTTACTTCTATTGTTCCTTCATGCATCTCAACTAAAGCTTTAACTATAGATAACCCAATCCCACTGCCTTCATGACTTCTATTTAATAATCGTTCTACCTGTTTAAATCGTTGGAAAAGCTGCGATACTTTTTCCTCTGGAATTCCTCTTCCTGTGTCTTTTACAGAGATGACGATATGATCATCCTTATCATATAAAGTAACATTTATTTCATCTCCTGATTCAGTGAATTTAGTAGCATTTGAAATTAGGTTGAGCAAAATTCTTTCTAGCTTTTCCTCGTCAAAAGCCATAATTTTTTCTTCATTATCTGTATCAAATATTATTGTCCTAGACATATACTCTACATATTCAGCAGTTGATTGTGTTATATCTTCAACAACTTGTACTATATTGCCATTTTTCAATTCTAGATTCATATAACCCGAATCAATTTTTGTTATATCAATAAGATTATTCACAAGCCTTACTAATCTATAGCAATTTTGTTTTATACTACTTGTATAATTTTTCATTTTCTCTGTATTTAGATTTTCATCTCTGTTTATAAGTACATTAAATAATTGCGCTGTTGAAAATATAATATTTAATGGTGTCCTTAATTCATGTGACATATTAGCAATAAATTCCGTTTTTAATTTTTCATACTGCACGGTTTCTTCTAATAGTCTTTTATTTTCCGCCAGCATATCATTAAAACTATTTGCTAGAACTCCTATCTCATCTTTACTATCTATATCACATCGCACTGTCAAATCGCCTTTCCCCGCTATCTCCATACAGGATTTTAACTTGTTAATAGGCTTAACTAATGTATTAGCTAAAAATAACGCTATAATTCCTCCTAAAACAATTATTATTGCTCCAGTAACTATTGTGGTTGTCAAGATTGATTTAGCTGAAGAATTTAATTCATCATAATCTGCTGTAGTAACTATATACCAATGCCAAGCTTCGAAATACTGGTAATATCCTAATTTCTTAACTCCGTTATAAGTGTACTCAATCATTCCACTTTTTTCAGTATGCATTTTTTGAACAAAATCATAATTACTTACATTCTTTCCACTATCAGATGGATGAAGAACTACATTTCCATCAGAATCTAGTATGTACGCATATCCAGTCTTTCCTAATTTAATATTACTTAATGTATCATTTAAATAATCATTAATGATTTTATTTCCTAAACCTATTGCTCCTATTACTTTTTTATCTTTATCTAATATTGGCTTCATTCTTGTTAGATATCCAATTCCTTCTATTCTAATATCGCCAATATATTCTTCATTATTTAGTGTCTTTTTATAAGCTTCAGTATCACTTGAAATATATGTACCTAATATCCTATTACCATTATTAAATACGGTAGTAGAAACCCTTATTAGTTTATCATCCTGTAATAAAAACATTGTTGCTATAGTACCTGTCGATTGTTTTAGTTTATCAACTATAGTATTATCTAAGGATATTCTTTGATTTCCTGAATATAAAACTGGTAAGTTAAAATCTCCAACTTTTACGATTTCATTGTAATCAACTCTCATATCAGCTAAGTTGTTTAATACGTTATTTGCAAAATTTAAATCTCCATAAGATTTCTCAGTAAGCAAATCATTTCTTACACTCAAAGTTGTAATAATTGATTCTGTTAAACGCTGACTTTTTTCGTTTACCTCTTTAAAAACTGCTTTGTTAGATTTATTTCCAATTAAAAAACCCAATACACTTACAGCAAATACAATTAAGATCAAATAGCTAACGATAAGTTTATATTTTATTCTCATTTCAAAACACTTCTCCTTAGTTAATTATGTTTATTAACACTAAAATCAAATGTAACCATAATATACATAGCTATTTGATTTATTGCATACCCGGATAATTATACCACAGGTGCAATGTTTTTTGAAATATTATTATCTCTCTAAAATATATTTATAAAAAAATAAGAAGTACCCTTTTGATACTTCTTAACATAAACCTTAATTAATCTATGGCTCTAGCTTTTTTAATTCTTCTATATCAATGTCTTCACTATAATTGACTCCATCAATTTCAAAGCCATTTAACTGCATAAATTCCTTTTTATATCCGTCATAATCCGATAATATTTTAAAATTATCTGGAGTTATTTTTTCCCACAATTCATTAACTTCACTTTGTACATCTTCCCTAAGTTCCCAATCATCCATTCTTAATCTTCCACTATCATCAAATTCAAGTGGATTTTCTGCATATATTTTATCAGCAAACATTCTTTGCATCTGCATAATGCAGTTTTCATGTAAATTCTTTTCTTTCATTACTTTATATAATACCGCTGCATACAATGAGAAAGAAGGTATATATGCACTTGCCTTAGTTACAATTGCTTTATTTACTGATACAAAAGCCTTTCCATTAATTTTCTTTTTCCACTCTTTATCTATTTGAAGTGCAGTATTCTCAAGGTGGCGTTTAGCCTCTCCTATTGTACCTTCTCTATAAATTTTATATGTTCTTGATGCTCCAATATATGAATACGAAATTGTTATAGCATTATCAGAGAGACAATCATTTTCAAGGAGTAGTTTACACCACTCACTCCAATCTTCACCTCCCATTACTTTTTTTGTTGCTTCTATCTCTTTATCAGTTGCTGAATTAACTTTAGTCGTAACTAATTCATCTTTCTCCATATCAATTGTCGGCCCTTGAAATTCTCCAGATGTAGTTTTTAAAGCTGAATCGTAGATATTTCCCGTCTTAGGATCTTTTCTTCTTGGCGATGCCAAACTATAAATGAGTAAGTCAATCTTTCCAAACTCATCCTTTATATATTTCATAACATTTTCTTTAACTTCATCTGAAAATGCATCTCCAATAAAGTTTTTTGCAATTAGTCCTTCTCTTTCTGCAAACTCTTTAAAAAATATATTATTATACCAACCTGCGGTTCCTGTTCTTCTATCTGTAATTCCTGTTTCAAACGAAACTCCAATTGTGTCAGCTTTTGCTCCCCCAAATGCTAAAGAAATTCTTGTAGCAAGACCAAAACCTGATGATGCTCCAATAATCAGCACTTTTTTAGGACCGTGAAATTGCTTTGAATTCTTACAATATTCGATTTGGTTTAGTACTTCTTTTCTACATCCATATGGATGGCTTGTTTTCGCTATTCCCTTAATTAATTCAGGTTTAAATATCATTCTATATCCTCCATTTATAAAATCTTCTTTGGCTAGTCTTTGTAAATCTTCGATAATATACTCTCCAGCGAATCACTTAAATATTTTTGATATTTCTTATTAGTTATATGAATCTCTATTTCATTCTTCTTTAGTATATCCACTAAGATTTTGTTTTTGGCATTTAAATCTGCCACTGCGAGAACAAGGTTTGCGATAATGTTTTGCATATCTGCATTTTTACCCCTGTATTTCTCAATTATTTCTTTAACACCCATATAATCACCCCCTGATACAATAAATTATAAAAATATCGGTGATTATATTCCAAATTTTATAAATATATATTTTCAATTCACAATGCGCATTTCACAATTCATAATTAAGACTAAAATTATTGCAATATTTTTAGTCTTAATTATGAAGAATTATTTTTGCAATATACATTATTCTCTTATAAATTATTTAACCATTAAAATCCACGTATATCTGTTTTTTCTATATCAAGTTCCTGAAACATGCTTGATATAATTCCTTTATATTCTTGCAAACTATTGGCTTTTCTTATCTTTTTAGCATATTTATCGCTATTAGAAAACATATGTATCATATAAAACCATAATTCTTTCATTTTAAATAAGACATTTTTATCACCTGAAAGAACTTCTTCATATCCTATGCAGACTTTATCATGAAATGCCTTCATTAACTCTTTATCAATAAGACGATTACTCTCAATTTCTTCAATCAATCCTGGATTTGCAATAAGTCCTCTACCAAGCATTACTGTTTCAAGCTTCGGATAAGCTTCTGATAATTTATTGTGATCTTCTACATTAAAAATATCACCATTATAACAAACAGGATTTTTACTTAATTCTAATGCATCCTTAAACACTTCCATATTAGGCATATTTTTATAAAAGTCTGTCTGGATTCTTGGATGAATTATAAGCTCCTCTAAAGGATATTTATTAAAGATTTCAATTAACTCATAAAATTCATCTGGCGAATCCTTTCCAATTCTTGTCTTTATGGAAATTTTGCTTGACGCATTTGAAAATATATCCTCTAAAAATTCATCGAGCTGCTTTCTTTGTGCAAGAAATCCTGATCCCTTATGCTTTGCAACAACAGTTCCAGATGGACAACCTAAATTTAAATTAACTTCATCATATCCAAATTTAGTCAACTCATTTAAAGTATCAATAAAATACTCAGAATTATTAGTAAGTATCTGAGGAATAACATTTATTCCTTCATTATGCTCAGGTAATACATCGTTTAGCTCTCTAGAAGTAAAGCTTTTATTCTTAGTTGGTGATATAAATGGCATAAAGTACTTATCAATTTGTCCAAAAAAAGTTTCATATGCATTCCTATATACATATCCAGTAACACCTTCTAATGGTGCAAAATAATATTTCATATTTTGAATCTCCTTATTATGTAAGTAATTTCACCTTTATTGTATCCAACAAATACATTTTTGTATATAGGATTCCACAATGAGAATCGAACTTATGTGGATATCAGCCGAAATTGAATACATATTTGTTCCATATGACTATGAAAATTTCGCTGAAAGGTTCTAAATGGTAGGTTGCCCCCATTCCTGCATGCTCCCACTTTCAGTGTGACAAGCAGTAAATGGAACAACCTACCATTAAGAACCTAAGCAGCTTATTTTCAAATGCTTATTTCACAAACATGTATCCAATTTCTCTGCTTGATATATTTCAAATTTTCAATGAGGAACCCTATGGATAACCCAACTATAAGTTAGCTTTACACTATGAAATATCTTCTAACCAGAAATGAGTGATATACTTTTGTGGAATGTTTCATTGGTAATTTTGATGGATGTGATTCTTTGGCTATAAGTTGTTCCAAATGTGCTAGTTCAAAAAGTGAGAATCGAAATTTCATATTTCGTTCTTCGAACTTTCTCTGTGAGCGCTTGTTCTTTGAGGCTAGCACTTTGGATGCAACTTTATAGCCTTAGAATCACCCATCATAATTACCCAGAAATTGGAACAAAAGTATATTATTTATTTCGTTGAAGTATACGCATAAGTATAGATTATAGTTGGTTTATCTATATCCAGAAAAAAGCTATAAATATATTGCTTCAATAAATGAGTATCCTAATTTTAAGCCATAGAATATAAGTATTAGTCCACAAATTGTGTCGATCCATTTAATTATTCTATTAAATTTACTACTAAACTTGCCTACGAATCCTGCAAGACTACTAAACCATATGGCTGATGCAATGCATACTCCTAATATAAAGTACTTTGACATTTCTGCTGGAAGTGAAGCATTGAATCCACCTAATAATAAAGATCCGTCGATTATTGCCTGAGGATTAAGCCACGTAACAGCAAAGCAAGAAATAATAATTTTAATTAATGAATTATTACCAAGCTTTTTATCTTCTAATATTTGTGAAGATGATCGTATTAATCCAGCTCCTATGTAAATTATAACGACAAATCCAAATAGAAGTATTGCCAATTTTAATAGATAGTATTTTTGAATAAGAGCCCCTATTCCAAAAAAGCACGAAATCGCTAGTGAAATATCAAATAAGATAGTTATAAGTGCAACTTTATATGTTTCAGCCTTACTTTTTTGCATAGCAGTGTTTATTACATATAAGTTTTGTGTTCCTATTGGTGCTACATAAGCAAGTCCAAATAGAAGCCCTTGTAATAAGTATTTAATCATAATTTACCCCCTTTATTAGTTCTTTTCTTATTTTAACTAATAAAATATAAAAAGTCCCCAACCAAGATATTAGTTTATTACCCAACCAAAAGCAGCTATTGAAAAAAAATCAATAGCTGCTTTTGCTTAGCTCTTTTTTATCAATTCTGATAATATCTTTAAACCCTTTTCTAACTCTCCCAGTGAAGCATATGAATATGAAATTCTTAAATTTTGACTATTAGAAAAATCATAAATATTTCCCGGATTAATCAATATTCCTTTCTCATAAGATAATTCAAATAGTTTATTTAATGATAATGATTTCTTTAATTTTAGCCAAATATAAAATCCACCCTGTGGTTTGCTCCATGTTGCTATACCATCAAAATACCTCTTTAAAATATCTAGTGTCACATCTCTTCGAATTTTTAGCTGATTTCTTAGTTGTAATAAATATTCATCATATAAGCCACTATCAATCAATTCGGCTAAGACTTCCTGAGACAAAGAACTTGTTCCATAATCCATCTGCATCTTAAGATCACTTAAATGTTCAATTACATTTTCTGGTCCAACTAGCCAGCCAACTCTAAGGCCTGCCGCTATAGATTTTGAAGCCGTGCCTAAATACATCACATTTCCATTTTTATCTTTTGATTTTAACGGTAGCGGTGGCTCTTTATCTAACCATAGTTCTCTATATGCATCATCTTCAATAATAGGAATTCTTTCTTTTGCGCATATTTCTAAAATTTCATTTCTTCTCTCTTCTGTCATTACAATTCCAGTAGGATTTTGGAAAGTCGGTATAGTATATAATAAAGTTGAATTATCATTTTTCTTATTTTTTATAATTTCATTTGGCTTGATGCCAAAGTTATCCATTGAAACACTATTTAAATTCATTCCATATGATTGAAATAAATTAAGTGAACTCAAATATGAAGGCTTTTCAACAAGTATTGTAGATCCACTCTTCAAAATTCCCATAGAAATTAACTGCAGTGCTTGCAATGATCCGGATACAATTAATATTTTTGACGGGGAAACATTTATATTATGCTTTTTCAGATACTTACTTATTGTTTCTCTTAAATGCAATGATCCTTTTGGTTCCTCATAACCTAAATCTTTTACATTCTCTGAAACTTTGTTTAAAATCACTTTCATCATATCATAAGGATATAAATCACGAGAAAGCTCTCCTGTTCCTAACCGTATCATTCCATCTTTAAATTCTAATTGATTTATTTTTTGAATTGTAGGCAAATTGGGCTTTTGTATGCCACTTAAAATATAATTTTGCCATTTTAATGGTGAAATAGATGTAATTAGAGACCAGGTATTATTAACTATGACAGTTCCTACACCACTTTTACCTTCAATTAGGCCTTCTGCTTTTAATTCATCTAAAGCCTCCACAACAGTACTTCTATTTACTTCAAATATTTTTGACAGCTCTCTTTGTGTTGGCAGTTTACTACCTACATCCCATTCCCCCGTTGATATCATTGTCTTAATATAATTAACTATTTGCTGATATAATGGAATAGATGACATTTTATTTGGTTTCCAATTAACATTTAACATATAACTCCTATAATATATAGATAACCCAACTAAGACCTGAACTTATGCATATAACTCGCCGAAATGAATAATATACTTTTGTTCCAGTTTCTAGTTGGGATATATTTCATAGTATAAATCCAACTTATAATTGGCTTATCTATCTAAATATCCAACTTTAAAACTATATTCATGTGGTATTTTACCGAAATCATAAATATTTTGATTCCGAAAAGATATGAAAATATTTATAATTTCTAGTGATGATATGTACTTAAAGTTTTAGTAACTTTGTAAATATATTCATCTAATAAGTCCAAGTCATATATTGTTTATCTATAACAACTATGCTATTTATTTCAAATAAATTAATGATAGTATGCAAATTTGAGATTTAAATTGCTTATAATATTCAAACCTTATTTCAATATTTTACAATAGTATCTCTAGATACTCCATAACTTAAATAACAATTATCAGGATTGATCTTGCTAAGAATGTCCTCTATAAACTCATTAGTATTCTTTAATAGAAGACTATTATCTTTATAATACTCTGCCTTATTATTATCTATCTGGTCTAGGCATGTTATTGCAATAGATTTACTTATATTGATTTTTTTATTTTTGTTCTTAAAGTGAATCTTGTTATAATCATTTTCTATATTCTCTGATAATAAATCTATATCTAGTGGCGCAAATCTCAAAACACCTTGAAATTCATTTTGAATGTTAGTTAAATCTGTAATATTTTTGTATAGCTTCTCTTTCATTTCATTTGGCAATGGTCCTGCCCCATGTCTTGTTAAATAGCTCCTTGTTACATAGATTACTTCTATGTCAAGTTCACTGAGCTTTGCTTCTTCTAACAAATCCATCACATTGCTTACACCTGTTTTAGAATGGGTAACATAAGGAAAATATTTATAGTCCTCTGATAGCATTAACCCTTGCGCTCCTTCGAATATAGGAGTTTGATAATTTTCTAAAACACTTTCTATATTAGATAGTTCTATCTTTGATTTAAAATTATTATCAACATCATAAATAAAATGTTCTATTATATTTGCACCAAATAATACATCCATTAAATTATCATTGGAAGACTTTAAGTTTAACTGTTCAACTCTCTTATCTATATATTCTTTTTTTATAATTTCAAGTTTATCTTTATAAACTCCACTGAAAATATCACCACAAGTTATTTTATATCTATCTATTCCATTTCTTATAATTGACTCATTATACCCAAGGCCACAACTTCCATGTTTATTATTTCCTCTATGTCTTTCTAATATCTGATTTAATAGCATGTCTTGTGGTATAACTACAGGGCAGTTTAAATCTATCATTGTATATGGAATAATTCCTATTTTATAAAGTTCATCATATTCTTTTAGAAATAATAAAGGATTCACTGAAAAATAACTGCTTAAAAAAGTTGGAATGCCTTGTAAACTTCCTGCTCCAAAATGTCCAAATACATGTCTTTTACTATCTGGAGTAACTACAGTATGACCTGCTTGAGCAGATGAATTGAATCGGATCACAACTGGATTTTCATTTATAGAACACATGTAATCTGTCATTAGTCCTTTTCCTTCATCACCAAAATTAGAACCTATTATCACTTTTATAGATTTCATGCCAAGCTCTCCTCTCATGGTATTAAAGATGGAGCTGTTCCATTAAGAAAATTGACCACAGTATGTTGTATTAGATTTTTTAAATTTAATACAGTATATTATAGTTTTTATTCTTTGTGGGACAGCTCCAATAATATTAAAACTTTACAAGTCCATCATCAGCTTTTGCATTTGGAACTAATTCTTTAATAGCGTTTCTTATTATTAGGCTTGTGCTTCCATCCCAACTGTCAGAAACATTATCCTTGTCTTCTCCAGTTAATACTTGTAATGTTGATACTATAAGTTCAGGCAATTTTGTATAATCTGATAATCTCAAAACTCTTTGGCCTAAAATATCGTTCCATGACTTTATTACTTCATCTGGCTGATAACGCATATGACTTCCTTCTTCAATAATAATATGAAATACTTCATATTGCTTAGATACAAGCCTTAGTAAATCTTGTGCTGACATACTATCAGTTTGTATTGCATCTCCAAAGACTTTTTCAATTTCATTTTTAAGAACAGTCTTAGGGCACTCCTCATCTCCTATAGTAAATAGGTATCCCTTTTTTCCTCTTTTTATAAAATTATCACATTTTGTATGCATTCCAGCAAACCACCAAGGTAAAGTATAACTTTCAGAATTATTTCCTCCCCCTCCATGTTCCACATAAATTTTAGTTAACTCTTTTGCAATTCTTATATCAGCTTCAAATTGAGTTACCTGTAAAGGGGCTGAATCATATTTAACATCGCCAATTCCCATAAACATGATATGTGGGTCAGACACGGGCTTTCTGCTATATATTTCAGTAGCTAATTTTTCTAATCCTTCCCTTGCAATGCTATCTGCAATTATACCCATTGAACCAGTTACATCTAATCCGATAATAATTGGTGTTGAACTTGGATTGTCACTGCTGTCACAGCTTTCCCTAAAACTTACTTTATAGGGATTTAAACTTGAATCAAGTTTCCTTGCTGCAAAGACATCATCTACTGTTTTCTTTCCTTTTATAGTTGCACTTGCATAACTATCCCAAGCTTTTGAATCCCATCTTCCTGTTCCCATTTTAATACCTCCTAAATACTCATATACTATTTATCAATTTTTCTAGCGTATAACTTATTTATATCAATATCCATATTTACGAATTTTCTTTCTCCATAACTTTGTTTAATTACACTTTCCCAAAGCTTATACTCTTCCATTGGATTGTTTGCTGAGACTCCTCTGACCCAATCAATAAGCGGCTTAGGTATATCAGAATCTTCAATAAAACTTATTCCATTCTTATCACCAAGCAAGGTTCTTCCAATTAATCTTATGGATTCTAAGTCTAATAGAAATGTGCCTATTTTAGATGACTTCATTTCTGGGGACATTATGCTATAAATTTCGTTAGATACTCCAAGCATCTTCCCATCTATAGGAACTGTATACCACCATCCACCTAACAAAAATCCACTATGATTTGAAGGTGAAATATAATAATTATCAATATTTATTCCATTGTGTGATAGATTATTATAATATAGAAAACAAGTTACATTATATAAACTGCTTAGAATCCACATTACATGCCTTGATGGAATTTTGCTTCTATAATAACTTAATATATCTTTAAGGGAATAAGCATCTTCTGGCTTTTCTATAAGTAATCCTATCTTCTTATCCATGGTTTCAAATTTTTTCAACACTTTCGGAAAATACTTTTGAAATTCAGATTTCATGTTGTTATTCTCGTACTTTAAATTCTTGATTCTATCCAATGCATTTTCTAAAAAATCCTCATGCTTTATATCAATTAAATATAAAATTGATTTATTTCCAATAAAATATTTTCCTAATTCAAATGAATATTCTACATTATATTTCATCGAATATTTTTCGCCATCAGAACTTGTTATTTTAATTAATCCATCTTCCATCCAGTTTCCATTCTCTAATAATTTAACAGTTTCAGAATATAATTCATTTATTTTACTTGTAACCTCTTTGTATTTCTCTGAATCTTTATGCAAATCTGGATGAAATATTTTAAGAAGATCAATGTGTTCTTTTCTAGCTATTTCTTTACCACCTGTAAACAATTCATATGGGTATTTCATTTCAAGAATTTCTTCAATAGTGTACAAAATTCTCATTCCCTTCTTAAAAATACAATAAATATCTTACTTTTCTAATCCCTCAAAGGCTTTTATGCAGTTTTGGTTTTTAGAGTTATCTAAAACAGCAAATATTATATTATCAAAGTAACTAATAAAATTTTCGTTAATTAGAAGTTCTCGCCAGTATTCTGCTATTAATTTAGGGTCATTTCTAAATACACCACACCCATATGCACCTAATATCAAATTTTTATTTCCTGCATTTACGAAAAGAGCTAAAACTTTTCTCATCCTTATTTTCATTACCTTTTTAGCTAGTGTTTCATTTTCTCCCTTTAACAAAACTTGTCCATAATTTACTGCCGGTGCTGTAATAATATTTGCTGTTACCCATTGTTCTAATAGATTTAATTCATCATCTCTTATAAATACCACTTCTGGTGAATAAATCATGTAATCCGTATACATCATAGTCTTACAATTTCTATTTTCTAAATAATATTTCTCATTATTTAGCTGAGTATCATATAGTCCTGATCCTATAGCAATACTTTCTTCTTGAGCTAAAGCTCCATTTAAGAAACCGCCTCCTGGATTTTTAGCACTTGCAAAATTTAATACTCCTATGTCTTTTAAATTTTCACTTACTAAGCCTAACACAGCTTTTACTGTAGATATATTTTTAACTTTAATATTTACTTTCTTATTTGCTTTCGAGCCTTTATACTTTTCTACTAAAGCATCCCCTTCTTCTGGAGAAATTAAAATACTTTCTTCAACAGACTTTTTATGAACATCTAAAATATCTAGCCTTTTATCATCTACTATATAATAAACATTTTTTAGATATTTCAATGTATTTTGAGCTGCTTCTATTCTTAAATTCTTATTCATATGTTAACTCACCTCCATTATTTTTCCTAATAGCAATAAAAACAAGATGCTTTATCTTTAACTAAAACTCTCCATGTAACTTATCTCTAATTTCTTTTAATGAATAATCTTTAATAAGCTTTCCATCTTTATATACTACTTCTAATAAATTATCCTTATATTCTTCCTGCTCTTTTATAGTAAGCTCTTCCTTATAAAGAATATCTTCTCCATTCTTGTATACATAGCACATTCCTTTTTGAGATTTTTTGAAGTTTCCTGTATCAGTTTTAGGATCTTTAAATATGAATTTTTCTTCACCATTTATTACTGCATGCGTTGCTTTTAAAGCAAATCCAAAGGTATCACGAGTATTATATTGATAAGTGTAAGAGCCAATTCCAAAAGTACAATTGCTTACTGCAAATCCTTTTTGCTCAAGGCACTTACAGATTTCTTCGCACCTTTCAACTGTGATACTATCACCATAAATTGTTCCAATATGAGAATTTAAAACTTTATATCCTTTTGAGTTAATTTCTCCACCAAATATATCCCACAAAAGTTCAACAGTTCCTTTATATGCTGGACTATCATTTGGTGCTTCACTATCACCACAGATTATTTTCACTGGATCTCCACTATCTCCTCTGATTACTACCTTTCCGTCTCTATTTAATATATCCTCTTTTAATATTGGAAGGATATTAGTAATAAGGTTCCAATAATCGTAAGTATCTGAAACGATACTTATAACACCACTTGGAAATACTTCATTAATTAATCTCTTGTAAGCCTTAAGCTCATCCGTTCCATAAGTGCACATTACACTATGCTCAGTTGATGGGGTTCCAAGTCCAACTATTTCATTTTCAATATTACAGTTATAATATTTTTCTAGATAGAGTATTGATGATATTGTTGCAGTTCCAGTAAATGAAAGTAAATGCCCTGCACTGCTAACCTGTGCACTTTCAATTGAGCTAAACCCTCTCATGCTAAAATCACCGCAAGCTTTTTTTACATCACCATTTTCAACAGTTAAATCAAAATACTTTTCAACAATTTCTCTATATCTATATGCTATTGTTGCACTTGTCATAGGCTGCCATATATTACAACTCATGAAGGTTTCCAAATAATTTACAAGCCAAGCAAATTCATCGTGAGTATTAGTGATTTCAATCATAGGTGTTTTTATATTTACTCTTGTTCCTTCTTGGACTGCTTTTATTTGTATAGGCAAATAACCTAAATCATGCAATTTTTCTATATGAGCTGTATCTGCTTCGATGCTTCCCATTGTTCTAGATATCACTCTCTTATATTCACTAATAATTTCATCCTTAGGAATGGCGAAAAAATTTTCATTAAAATATTCTATTAAATATTTTTTTATAAAAGATTGAAGCCCAAACATAACCACTTTGTTCATGTTTTCTTTTCTAGACATTCTTGGAGTCCAATAGCTTACAAGCTTTGTAAGTCCAGGTGCATAGCACATATGATGTATTGTTTTATAAAAATCAGTTAATAATAATGGATCTATCATTTATATCTCTCCTATCTTTTAACTTTAACACTTAGTGCTTCAATTACATCTAGTGCTTTATCATGAAGACTATCATCAAAACTTGCACATAAAGTTCCATCTACACTTAAATTTGCATTTATATATTGAGATTGAAATGTAACTACATTACTAATTACACACATGTTTGTTACGACTCCAACTAACTCTATTTCATCTATATCCTCGCCAATATCCTTTGATATCTTTAACATATCCGCTGGTGCTATTCCAAAGGAGTTTTTATTATAATGAAGAGTATTTTCTACTCCTACAAATTCTTTTAACTTTCCATAAAGCTCGTGACCTTCAGTATCTATATAACAATGAGGTACAGGTAAATTCTTTCCTTCTCTTGTTTCTAAATAATTTTCAAAGTGAGTATCATAAGTGAATAAAACTTTATCACCATTTTCCAAATATTTTTTTACTTTATCATAAATGCCTTGTTCTAAGGTTTCCGCTTTCTTAAATCCTAAAGCTCCATCAACAAAATCTTTTTGATAATCTATAACCACTAATAATTTATTCATAATCGTCTCCCCAATCTCTATAATTTAATTTTGAAAATACTCTGATTATCTGTATGATGTACTCGCTCAAAGCATTGAGAACACTACAAATTGTTAAGTTTTTATATTTCTTTATTTAAAAATATTTTCACTTTTAACTTTTTAAGTTTTTTCATTGCTAAAAATGTAAATTCTTAAATTCCTATATTCCTTTATTCTTAAATTCTTAAATTCTTAAATTTTTAAATTTATTTATTCTTAACAATTTAACTTGGTTCATTTTTAAATATTTAACTTTCTATCTTAAATATACATGTTGCAATTCACAATGCACATTTCACAATTACGGTTAAAATTCTTGCAGTATTTTTATAATTATGATGAAGAATTATTTTTGCAACATATATATTATTCATTTAGTTATACAATAGAGGATATTTCAAGCTTTTCATGTACTTTAGATAAAATGCTATTAGTAGTAAATACCTTATTAATTAAATCAGTCTTTAAAATTTCTCCATCAAAAATTGTATCCTCACAATGTGTTACTACCAAATAAATCTCAGAAGCTCCCATTTCTTTAAGCTTTTTAGCTGTTAAAATAAATGTTCCACCCTTAGAGCATAGATCATCTACAATAATAGCTTTAAAATTTTCACTTTCTACAGTTCCGTTTATTTCAAGCTTATTTATAAATCCTGTTTTAAAATCTCTTTCTTTGTTTGCAGTTAATATTTTTTCATATTGAATTTGTTTGCCGTATCTCTTAGCTGCACCTGCATCTGGATAAACTAAGTAAACTGAATCTTTTTTATCATCTACTTTTTCTAATAAATCTTTTGCTAATATTGCAGACATGTTTATAACTTTGACCCTATCAAGTAATGCCACACATACATCTGAATGTGGTTCGTAAATTGATACTTCTTCAAAATTTAAATAATTAATAAGTCTGCATAAATGCTTTAGGGTAAATACAGTCACTCCTTCGGTTCTGTCCATTCTGCTATAAGGCATATAGGGAATTATAAGATTACATTTAATATTTGATTCATCCAAATGCTCCTTTAAAAATATCAAATGAGTTATATCATTATCACTTTCAAATTTGAGCTTAATGGTATTTACCCATTCTTTAATATTCAACTCCTGACTATTTATTAAACTTTCTCCATTAGGAAATTTTTTAATATTTATTTCTTTGTCATTTAAAAAAATCATTTAATTATCCCCTCTCATATTAAATCTCAATTCTCTATCCTTAAATTTAGTTTAGAAATTATGTTCCCAGTTTTCATTAAATTTAAATACTTTAGCAGGTCTAAAAGGTTTCCCCTCTATTTTTTCATCAGTTTCTATAATCATATCTTCCATTTTTCTTCTAAAATTCAAAATTTCTCTTCCCATTATTGCTTCATATACATTTTGAAGTTCTTTAACTGTAAATAATCTAGGCAAAAGATTTAATGCAATTGGCGTATATTCTATTTTATTTCTAATTCTGTCTACTGCATAATCTATTATTTTATAATGATCAAAAGCTAATTCATCATTACTTTCATTTAACGTCTTATAACTATTTTCCTTTTTCCTAAAAATAGTTCTTTCTATTTTTTCTATTATTTCATAATTGAATTTTATTTCTTCATCTTCACTTTCAAATTTTAGAATATATTTATTTATGGTATGCGTCTCATCTTTTTTAGAATCAACTAAATTTTTTTCTACCCAAAACCACTTTGATTCTTTCCTATCTTTATAATCACCAAATCTAATATCTTCTTTCGATATTAATGCTATATTTCCGATACTGATTACTCTTGTCCTTGGATCTCTATTAACTTCTCCAAAAGTATATAATTGCTCAGTATATACATTATCTATTCCTGTTTCTTCTTTCAGTTTCCTTAGAGCTCCATCTTCCAGACTTTCATCATTTTTAACAAAGCCTCCTGGAATTGCCCATTTTCCTTTATAAGGATAATCATCTCTTTTAATTAAAAGAATTTGCATTCCCTTCTTTGGTACTTTTCTTGAATTCTCTTCTATCCTATCACCGGTTGTAAATATAATAATATCATTTGTAACACTTGGTCTATCATAAATAGTTACATCATATTCACTTAAAAATTCTCTTTCATTTTTATCTAATAGTTCTTGATTCAATTTACCCACCTCTATATATTAGAAAACTTTTTACTATTTATCACTTAGATAATATCAATTTGATTCTATGTATTAATATTAACTCTATTAACTTTATTTGTAAATACCTTTTTGAAAAATAATTATAGATAAACAATGTATAACTTAGACTTATGCAATAATCCGCCGAAAGTAGAAACTTTGTTATTTCACAAGACTATGAAAATTTCGCTGAAAGTTCTAAATTGCAGGTTGCACTACTAATGCCTGCTGCATAAAAATATTTCTACTTTCTAGTATGGTATTTATTGCAAAGTATAGATCAAATTCTTAAGTTGTTTATCTGTATAGATACCCCAACTAGGCCCGAACTTATGCATATAAATTACCAAAATCATAAATATTTTGATTCCGAAAAGCAATGTAGCACACTTGTATATCAAAATAAAAGACTTAAAAATAGAGAGCAGATGTATGTATGCTTGAGTGATATTTTTTAAATTATGTTATAATAAGTGTTATTAAAAATTATAGTTTAATAAACAATAGTAAATTATTGTGAAGTTATAGGAGCGTATAGAATGAAAGAATTCTTTTTAAAATCACTAAGAATTGGATTTTCAATATGGAGTGAAAATGATATATGTGATGCTTTAGAATTATGGGGTAATCCAGAAGTAACAAAATTTATTACGGCAGAAGGCACGATGTCAAAAGAACAAGTACAACAAAGGCTAAGAAATGAAATAGAAAATTATAACAATTACAATATTCAATATTGGCCAATTTATTTAATAGAAACTAATGAAAATTTAGGATGCTGCGGTTTACGGCCATATGATCATGAGAACAATATATTAGAAATGGGAATTCATTTAAAAGAGAAGTATTGGGGAAAAGGAATTGCTAAAGAAGCATGTTTTGCAGTAATGGAATATGCTTTTAGAAACCTTAATGCTAATGCACTTTTTACTGGACATAATCCTAAAAATTCAGCATCTGCTCAATTGCTAAAAAAACTTGGATTTGTTTACACCAATGATGAATATTATCCACCAACAAAATTATATCATCCTTCATACTTGATGAAGAAACAAAACTATATGGATATGCACTAAAAAGCAATATTCATAAATCATGAATCAAAAAATTAAATAATAAATTGTAAAGTCGTATTATTCAAGAAAATGAATTTGCGATTTTTTTTGTGTGCAATTTTCATATATTTAGTATTATAAGTTGGCAATCCATCTATAATTTTTAAGGCTATATTTCAACATTATATTAAAACATAGCCTTATATTATTAAGAAATGAAAATGAAAAAAACTTTTTTACAAGTTTTATTATACTTATACTACCTTAACATTAGCTTAATGAAATTCAAAAAAATATTATTATATATGTTTCAAAAATGATTCTTCATTATAATTCTAAAAATATTGCAAGAATTTTAGCCGTAATTGTGAAATGTGCATTGTGCATTGCTACAGATACTTTCTAATTATGTAGTTAATTTACTTATCACAGAATAATAAATAAATATATAAATTAAACCCGTAAGTCCAATAAATCCTAAAAAGTACTTTATTAATTTTAATACTTTTGACATAAATCTAATCCTTTCACCTTATTCTTATTTTAGTGATACACAAAATATCGTTTTATTATAATTTTAATGATACATCAAAATATAGTAAGTTTCGGAAAATGTTAAACTTTATTTATAAATTTATTCAAATGTCATTTACAAAACTATAATTTTAAATAACCCAATATAGCAGAATATGAAAACTTAATTTAATTAAATCAACTCGAACTGCCTAACTGAGACATTTTCAACATTTTTTATTATTGGTAACTTCATAAAAAATGTTGTTCCATTACCAAGCTCTGTATCAAACCATATCTTACCATTATGAATATTAGTAATTGTATGATATACCATAAACAAGCCAAGCCCCGTTCCTCCACTTCTTTTAAAAGAAAAAGGTTCAAATAAAGTCTTATTTATTTCCTCAGGAATGCCACCAGCAGTATCTTTAATTATAATAAGTATAGAATTTTTATACTTTTCAGTTATAACTTCAATTGACCCACCATTATCCATTGCTTGAATTGCATTATTTATGAGATTCTCGATTGCCCTCTTCAAAAGCTTTTTTGATATGTTTGCATATTCATCTACATTGTCTATCAATGATAACTTTATATTTTTATGAGTGCAAATAGGCTGAAAAGAGTTTAAAACATCTTTTATTAGAGTAGTTACCTTCTGTGGTGTGAGCTCTTCTGGTTTAAATATGCTTAAAAGCTCCACTACCATATCATTCATTTCGTCAACTTGCTTAATTATTCTATTGAAATAATTATCCATTCTAGCTTTATCTGAAGTTGCTATACCAAGCTGTCCTAAGCCTCTAACTACAGATAGTGGATTTTTAAGATCGTGAACAGCTGTTGCAATTAATTCACTTGTTGCAGCTAAATTGATTCCAGTTGATGTATTACTAAATTTATCGCTAATATATTTCATAGCTGTCTCAATTGAATTTATGCAAGCTATAAGAGAATGTAATTTTATCGGATTCATATGTTCAACTGGAACACTTATCCCAATTGCCCCTATCACATTTTCATTATTTATAATTGGCACACCTATACAACCACACTTACAATCAGGCATGCCATAATGTTCTTCCCCATACACCAAAATTGGCTGCCCCAGTGCCAATGCAGTGCCTATTCCATTATTTCCAACATTTTCTTCCGACCAATTTACCCCAAGAGAAAAACCTTCTATTATTCCACCCAGTTCTTCAGTCTTTTCTCTAAAATCAATGATCCATCCATCATTATCTGATAAAGCAATTATATGTGGAATATTTGCTAAACTCATAGATAGTGAATCCATGTACAAACTTGATACTTCTGTCAATTTAGAGTTTTCCTTTTTCTTTTTTTCAACATCCCCGCTTGATAAAAACTCAAATTTCACTTCGTTAGGATTCATTCCTAACTTCTCACATCTTTTCCATGACTCCAATGTAATTTGTCTCGATGTTGGATTTTCATTTATAGTAGATGTAAAATCATCCCAAGATGAAAAATTATTGCTTATTTCTAATAGACACTTCATTCGTGACTTTCACCCCATATATTTATTGCTTGACTACAAGCCGAACCTATTATTATCTATTATTCGATAGTTAACTCAGAATTCCTCTTTTTCAACAAAATAATACACGATAAGATAAATAATTGTTTACTTAAGCCTCTAATTGTGACTTAGCTACCAATATTATTATATAACAACTATATTTTCTTTATATATGTTACAATAACAGATTTACATTTTATGTTACAACAAATTAAATCCTCAATTAGAACAAGAATATATAAACCCAATTTCTACAATACCCTAAATAATTATTGAGATTTTTACCACCTTTTATTATACATTCCTTTTCTTAATATTACCTTAATTGCAAGAAATTTTTTGATTTAATATTGGGTTTCTTTAATGAATAATTTTATATTAAGTTAAGATAATAATAAAAAGGAGAAATTTAGCATATGAAAATTCATAAAAAATTAGTTATTGGAGTTATCTTAGTAATGAATCTTACTCAGTTACTATTTTGCAGCGCTAATATACCCAATGATAAAAGTTTAAAAGATAGATTAGATATAATAAGAAAAAAAGATGTATTGGTTGTCGCATCTTCAAATGATATCCCCTTTTCGTATATAGATTCTAAGACTAAAGAATTTACTGGAATTGATGCAGAAATTATAAGAGAAGCTGCTAAAAGGCTTGGAATAAAAAAAGTGGAAATGAAGCAAATCCCATTTAACGATTTATTAAAACAATTAAATAATGATGATAGCATAGATATAGTAGCTGATGCAATGTATGTTACAGATGAACGAAAAAAAGAAGCATTGTTTACAAACATATTGTATAAAGAATCTGAAGCAATAATCACCCCTAAAGTATCAAAAATTGTCTTTAAGGAAGATTTTAAAAATGCTGTAATAGGTGCACAAGTAGGAACAGCTTTTTTAGATCTAGCCAATAAGTGGAAAACAGAAGGTGTTGTCAAGGATGTAGTTTCATTTAAAACTCAAAATCATCTATTATCAGCAGTAAGCACTAAAAAAATAGATGCGGCAATAACTGATTCTATTTTTGCTTCATATATGATCTCTCAAAACAATTTATATTTGAAGGTATTGCCTCCAACAGACTACACTCCCGAATCCCCTGGTAAAATAGCTGCTGCTGTTAGGAAAAATGATATTACTTTAGCAAAAGCAATAAATGAAAAGATAGATGAAATGAAATATGATAAAACAATTCCTGAAATACTCGAAAAATACGGTTTAAATAGCAATTACTTTGTTTCAGTTAAAGATGGTCATATTTAACCGAAACAAGAACAAGGCAGTGATTAGATTTTTTCTAACTATTGCCTTTATTTTTATTTCATACTACTTGAATAACATTTTAAGACAATAAATATCAAAATTTCAAAATTTATTTTATAAATTATCACATTATTTCATAATGTGCATAAGATACTTATATAAATGAACAACAAATGAAGGAGTGTTAACCCTTATGTACAGACGCGACGATGATGACTGTATGTGTAAATCAAAAGAATATTCTAAAGAATATTCTAAAGAGTATTCAAAAAAATATGAATATGCACGCGCATATATATTACCTCAAAAATATGAAAATTTGTATTCTTGCAAAGAAGGTTTCGTAAAAGGAACAATATTTAAAGACCTTTACAGACCATATAAAAAACAGCATGATCATAAAGGCTATGATTGTGAGCATGATCATCATGAACATGAGCATGAACATGATGAATATGAATTTGAATACAAAAAAATCAAATACGAGAGGTGATATAATATTATGAACCAACGAGATATGCTAAATAGTATAAGAGTTTATCAGTTTTGTGCTGTAGAACTAAACCTATTCCTCGACAATTTTCCCGAAGATAAAAACGCTAAAGAAGATTACAACAAGGTATCTTGTAAGTTAACTGAACTAATTAGCGCATATGAAAAAAACTTTGGCCCATTAACAAACTTTGGATCTGCATATGTAGAAAATCCAAAAGCTTGGGTAAATACACCATGGCCTTGGGAAAATTGTAGCAGGGAGGAGGAATAAGAGTTTATGTGGTATTATGTAAAAACATTAGAATATCCAGTGAATCTTAACAAATGCAAAGATCTTAATATGGCAAAATTACTGATAACTCAATATGGTGGCCCTGATGGAGAATTAAGTGCTGCCTTGAGATATTTAGATCAACGTTTTACTATGCCAACTGGAAAATCAAAAGGATTATTGACAGATATAGGAACAGAAGAAATGGCCCATGTAGAAATAATTGCTACAATGGTATATCAACTTATGGAAAACGCAACTATAGAAGAGATAAAAAAAGCAGGACTTGCTGGGCATTATGCTGATCATAGAAAAGCATTATTTTATACAGATGCAACTGGAAATCCATGGACAGCAACTTATATACAAGCAAAGGGCGAGCCAATAGCTGATTTACATGAAGATTTAGCAGCTGAACAAAAAGCTAGAGTAACTTATGAGAATTTAATACACTTAACTGATGAACCTCAAATTAAAGAAATACTATCATTCTTAAGAGAAAGAGAAGTTGTTCACTTCCAAAGATTTGGTGAATGCTTAATGCACGTTGAAGATGCAATGTGCTTAAAAAAATAAGATAGCATAATTTATATATATAGGGCTATATATATATAAATAAAACTGCCTCAAAATACAGTTTTGAGACAGTTTTATTATACGTTAATAGCTTTTTTATATTTTAAGTTATATTTTCACTCTTATATTATCCTATCCATGCTCCATTTGCGCCTAATTTATATCCGTCAATTGCTGTATTAGCTGCCATTGAACCATCTGAGTTACAGTAGTACCAATTACTTCCATCCTTAACCCATCCTGTTGACATATATCCATTATTCTTTAGGTAATACCAAGTACCTCCAAGTTGTGACCAACCTGTTTGCATTGCTCCATTTGATGGAGACATATAAGTCCAGCCAACACTGTCTTTTTGCCATCCTGTTAATGGATCTCCTGTTCCATTTACCATATACCAATTGTTGCTTACTTGTACCCAGCCTTCTTTTATTGTATCTGCTGTAGTCATGGCTATTGGTGATGCTACATATGTTGCATTAGCTTGTACAGGTAATGTAACTGCATCTGCTGTTATTACCGCATCTTGTACTTGTATATATTTTCCTAGTAAAGGCACATATTTATAAACTGCTGCTACTGGTGCTTGAGTTTTATCAACTGGAATAACCGCTCTTGTACTACCTGCTTCTGCTGTTATAACAGCACCTACGCTCTTACCATCTTTAGTAATAGCTGTTACAGATAGTTTCGTTCCGTCTGCTGCTACTACCTCTTTAGCTTGTTCAGCAGTAGCACCTATAACTGTACTTATATTATTTACCACTGATGCCTCAACTGCCTTTACAGCTTCCTTTGACATATTCGCTAATGACACTGGTTTAGTTGAATCCGATACAGCGCCTGTTAATGCTCCAGTATTAGATGTATTAGTAGTTGAACCAGTTGTATTGCTGCTTGAAGAGCTACTAGACGAACTGCTTGATGAACTACTGCCTGAGCTATGATGTGAAGAACTAGAACCACTTGCTGATCCTGAATTTCCTGTTGAGCCTGAGTTTCCTGAGTTCCCCGTTGACCCTGAACCTCCTGTTGAGCCTGAACCACCTGTTGATCCAGTGTTTCCTGGTTCTTCTGTATAAACAATTTTATCATAATAGTAATCTATCCCTAACCAATTTTCATTTAAATCTTTTAACTCTATATGAAAATTACAGATGCCTTTACCATCTGAATAATCTGTTTCTACGTTAGTTGCTTTCATTAAGTAGAAATCAGTTATTCTTATACTGGCTACTTTGCCATTTGTAACTTTATTTAGTCCGTCTAATATATCATTTTCATTCATGTTGTTTGACGGTTGTAATTTTGCTAAATAACTGCTTATTAATTCTTTTATTTCTGATGAAGACGGTGTATCAATCTCTACCCACTCATCATTGATTAAGTTTAAATTATTGCTAGGATCTACTAAGTTCATTCTAAAACTAAGATTTCCCTGATGTCCTCCTTCTGAAGTGTGTTTATAAAAATTGCTTATTGTTAATTCTAAACTTTTATCTTTAAGTGATCTATTTGTATAATCTATAATATCATCAGCAGTTGTATCATTTGACACTTTTAGCTTGTTAATCGCATCTTGAAGATTATCCAATTCATCATATAATTTATCATATCTTTCATCATGATTATTATCACTATCATCTCCAGGATTAATTCCCTTCGAAACAGCTATACTAAAAGGTATCTTCTCTATAAGCGCTTCATTATTATCTGTTAATTCAATAATTCCAGTCACTAAGCCGTCTTTATTATTTATTGCCGGAGTTATTGTGAAATTATGTATATCCCCATAAAAGCCTGTATCATATATAGCTCCTTTTACAGCTTCATACACGTCATACCCTTGAGCATCATTATACAATTTAAGGTTTTTAAATGCATCATTAATTTTATCTTTTACTTGTCCTACTGTTACTGCTGGCCCAGTTGTTGTTTCATCAGTTGGAAGCGTAACTAATCCTTCAGTTGTAACCGGTTTATTAAAAGATAAAGTTTCTATTGTTACTTCCTCTGGAGTTGTTACATCTACTGTAACTGCACTTTCTGTAGTTGCTGTTACATTAATATTAATTGTTGCCGCACTTGGTGTAGTATATTCTATATCTACATTAGTATTGTAGACAGAACCTTCCAGCTTATTACTATAAAGAGCTTTTATGTCAGCTCCTGTTGTATCTTCACCTATAGATGTAAGTCTATTCATAGCATTAGTTATTATTGATTTTACCTGTTCAAAATCATTTACTACTTCAGCTGATGCTGGAATTGATGTAGTTGCAATAGTTCCTACTGCAGCCATTGCAACTACCCCTGTTAAGTATTTGTTCATTTATTATTTCCCCTTTTCTTATAGTTATTTATAGTGTTTTCATTAGTGAACACTAAATAATACCTATTGTTTTTCAACAAGCACTATTAAAGTTCGGCATATTTCAAAGTTAATCCATATGAACATATTATTATATAAAGTGGGTTATGCCCCACTATATACATACTTTCTCATTTATAGTTAAATATTCGTACGATATTTTTACTTCTTTAATATATTTTGTTAAAAAAGTTGCATTCTTTGATATAATTTGTAAAAAGATGTATAATTAGTATATTTTATTTAAAGATTACATTCTTTTTAGAGCAAATATAAAAAAAATAATATGTTAAAGTTTTTTCTCTTAAAGTTCTGCAGCATTTAATAACTTCAAAATATCCTTTATCAATAAATTCCTGCTTAGACTCTATTGTATGTAAACAAAGTTTCTTTTCAACACTATTACTATTTGTAATAGTTACTTTTTCATCTTCAACAATAGAAATTAACATTTTTGAAAGATTAACAAAAACAATAAAAACCACTGAAATCAGTGGTTTTGAATTATATTAAAATTCCAAATTCTTTAATTTTAATGCAAAAATGAGCTAAGAAATTTTTCCTTAGCTCATTACATCTTTGACTTGTTATTTTCTTTCACGTGCCTTAAATCTTACATTGTGGAATCTAATTTAAACATTTTTACTATTTCATCCATTTTGCCAGCTAGTTCATTAAGTTTTTGAGATGTTTCTGAAATAGAATTCATTGAATTAGTTTGTTCTTTAGCTATGGCTGCTACTTCTTCCGTAGCACCTGCTGATTCTTCTGATATAACAGATATCTTTTCAATAGAAATTATAGCTTTTTCTTTATTTTTATCTACATTTTTAATATTTTCTGATAAATTATGAATATGATTTAAGCTATTTTTAATAGAATCCTCAATTAAATCAAAAGATTTTTCTGTTTCAATTATTGCATTATTAGCTTCACTTACAGCATCCACACCAGTATCCATAGTCTTCTTTGCAAGGCTTATTTCTCCTTGTATTTCACTTATAAGCGTAGCTATTTCCTTTGTATAATCTGTACTTTGTTCTGCTAAATTACGTATTTCTTCTGCTACAACAGCAAACCCCTTACCATATTCACCAGCTCTAGCTGCTTCAATAGCTGCATTAAGTGCTAATAAATTTGTTTGTTCTGCAACACCATTAATTGTACTTACTATATTATCTATAGAACCTGATTTACTACCTAAATTATCAACAATTATGGATATTTTATTTGTTGCATCGCTACTTATTTTAAATTTTTCTGTAAGCATATCTAGAGATTCAGAACCTCTGATACCCATCTCTTTAGCATTATTAGAAGTTTCCTTCACCACTTCAGAACTTTTCAATGCAATTTGTATGCCATCAGCTAAACTTTTAATTGTTTCTAAACTCTCTTGGGAATACATTGTATGTTCAGTTGCACCACTTGCTAATTCTGACATTGCTTCTGAAACATTATTAATATACATAACTGTATCCTCAGTATTTGTAGATAAACTTTTAGAATACTCATAAACATGGCTTGAACTATTTCGTAAATTATCAACTATATTAATTAGATTTTGCTTTAAATTAAATACAGCCTTAATCATAATACCTGTTTCATCTTTATTTCCATAAAATTTCTTTGCCTTTTGATCTAAGTTCGAATCCAGATTATAATTAGATATATTATTTATAAGTTCAGTTGCTACATTAATTGGTTCTGAAATTTTCTTACCTAAATATAGTGCTACAATTATAGATAGCGCTATTCCTATTATTATAACGATAGAAATTATTGTTGTTAATTTATTTATGCCGCTAAGAACTTCACTTATAGGCGGTGCCAGAGTTAGAACCCATCCATTTGAAAGTTTTGTATAGGCCAGGATTTTATCTTGTCCATTTTTGCTCTTATACTTAGCAACACCAGATTCTTTTCCTTTTATTTGGTCGTAAATATCTTTGTAAACACCATCTTTGACTGTAGCTAGATTGTCTTTATATGTAAAATCAGGATGTACTAAATAATCAAAGTTATCATTATATAATGCAGCATATCCTGTAGTATATACTTTAATTCCATTTATTGAGTCCTTAATATCACTAAATTTTAAGTCCACGCCAACTACACCGATAAGTATGTTATCTTTAAATACTGGTTTTGAATATGTAATTACGTCTGAATCAATTGTTGATGCAGTATGTGGAATAGACCACTTTCCATCCTTTTGCTTTATGGTTTCATAATACCACTGCATGTTTTCATTCTTAGAATCATATTTATCTTTCGTTAGTTCTGATTGTATTTCGAAACTGCCAGTACCTTTAGTATCTGCTAGAGTCACATCAGCTACATCACCAGTTAAATCAGAATTCAATATGAAATACATTGACAAATAATCTTTAGAACCATCTGAATAATTTTTTATGGTTGATGCTAATACACTTTTGTATTTTTCAATATATTGGGGATCTGCTTTTAATTGCTGAATATCAAATGTGCTCATGACATTATAATACAAAGAGTCAACTTTATTTTCTGGTAATTCAAATTTTTTATCTAAATTTCCACCTATGCTTTGTGACATATATAAAAGCTTATCCATAGCATCATTATTAATAAATTTTTTTCCTACCGTTATTGAAATTACTCCTAAAACGGAAGATAACACAATGCAGCAAGATATAATAGTTATTATGATTTTAGTACTTATTTTTTTCATCTTAATATTCCTCATATAGTAAAATTTGTAGTCAATTTTAGGGAAACGAGATTTATGCCCTAGATCAATTTCCACCAAACAAACTGACTACATAAGACATAAAATTGCTGGAAAGTATATTGATAAAATAGAATATTTAGGCTTAATTTACTGCATTAATACTATACCACAAATTAATGGAAATTCAAATAACCTTATTATAGACATTATGAGCCTATTAAATGACCATATTAATAAACAGTTAATTATTAAAATATTAGCATATGAAATATGAAATTTATTATAAAAACTATAAATAAAACTATACAAATATCAAAACAATTGATATTATAATATAAAGGAAAATATAATTTTATATTTGCGCAAAGACGTGTAGAGTTAACCACTTTGAAATTACTCATTTCAAAGTGGTTTTTTATTCTTTAGGAATTTATATTCAAGTTAAATCTATGGACATTGTGCCCCTTGAGGGTATAAGTTATGAAAAAGACTGATTCAGAAAGTTACGGTTCGTAAAGAGAATAAAAAAGAAATCTTATTCGCCTGCCAAGTTTTTCTCACATGCGTTCGAAAAGGCAGATGCGTGAAAAAACTCTCCGGCTCCACAGTCGCCTGCGATTTTTTTATTTTAAGGAGGATTTTATGATGAAGAAATTAATTTTGAAGAACATTAGACATGCCATAACATTCAATGACAGAGAAGAGGTATTTGAAAATGTAGACATATTAATTGAAGGACCTAAAATTACTTCAATAGCTACTTGCCTTGAAGTACTTGCTGAAACCGAAATTATTGATTGTACTGGACTTGTGGCTTTGCCAGGGTTTGTAAATACTCACCACCACTTATATCAAACGCTATTTAGGGGAATAAAAGAAGTTCAAGAAAAGCCACTTTTCCCATGGCTTATTGGGCTTTATGAATTTTGGAAAAACATAACTCCAGATGCTGTATATTATGGAGGTTTAGTAGGTTTTAGTGAACTTTTAAGAACTGGATGTACCTTAACTTCAGATCATCACTACGTATTTCCAAAGAACCAACCTGACACATTAATTGATGAACAAATAAGAGCAGCACAAGAAATTGGAATTCGCTTTACTGCTACAAGAGGTTCTATGTCTTTAGGTAGAGATCATGGTGGACTTCCTCCAATGTCAGTTGTTCAAGCTGAAAGTAAAATATTAGAGGATAGCGATAGACTTATAAGCAAATACCATGATACAAATGATTTTGCAATGACAAGAATAGCTCTTGCACCATGTTCACCATTTTCAGTTACCAAAGAATTAATGCTTGAAACTAAGAACTTAGCCAGAAAAAGAGGAGTTATGCTTCATACTCATCTTGCAGAAACTATTGATGAGGAGAGATTTTGTATCGAAAAATATGGAAGAAGACCCTTTGAGCTTATGGAAGAACTTGAATGGCTTGGTCCTGATGTTTGGTATGCACATGGAATACACTTTAGCGATTCAGAAATAGATAGATTGAATGGAACTGGTATTGCCCACTGTCCTTCATCAAATATGAAACTTAATAGTGGTATCTGTAGAACTTCTGAAATTTTTAAAAAAGGTGGACATATAAGTATAGCAGTTGACGGAAGTGCAAGTAACGATGGTTCGAACATGTGGGAAGAAGTTAGACGTGCGTACCTTCTAAATCATTTAAAGTATGGAGCTGACGGACTTAATGCATACGAAATACTAAAGATTGCAACTAGAGGTGGTGCAGATGTTTTAGGAAGGCCTGATACTGGGAGACTTGATGTTGGAAAGGCGGCTGATATAATACTATTTGATCTTAACAAGGTTGAGTATGCAGGATGCCATGATCCACTTGTTTCATTAGTATGCCTTGGAAATTCAAGCTTTACCAAAATGACTATTGTTAACGGAAAATTAGTATCAAAAGATGGAAATCTTATTTCCATGAATGCAGATGAAATTGGAAAGACGGCTCATAAAATTGCTAAAAATATAGTTAGCAATGAAAGATTACACAAAGGATAGTATTCAAGATTTTTGCTCAAATTCTTATATTGATTAATTTATAGATTGTTTCATCTTTTGCAAAATGGATAGGATTAGGCCGCCAGTTATAAGAAAAATCCACAACAGCCTGTAAATAGCTATTTAAGCTACATGCAATGGTCGTGGTTTTCATGTGAAGGCGAAGTGCGACCTTTTAAATCCACCATAAATAGTTCCAAAAGCAAATATACAAAGTCCTAATAAGTAAAATTTCTTTTTCCCAAATATATCTGCAAGCTTTGAAAAGATAGGGATAGTTATAATAGATGAAAGCATATAACTTGAAAAAAAACAACTCTAAAGACTATCCCCTCAAATTTCATTAACTATATAAGGGAGTGCAGTGTCCAAGTACTAGCTGCATCATTCCCATGGCAAACATGCTTAAAAGCACGCCTATAAAACCTATCATAGAAAAACCGCCTATTCTTCTAGAACTATTACATATCCGCTATTTCCGTCTACTCTTATTCTTTGACCTGTTTTTATCATTTTAGTAGCATCTGAAATTCCAACAACTGCTGGTATTCCGTACTCTCTAGCTACTACAGTTCCATGCGTTAAAAGTCCTCCAACTTCCATAACTAATCCAGCTGCATTTATAAAAAGCGGCGTCCATCCTGGATCCGTAAATGGCGCTACAAGAATTTCCCCCTTGTTCAAGGATGCCTTTGAAGGATCAGTTATTACCTTTGCAACTCCTTCAATAACTCCTGAGGAAACAGGAATACCTGGAAGTGCTCCTTTTGGAAGATTTCCTATCTTATAGCCACCTTTTATTTCTTCTCCTTCACTTGTAATAACACGAGGAGCATTTAACTTTTTATAATGTTCATATTCTTCTTTTCTTTGTTCTACTATTGTTTTAAGACTCTCATTATTTTCAATTGCTCTATATAATTCACTGAATGTTACATAAAAAACATCCTTTTCTTCATTTAAATTACCTTTAGCAACCAAATTTTCTGCTTCTTTTAGCAATTCTTTCTTAAAAATCATGCAAAGTCTCATCATCATAAATTTGTGATGTTCTCGTATTGGAAAAGAATTTCTTAAAACAAATATAAGCCTTTTTACAATTTTAGCTTTAATTTTGCCATGCTTTCTTTGTATTTCTTCTACCATATTTTCTGTTGCTATTTTTGCTTTTTTTATAGTATTTTTGTATTCTTCCCTATGAGCGCCTTCCTCTGAAGTTTTAATAGTTGCAAGTATTGATTTTACAAGTGGCTCAGGATTTTCAATCCATCTATCTCTAGCTATATCTATTTCTCCTGAAGCACGCACTCCGTACATATTTATAAAATCATTAAAAAAGCTCTTAAATTCCTCATTACCTTTAATTTCATTTATTCTTGAAACCAAAGTTTCATAATCTTCATTTTCAAATTCATCAATTAAACTTTGAGATTTTCTCACCATATCCGCCAAATCTCCAGTAAGTAATCCCATTTCTGTTGTAATATTTCCTTCTAAACCTTTTGCAATTATATTACTATAATTATTTGTTCCTAAGAGCTTCATTTCCAGCTTTTCAAGAAGCTTAAAGGCAATAATTCCTGGAGCTAAATATGGTACTATTATTTTAGCATCCTCATAAAGACTTGCTTTTTCATGTATTATATTTAACTTTTCAGTACCTTTCTTTGAATTTAAAATAGCCTTCAAGGTATCTTCTTCACGCTGCTTAATATAATTATTCATAAACTCCACCGTTCCAGTTAGGTTAGTGAAAAGAATGTTTTTCATAACTTTAACTGCTATTGGAGCTATATATTTTAAGAAGGGTTTTAAGTTAGCTTTCTTTCCTTTAAACTTTTCCTTAAATTCTTCTCTCTTTAAAAGCTCTCCTAAAGCCTCTGCCATCAAAGCATCTGCATTTGTTAATAAAGCTAAAAGCTTTTCCTTTATCCTTTCAGAATTCATAAAACCACTTACATCTGCATAAATCCTACCACCCGCTGAAGCTAAAATTTTATATTTTTCTTCTCTTTTAATATTTCTTCCAAAAGGCAGCATATCCCTAAATAAATCAAGCCCTAAAGGGGATATTGGATCGGTCATCACTTGAAGATGATTTATAGAAATATATACATGAGTGTTATCATCATTGTTATTAGGGGTTGGAAGTGGAAATAATGATGTAATTGCACGACTCTGCACAATATACAATTCACCATTTTCCAAACACCACTCAATATCCTGTGGGCAGCCATAATGCTTTTCTATTTTCATTCCAAGTTCAGCAAGCCTTTTAATATCAGAATCCGCCATGACTTGGTTAGTAGATTTTTCACCTGTAATATCAACTTTTTTAGTTCCACCACCTTCAATTGGCATTATAGCGAGTTTCTTTTCTGCTATAGTCTTATCTATTATTCCCTCTTTTTTCTTATTAAATTTATATATATCAGGAGATACAAGGCCAGAAACTAACGCTTCTCCAAGTCCAAAACTTGCATCAATAGAAATAATTCCTCTATGCCCTGATACAGGATCTGCAGTAAACATAATACCAGCTATATCTGGAAGAACCATTTTTTGAACTACTACAGACATATGCACTTTTTCATGTTCAATTTTATTTTGCAATCTGTAAAGTATTGCTCTATCAGTAAATAATGAAGCCCAACAGTTTTTTACTGCATTAATTAGCGAATCTTTTCCTTTAATATTAAGATATGTATCTTGCTGACCTGCAAAAGAGGCAAAAGCTAGATCTTCTGCTGTAGCACTTGATCTAACAGCATAATAGTTATCAATCCCAATCTTATCAGCAGCTTTAATGATTTCTTCTTCTACTTTTCTAGGCATTTCTGCTTGTTCTATTTTCTCTCTTAATTTAATCCCTATGGTAGCAATATTTTCAAGATTTGCATCTTTAATTTCTTCTACAATAAAACCATAAAGTTTATTATAATCTATAAATTCCTTATAACTTTCTGTAGTTACACAAAATCCAAAAGGAACTGGAAAACCAGCCTTAGTCATCTCTCCCAGGTTTGCACCCTTCCCTCCTACAAGTGATAAATCTTTCTTATCTATTTCATCAAAGTACAATGTATACTTATTTCCCATAGTGATCATCTCCCCTAATTTTTTTGAAGCTTTGCTCCATTTAAAAATAATTCTATAATTTGGCTCTTTGATAATTCTAGATCGATATTATCATTTCCATAAATACTTGAAATAAAATAATTCATGTACATGAATTGAAAATTTCTTGCCATTATTATTGAAGAAATGTCATTTCTAAGCTGGTTATTTTCTTGTGCGTTTTTTATAACTTCTGAAATCAAATTCTCCAATCCACTTCTATTAGGATTATCTATGGGATTAGCATTAAAAAGTGTTTGGAGTCTGTATCTAAAATAAATTGCTGTATATTGAATATTTTCTCTAAATATATGATTTATGAAATCTAATATCTTATTCAATGTTTCTTTTATATCTCTTGTTTCTTTGAATTTTTCACTAACTTCATTAAAATTATTATCATGATTATTTATAAGGGCCTGAAAATAAGCTGATAATATTGACTCTTTATCTTGGAAATAATTATATAACGTACCCTTAGAAATATCCGATTTCGTTGCTATTTCCTCCATATAGGTTTCTTGAAAACCTTTTTCTTCAAAAAGAGCTAATGCACTATCAATTATTATTTCCTTAGTCAATTCTTTTTTACGTTCTCTTCTATTTATCATCAAAATCTCTCCATTTTTTATACTCCGTATATTTTTGAACTACGTATAATTTTATACTACATCAAATATTTTTAGAAGTCAATATTCTTTATATTAAGACTTTGAAATAAAAACTACGACCATCTGTAAGCAGCTATTTAAGCCACATACAAATGGTCGCGGTTCACGGTGAAAGCGAAGCACTCGTTGCTCCTGTTAAAAAAATAATACGTTATTTATGGTACGGTTCTCCGTAACTACTCTAAGTTAGGTTGTAGCTAGTACTTGTACTAGCTATTTTTTAGCTGAAATTAGCAACATCATTGGTCTACGTAACTCATCCTTCATATCTTCAATTTCATTCAACATTTTGTTTGTTGGGGTAGGTTCTATAATTTCTTTTATTACAAAGCCACATTTTAATAAGTCATTTATATATGTAGTTAGGGTTTTGTGGTATTTAGTAACACATTCACCTAAAAAATCACTTTCTCTTATGCCCTCGTAAAAATAATTATCCACTGGCCAATGGAGTTTATTACCCTTCTCATCAGTATGCCACTGTTGACTTCCATAAGCTGTAAATACTGGATGCTCTACTGAAAATATAAAATCTCCATTTTTTTTCAACATAGCATATACATTTTTACATACTTTATCAAAATCTTTAACATAATGACATGCAAGTGAACTTATTACAACATCAAAGTACTCATTTTTAAACTTCACTTCCTCTATACTTGATTTTATATATTTTATAGCCTTATCTGAATTAATTTTTTTAGCCTGTTCTAACATTTTTTCTGATAAATCTATTCCAATTACTTCACTAGCCTTATTTTCACTAGCATACTTACAATGCCATCCAAATCCACAACCTAAATCTAGTACTCTTTTATTATCAAATCTAGGTAACATACTTCTAAATGCTTCCCATTCTCCTGCCCCTTGTAGACCATAAACCGACCTTTCCATCTTACTATACTTATCAAAAAAAATCTTATCATCATATTTACTTTTTTCCATAAATAATTGCACCTTTCATTTTAAGTTATTTTTTACTATTTAAATTATATCTAACATATTAATATAATGAAAAGTTCATAAATAATTCTGCGTAATTTATGTTTAAATATTTCAAGAGATATTTGTTTAGATACAAATATCTCTTGAAATTTCTTTACTTATTTGACTTTTTATGTTCTCTTAATATTCTTCTTATGCTATTTTCAACTAAATAATATTTATTTGAAAGTTCATCTACTTTCATTCCACTTTCAAAATCTTTACAAATATTGTTATTTCTATTATTTAACTCTTTTTTTATTCCTGTGCTATCTCCCCAAGACCTCTTATTTTTTTCTGCTTTAGGAATATACAAATATCCACCATCCATAAATTCCTGAATTTTATGTATTAAATCTTGTGGTAATATTTCTTGTGCCTTTTCATATTTCATGCATTTTGCTCCTATCTACTCTAAAAATCGTAAATATTTCAGCAAAAACTACATAAAACTATCTTTTAAAATTTTACAATTCTAAGTATTGCTCCTAACAAAATAGCTATTAATGCAGTTCTTGCTAGAAGCTTATTACACTTTTTAAATAATCAGTTTTATAAATATACATACTACTTCCTCCTACGTTTAATGGAAAACTCTCTTCATACTTATGTTAGAATTTAATTAATGCCAAAAAGCTAAGGCCGTGCAGCATTTTCTATACTTATACTATTTTGCACCCCTTATCTTATTCAAAACCGTCGCCAAAAAACCAATTGTAATCATCATCATCAAAATTGTAGTAATAAGCATCGTCCAATGTATGGTCGCTCTACTTAAGATCATTCCATAGATCAGCGCACCAAAGGGCATCCCCCCTTTTGTAATCATCCCTACAATGGAAAATATACGTGACATGTATTCGTTAGGGGTTACTTTTTGGATAAAGACTTGCACTGGAACACTGATAAGCATACATGCAACGCTCAGAATCCCAAGAACTATGGAAAGTAATGCAAAATAAAGCATTTTTCTTGTTTTCATTCATCATAGCAGCACCTCGATTCAATCTATGAAAGCGGCCATAATTCAGCCGCCTTCATAGATTAATATTATTTATCCTTTTTTCCCATTGCTCTACTCAAGTATTTCTACATACCCTTCTGTTCCATTTACCCTGATTCTCTGTCCATCTTTTATAAGCTTTGTAGCATTCTCTACGCTAACCACTGCTGGAAGTCCATATTCTCTTGCAACAACTGCTCCGTGGGTCATCATTCCGCCAACCTCTGTAACCAATCCCTTGATACTCACAAACACTGGTGTCCAGCTAGGATCAGTAAAAGTAGTAACTAGAATATCCCCTTCCTCGATATTAGCGTCCTCGATTCTTAGTATCACTCTTGCTCTGCCTTCAATGGTACCTGTTGATACAGCTACACCCGCCAAAGCACCTTCAGGAATCTTACTTGTGTCGTATTGACTTGATATAATCTCTCCATCGGATGTAATTACACGAGGAGGTGTAAGCTTCTCATAAATTTCATAGTCTTCTCGCCTTTTCTGTATGATATTGTAATCTAATTTATTGGTTTTAATAACCTCTCTTAGTTCTTCATATTCAAGATAGAATATATCACCTGGTTCCTTTATGAGCCCCTGCTTTATTAAGCTTTCAGCTTCTTTCATAATAACCTGCTTCACAATCCATTCGTACCATATTAATGTATACTTGTTGAACTCACGATATCCGGCATAATTACGAAGAACACTAATTGCCTTCTTTGCCTTTTTAGCTTTCCCTCTTCCTCCTGGCATCTTTTCAAGCTTTCTTAAAATATCCTGTTCCTTCTCTTTAGCTTCCTTGAGCCTCTGCTCAAATTTAGCTTCATGAGCATTAGGAGGATAAACCTTAATATTACCCAAGATCAATGGGACCAAAATTGTTGGTCTTTCATTCCATCTAGTTCTGCTTATATCTATTTCCGCAGAACAGCGCATACCGTATTTCTTTAGGAATTCTCTTATAGCATCCCTTACTTCAATTCCTCCTGGGAGTTCCATAAGGTCTTCAAAAAAACTTTCATCTTTAGGATTCTCCAAATATTTAATTACCTCTGGATACTTTCTCACTACATCTGATACATCCAAAAGTTCAAGTCCCATTTCTGAAGTAACATTGTTTGATACAGATTGAGCAAGAGTATCCGCTGGATTCTTTTCTCCCAGCCATTTTCCAAGATTCTTATTAATCCAGCTAGATGCATAAGCTGCTGAAAAAACAACTCCATAAGTGTCCATAATATTGTCCTTTATTTTAGTCATGCTCTTTTCAATAAAATCAAAGAGCTCCATACCTGAAATCTTCTGTGCCTGTTGTTCTAAATCCATCATAATTGTCTTATTTCTAGTCATATATAATTCTGCAATTGCAGGATCATTTTTCCTGTAGCATTCTATAGTTTTTGAAAGCCACATAATTGCCAATTTGGCAGAAATCATTGGCTTCTTTGATTTATAAAGATTTTTCATAATATCTTCTCGTTTTAAAACATTGTAATAGGCATTCTGCATAAGAACATCTATTGTGGCAAGGCCTTTAACAAAAGACTTTCTCATAATAGGTGATCGTAATTCATTTGAAGAATCCACATATATTCTTCCGCCTGCATAGTACATTGGTGAATCTACCATCATCTTAAATAAAGCCGCAAAGAATGTCATACTTAAGGGTGACATTGCCTCAGTCATCATCTGACGGTGCCCAAAGGAAAAAAATACGTGGTTTTTATCATCCTTAACTTCCGGTGCAGGATATAAGGTAGTAATAGGACGACTTTGAACAATATATATCTTATCCTCATAGAGACACCATTCTATATCCTGTGGGCGACCAAAATACTTTTCTATTTTTCTTCCAGTTTGTTCAAGCTGTAAAATCTGCTGGTCTGAAAGAGTCTGCGCATTCTGATGGTCAGCATCAATGTTTCTTTGCTCAGTCCCACCTTGAGGAAGGCCATAAATAGCTATCTTCTTAGTAGATATCTTTTTATCTATAATCTTGCCTTCCTTCACTTTATAGATATCTGCATTTACAAGACCTGACACTAGAGCTTCTCCAAGGCCGTAACTTGCATCTATAGAGAGAACTTTTCTGTTGGCGCTTATAGGATCTGCTGTAAACATAATTCCTGAAGACACTGGGAAAACCATCTTTTGGATAACTACAGAAAGATATACTTTACTATGGTCAAAGTTATTCTGCATACGATAGATTACCGCTCTATCTGTAAATAATGATGCCCAGCACATGCTTACATGATGAAGAATAACATCTTTTCCTATTATATTTAAATAGGTGTCCTGCTGTCCTGCAAAGGAAGTCAGAGGTAAATCCTCAGCAGTAGCACTGGAACGAACCGCATAAGCATTCTTTTCACCAAACTTTTTAATAAATGCTGTTATCCCTTCATCTATATCTTTTGGAATAGTGATATCTTCTATTAGTCTACGTATTTTCCCACTGATTTCACCTATTTTTTCTCTATCTTCTACCTTAAGATAAGATAACTCTTCTAAAAATCTATTAAACTCATTATTATTCTCAATTACTTTTTTATAGGCTTCAGTAGTAACACAAAAACCTTCAGGAACCTGTATCCCTTCAATTTTTGAAAGCTCTCCAAGATTAGCACCTTTTCCTCCTACTACTGGAAGCTGTGATTTATCAATGTCTTTAAAGCTCAATAAATATGAATTCATAACTATTCTCCTCTCAAATACTATTTGTTGAATGTAGTATTCTATTGCCTACTTAACATGCCCTACAAATATTCTTCTCTGTAGAAGTTATTTTTAAGCATATCCAAGCATTTATTAAATTCTTGAAGCATAGTATCAAAATTAATTTCTGTCTTATTTGAGATTTCTTTTGTATATCCCTCTGCCATCCACAGGAGCATCTTCATAAGAAGCTTTTGGTCTACGCCTTCCTTAAACCTAGATGCATCCATGCCATCAAAAGCTATTTTATTTCTGAAATCTTCTGAACCAGCAAAGATAGCTTTTAAATCCTCCTTTACGTCCTCATCATTTTCAAAATAGGCACTGGTTAAAAAGGAAGGTATTGCCGCATGTCTTTTCATAGCTGAAATTTCAATGTTGGATGACATTTTTATTCTGTCAAAGAAGTCAGTAACACTGTTATCAAACTTTTCATTTACTTCATCTATCATGATAGTGCTGCATAGATTAATCAAATATAAGTATAATGCTTTTTTCGTGCCAAAATAGTGAAATACCATAGCCTTTGATATTCCTGCTTCTACAGCAATATCGTTTATGGAAGTCTTTTTGTAGCCATTAGTACCGAAAGTTTTTAACGCAGCATCTATAATCGTGTTTTGTTTTTCTTTGGGTAGATTTGAGAATTTATCCAAAATCCCACCTCCTTCATTTTATCAACCGAATCGGTTAATATGATTATAACTTCATAAACCGATTCGGTCAATACACTTTTACTCTGAATTTTTATTGTTCAATTTATTTTTTACATAGTATTAGTTTTTTTTAGTCGTTACTCATCTATCCTAACCTTTCAAAATAACTTTAATTTTTATTTATTAAAAAGATACGTAAAATTTATATCATATTAACTCTAAATTAAAAAATCGTATTGGATTTCTCCAATACGATCGTATATATTCGTGGGTTTCATTGTCTAATGACTATGATTTTAATATAATTTAGCGACTTTTTCAAAAGTATTATTCATTTTAATATGCTAAATTGTATAGGATTTCTGCTAAAAGGCGCACCCCCTCTTATGATGATTTTAGAAAGTAATGAATGGTACAAAGGTTTTATAATTATGAATAACATAACTTTTTCTAGAAATAATAAATTTAAAGAAGGTGGTGATATTAATGGGTAATTCAAAACATGGCAGTGATGATAAAGGTATGAGTAAAACTGCTCAAAAGAAGAATAGCAATAAAAATAGTAATAAAAATGATTTTAAATAGTATATACGAACAAGAGTGGCCGTGCCACGCTATTCAATTGTCAATTGAGGATGAGAGCCACATGCCCAATTCAATTAACAGTTAACAATGTAGGATGAAAGTCACAGACTTTCTTTAATTATTTTTTTAGGAAAGCCTGCGGCTTTTTTCATTATCAGTATATGGTTGTGCTGAATATTACTATTTTAACAAAAATGATAAAGAATATAATATTGAAAAAACACTGTGCTTTATTATGAATGGGATAAAGGCTGTTAAATAAAACCATTCTCCAAATTGATACGCCGCAGGCTCAAAGGTAGAACGTAGCATAGCTGCTACTTTATTATTTAGGATTTTTCACACATTATCTCGTAATTTCCTTTAAATTTATCTCCTTCTATAAAAAGCTCATATATGTCGGTTTTCTCTATTTTTATATCCTTTTCTCCCTTTTCCCCTGTATCAAACTCATATATTAAGTTTCCTTGGGAATCAACAAATCTTAGCAATAACTTTCCATCGTTAATAGTTGATTTATAATTAAATCGTATAATATCTCCTTGATTAAAAGTAATTGTATAAGGAATTTTTGAAGAATCTGTCCATTCTCTATTTGTACTCATACGCCTAGTTATTGATGTTGTTTTATTATTTTCTTTTATAACTGTGTAACATGATAATAATGCAATTAATCCAAAAAGTATACTGCATACAAAAGATTTTTGATAAGAGTTTAATTTCATGATATCCTCCTTTATTAAAATATTGTGATAAAAATATAATCAGTTTTAAAGAATTATGTATTAGTTTCTTAATAAATCATAGATATTCTACAATCATATAAATACTATGCCATCTTTCATTCTAAATATCTTATTTTTACCGACTATATTCTAATAATAAGCATAATTTTTAAAGAATACCTTGCTATATTTCTAAGGATTTTCTAAAGATTATTTAACTTAACTTTATTCTTGCACCATTAAATTAAATATCTCGAAGGTTTAAATTTTCACCAGTGGATATGTTTCAAATCAAAATAAAGGGGCTGTTGCAAAACTAACTTATTTAGTGCGACAGCCCCTTTGTGAATTGCCGCCATGCAGCGGTTATCCTCTTAATGTATTGTCGTGGGTTTCATGGTGGCGGCGAAGCACAACCTTTGAAATCCACCATAGAATTTTTTTAATTCTATTTTTAATATTATACTTTCTCCATTTTATGCATTCATGCATTATATTCCTAGTCTAATCCATTAAATGATGGATAAGCAGATTCCCCATGTTCAGCTACATCAAGTCCATCAGCTTCTTCTGAGCTATCAACTCTAATATCCATAAACATTTTCATAACTTTTATAATTAAGAAAGTCATCCCACCTGCAAATATTATTGTTATTACAATACTCATTATTTGTGCAATGAAAAGTTTAACATCTCCATAGAAAAGACCATTCCATTGTGCTACAGGATTAATTGCAGTTTGTCCAAAAATTCCAGTTGCAATACCACCCCAAATTCCACCGATTCCATGACATCCAAAAGCATCAAGTGCATCATCATATCCAAACTTAGCTTTTACTTTTTCCACAAAGAAGAAACAAATTGGAGATACTGCTATACCAATTATAATTGATGACCAAAGTGGAACAAAACCTGCTCCTGGTGTAATTGCAACTAACCCCAACACTGCTCCTGTTGCTGCTCCAAGTAATGTTGGCTTACCATGTTTTACTTTTTCAATTAACATCCATGAAAGCATAGCTGCTGCTGCTGCAGTATTTGTTGTCATGAATGCATGTACAGCAAGTGGACCAGCTCCGAGCGCACTACCTGCATTAAATCCAAACCATCCAAACCAAAGTAATGCTACTCCAAGAACTACAAATGGAATATTATGTGGTCTATATGCCATAATTCCATGTCCATGTCTCTTACCTAACATAATACAAGCTACAAGGCCCGAAATACCTGAGCTTATATGAACTACATTTCCTCCTGCAAAATCAACGGCACCTAAAGAACTTATTAATCCACCAGCTCCCCATACCATATGTGCCATTGGATAATATACTAAAAGTGACCATATAGCTACAAATATGAACAATGCTGAAAACTTCATTCTTTCTACTAAAGCTCCAGTTATAAGCGCTGGAGTAATTATTGCAAACATCATTTGAAATGCAGCAAAAAGCTCTTGAGGTATTGTAGGTGCATATGCTGAAGGCTCTGCTCCTACCCCATTAAAACCTAAGAAATTAAGTCCACCTATTATCCCATGAAAATCATTACCAAAAGACAATGAATAACCTACTAAAACCCACATTATTGATGCTAATCCACAAACAAAGAATGAAGACATCAATGTATTTAAAACATTTTTCCTACGAACCATTCCACCATAAAAAAATGCAAGTCCTGGTGTCATTAAAAGTACAAGTGCTGAACAAATCAATATAAAACTGCAATCGCCTAAATTAATTTCCATATAAAATCCTCCTTAAGTATGTTAAATCTCAAAACAAAATTTCAGCTATTTATGTATAAGTTTTTTTAATTTTTGAATGTGCCTTAGCTTAAAAATAACTGCACATTACCTAAAAATTAATTTTTGAATTCTTTTTCTCAACTAATTATAATGGCCTATTTTTTTGTATAAAAAAACGACATCCGAAAAATATACTTTTTAAAGTATGTTTGTCGAACGTCGTCGTTCTTATTTCATAGTATATTATTCTCACAGAATTTTGTCAATATTATTTACATTTAAAAATACAAATGCTTATTTTATTATCATAATAATGCCTAAATCCTCCAGTAATATATAAAACATGGACTAATTCTAATATAGGGGCAATGGCCATAACGAAGGAAACAATTGATGCAGCTGAAAATGAAATTTCTAATGATTTGAATATCTGCATGGTAATTCATGTAGATCCAGTAAAAGAACAACCTAAAAAAATAGGCTCAACAATAGCCCATTTTCACTAATCTTATTCCTTGTCTATAAAAAGTGAGCTGTCACATAAAAAATATCACTACAGTTTTAAAAATCTTTATCAATAAAAAAGAATTTTAACAATGCTCTTGTGCATTACTAAAATTCTTTTTACATGATTATAATTTTTTAACCTTGAATTTATCCTTGTCATTCACTATTTTAATATTTAAATTATTTAATACTTTATCTAAACTTTTTATTCGATTAATATATTTTATATTATCTTTTTTAATTACCTTTTCTATCATTTTAATTATAGATTCTTTTTCTTCAGCTTCTAATTTAATTCTTTTACATATATATTCTCTGTTAATGTGAATTAATGTAGTCCAAATTTGTTCTTCTACTATGTTATTAATATTCATCATAACCCAAGTAAAATCTTTTCTTCTATCTTTTACAGGGTATGCCTCCTTAAAGAATTTTATAAAGGCATCTTCTTCTTTAGGCTCCTTTTCAACTACATATTTGCCAAACTGATTTTTTAATTCATTTTGAAGATACATAATAGTATTCGGTTTAACTTTATCTGACATCTTCTCAATATTATCATAGATAAAATTATAAGTATCTTGAATCTTTTCTGGGTCAGCCTCACCCTTTTTTAGTATCTTAGCAATATCAATATATTCTAAAATGTTCTTCTTACAATTTAATTCTTTGTTATATAACTTTTCCCATATTTCTTCTGCATTTAAATTTTCTAAGCTTAAGTTTTCTTGCATGCTTACACTCCTTGGTATCTTTTAAGATACTATGTATTAAAATAATTGTACTCGTAAAAATATTTATATTAAATTATTATCAAGGTACGCGATAATTTTATCACAACAAGATAAAAGGAGCAATTATAATGAATAATATCTTGAAATGAACCGTAAAAAAATAACTAATAATTATTCTAATAAATAAATAACCTTCTCATCTTTACCGCAACACTTTTTATATTTTTTTAAACTACCACATGGACAAGGATCATTTCTTTTTATATCCTTATTTGCCTTTAAGCTAACTACATTTGATTTAATATCATTAGTGGTTGAACCCTTATATCTCCATAACCTAATTTTCTTAACAAATTTATTCATCATACTCGATGCAACATATCTGGCTTCTTCATTTTCAATATTAATTAATTCTATCATTTTATCTACTGCATCTTTAGGTTCATTTTCTTGAACATCAAAAATCAAGTCTTCCATCATAGCTATTAGAATGTCTCTATCTACTCTAAACATATTAGTAAACTCTTTATAAAAAGTTTTTCCTGCTTTACTATTATAAACCCAATCTTCTTCTAACATATCTAATAATTCTTCTTTCGAAATCATGGCATAACTCAAATCTTTTTCTGTATCTATATCCTTTAATAGTTCATCGAAATTATCTATTTCATTATTAACAATAAACATTCCTTCTTCTCTATATTCATTGTAGTAATATGTTGCCTCTCTAATTAACTCTTCTAATTCATAATTTTCTATATTAAAATATCTTTCTATTATCCCTTTAGCATCTTTCAGTTTTAAAATACCATATACTTTATTCATTGCCCTAAAGATATTTACAATTTCACTATTGAATTTTATTTTACGTCTATATTCAATATTATTTCTTTCTTTGATTAATCCTTGTACTATTTCAGGCATTAAAAATATTGATACCCCATCTTTTGCAATTGGAAAGAGCATTCCTTGCTGTATAAAATATACGCTCTTATCTGCTTCCTCTTCATCAATATCATCAAAAAGTTTTACACCTTTGCTATCCACATAACTTTTTAAAATCTTATATCTTTCTTCGTCAAAGAATAAAGCTCTTCTTTCAACTAAATTCTTATATTCTTTAAGTAATGTTTCAATTAATTTTTCTTTATTTAAACCTGATATCTTATTTACTCCAAGATTTCTTGCTATATTATATATTTCATCTTTAGATAAACAATTTATTAATTCATTTAAATCAAAAGAATAAACTCTTTTACTTAGCTTTTTCTCTATTTTATTAGCAAGTTTATCTAACCCATCTTCTATGCTCCTGCACTCCTCACATAGCCAACCATTATTTTCATCACTAAAATAACTTGCTTGTTCTCCACAGTTTTTGCATTTATTGTTTTCTATTTCCTCTTCATTGCACTTTTTCATCTCAATGCATTTACCTGTATTTTCTTTTCCATTTTTCATTTGTTTATTATAATCATTCTTTTTCTTCAAACAATTCTATCTCCTCTGTATATAAAATCAAGCTAATTCCTAAGTACAAATTTGATTTTATATATAAATTAAATTTAAGTCAATAACTCACTAGTACTTTCTATTTTATCTGATAAAATATTAAAGGCTATTTCAAAATTGAAATTAAATTCCTATTTTGAAATAGCCAACTCTTAGTTCTTTATTAATTTTTTTAGAAATTAATCATTCCAATACAGTCTCAAATTTTACACTTGCCATCTGAACAAGTTCCTAAACTATTATCTTCTTGACTTTGTTCTTCCACTGTAAATTTCTCTATTGGTAATGAGAGTTCTTCTTTTCTTACCTTCTCCAATATCTCTAAAAACAACTCAGGTTGTTGCGCACCAGATATTGCATATTTATTATTAAATACAAAGTAAGGAACACTGTTTATTTTTAGCTTTGAGGCGATTTCTTCGTCCCTTCTCACTTCCGCTCCATACTTATCTGATTCCAATACTTGTAATGCTTTATGAGTATTAAGACCAACTTCACCAGCTAGGCCAGCCAATACTTTATAATCAGATATATTTAGAGAATCTATAAAGTATGCTTTTAAAATTCTTTCTGCTAATTCATTCATCTTTCCTTCTGTTTTTGCATAGTGTGTTATCCTATGTGCATCAAAAGTATTAGTTGGGATTAAATTATCAAAATTATAGTCAAGACCAATAGCCTTAGCTTGTTCAACTATTTGATTATTTGATGCTTTAGCTTGCTCTACTGATATGCCATACTTTTTTGCTATTATTTCATGAATACTTCCATCAAATTTCTTTTTAGCTGCTAAATCAAGCTCAAAACTTCTAAAAACTAATTCAACTTCATTCCTATATTCAAATTTATTTAAAGCAATTTCTAATCTCCTTTTGCCTATATAGCAAAATGGACACATAAAATCAGACCATACTTCTATTTTCATTTCTAACACTTCCTTCCTAGTATTTATATTATAAAATTTTAATTAAAAATCAAACTTTCTCTTAATTCTCTCATGTTAATTCCTACATTAAATAAATTAATAGAATTATTGCTAATATGCTAAACCACCTTGCTTTATAAAAATACAAAAACTAAAATTTATCTTTTTTATAGCATTACAAATCATTTATTGCAATTTAATTGTAATAAATACAATTGCACTTGTCAATATATTTTTGCTGTAATTAGTACATAACTTCAGTAGCAATTATTCTCTATCTGCAGTCCTTTTACCAATTTCGATATCATGTATATTCTACCGAACATTTAAAAGAAAACTTAATTTTTATAATGTACAATATCTAATGAAGAATAAGAGAAAGAGCCTATAACAGCATTTTCACTTATGCGTGTTATAGGCTCTTCGTCTTTGTATCTGGCTCTTTATCTAAACATTAGGCACAATCAAATAAATAATAAGCCCATTTGCCTTAACTATTTCATTTCATCAATTGCAGTTTTACCAGCAATTCTTCCGAAGGTAAATATATCAGTTAATGCATTACCGCCAAGACGGTTACCTGCATGGATACCTCCAGCAACTTCTCCAGCAGCATAAAGATTTTTAATTGGTTTATCATTTTCATCTAATACATGAGCTTTAGTGTCTATCTTAAGCCCACCCATTGTATGATGAACTGCTGGCTTTCTTGGAGTAGCATAAAACGGTGCTTTCTCTACTTTTAAGCTAAATGTATCCTTATGGAATTCAGGATCAAAACCAGCATCCACATATGAATTATATTTATTAATTGTATCTACAAGAACTGCAGGATCCATTCCAACTTTTACTGCTAGCTCTTCTAGGGTATCTGCTCTAAATAAAGTACCAGCTTCTACTTGACGGTCTAACTTTTCTTGACTTGTATTAGCTGCAGTTTTCTTTATTTCATCATCAGCTATAAGATAGAATAAACCACCCTGTTCAATTGCAGCTTTTGTTAAAACATCTCTTCCAGAGAATTCATTAATAAATCTTTTTCCTTCTTTATTTACCATTACAAAGTTTTCAGGAGGTACTTGAACTCCACTGAATAATTCACCAGTTTCAGGATCAGCTACAGGCATCATTTGAGTAAAGCCCATTCCTGTAAGTGCTGCACCTACAGTTTTACCAAGTAATATTCCATCACCAGTCATAGCATATGAATTGGTAGTTTTTACATCATCAGCTATTTCACTCCAGTAAGTGTTGTATTCTTTCAGCATCTTTGTGTTCGCACCAAAACCACCACTTGCAAGGACTACTGCTTTTGCATGAACAGTTATCTTTTGACCATTGACACCAGTTGCTATAACTCCTTTTATTTCACCATCTTCTATGATGAATTCTTTTACAGGGCTATCAGTAATGATTTTTCCTGAGTTATCTTGTACATATTTTGTTAGTGCAAGTATAAATGATGAACCATGGCTTTTTGTAGGTTTATGACCACGACGCCAAAGTGCACCAACTGGAGCAAATACTATGCTCTTATCATACTCAACCCCTATATCTTCTAGCCATTTAACACTTTCTAAAGCTCTGTCTGTAAGTATCTTTACTAGATCATATTGGCCGTATATTGTGTTGCCATTAAGGTCAGTTCTTTTACCACCAAAATATGTTTGCATTCTGTGAAGTAATGGCGAATCAAATAGATGTCCCTTTTGTGTGCCAAACTTTTCCTTATAAGCAGAAAACTCTTCTCTAAGTGCACGGAAATCATCTATGTATTCTGGATGAATTAAGCTCTCATCTGTATCTAGTAGTTCTTCAATTGTATGTCTTTCTCCTTTGTTTTCTTCAAACTGCATCTGCCACTCTGGATCTGCAGCATTGATAGGACCACCTGAACGTATGGTATTTCCACCTACTGCTGGGTATTTCTCAAGAACAATAGCACTTTTACCATTTTGTAGCGCTGTTGCAGCTGCACTTAATCCAGCGCCGCCTCCACCTACGACTACTACATCACAAGTATATTCTTCGTCTTCTTTTATAAGACTGCTAGCAGGCTTTGGACGTCTCTTAAGTATGTCAGGGTTAACTCCTGCAAGCTTAACTGCTTTAGCTACACCGTCTAGTACAGCATTACTAGTTTCGGAAGCACCAGAAAGAGCATCAACATTTAATGTTTGTCCTTCAATTATTTTATCTGGAATTCTTACAAAAACTACATCTGCAAGTCCTTCTGTCTCTCCATCTGTATTTATATCTATACTTTCTATTCTGTCTTCACTAAAGGATACTTTCATTGGAAGACTTCCACTATGACCAATTGCACTTACCTCATATACTCCTGGGTTAAAGGTAAACTCTTCTTCCTCGTTTAGCTGATTTGAAATCTTTGCAAAACGCATGAAACGTAGGAAGCATATTTCTAAGAAGTCTATGGTTCTTTCATTGTTTAGATTACCTTCCTCGTCAAATGCTTTATTTGCACTTCCAAGTAAAAATTCATATCCTGGCATTACATTTGCATCAACACCTGGTGCATCTAGGATTTGACGAAGATGCAATTGTGCACGAGAAGAACCTTGAACATCAAGAGATGCGCCAAGGATCATTACTGGTTTCCCAGCAAGTGGATGAAGATCAAAGCTTAGCCATTCAATTAAGCTTTTAAGACTAGATGGTATTGAGTGATTATACTCAGGAGTAGCTATAATAACACCATCACTTGCTGTAATCTTATTATTAAACATCTGTATAACTTCACTTGAGGACTGATTATCAGATTGATTAAACATAGGAACATCAGTAATCTCAAGTATTTCTATTTCTGCCTTTGACTCAAAATATTTTTTCATAAACTGAAGGAGTTTACGATTATATGATGTTTTTGCACTAGTTCCAACAATTGCTATAAATTTCATTGATATTAATCCTCCTACTCTTCCCAAGTGAATTTTTTAACTTTTTTATGTAAAACTTTTTCTGCTAAAAGTTTTGATGTAATATCTGTAAATAGAAGAAACTCTCTAAAAATTTCATCAAGCTCTGATAGCTTATCTGAATAGATAAGATTTCCCGCGCTATCAAATGCCCCCTGTGATCTTCCTAAAAGGAATTCACTACTTGGCATGATTCTTGCAGCAAGCTCAGGTGAATCAAGTATTTGTCTAAGATGCGCCTGTGCACGAGAAGAACCAAGTGTACCAAGAGAAGCCCCCACTATTAAAACAGGCTTGTCAGTAAGTGCCTGACTAGTGTAACTAATCCATTCAAGAGCACTCTTTAAAACTGCAGGTATGGCATGATCATACTCTGGAGTTGCTATTATTACACCATTTGCTTTTAAAATTTTATCCGATAATTCTGCTACCTTTTCAGGAACATCAGAATCCTCTGGTTCATTAAAGGCAGGTAAATCCTTAATTTCATATAGTTCTATCTCTGCCTCACTCGAAAAATGCTTTTGCATAAATTGAAGCAGCATACGATTAGTTGACACGTCTGAGTTAGTGCCTACAATTGCTAAATACTTCATAGTAATCCCCTTTCTGTATTTCAAAATTTCATAATATTAGTAATTGTTTGATATAATTTTAACATGTTAAGTACATTATATCTAATAGTTATTTATTGAAGTTTGATAACATATTTGTTATAATCGAACACAAGAATCAAGTGAAACTTGATTCAGGTGGAGTTTGATTTCCATCTGAATCTTAGTTGAACTTATCTAGGGTCGTGCCACTGTTATCTCCCGTTTAAAGAAGTGGGGGTGTTACAGTGGCTAGACATCAGATAAATGAGTTAAGGCACTATCGCATAAATAACAAGTCCACTTGCAAGGCTATTTGGGACTCGTTATTTATTTTCATATGCCTAAATATTTCGCAAAAGGATGAATTAAATGTCAAAATACTATTCTCAGGATATTTTGTATTATATTGATGCCATTTTAAAATACAGTAATTATGGCAAGGCTGCCAAATCACTTTATATTTCTCAACCTCACTTGACACAGAGTATTAAAAGGATAGAAAATCAGTTAAACTGTGAGCTTATAAGTCGTAACAAGCTTCCATATCGATTAACCGAACAGGGGAAGATATATTATCAGTATTTAACTTCAATAGAAAATAATTATGCGCGGCTCATTAGGGAAATATCAGCTGTGTCAGATATAGATAGCAAGGTTATAAAGATAGGAGTTCTTCCTAGCCTTGGAACCTACCTTTTACCTCTTTTTTTACCAAAGTTTTTGGATATACATCCAAACTGTAGAATAGAGCTTTCAGAGGTTTTACCAGAAAAAAATGAAAAACTCATTCTGAATGGTGAATTGGATTTTTGGCTTGGACAAAATTCAAGAAATATTTCTCCGAACTTAAACTCAATTACTTGGGGCAGGCACGGATACCGTGCTATTATTCCTCGTTGCTGTGATCTATATCAGAAAGACGTCGCCATTATTCCAGAAGGAACTATCGACATAAACAAGATATTGTCTCAAAAGCTGATACTGACTTCCAAGGGTTCTGCTATAAGAAAGCAGATAGATCAGTTATTAAGCGTTTATAAGGTTGAACCAAAAATCATAATGGAAAGCACCGAAATCAATACTGCACGTAACCTTGCAGCGAGTAATTTGGGACTGACCTTTATACCAGAAAGCATCTATATAAATGAGTGTCCATCTGAATACAACATATATCAAATTCCAATTGATGAGCTGAGCTTAGATTATTTTATAGCATATCACAGTGAAAAAAAACTAACTGATATTGATAAAGACCTTATAGATGCATTTCTAATTCACGGACAAAATAATTACACTGTAGGAGATCAAAATGAATGAGTATACAAAGATAATATATCTTATGGGAACGAAAATCTCTCTCTATATAAAGGGTGAGGCTGCTGAAGAGCTTGCAGAAAAGGCTTGCAGCATGCTTATTAATTATGAAGAAGTCTTTAGTGCTAACAGTGATAAATCACAGCTTGCCATGCTTAAAAGAACAGCTTCATTGGCTCCGCAAGAAGTTGATGAAGAACTATATGAGCTGATAAAAATAGGAAAAAAACATAGTCTATGTGAGAATACATATTTAAATATTGCAATAGGACCATTAATAAAATTATGGAGAATAGGTTTTAAGGAGGCACATGTACCAGAGAAAGAAGCTATAGCAAAGGTACTGGAACTTTTAAAGCCAGAAAATATACAACTAGATGATGAAAAGAAGACCGTGTATTTCTTAAAAAAAGGCATTGAGATAGACCTTGGAGCGATAGCTAAGGGCTATTTTGCTGATAAAGTTATGGAATTATTTAAGGAAAATGGAGCTGTTTCAGCTATGGTAGATATGGGAGGTAATGTTCTCGTTTTTGGAGACTCACCATCAAACGGTGGTTACTGGAATGTTGGAATACAAAATCCGTTTCTACCAAGAGGAAACGCTGTGGCACTAGTTAAAATAAAAGATCAATCCGTTGTAACCTCAGGAATATACGAGAGAGTGTTTGAAAAGGATGGGAGTAAATACCACCATATATTTGACAGCAAAACAGGCTACCCAATAAAAAGTAATATAGCTTCTTTAACTATTATTTCTGATAAATCCGTGGACTGCGATATATATACTACAAAATTGTTTGGATTAGATGCTGCTTCAATTATTCATAGAGTTAATAGAATTAATGGTATGGGTGCTGTTGTAATAACTGTGGATGGAAAACTAGCCTATACAGATAATCTTAAAGGAAAAATATCTCCATTAACAATGTAATATTCCCTCCCCTTACTCTTCAGCTTGTAAGCAGCTATTTAAGGCACCTACAGGCGGTCGTGGATATGGTGGAGGCGAAGCGTGACCTTTGAAATCCACCATAAATTATGTTCTTATTAATAATATTTCATTTATTATTTCAAATGCTTTCTTAAAAATTCTAATGATTCTGCTATTATTTCATGTGTTCTATCATTATCATTAAATAAATCAAATGCATGTCCACCTGTAGAATGATTAAAGATATCAATAGTTAAATTATTTTTCAATCCTTTTGTAATAAACTCATCTATTGATTCATTAATTATTTGATTATCAAGTCCTGCTCTTGCAATAAATAATGGTGGAATTCTACTTGCATTTTCATCTATAAGATTTATTGGTGAATACCTCTTTGCATCTTCTTTTGATAAATTAAGCTGAAGAAATTCTCCTAAAGATGTAAAATCTCCAAAACCATAATAAGCAATAATACCCTTAATATAATCAAAATAATTACTCATTCCTGTATATAAACCAAATGGAACACCACCAGAAAAACACCAAATAGCAATTTTATTTTTATCTATCTTTAACTTATCAGCATTTTCTACTAAATAATTAATAAGTGAATCCATATCACTAATAACTTCCTTAATATTAAAGCCTTCAGCTAAAACCTTATGATTAAAATTCACTGCATTTAATCCAAAAGACGCTAGTAACTTCCCATAAGAAATATACTGCCCTGTCTCCTTAAAATTTACAGACGCAGCTTCTCCATGCACTAGAATTACTACAGGTAATTTCTCTTTTTTACCATTACTAAAAGGAGTATATAAATCCATTAATAGTTCTTCTTTATTTGTAGATTTATAAACTATGCTTTTTTGTATATTAACATTTTCAATATCATCAATTTTATAAACTATCTCTTTTTTTAAAATTTCTTCAAAACTTAACATATTATTTTTCCCTTCTTAAAATATTACTATCATACACTAGTTATATATCTATAATAATGTAAAATCTAATTATCATTTAAATTACTTATTTCTCTTAATAGGTATCCAGATTTCACACCTATAATCATTAGCAGATGTATCACCTATAGGTAAAACATCCATGTCTGGTGCACAATCATGCTCATATCCCATTGAAGGCATCCACTCTGAATATATTCTTCTAAGAAGATTATGTGCTGCTTCAGGCATTGGCCCTACTGATTCAAATGCAGCCCATGTTGCAGCTGGTATGACTGCTGAAACATATCCTTTTGGAATAGTACCCTGAATTCCCTCAATTGCTATCATATAATTAAATTCATCCTTATATTTATCAAAATCTTTAGATACTCCTAATATACCAAGCTTACCTGCTTTAGATTTGAGGCAATCATATGAGCCATCCTTCATACAATCATGCCAAAATTCGGGAACTTGTTTAAAGTTTTTTTCGTCAGCCATTGTTATTTTTCTTTGCATCCCTATTACTGTAAAACTTCCTTTATCAAAAATTCTATAATTCATATCTTTATCTCCTATTATTGAAATATGAAATGTTAGTTTAGGATATGCTTTTAGACTTACACCTGACGTGAGTGCTGCTTATGGACTAATTCCATACATTTTCCCAAAAGCTTTTGTAAACGCTTCAGGAGTTTCATAACTATACTTGTAGGCTACGTTTATTATTTTTTCTCCAGATATTATATCCTGTGCAGCTAATGTAAGCCTTCTCCTCCTTATGTATTCAGCTACTGTAACACCAGTTATCATATGGTACATCCGCTGAAAGTGAAATGTAGATGATAAAGCAATTTTAGCTACTTTTTCAATATCAATTTTTTCTGTAATGTGCTCCTCTATATATTCCACTGCATCGTTCATTGCATTAAGCCAATCCATAAACCTATTCCCCTCTGTTTTATCATAAATAATTTTTGATTGTTTGTCCTATCTTTAAATGCTTTCTATTGACAGATTTTTTTATACTCTTCCTTAATTCAAACTTTGTAATCTAATTCCAATTTAATTATTATAAAAATTATATCATTATAGCGTACGATATAACTAATTCTTATATACACAAATCCATTTATTATCCCAAACGAATTTCTAATTTGACTGTATAAAATAAAAGACCCACGAAAATCCAAATTTTAGATTTTCATGGGTTTCATAGTGGAGGCGAGGGGTAACCTTTTAAATCCACTAATATTTAATACATCCCTATCTTTAAAAGTGTAAATTTAAAATTAGTTATGTTTATTGCTATATATTTCTTAAGCTCATCATAAGTATTACATCGTTCCACTTTATTCCTTAATGTTCTTTAAACTTTATAATAATCCCTAACTCCCATAAATAATGAATGCTATATTTTAATTTGCTAAACACCTTAGTTAAATTCCCATCCTAGTTCCGATGCAATTCCTAATAACATCTCCTCTATATCATTAGCATATGGAAGATTATCTACTGAAACAATATGAATATAGTTAGTATCTTCGTAATCGCATTCTCTACTACTCACATTTGAAAAGTCCTTTGTTTTTAACAAGGTAATTTCTAGCCAATGCTCATTATGATTTACAAATAAATTATTTCTTTGTTGTTTCAAATATTGAACTAATGACAGCATTTTTGTTATTTTCAGGGTACTCTCAACCTTATTTACATGAGAAGCATGAATATTATGATATATAAAATTATGACTGCTATCATGAACAGGTCTTTTCCAAAATCCTTTAATATAGTCAGGCATATTAGTTTTTATCTCATTAATCAACCACTTACCTGCGAAAGTAATTGTACATTCATGAGATGTATAAATTAACCACTCTCTCTTCTTATCAAATAAATAACATTCTGACATATATGGCAAGTCAAAACCGTATTCATCTTCCTTTAATAAGTATGAATCAATAAAATTACTAATAACCCTTGCATTGTCAAACTCCGGCAACCTAATCACTTCGTTAATTCCATAATTTTGAAAAACAGAACTTAATATCTGCATTCTTTTATCATCATTAAAGAAATCTGAATCAAATGCTAATACTGGTACATAATTTTTAACATCAAACAAAGGATACCAAAATGTTGGAATCTTTCTATTTAATAATGTATTTTGTAATATCTTGTTTAATCTTTTTCTTATTACTTCTGTTTGTTTTATTGACAATTCATTAATTATATCTTCCATATCTGATATTCCTCCCATCCCGATTCCTTTTATAAACTATTCACATTAATCTATAGATATTCTACCCATATTAAACTTCAATAAAATATGCATCATTTCTTAGGTTAAATGCTATGGCTTTAATACTACTTCAACTCCTCTATCTAATAAAGTCTGAATAATGGCATGAAAAATGTTTAGATTTGAATTGTAATCATACTCCTCTTCATCATATTCTAATAACTTCTTATGGCTTTCCTTTCGATATAGACATTCTTTCTTCCATTCATCTTCATTCAAATACTTGGCGGCTACAGATGAATTTTCCCAAATCAATTTAAATCCTGGTTTAATGCCAAATCCACCACATAAACAGTCATCAAAACCGCCAAGGCAGCCTCCAAAATAAGTTCCTGGTCCGTTCATAGCCTCTGCAAACGCTATAAAAAACGAATCATAAGTTGTTATATTTTTACCATCTAAATAGAATGTGGTATTAGGATTTTCAGTCACTTCTTTATATCTACAGCACCAATTAATTCTAAGCATCCTTAACCAATCTCTCCTACCACTACGATCTAAGGAAACCCACTCATTCTTTTCTTTAGGAAAATCTTCTTTCCATTGATCCCATAATTTTAGCTCATTTTCTGTTGCAATATCATACAGTTTACCTATCAATTCAAAATTTATATGTGACTCAAGCTCATAAAATTGAGTGTGTCTAATTTCTCTTGAAGTTCCGAAAATAAAATAAGCCATTGTCTTCATATCATTATCTAAAATGTTTATTGTGCCTCCTGAAAATCGTTCTTTCTTTTCTTTAAGATATTCTTTATATTCGTCGCAAAATATAAAATCAAATAATATAATCTTATGACATAAGTAACCGGATTCTTCTACTATTTTACCTGTAAGTCCATCTATTTTATTGCAATACCCTATTACCAAATCGCTTTCAGCATCAACTAGTGAAAATTTATATTTCATTATAATTCCTCATCCCAATCTTATAAAATTAGTCTAACAAATTTATTACCTTTTTCATTTTGTTTTAAACTATCAAATATAGTCTATTTATTCTGATATGTTTTTCTGACCTACTTCCATATCTATACAGCATATTCTTTTTATATTTTAACTTAAGAATAATACACCAATATTTATCTAAATTAATCACTTTATTTTTCAACTCTAAATAAAAGTTCAAACCGAAATCTATTCTATGTGTAGCTACTCGTAACAACGAAAAACACAACCACCTATAATCAGCTATTTAAGCCGCATACAAAATGGTCGTTGATTTTATGGTAGAGGCGAAGCATACCTAATCCCTGTCCTACTATTCAATTTTAATAACATTCGCATTCACTTATTATACATGCCCTAAACTTATCTATCATTTAGCTTGTTTTCTGGCTATATAACTTCCTACTGTATGAATAATTAGAAGTGATATTCTATTTATGATACGGTTCACCGTACCAGTAGCCAATGATAACACTTTTAGTAGCTCAAATAAAAGAATTAATCAAACAAAAATATCACAAATTTAATTATTGATGCATTCTGTTAATATAAAGTTATTTATATCCTTTTATAATTCCTTCAAATTCAGCTTTCTCACTTTCATTCTTAAAAGCAGTAAAAGGAATAAAAATCAGATTATTATTTTCCAATTCCAAAACAAAAGTGTCATTTATATTAGAAACATTGTTTAATGAATCTAACTTAAATATATGTGAATTACCACTACTATTTGCAAAGCAAATTGTTTTATCATCATTTATACTAACTAAGAGTTTATTTTCATATAATAATTTATTTTTATCATAAAAAATCTTTATATTGTTTCTAAATTTCATCAGATAATATTTTTTCGAATTATATAAAAAATACATCCCAACTATAAATACAATTATTACAAAAGCAAACACTAACATATTATTTTGAGTATTTTTAAAAGGAATTATTCTAATAATTATATTAAGAGCTGCCCATGCAACTATTATACTTAAAATTTTTCTTAATTGTTTTAATCCCTTTTTATAAGTTTCCTTTTGTATGTAATAATCATATGTATCTTTAATTAAATTTTCTTTTGAATTCATATATTCACAAGTAATCATTTATATTCACAACCTTTATGTAAATTTATTATTTTACGTATTGACTTAATATACATTCAAAATATTTTTTTTCACTTTCATCTTTGAAAGCATTATAGGGAATCATCACCAATTCATTGTTAAGAATTCCATCATACATTAATACAAAATATTTTTTTGCTTTAATTAACTTCTTTAATGTTTTTAAATTATATTTCACTATACTTCCTTTTTCTGATTCAACTATAAATAAATCCTTATCAACTGTAATACTAATAACTGATTCTTGATATGAATAATTATTGTCGCTCATACTTCTTTTTACTTTTTTTTCTATATTCGCTGCAGCATTTTTATCAGAAAAAAATATTGCTGCTATAATTACAATTGTATATATAAAAATAACTAAAATCTTTTTTTCTATCTCATCATAAGATAAATCATTATATTTTATTATTAAATCTCTCATCCAAATTATATCTCCAATTAACACAGCTATACACATAAGCTTGTTTACCATTTTTGATTTCTTTTTATATTTTTCACTTTGAAGCTCACCTTGTACAAATGCATCAATAATATTTTTTCTTGTAACTTTATATTTAATCGTAATCATTATAATTTCACCTATCCAAAACTTATAAATTATAGTTGGTTTATCTATGTTAATAAACTAATTATAACATGTTCGTAAGCATTATTTTACATTTTTATATTATTATATACAATTTTTTATATTCACAGGATTTATCATCAATTTTTTCTAGAAATAAAATAAGAAGGAGAGCCCTATCCCTCTCTATTTGGACTTGCTTCTCCTCAATTACTTAGATACATTATTAAATTATCATTTATATTTATAATTTATTTACTAAAAGTGTTTATAACATTGCAAACATTTAGTTTAGTTCTAATGTCATATTTTTAATATTTATGTTAGCATTAAGCATATTTAACATATCTAAACCTATAAGTAAATCAATATCTATTCCATAGTCCATACCTCCTATTGATAATGAAACATTTTTAGTGTGATATCATTTAATCTTAATGATTCAAAGTTCTTAACAATAATTCTTTCGTAGCCACCCTATTCCTTTGGCATTTTTTATCTTTTCATTTCCATCTAGTAAAATATAATCAGCATTAATTAATGTAGTAGCTGAACCTGTATCAATTAGAACATTTTTTAAATTTAAGTTTTGGCTATTAATTTTTAAATCTAGCGAACAAAATAATAAATAATTTTAATATCTTAATTTAATCATCTAATTAATCCAACCCTCTCATCTTCATAAACTGCCCATTATAGACATAATTAGTATTTTGACTTAATTGTAATGTCAATTTAACACAATAAGAATAGTCTATTTATTTCCATCAAATATTCTCCCCTAATTATGCTACAAAATTTTATTAATTCACCTATATTTTTCCTCTAGATTTTTATATTAAATATCAAAAGGTTAGAAGTAATTTTTACTTCTAACCTTTATACATACTATTAAATAATTTTCCAAGTAACTGTTACTTTATCTCTTTCACCCTGCCCACAATACCGCTCTCAAGCATCACTTTTATGCCACGATGATGCTCTGGTGAATTAGTAAGTATCTTCTTAACTATTCCTTCTGTCAATTTTCCTGTACGCTGATCCTGCTTTTGAACAACTAAAACCGTTGATCCTATTTTAATATTACTTCTCTTCGTTCCGTTCATTTCAATTTCCTCTCATCTATGATTAATATTTATCCCATTGTACACTAAACTAATTATTATTTAAACCTTTCATATAAAACTTCTTACCTTAGCACATCTAAATTTTTTATATATTTTTTTCAATTACTCCATAAATAATTGAACCGCTTTTTTTGCCACCATAATATTTTTCTATTCCTAGCTTTTCAAAATCATTAGAGCCTTGTCTTTCTTTAATAACAACTCTTTTTGAACATACTCTAAGTGCGTCCATTAAAATATTTTTTGTTAACCCTTTGTGATCTGCAAAATCCCTAAAGGAATTTATTGATGTTGACTTTCTATTTGGCTCTTTAAACATAGGATCAAAATATACTACATCAAAACTATTATCTCTTTGCTTTAAAATATAATCTTCATATGATTCATTAACAACCTTTATATTATCTATATTTTTGCCATTAACACCATTATAGTTTTCTAATCCACATTTACTTAAATAGGCTATATACTTATTAATTTCCGTCCCCACTACATATCCCTTTTCTCCAACAACTGCTGAAAAGACAAGAGAATCACCTGCAAGACCTAATGTACAATCCAATATACTATTTCCTTCTTCTAATTTTGTTGCCTCTATTATAGCTTCCTTATTTCCTTGTCTGATTGATTTAACCTTAAGTTCTGACATATTAGGATGCCAAAACAGTGCACTATCTTCTCCCTTTATAACAATCTTATCTCTTTCAACTACTAATAAATAGTCAAAACCATCTTTCAAAATTGTTTCTTTGATACTAAAATTACCTCTTTTTATATATGATATGTTTAAATCTTTAGATACAGCTTTTGCTTTATAATTTAAACTCTCATCTGCATCTCTTGTAGTAGTAACTGCAATCTTCATTTTTCCCTCTCTGTCTTTCTTCATATATATTGTAAAAATAATTGCGAATTTATAATTACAAAATATATAGTTATTCTTTTGTTCTAACAAACATTATACTATATTTCAGTTTAAATATGAGTTTTCTTTATAAATACCGGAATACAATAGGACATTTTGCACAAATAACTCATAGTATTCTATAGAGTTACTGCACTAAATAATTAAAAATATTCTCTTTCTTGATTTTGACATAGAAGTTAAAAGCAAAAAAAGTGCTCCATCTAACCAAGACTAGCACCTTTTCTTAATTAACGTTATTAATTTCATCCAGCACTCTGTGAAAGTGAATATGCTGTAGCTTTATGATTCTTTACGTGATTGATTTTGCATATTCCTAATAATTTCATAGGAAAATAGTTCTCATCAGCTTCCATAAATTGCAATTTTATTTTATGTATACTATAACTAAAATTGCACATAGTAATATTATAAGGAACATAACAGTTGAGCAAAGATTTATATATGCTCTTGAGTTAGGGTGTATACAGGTCGAACAAAGATTATATAATGGTCATAATATTATGGCTGTTATATTAGTCGGCGATAAGATTTTATATGATGGGGAAAAGTTTTATTATAGTTGATTTATATCTATTATAATGGTACTCCAACTTATTATATAAGGTCGAGTTAACATTATTCAATGTGTTGAATTGATTTTATATAGCCGTGAGGTTATATTGAGTTGAGTAAATATGTTGTTTAGTGGAGCAAACCATGATTATTAGGTTGTGATTTGTTGTATTATTAGTCGAAAGATTATTATATGATGATAAGCTATCTTTTATTGTGCTAGTTAAGATTGTTGTGCTCTTTTAAAAAACAATATTCAGTACCATAACCATACTGAATATTGTTTTTTTATTGCTCAATATTGTTATTTATATCGATAGCAAGTCGTTCGTAAACTCACTACTATTACCCCATAACTCCTAATTTAAAATTGCAATTTTTTATTCTAAATTAAAAAAGCTGAACAAGTTATAAAATTTAAATTTTTACAAAACACTGATTGCAGCAATTTTAATAATACCTATTAGGTGCGTCTATTCTAAAAAAATTCAAATTTGTTATCTGATCTATTTGTTTTATATCATCTAATACCCATCTTTTCTCGGTTCTTATAAATTTCCAATATTCTTCAAAGTAATCGCTTCTTGAAGATTTTTTCTCTATTATCTTGTTACTTTCCTCATTTATTGTATAATCTCTGCATTTCGCCTTTATATGAACCCATATATAATCCTTATCAATTCCTCCTAAATCCTGCAGGCCTATAGGTATTGCATCAAGTAAAACCATATTTTCAAGAATGTTTTTTTCTTTTAACAGCTTCATCTCCTCAGTTTGAAATTTATGTTTGCTATACAAATATTCACTCATAAATTCCTTTGCCAAATCTTGATTTCTTTCTCTCCATGCATTTTGTACCATATAAAAAGCATCCTTAATGTCTTTCATTAAATTATCATAATTCCAGTTGCCATCGTATTTAGATAAATTCTGCATTACTGAAATACACGTATGCTTCTTTTTATTTAATCTTACTTTCCGAATAATTATTGGTACAAAAATAATAGCACTAATTAATACCACTATAATTATTATTGCCTCCATAAACGTAGGCCTTTTTGATGGTCTAGTTAATGATCTGCTGCTATGGGATGATGAACTACTGCTGTGAGAAGAAGATGTACTACTATGAGATGAACCTGATCCTCCACCTCCTGATCTTGCAAATGCAACTGTTTGTCCACTAAATATAAGAACTATTAATAATACCGTTAATATATTTTTTATAAAATTACCAAACTTAATCTTTTTCATAATTCTCCTATATACATCTAAAAACTATTTTAACTTACATGTAGTATTTTACTAAATATTAAAATAATGTTAAATAGTATTTTGAATCAATTTTTAAGTATTTATCCATATATGGATTATTATCTACATCTTCTATAAAGATGAATTTCCACATATAGTTCTACATTAAAAAAGAGTAGATTTCACACTACTCTTTAGAACTATTTATTATTAAGACTTTACTACTATGCTTGTTATTGTAACACCATCACTTTTATCGGAAACAATTACATCACTATCATAACCTACATATGCCACTATTACACCTGTTGTTCTTTCAAAAGCCCAGTCTCCATATATTGTGACGTTCATAAATTATCCATTCTGCTTTCAATTTTTATACAAAGTGTAAGAAACTTTGAAGGAATATCATTATGAAACATGTTCCTGTTTTTAATACATTTCCGACCACTACCAATGAATTATTTCTTCTAAAATTTCACATTATAGATATCCATAGTCAAAATATATATTCTAACTACGGATTAAATCATTTTAATTAATAAATTATATTATTCAGCGTCCTTTATTTCTTTAACTTGAGCTATTAATTCTGGTACAACTTTAGTAAGATCACCAACTATTGCATAGTCAGCAATTTTCATTATTGGAGCTGAATCATCTTTATTTACAGCAATTATAAGATCCGAATCTTGCATACCAGCAACGTGTTGGATAGCTCCAGAAATACCACAAGCTATATATATTTGAGGTCTAACAGTCTTACCAGTTTGACCTACTTGATATGCTCCATCAATCCATCCTTTTTCTACAGCTGCTCTTGATCCAGCTACAGTTCCGCCTAGAGCTTCTGCTAATTCTTTAAGTAATTGGAAGTTTTCTTTATTTCCAACTCCTCTACCACCTGATA
>CAURJV010000003.1:0-155727 GCA_963524945.1 uncultured Clostridium sp.
ATATGGTTCAACCTAAATTAGTATATATATCAAATTCTACAGAGCTTGGAACTTTGTATACAAAATCAGAGTTACAAGAATTGCATAACTGTTGCAAAAGAAATAATTTGATTCTATATTTAGATGGAGCGCGAATAGGGTCTGCACTTGCAGCGAAAGAAAATGATTTGTCATTATCAGATATAGCTAAGTTAGTGGATGCTTTTTATATTGGTGGAACGAAAAATGGAGCTCTTTTTGGAGAAGCACTTGTTATCTGTAATGATACATTAAAGGAAGACTTTAGATATTTTATTAAGCAAAAAGGTGGATTACTTGCTAAAGGAAGATTACTTGGCATTCAATTTGAAGAATTATTCAAAGATGATTTGTATTTTGATATTGCAAAACATGCGAATAAAATGGCACTTATGCTAAAATGTGCAATAGAAGACAAAGGATATAAGTTTTTAACCGAATCTTTTACAAATCAGCAGTTTCCTATATTGCCTAATAATTTAATTGAAAAGTTAAGTGAGAAATATGCTTTTAATATTGAAAGAATAATTGATTCTAATTATACTGCAATTAGGTTAGTAACATCATGGGCAACTAAAGAAGAGAATGTATTAGAATTTATCGAAGATTTACATCTATAAAAAGAGCATGAAGTATTAACTAAGAGCTTTTAAGTGCAATTAAGTATTTTTCAAAAGATTGAGGAAAAAGGCACAAGTGTAATATAGAATATTTCATTTATGAAATAGCAAGTATGTTTTAAGCTTCATATCGTTTAATTACTGATATGAAGCTTTTATCCATATTTAATTATATTTGAAATTAGATTGGAGAGGTATTTTTGAAGTTACCATTATTAGAAGAATTACTTAAATACAATGATGAAGAAAATCTACTTCTTTCCATGCCAGGAAATAAGGGGGGAATTGGATTTGCTAGAGATGAAATTGGGATGGAATTTGTTAATAGAATGGGATTTTTAGATATAACAGAGGTCGATCCGTTAGATAATTTGCATTATCCAGAGGGGATAATAAAGGAAGCTCAAGAGTTGCTAGCTAAAACGTATAAGGCCAAGAAAGCTTATTTTTTGGTAAATGGAACCTCATCAGGAAACTTAGCAGCTATGTTTTCAGCATTTGATGAGGGCGATGAAGTTTTAGTTGAGAGAAATTGCCATAAGTCAATTTATAATGGATTGATTATGAGGAAGCTAAAAGTTAAATATATAGAACCTATTATTGATGATGAATTAGGAGTATTTTTACCTCCTAATAAAGAAAAAATATATAAAGCGCTAGATGAGAGCTCAAAACCAAAAGGAATTATACTAACCTATCCAAACTATTTTGGAATTACATATGATATAGAAGAGCTTATATGTAATTTGAAGAAAATAGGATTAAAATTTATAATCGACTGTGCCCACGGAGCTCATTTTGGAATAAATAAAAGATTGCCAAAATCCCTTGCAAGTTTAGGAGATTATGTAGTTTTAAGTGCTCATAAAACTTTGCCAGCCCTAACTCAAGGAGCTTATCTTTTAGCAAATGAAGATAATAGCATGATAGATTTTTATATAAAGGCATTTACTACAACTTCTCCATCTTATCTAATCATGGCATCTTTAGATTATGCAAGATATTATTTGGATACATACGGGAAAGATGATTATGATAAATTAATAAATGAATCTGAAAAGTGGAAGAAAAAAATTAATAAACTAGGAAAAGTTTATATATTAAGCGAAAGTGACTTAGATAAGCATAATGATAGAATAGAAGGATACAAAATTGATCCTAGTAGATATATAGTTATCCTTCCTAAAGGGTATAATGGACATAAATTTCTAGATTATCTAAGAGATAATAAGATACAGGCTGAGATGAGTTTTTCAAGAGGAGTTGTTTTAATCCTGTCACCATTTAATACAGAAGAAGATTTTAAAATTATATACGAAACTATTTTAAATTTGGATATGAAAAATATATCTGGAGAAATGGAGATAAAATACTTTAGCGATATACCTACTAAAAAATTTGAACCTTATGAGGTTTTTAAATTAAAAAGTAAGTGGTGTGAAATAGAAAGCTGTGATGGTTTAATTGCTAAAGAAGCAATAATACCATATCCTCCAGGAATACCTTTGGTTTGCCCTGGAGAAGTGATATCAAAAGATATTATATCAATAGTAAGAGATTATATTATAAATAAAAAAAGTATAATCGGAGTAAAGAATAACAAAATTCAGATTCTAGATATAAATTAATATAAATGATGAATCTATAATTTACTATAACCCTATTGGTATAAGCTTAAATATTGTGTTAAAATATATCTATTTAGAATAATATATATGATGATAATATGTGGGGAGGGATAGACAATTATATATGGAAACAAATATTGTAACCAAACCAAAGAATAAAATTGATGTAAAAAAGCCTAAAAATTATAAAGTTGTTATGTATAATGACGATTATACAACAATGGAATTTGTTATTAATATACTGATAGTTGTATTTAATAAAAAATTAATAGATGCTGAGAAGATAATGTTAGATGTGCATGAAAGGGGTAAGGGAGTAGCAGGAATATATAGTTATGATATCGCGGTTACTAAGGTTTCAACTGCAATGTCAATGGCTAAAGAAAAAGGCTTTCCGTTTAAGCTTACTGTAGAGGAGGCGTAAAATATGAAGATTACGAATGAAGTTAATTTGATATTACTTAAAGCATACCAAGAAGCAAAAGAGAAAAGCAGCGAATATATTACACCAGAGCATTTACTGTATGCTGCAACTTTTGATAAAAATGTAGAGTATGCTATTAAAGAATGTGGTGGAAGTTTAGAAAATTTAAGATATAATTTGGCAACTTACGTGAAAACATATATAAATAAAATTGGTCAAGGTGAACCACAAGAGAGCATAGAGTTTCAAAGAGTTATTTTAACAGCAAATGAACAAATTAAGTATAGCGGAAAAGATGCAATTGACGTAGATCATATACTCTCTGCAATTTTTAATCTAGAAGATAGTTATGCACGATATTATCTAGAACAAGAAGGCGTTACAAGAAGAGATTTGCTATATTCTTTGTGTCACAGTATAGATGAAGATACTCGAAATTCTTATGATGATGAAATGCAAGAAAATTTTAAAGAAGATGAAAATGAATTTACTGAGAATGAAAGTAAAGAAAAAGTGGAGAAGAAAAAAGAAGATGCATTTCTTAATAAGTTCACAATAGACCTTATTAAGAAGGTTACAGAAGAAGAAAATGATCCATTGATAGGACGAAAAGATATTTTAGAAAGAAGTATACAAATACTCTGTAGAAGGATAAAGAATAATCCTATACATGTAGGTGAGTCTGGAGTTGGTAAGACAGCTATAACTTTAGGACTTGCAAAATTAATAAGTGAAGACAAGGTGCCAGAAAAATTAAAGGGAAGTTCTATGTTTTCTTTAGATATTGGATCTGTAATAGCAGGAACTAAGTATAGAGGAGATTTTGAAGAAAGAATAAAAAGAGTTTTGGACCTGATTAGTAAACAAGATAAGCCAATTGTATATATAGATGAAATTCATAATATTGTCGGTGCTGGAGCACTAAATGGCGGTGCATTAGATGCGTCAAATTTGCTAAAACCTTATCTTACAGAAGGAAAAATTAGATTTATTGGCGCTACTACTTTTGATGAGTATAAGAAATTTTTTGAAAAAGATAAAGCACTAAGCAGAAGATTCCAAAGAATAGATGTTAAAGAACCATCTATAAAAGAAGCTATACAAATATTAGATGGGCTAAAAAAGAATTATGAAGAATACCATAATGTAAGCTATACAGATGAAGCAATTAATGATGCAGTAACTTTAAGTGATAAATATATTAATGACAGATATTTGCCAGATAAAGCTGTAGATATTATAGATGAAGCTGGATCTTATGTTCGTATGCATAATGAAGATTTGAGCGAACAGATTATAGTTGACAGAAAGACTATTGAGGAAATAATATCAAAAATTTGTAATATTCCAAAGCAAACTGTAGAAAGTAGTGAGATAAGTTCTTTAAAGCACTTGGAAAAGGATTTAAAAGAAAATATATTCTCACAGGATAAAGCCATTGAAGAAGTGGTAAGATGTATAAAGATGTCCAGATCCGGATTAAACGATGAAGATAAACCAGTAGCATCTATGCTTTTTGTTGGGCCTACTGGAGTTGGAAAAACAGAGATTGCAAGATGTTTGTCTAAAACTTTAGGAATAGATTTGATTAGGTTTGACATGAGTGAATATACTGAAAAACATTCAGCTGCAAAACTAATAGGATCACCTCCAGGATATGTAGGTTATGAAGAGGGAGGACTCTTAACGGATTCAATAAGAAAGACACCTCATTGTGTATTATTACTAGATGAAGTAGAAAAGGCACACTCGGATATTTTAAGTGTACTGCTTCAGGTTATGGATTATGCCACACTTACTGATAACAAAGGTAGAAAAGCTGACTTTAGAAACTCAATAATAATAATGACTTCTAATGCTGGAGCAAGAAATATAGGTAAAAAGCTTATTGGTTTTGGAGATAGGGAAGTCAAAGGTGAAGCTATAATGGAAGAAGTTAAAAAGTTTTTCACACCTGAATTTAGAAATAGACTGGATAAAATAATAGTATTTAATGGAATGACTGATGTTATGGCAGCAAATGTTGCTAAAAAGCAATTAAATAATTTTAAAGATAAATTGAGTTATAAAAATGTTGAAATAGAATTTAGTGAAGAATGTGTAAATCACATTGCTAAAATAGGTACATCAGAGGAATTTGGGGCAAGAGAAATAGCAAGGGTTATAGCTTCTAATATAAAACCATTACTTGTTGATGAAATTTTATTTGGTGAACTAAGCGAAGGTGGAAAGTGTATAATTGATTTTGTAAATGAAAAATTTGAGTTAAAGATCAATTAAATCTACTTAAAGTAATGTGATTCAATCATTATATATGCAAAAATAAATGTAAAAGAGTCCTATGCAATATCAGCTGGAGAGATTACATGATAATTAAATATAAACTATATAATAATATGTTTTTGAATAAAAATTATGAAGACAGACATAATATTAAATGACAAAAAGAAATTTTTAAGCAAAAAGAGGAGGTGAACTATTGCAAAGTTATTTTAACTTGAGCAATGGAACATTAGAATGGAAGATAAAACATTAATATGCAAAGATTGTGGAAGAGAGTTCGTTTTTACTGTAGGAGAACAAGAATTTTATAAGGAAAAAGGTTTTGAAAATGAACCAGTAAGATGTCCTGACTGCAGGAGAGCTAGAAAGCAACAAAGCAATAGAAGATAGAAAGTAATAAAGTTTCTATTGATTGAGTAAGAAGCATAAGATTGATTGAATCTTATGCTCCTTTTTATTTTAATATGATATAAATATATTTTTTGGTGGCAATTTTGATTAATTCAATAGAATATACTAGGATTAAATAAAAAAATATAAAAAATATATTGAATTTTTTATACTTTTGCTAGTATAATATAAAGAAAGATTTAAATAAAGAATAGTGAAAATTCATTTATATGATTTTTTTATTTAAAATTTTATATAAATAAATGCTAAATTAAAAATGATATTTTAAAGATAGTGATAAGGAATAGTATATAGATGGTAAACTTTTAAGAGAGCTAGAGGTTGGTGGAATCTAGTAAGTATAATTTATAGAAGCAGCCTTTGAATTTTATAACTGAGAAATAGAAATTCTGAAAAGATAAGAATTTTTAATTAGGTTATAACGTGTTCCTCATGTTATAGAGGTGGAGTATTTATGTACTCTAACTGAGTGAACAATTTTTTAGTTGTTTATTAGGGTGGTACCGCGAAGTAGTTCTTTCGTCCCTTGTGTGGGATGGAAGACTTTTTTTATTTAAATATATTAAAAACAAGGGGGTTATTTTCAATGGAGGAAATACTTGAAATATTAGAAAAGAATAGTAGATACAGTGATGAACAAATAGCAATTATGACAGGCAAAACTGTTGAGGAAGTTAGAGAAGCGATTAGAGAATATGAGGAGAAAAGTATTATAGCAGGTTATACAACACTTATAAATTGGGAAAATACAGGTAGTGAAACAGTGACAGCATTAATAGAAGTTAAAATAACACCTCAAAGAGGCGTTGGTTTTGATAAAGTTGCAGAAAGAATATATAAATTTTTAGAAGTAAAAGCATGCTACTTAATGTCTGGAGGTTTTGATTTAACGGTTATTGTTGAAGGAAAAACCATGAAAGAAGTTGCTCTTTTTGTATCAGAAAAACTAGCAGTACAAGAGTATGTCTTAAGTACAGGTACTCATTTTGTATTAAAAAAATATAAGGATCACGGAAAGATTTTCAAAGAAAAGAAATTAGAAGATAGGGAGGCAATATTTATATGATATTAGAAGATATGATTTTAGACAATGTAAAAAATATGCCTCCATCAGGGATAAGAAAATATTTTGATATAATAAATGAAATGGATGATGTTATTTCGCTTGGTGTAGGAGAACCAGATTTTGTAACTCCATGGAATGTGAGAGAAGCTGGAATTTATTCTTTAGAGCAAGGACATACTCATTATTCTTCAAATGCAGGATTTATTGAACTTCGTAGTGAGATATCAAAGTACCTTCATAGAAGATTTAACCTTAACTATAATCCAGATGATGAAATAATAGTTACTGTTGGAGGAAGTGAAGGGATTGATATAGCACTTAGGGCATTAGTTGGACCTGGGGACGAGGTTATAGTTCCAGAGCCAAGCTTTGTTGCATATAAAGGATGTACTGCATTTACTGGAGCAATAGCTAAGGTTTTGAATCTTAAAGCAGAAGATGAATTTAAACTTACGCCTGAGGCTTTGGAAAAAGCAATTACACCTAGAACAAAGGTAGTTATAATACCGTTTCCCAACAACCCAACAGGTGCAATAATGACTAAAGATGAACTTGCAGGAATAGTAGAAGTTCTTAAAGATAAAAATATTATTGCAATTTCAGATGAAATATATTCAGAACTCTGTTATGGAGAGAAACATGTTTCAATAGCATCTTTTCCAGAAATGCGAGATAAGACTTTAGTTATAAATGGATTCTCTAAATCATACGCTATGACAGGATGGAGGCTTGGATATATCTGCGGACATCCGATTCTAATAGAAGCAATGAAGAAAATTCATCAATATGCTCTTATGTGTTCACCGACAACTGCTCAGTATGCAGCAATTGAAGCCTTAAAAAGTGGTGATAAAAGTGTAGAAGAAATGTGTAAGGAATATAATAGAAGAAGAAGAGTCCTATTGGATGGGTTTAGGAAGATGGGATTAGAGTGTTTTGAGCCTCTTGGAGCATTTTATTTATTTCCAAGTATTAAATCTACAGGTATAACATCAGATGAATTCTGTGAACAACTGCTTATAAATGAAAAAGTATTAGTTATTCCAGGAAATGCCTTTGGTGATTGTGGAGAGGGATTTATAAGAGTTTGCTATGCGTCATCTATGGAAGATATTATGGAAGCATTGAAAAGAACAAAGAGATTTCTTGATAAATTGAGAGATAAATAATAAAAAATGGAGTGGTTTAAGTATAAAAATACTTTAGATCACTCCTTTAATATATACCTAGAGAAGAGTGAAATAAAATTATATTAATAAAAAAAGTTTGTAAATATACATATCATAATTTATACTAGTATAGACATAGAATGGCTTAAACTGAAGATAAATGGCATGTAGTATTGATAAATATTATAGTGAAATCAATAAAACTATGAATATTGACATCATATTCCTAATATATTATTATAAGTGTGGAAGCGATACCATAAATAGTTCGACTTTAAAAATAACTTGGCTTAAAGCCCTAGAAATTAAGAATTCAAGCTATAAATTAATCTAGACTATAATAATAGTATTTCACTATTTAGTTTTAATAGTATAATAAATTTGGATGAATTATGAAAAAATTTGACGAGGTGGGGTGTTATGTCAGTTACTATAAATGATATTGCGAAAAGGGCTAAAGTATCCTCGGCAACAGTTTCAAGAGTTCTTAATAATTCAGGTTATGTAAAAGAAGAAACTAGGCAAAGAATATTAGTCGCAATAAAAGAAATGAATTATACACCGAGTGCAATTGCAAGAAGTTTGTCGAAATGCGAAACTAATACTATAGGAGTTATCGTTCCAGATATAACTAATGCATATTTTGGAGAAATTATAAAAGGAGTAAGTGAGAGAGCAGAAAAAAATAATCTGAATATAATCTTGTTTAATACAGATAATTATTTAGAGAAGGAAGTACGTGCTCTTAAATTGCTTAAAGAACAAAGAATTAAAGGAATTATAATGACCCCAGGATTTGGTGAGGAAAAGTTCAATGAAAATTATATTAAAACAATAAATACTCTAAATATTCCTATAATATTAGTTTCGGCAGATATTAAATTTACAAAATTAAATGGAGTTTTTGTAGATAATATAAAAGGTGGATTTGAGGCAACAAATTTGCTAATCAAAGAAGGTCATACTAAGATAGGAATAATGACAGGATTACTTAGTTCAGAACCAGCAATGGATAGATTAGAGGGCTATAAAAAAGCATTAAAAGAAAATAATATTGATTTTTGCAATAAATATGTTTTATATGGAGATTTCAAATTGGATAAAGCATATGAATTAACTAAAAAATTACTTAAAGAAAAAGATCGTCCTACAGCATTAGTTGTTTGCAGTAACATGATGACAATGGGTGTTATAAAAGCGCTAAAAGAAGATAATAAGGATATTCCTGGAGATTTAGCTATAGTGGGCTTTGATAAGATTGACTTTTTAGACATGGTAGGATTAAATATTACATATATGGAAGATTGTCCGATTGAGTTGGGCAGGGCGTCTATGGATATGCTTGTTGATATTATTAGTAGTACTGAGCATGATTGTGTGAGAAGAATGATTATTGCACCACAAATTGTAGTTAAAGGTTCAGAGAAAAAGATATGAGTTTATATACATAGGCACAAATTGAATACATATTCGTAATATTAAAGTCAACATATTATAAATATAATTAATTAGAAGAATATTTATAATAATTGTTTTATTAAATTTAAATCGTGGATATTATCCATGAGTTTAAATATTAATTCTTATATTTTAGGAGGAAGGTTAATGAAAAAGAGATTATTATCATTATTAGCAGTTTCAGCAATAACAGTAACGTTATTTGCTGGATGCGGATCAAGTGGAAGCGGTACTGGTACAGCTGACAAAGGAAGCAGCAGTGCAAAAGAATATCAAGTTGCTATGGTAACTGATACAGGTGGGGTAAATGACCAATCGTTTAATCAATCTTCATGGGAAGGCCTACAAAACTTCGAAAAAAACAATAAGGGTGCAAAAGTTAGTTACTTAGAATCTAAGCAAGAATCTGATTATGCTACTAATCTAGATAAAGTTGTAGATAGCGGCAATAAATTAGTTTGGGGTATTGGTTTTGCAATGTCAGATGCAATATTAAAAGCAGCAAAATCAAATCCAGATGTTAACTATGCTATAGTTGATAATTCATATGGAGATGATACTCCAGCTAATGTTACAGGAGTTATGTTTAATGCACAAGAACCTTCATTTATAGTTGGATATATAGCAGCTAAAACAACTAAAACAGGTAAAGTTGGATTTGTTGGTGGCATAAAAAGTGGAATTATAGATCAATTCCAATATGGATATCAAGCTGGTGTTCAATATGCAGCAAAAGAATTAGGTAAAGATATTACTGTAGATGTTCAATATGCTGAAAGTTTTTCTGATGCATCAAAGGGTAAAGCAATTGCAAATAAGATGTTCTCTTCTGGATGCGATATCGTATTCCATGCAGCAGGTGGAGTTGGTGTTGGTGTAATTGAAGCAGCTAAGGAAGCAAATAAGTTTGCAATAGGTGTTGACCGTGACCAAGCATATTTAGCTCCTGACAATGTATTAACATCAGCATTAAAACTTGCAAATGTTGCAGTTGAAAATCTTTCAAAAGAAGCTATGAGTGGAAATAAAATCGGTGGAAAAACATATACTTATGGTTTAAAAGAAAATGCAGTAGGAATTCCAACTGAAAATAAAAACATGGATCCAGAAGTTTATAAGGCAGCTATGGCAGTTCAAGACAAAATTAAGAAAGGTGAAATAGTTCCACCTTATAATGAAGATACATTTAAAAGCTTCGGTAAATAAGGATAATTAAATAATATATATGTGTGGCAATGATAAATTTACATTTAAGGTTCTAGAAAGCTATGTGCAATGGCTTAAGTCTAAAATGTAGAGAATGAATTGTAATATATATGGCAGATATGAAATAGGGATGGCTTTGCTAGCTAGTGATTCACTGTTAGCAAAGCATATTATTAATTAAGGGAGGACTTGGTATGGAAATTAGCAAACAATATGCAGTGCAAATGCGTGGAATTACAAAAATGTTTGGTTCATTCTGTGCCTTAGATGATATCAATATCGATATTAAAAGAGGTACAATTCATGCACTATTAGGAGAAAATGGAGCAGGTAAGAGTACACTGATGAATATACTTTACGGATTATATCAAGCTGACCGAGGAGAAATATATCTTAATGGTGAAAAGATAAATATTAAAAACCCTAATATAGCCATTGAAAATGGAATAGGAATGGTTCACCAACATTTTATGTTAGTTGAAAATTTTACAGTAACACAAAATATAGTATTAGGTAGTGAAATTACAAGTAAATTTGGCATATTGGACATGAAAAAAGCCCGCGCGGAAATATTAAACATTGTTAAAAAGTATGGATTAGAAGTAGATCCAGATGCAAAAATTGAAGATATCTCAGTAGGTATGCAACAACGTATTGAAATATTAAAAGCATTATATCGTGGAGCTGATTTATTAATATTAGATGAACCGACAGCAGTACTTACTCCTCAGGAAATTCAAGATTTAATAAAGATTATGAATAATCTTGTAGCAGATGGAAAAACAATAATTATAATTACACATAAATTAAAAGAAATAAAGGAGTCTTCTGATGTCTGTACAATAATACGTAGAGGTGAATATATCGATACTGTTAATGTTAAAGAGATAACAGGATCAGAGCTTGCCACTATGATGGTTGGTCATGCAGTTAAGTTAGTTGTTGATAAAGAGCCTGCAAAACCAGATGAAGTTGTCTTTGAAATAGATAATTTAACTGTAAAAGATGAAAGAAAGTTAGATGCAGTTAAAAACTTATCACTTAAAGTACATAAAGGTGAAATTGTTGGTATTGCTGGAATTGATGGCAATGGACAAAAGGAATTAATTGAAGCAATTACATGCCTAACAAAATGTGAAAGCGGTACCATTAAAATAAATGGAGTAGAGATACAAAATACTACAACAGAAAATGTTATTAAGAATAAAGTATCAACAATACATGAAGATAGACAAAAGCGAGGACTTGTATTAGATTTCAGTGTTGCTGATAATGTAGTTATAGAAAAATATAAAAGCGAGCCATATTGCAAAAATGGTTTCCTAAATAAAGACGAAATTATATCTCATACTAAAGATATGATAAAACAATATGATATAAGACCTGACAATTGTGAATTAATTCCTGTTAGAGGTTTATCAGGAGGAAATCAGCAAAAAGTTATAATTGCAAGAGAAGTAGCTAATGATCCAGACTTATTAATTGCAGTACAGCCGACCCGTGGACTTGATGTTGGAGCAATTGAATATGTTCATAAAACATTAATAAGAGAAAGAGATAAAGGCAAAGCTGTTCTGTTGGTTTCATTTGAGCTTGATGAAGTTATGAATGTTTCTGATACTATAGCTGTAATTTATGCAGGTACTATTGTAGATACATTTAAGCAAGGAGAAGTAGATGAAAATACAATAGGTTTATTAATGGCAGGAGGTAAAAGAAATGAAAACAGTGGCAAAGATTCTTAAAAAACCAGTTACTTCAACATTTATCGCAATATTTTTTGGCTTTGTAGTTTCTGCAATAGTTCTTAGTATTGCGGGGTATAACTCAATAGATGCTTTTAGTGCACTTTTTAATGGTATTTTTTCAAAACCTAAATATATATCCAATACAATTATTAAGGCTACTCCTATTATTTTAACTGGTTTAAGTGTTGCATTTGCCTTTAAAACAGGTTTATTTAATATTGGAGCAGAAGGTCAATATATAGTAGGTACAATTGCATCAACTATAGTTGGGATTAAATTAAATTTGCCAGCAGTATTAGAAATTCCTTTAGTAATTTTAGCTGGTGTAGCTGCTGGAGCAGTGTTTGGTGGTATCGTAGGAGTTCTTAAGGCGAAATTCGGAATACATGAAGTTATAACCAGTATAATGCTGAATTGGATTGCATTATATTTATCTAATTTCGTTGTATCAACAGATGTATTTCACCAACCAGATTCAACAAGTACTTATATGATTAATGAATCTGGGTTTACTACTATACTTGGTAATTGGAAGACATCTGATGCAGGAATAGAATTTCTTTCACACAACAAATGGTTATCAGAAGTCTTATTAAAAACAGATGTTAATATTGGAATTATCGTTGCTATTATAATGGCTGTAGTGATATCAATCTTACTATATAAATCAGCAAAAGGATACGAATTGCGTGCAGTTGGATTAAATAAAGATGCAGCAGAATTTGCTGGAATAAATGTTAATCGTAATATAATTCAATCAATGGTAATTGCAGGTGCATTATCAGGTCTTGCTGGAGCACTAGCTATTACAGGCACAGCACCTCATAAGTTATCAACTATGGCCGCTTTTGAAAATAACGGATTTAACGGATTATCAGTTGCATTAATTGCAGGAAGTTCACCTATTGGATGTATATTTGGAGGATTGCTATATGGTGGATTACTATATGGAGGTCAATCTGTACAATCTGCTATAGGTGCACCATCGGAAATAATAAATATAATGATAGGTACTATTGTATTTTTCGTAGCATTAACTAAGATTGTACCTGCTTTAGCTGACAGACTTTTAAAGAGAGGTGAGAAGAATGTTAAATAGTATTGCACTATTAATAGGTATTACACTAATGTATTCAGCACCGTTAATATTTGGAGCATTAGGTGGAGTTGTTTCTGAGCGTTCTGGAGTTGTAAATATCGGAATTGAAGGTATGATGACTATAGGTGCCTTTACTGGTGCGGCAGTAGGATATTATTCTGGAAATGCATGGCTTGGATTTTTAGCTGCAGGAATTGCAGGGGGAATAATGGCTTTATTACATGCAGTTGCTTCAATAACATTCAATGCGGATCAGACAATATCAGGTATTGCTATAAATTTATTAGGGGCAGGTTTTTCTTTATTTACATGTAGATTATTATTTGAGGGAGCTACTATGACTAAACCAGTAGCTACTAAATTACCTAAGATATTTGGTGTAGATATTACAGTTTTCATAGCACTTTTAATTACGGTAGTCATTTGGTTTATTTTATATAAGACTAAGTGGGGACTACGTATTCGTGCTGTAGGAGAGCATCCAGCAGCTGCAGATACTCTTGGAATAAGTGTAACTAGAACTCGCTATGTATGTGTTCTAATTTCTGGAATACTAGCAGGATTTGGTGGAGCATCTATGACTCTTGCAATAATAGCACAATTTACTCCAACAGCAATTAGCGGTCAAGGATTTATTGCATTAGCAGCAGTTATTTTTGGTAAATGGACTCCACATGGCGCATATGGAGCTTGCTTATTATTTGGATTTGCTCAAGCATTAACAGTTGTATTAGGCGGCGGAAACTTTGCTATTCCTTCGCAAATACTTGCAATGCTACCATACATTTTAACAATTGTAGTATTGATTCTTTTTGTTGGAAAATCAGTTGCACCAAAAGCTGATGGAGTTCCTTACGAAAAAGGTACTCGTTAATTATTTAATAAAAGAGGAGAGAAGAAAATGGATATAGCTAAATATATAGATCATACAATACTAAAACCAGAAGCGACAGTAGAGGATGTAAAAAAATTATGCAAGGAAGCTAAAGAATACAATTTTGCTTCAGTTTGTGTAAATGGATGTTATGCAAAATTAGTAAGTACTGAACTTATGGGGACTGATGTGAAGACGTGTGTAGTTGTTGGGTTTCCATTAGGTGCAATGACAAAGGAAGCGAAAGTTTTTGAAACAAGTCAAGCCATTGAAAATGGAGCTACTGAAATAGATATGGTAATAAATGTTGGAGCATTAAAAGATAAAAATTATAGTTTACTTAAAGAAGATATAGAAGCAGTTGTAAATGCAGCAAAAGGAAAAGCATTAGTTAAGGTAATTATTGAAACATGTTTATTAAGTGATGAAGAAAAAGTTAAAGCTTGCGAAATAGCTAAGGAGGCCAAAGCTGATTTTGTTAAAACATCAACAGGATTTTCTAGTGGTGGAGCAACTAAAGAAGATATTGCTTTAATGAGAAAAACTGTTGGGCCAGATTTAGGTGTAAAAGCATCTGGAGGAGTAAGAGATTTTAAGACAGCTATGGATATGATAAATGCAGGAGCAAGTAGAATTGGTGCTAGTGCTAGTATATCTATAGTTAGTGAAAGCAAATAAATTATTATTATAAAATAGTTTAAATATATTGATCATTAATTGAAACGATGTGGTTAAAATTATGGAGGTAAAAAATGAGTGTTCATATTAATGCACCTGAAGGTGCTATTGCAGAAAGCGTATTATTACCAGGAGATCCTTTAAGAGCAAAGTTTATAGCAGAAAACTTTTTAGAAAATGTAGTTTGCTATAATGAAGTTAGAGGTATGTATGGATTTACAGGAACATATAAAGGTAAGGAAATTTCAGTTCAAGGAACAGGGATGGGAATACCTTCAATTTCAATATATGCAAATGAATTGATACAAAGTTACGGTGTTAAAAATCTTATAAGAGTTGGAACATGTGGTGGATATAGCGAAAAAGTTAAGGTTAGAGATCTTATAATAGCTATGTCTGCATCAACAGATTCAAATCTTAATTTAGTAAGGTTTCAAGGTAGAACATTTGCACCAACAGCAAGTTTTGAATTATTAAAACCAGCATACGATATAGCAGTTGAGAAAGGCTTTGATCCTAAAGTTGGTAGCATATATAGCTCGGATGTATTTTATGGTGATGATAATGAAGATTGGAAGAAGTGGGCTAAGTTTGGCTGTTTAGGAGTAGAAATGGAAGCAGCAGCATTATATACAATTGCGGCTAAATTTGGAGTTAATGCATTAGCTTTACTTACAGTAAGTGATCACTTTGTAACTGGAGAAGTTACAAGTGCAGAAGAAAGGCAATTGACATTTACCAATATGATGGAAGTTGCTTTAGATACTATAGCAAAAATAGAGAATTAATATCAAAGAGTTAAAATAGAAGTTTGGAAAAGAAGATTCTTACTTGAGGTTAAATATAATTAAGAGTAAGGATTTTCTTTTATTATAATACAAATTTTAAATTGTTAGTACACAATAGAAATTTAGAATATACTTATTTATAATTGAACTATGATTTAGTCATTAATATATATATAAATTAAATATGTATTAATTGAAAATAATATCTATGAATTAGAATACTGTGTAAGGCTATTTAAAGAAAATTAAAATGAAAATAGGTGAAATGAATTTATGAATATACAAATATTTGGAACTAAAAAATGCTTTGATACTAAAAAAGCAGAAAGATTTTTTAAAGAAAGAAATATAAAATTTCAGTTTATTGATTTAAATGAAAAACCTATGAGTAAAGGTGAGTTTAATAGTATACTTAGGACAATAAGTGTTAATGAATTAATAAATATGAAGGCTAAAGAATACGTAAAATTAAATTTTAATAACATAAGAAGCGCAGAGATTAAGGCTGAACTATTATTAAACAATCAAAAAGTTATAAATACTCCTATAGTAAGAAATGGAAAAGAAGCAACAGTTGGATATAATACAGAAGAGTGGAATAAATGGATAGAAAGTAACTAAAATGATTTTTAAAGTTGTTGCTATTATGCCAACAGTTTCTACTTGATATCATGTATACTATAGAATTTTTTTTAGAATACTAAAATTGAGATTATTTTAGAAAGGATATGAAGTAGTTATGGCAAAAGCAGGAATGAGAAGACCAGATCCAAGTGAACCACATGGAACAGAAAGCAATCATAAAACACATTATAAAAAAAATGATGTAAAAGATGTTCCAATAGAGATACAGGGAAAAGCTAAGACTGGAAATAAGAAAGCGTCTCCAATAGAATAAAGTGTGTATAAAAAGATAATATTAATACAAATATAATGTAAGGATGGAATTTGAATTCCATCCTTACATTATATACCGATACTTCATTCCTATTATGGAAAAGCTAGAAGCGAAAATAAATTAAAACTTATTTTGACAAAATATAAAAGATATAGAATAATATAAATAATAAATAAATTTTTAATCGAATATTGTTTTATAAATTTAATATAATCTTATTTAATATAGTATCATTGTTCTTATATATTTAATTAGGGGATTTTTAATTTTTAGGTTATAGAGATAGGTATATATTCTATCTATAGCTTAGAAGCATAAAATTTGTTATATGATGGGTGTGAGTATTGTGGAGAAGAGTACAAAGATAATAAGCTTTAATCAGTTAGAAGAGGGAATGGTAATAGCAAAAAATGTGGAACAGAATGGGAGTATATTACTTAAAAAGGATATTTCAGTAACTGAACAAATTATAGAGAAAATAAAAAATTTATATGTTATCGGAAATGTAGAGATATATTGTGAAAATACAGCAACAAAAAGTATTAAAACAGAATTAAAGAAAGAGACGCAATGTCAAAAGATTGAAGATGAATTTAATGAAATATCCCTAGCATTAAGAAAGACTTTTAGACAACTTGTGAATAATAATGAAGAAGCTTTGAGCGAAGTAAGGGAATTTTCCAGGAAGATTCAAAATGAAATACAACCAGGGAGCTTAGTTATAAAGAATATAGTTCTTTATGGAAGCGGAACAGATTCAATATATAGACATGGGGTAAATGTGGCAGCGCTAAGTGCCCTAATAGGAAAATGGGTAGGATTAGAAAAGGCTAAATTAAACTTATTGGTATATTCAGCAATCCTTCATGATTTTGGAAAGACAAAAATAGCCAGAGAATTATTAATGAAAGATATAGGATTAACACAAAATGAATTTAATACAATAAAAACACATGCTCAGAAAGGATATATGGTAATTAAAGAACTTTCGTTTTTGGACAAGGCTGTGAGTTATGGAGTGCTGATGCATCATGAAAGGTTAGATGGCTCAGGGTACCCACTTGGATTAAAGGGCGAAGCTATACACCCTTTTGCAAAAATAATTGCTATAGCTGATGTATTTGATGCAATTAACTCTGATAGAGGATATAAGAAAAAACGACTTCCATTTGAAGCATTACAAATAGTTAAAAACGAAGGTTTAGGAAAGTTGGATTACGAGTATGTAAAAATCTTTTTAGAGCATATTATAGATTATTATACAGGTGAAGAAGTATTATTAAATACTAATGAAAAATGCAAGATAATACAGATGAATGTAAATAATTTAGAAAAGCCTTTAATTTTAAAGGGCGAAGAGTTCATAGATTTAGAGAAAGAAAAAAATTTATATATTAAAGAGATATTATTGTAAATTAGAAAATAGGTAAAAATTATAATTATCACGAAAATATAATTGTTATTTGCTATAATTTAACTGGAAATGATAAATAAATTTAAAATAAAAATTTGAAAAATAGTATATAATAAGGTAGTTGTTTTAAAAAAATTTCTAACAAGTAAATTTTATTTAAAATAGTTACCTTATTTCTGTATATAAATTTACAATTGAATCCATATTTTAACTTGAAGTTATAATAAATTTAAAAGAAGTGATTTATATTAATATTTAAGATGAATTTTTTATTTCAGAAATTTTGTAGGTAGGGAGGCGAAGATTATGAATGAAGATAACTTAGCGTTAACAACATCTTTATACTCAAATTTTAAAGATAAATCCTCATATATATATATTTCACAAGATAATTATAAAGAAGAAATGATAAATATAGTTGAACCTTATCTAAAGAAGAATCTAAAAAATGGTTATATTTTAGGGGCAAACAATTTAAAACTTTATTATGAAAAATTCATTGTAAAAAATCCTAAGGCCAATATAGTTATTTGTCATGGATTTGGGGAGTTTACCGAAAAATACAATGAATTAATTTATTATTTTATAAAAGAAAGTTACTCCGTTTTTATTCTTGAACATAGAGGGCATGGTAGATCTCAAAGACTTGGGAAAGACAATTATCAGATTAATGTTGAAAAGTTTGACTATTATATAGAGGATTTTAAAAGGTTTATAGATGAAATTGTTATACCAGGTAGTAGGAATAAGAAGTTGTTATTATTTGCACATTCTATGGGAGGATGCATAGGTACTGTTTTTTTAGAGAAATATAATAGTTATTTTAATGCTGCAGTGTTAAGTTCACCAATGCATGGAATTAATACTGGGAAAACCCCTAAAATATTAGCAAGCATTGTTTCTAGAGGAATGAAGCTTTGTGGAAAAGGAAATTCATATCTTCCAGGCCAAAAGCCATATACTGAAAAAAAAGCTTCTTATAGCAGATCAACTAGTTGCAAGGAGAGATACCAATATCTTTTGGAAAAGATTAACCAAAACGATAATTATCATAGTGGCGGATCATCGGCTTTATGGTACATTGAAAGTTTAAAAGCAACTAAAGAACTAATTAGAAGGAAAAATGCCTCAAAAATAATGGTGCCAATACTATTATTTCAAGCTGAACATGATACACATGTTATACCGCAGGCACAGAATAGGTTTGCAGCTTATGCTAAAAATTGCAAGGTAGTTTATATGAAAGGCTCTAAGCATGAATCATATTTTGAAAGAGATGAAATAGCATTTTCTTTTCTTGATAGAGTGCTATCATTCTACGATAATAATATTTAATAATCGTGTAACATTAAAAGAACAAATTCTATTGATTAGAGTTTGTTCTTTTATAAGTATAAAATATAATTTTATCTTAGAAATTGACTAAGTATATCTTTTGTAGAAAGTTTGTTACCATTAATAATATCTGTATAATCTTTTAATCGTGCATTTTCTTCATCGGTTAAATTTTCATTAGAACGTTTTTTTTCAACTAAACTTCTAAAATCTGTATACTCCTTATCTCCAAGTTTGCCTTTGATTATGCAATCTATAAGTGAATGTAAAGTTTGTTGTTGCTCTTCTGAAAGATCCTGACCTTTATCTTTACATTTTTTTAACTCAAGCAATTTTTTCTTTTGCTCAGTAGAAAGGTATTTATGGTTTTCCTCTCCAAACACATTAAAACCATTAGATTTATCTTTATGAGCATAATAAGTTGAAAATTTCAAACTGCCAAGTGAATAAGAAGCCGCACTTGCAACGATTGGTTTAGGAAGAAATGTTAAACAATTAATTGCCAAGAGGGAAGTTATTATGTATTTTATAGATTTTTTATTCATTTCTATACCTCCGTAGATATTTAATTTCAATAATTAGTATGTGACAAAAATAATAATAATATTTATATAAATTTTCTTATTATAGAAATAAAATATATAAAATTCCAATATGTATTCCTAATTATGTAGAGTTTTTATATAATTAGGAAGGATGTGAATATAAAAATATTATTTGAAATGTTTGTTAATTAGAGGATATCTTATGTTTACAAAAAGATAATTTAATAGATATTTTTCATTAATAATCAATAATACAAATACTACATAGATTGATTAATAAAGAATATCACTCATAAAAATTAGATCTATTAATTTATAAATAAGTGGTGTAAAAAAATGGAGTCGAAGTGGTATAATGTATATAAACTAAAGGGGATGAGATTATGAATTTATGGATTAGGGAAAGCATATTTTACCAATTCTATACGCTTGGATTTTGCGGTGTTTTAGAACCAGGTAAGGTATATGACAAAAAAAATAGGTTAAACAAAATTGAAAAATGGATACCTCATTTAAAGGAAATGAGAATTAATGCTATTTATTTTTCACCAATTTTTCAGTCAAGTTATCATGGGTATGATACCAAGGATTATTACAAAGTTGATGAAAGGCTTGGAACTAATGAGGATTTTAAAGAACTATGTGGACAGCTTCACAAGAATGATATAAAAATAATTTTAGATGGAGTATTTAATCATGTAGGACGAGAGTTTTGGGCATTTAAAGATGTTCAGATAAACGGGATAAATTCTAAGTATTGTAATTGGTTTGCAGATTTAAATTTTAATAGCAAAAGTCCAATGGGGGATGAGTTTAATTATCAAAGCTGGAATGGTTGCTATGATTTAGTTAAACTTAATTTAAAGAATAAAGAGGTTAAAAATCATTTGCTACAGGCTGTAAGTACGTGGATAGATGAATTTGATATAGATGGGTTAAGATTAGATGCAGCTGATAGTATTGATTTTGAGTTTTTTAAAGTCTTAAAAAATTTTGTAGAGAGCAAGAAGAAGGATTTTTGGCTGATGGGTGAAGTTATTCATGGAGATTATAACAAATGGGCTAATCCTGAAAGCTTAGATTCTGTAACCAATTATGAATGTTATAAGGGAATTTATTCAAGTCATAATGATAGGAATTATTTTGAAATTGCATATTCATTAAATAGATTATTTGGTTCAGGTGGAATTTATAAAAATCTATGTCTATATAACTTTGTTGATAATCACGATGTTAATAGATTGGCAAGCACCTTGAAAAAATCAGAATATATATATAATTCGTATATATTGCTTTATACAATGCCAGGTGTACCAAGCGTATATTACGGGAGTGAATATGGTCTTAAGGGGGTTAAAGGAAATGGAACAGATTTACCTTTAAGGCCAGAGCTGGAACTTGAAAGAATAGATGAGAAAGATGATAAACTATTTGAATTAGTTAAAAAGTTAGGTAATATTAGAATTAATAGTGAAGCTTTAAAATATGGGAATTATGAACAAGTTTTTGTTAAGAACGAACAATTCGTATTTTCTAGAAATACTGATAAGGATAGAGTTTATATAATATTAAATTTATCTGATAAAGAAAGTATTCTAGAATTTAGATTACCCTTCGAAAAAGGTATTGATTTATTAGATGAAAATAAAATTGTAATTAATGCTGATGAGGCCAGAATAGTAGTTCCAGCATTTTCAGGTAAGATAATAACGGAATTAGGAAAATAACATGGGGATAGTGTCCTAAAATTCAAAGGTATATAGGGTAAATATTATTTATCTGTAAAACATTTAATAAAACTAGTAAAAGGGGTAATAATATAATGAATTTATTAGATAATGATTATAATAACTATGATGGAGATCTTGGTGCAGAATATTCTAAAGATAGTACAAAATTTATAGTTTGGGCACCAAATGCAAATAATGTTAGATTAGCGTTGTTTGGAAAGGATGAAAAGAATTATACAAATGCACCAGAAGAAATATTAGATATGAATAGAGGAATGCAAGGAACTTGGAGCATAGAGGTGAAAAGAGATCTTGATGGTGAGTTTTACAATTACTTAATAACTAATAGTGGAAATGAAAGAGAAGTTGTAGATCCATATGCAAAAGCCTTGGGGGTTAATGGAAACAGAGGAATGGTAATAGATCTTAGAAAAACAGATCCAATAGATTTTGAGAAAGATAGAAAACCTGAGTTAAGCTGTGCAACAGGATCTGTAATATATGAGGTTCATATAAGAGATTTTTCAATAAACGAGAATTCAGGAATAAGCTTAAATAAAAAAGGAAAGTATACCGCATTTTGTGAACATGAGACTACAATTCCAGGGAAATATGAGAAAACAGGAATAGATTACTTGGTAGAATTAGGCATAACTCATGTTCATTTACTTCCAGCATTTGATTATGAAACTGTTGACGAAAGTAAACCAGATATGCCACAATATAATTGGGGATATGATCCAAAAAATTATTTTGCTCCAGAAGGATCGTATTCAACAAATCCTTTTAGTGGAGAAAAGAGAATTAATGAATTTAAGGAAATGGTTAAAGGCATTCATGAGTCTGGACTTCGAGTGGTTATGGATATGGTGTATAATCATACCTATAGAAGTCATGAATCTAATCTTAATTTAGCAGTACCAGGATATTATTATAGACAAGATCAAAATGGAAATTTTTCTAATGGATCCGGTTGTGGTAATGAATTAGCGTCAGAACGATATATGGTAAAAAAACTTATTGTTGATTCAGTAATTTATTGGGCTAAAGAATACCATATAGATGGATTTAGATTTGATTTAATGGGTTTACATGATATTGAAACTATGAAGCAAATCAGAACTGAGTTAGATAAGATTGATACATCTATACTTATGTATGGTGAAGGATGGACTGGAGGATGGACGCCTTTAAGTAATGAAGAGTCATCAGTAAAGCAAAATGTAGTAAAATTTGATAAAATGCAAATAGCAGCATTTAGTGATGATACTAGAGATTCTGTTAAAGGACATGTATTTAATATAAATGAGAGAGGATACGTAAATGGTAGAACAGGTCTTGAGGAAAGTATTAAATTCTGCATTGTGGGAGCTACTGGTAAAAGGGGTATTAATTATGATAAAGTTATATATTCCCGTTGGGCATGGGCAAATGAGCCTTATCAATGTATAAATTACATTTCAGCTCACGATAATTATACGTTATGGGATAAATTGTATTTAACTAATAAAGAATCTTCACTAGAAAAACGAAAGAATATGAACAAGTTAGCAGCAGCTATAGTTTTAACTTCTCAAGGAATACCTTTCTTTCAAGCAGGAGAAGAGTTTTTAAGAACTAAGAAAAATGATGATGGAAGCTTCAATCATGATAGTTATAATGCTCCTGATAGAGTAAATAATTTAGAATGGGATAGGGCTTATCAATATAAAGAAATTGTAAATTACTATAAAGGGTTAATTAAATTAAGAAAGAAATATAAAGCGTTCAGAATGAATTTTAGCGAAGAAATTAGAAAAAATTTAACATTTTTAGAGTATGGAGAGGATTTCTATAAAGAAAATGTTGTTGCATATAAGATAGAAGATAACAGTGAGAAAAATTTATGTAATACTATAGTTGTAATATTTAATCCAAATGATGAAGAAGCATTTATAGATTTAAAAGAATGTGGATGGAGTGTCCTTGTTAACAAGGAAAGAGCTGGAGTAGATGAAATTTATGCTATAGCAGGTAATAATATAACTGTTCCTTCAAAGTGTGCATATGTATTAATTAAAAAATGATTTTGATGGAAGGTTTTTGGTGATATAAGTGGAAAAAGAAAAATATTTAGTATTTTTAAATGAAATTAATAAAGATAAACCAAATGAATTTAAAAAAGTAAATATGAAGGAATGTCCGTTTTGTAATAGAGAAACACTTACAGATATTATTGCTGAAGATGGTCCATTTGTATTACTAAAAAATAAGTATCCGACTATAAAAGATACTTATCAGTTGGTTATTATAGAAACTTATAATTGTAATACTGATATGGGGCAGTATTCTGCTGAATATATGGAGAATCTAATAAGATTTAGTGTTAAACATTGGCTAAAAATAGAAGAAAGCGGAGAATATAAATCAGTAATATTTTATAAAAACCATGGGCCAAATTCGGGTGGAAGTCTAAAACATCCTCATATGCAGATAGTAGGACTTGATGATATTGACTATAAATTAAATATAAAAGAAGATTATTTTGAAGGAATAGAAATTCATAAAAGCGATAATTGTTTAGTGAATCTATCACATAAACCATTTAATGGATTTACTGAGTTTAATATAATTATAAAAGATGATTTATATGCATTAAATGAATTAGCCTATAATCTTAGAAAGGTAGTTCACTATCTTTTAAATAATTATTTTGTGAAATGCGATAGTTTTAATATATTTTTCTATCATATAAAAAATAAAATTTTGTGTAAAGTTATGCCAAGATTCAGTAGTTCTCCATTACTTCTTGGATATGGAATCAGACAAATATCAAGTTGTGAAAAAGAAATAGCTGATAAATTAAAAACAATGTATTTTCAGTAGAAGGCTTGAGATATCATTCCATACATATTCAATACATGAATATAATTTAAGGATTTAATATTGAAATAATTTAATAATATTTATAGATAAATAGAACTATAAAAAAGTAGCATTATAATTTTAAAATTATAATGCTACTTTTAGATTAAAATAAATTTTAAAGTATACTCATATATTTAAAGTTAATTGTAAATAATTAAATCATAGAATAAACTTTTGAGGTGTGATAATATGGAGAATAATGAAATTGGAATTAGTGAAAATAAAATTAATAAAAAAATAAAATCTAAATCAATTCCACTGAAGATAATCCCATTGGGTGGACTTGGTGAAATAGGAAAAAATATGACGGCCTTTGAATATGACAATGAAATAATAGTTATAGATTGTGGATTAGCATTTCCAGATGAAGATTTATATGGAATTGATATAGTAATTCCAGATGTAACATACTTAATTAAAAATAAAAATAAAGTTAAAGGAATTTTTATTACCCATGGACATGAAGATCACATTGGTGGATTACCATATGTATTAAAACAAATTAATGTTCCTATATATGGCACTAGATTAACACTTGGATTAATAGAAGGCAAACTAAAAGAGCATACTATGCTTAGTGACTGTACATTAAATGTGGTTGAACCAGGAGAGCTAATAAAATTGGAACAAATAAAAATTGAATATATAAGGAATAACCATAGTATACCTGACAGCTGCTCTATTGCATTGCATACCCCTATAGGAGTTATTGTTCATAGTGGTGATTTTAAAGTGGATTTTACGCCAATAGATGGGAAAGTTATGGACTTACAAAGGTATGCTCAGTTGGGGAAGAAAGGTGTACTTCTCTTAATGGCGGATAGCACTAATGCTCTCCATAAAGGCTACACAATGTCTGAAAAAACAGTTGGAGAAACACTAGAAAATCTTTTCAGTAGGGCTACTGGTAGGATTATAGTATCTACATTTGCATCAAATGTTCATAGGCTACAACAAATTAGTGATTGTTCAATAAAATATAACAGAAAAATAGCTTTTAGTGGTAGAAGTATGGAAAATATATCTGAAGTTGCTATGGCACTTGGATATTTACTTATTCCAGAAGATATGATAATAAGTCTAGATGAGATAAAGAACTATCCAGATGATAAGTTAACTATTGTTACAACTGGAAGTCAGGGCGAATCTATGGCAGGATTATCGAGAATAGCTGCATCGACGCATAGACATATACAAATAGTCGACGGCGATATGGTTATTATTTCAGCAAGTCCTATACCTGGCAATGAGAAGGCGGTATCGAACTTAATAAATGATCTAATAAAGAAAGGTGCAAATGTAATTTATAAATCAATAGAAGATATACACGTTTCAGGGCACGCCTGTGAGCAAGAATTAAGGTTAATTCAAGCTTTATTAAAACCTAAATTTTTTATACCCGTTCATGGTGAATATAAGCATTTGATTACTCATGCTAAAATAGCAGAAAGTATGGGATTAGATAGATCTAAAACATTTATTTTGGAAAATGGTGATGTTTTTGAATTAACTAGGAACACTGGAAGGGTATCAGGAAAAGTACCATTTGGAAGAGTTCTTGTAGATGGTATGGGCGTTGGCGATATAGGAAGTATGGTTCTTAGAGATAGAAAGAATCTAGCAGAGAATGGAATTATTACAGTGGTTATAGCTATAGACATAAGAAATAAAATCATAATATCCGGTCCTGATATAGTCTCAAGAGGTTTTGTATATGTAAGAAACTCTGAGGAACTAATAGATGAAGTTAGAAACATAGTTACTAGTGTTGTAGAAAAGTGTTTAGAGAAAAATATAACTCAATGGGCAGAAATAAAGAATGGAATAAGAAGAGAAGTTGATAATTTTGTTTATACAAAGATGAAGAGAAAACCAATGATATTACCAGTAATTGTTGAATTGTAATTAAGTAGTTTTATGAAAAATAAAGATAATAAATAGTTAAGAAGTATTATTTGTAGAAGAAACTTTTTAATTAAACAACCACCTATTTTTAGCAAAAACTAGTTTAGCAAAAACTAGTTTATAAATAAACTAGCTGAAAAGGGTGGTTTATTTACTATTTTAAAATAAATATTTTTAACTTGACTCTAACCTAAGGGGGGAGTTTATAATAAGATAAAAGAGATTCTAATGTAAAATAAATTTTTATAGGTTATTTTTAGAGATTCTATTATATTAAAATTTTGTACGTAAATTAGAGAGGATGAATTGTATGAAAAAGATACCATTTTCGCCACCAGATATAACTGAAGAGGAAATAGAAGCAGTAGGTAATGTATTAAGATCTGGTTGGATTACTTCTGGACCAAAACTTGCAGAGTTTGAGGAAGGAATACAAAATTATCTAAATGTTAATAAAGCGTTAGCATTAAATAGTGCGACTGCTGCAATGGAACTAGTTCTTAAAGTGTTCGATATAAAAGAGGGAGATGAAATTATCTCTACCCCATACACATATACAGCGACTTCAAGTGTTGCTATTCATAGAGGAATTAAACCTATATATGTTGATGTTAAAAAAGATACTTTTGAAATGGATATAGATAAAATTGCTGATAAGATTACAGATAAGACAAAAGTAATTATGCCAGTGGATATTGCAGGAGTACCATTTGATTATGATGCTTTAAAGAAAGTTTTGAAAGATAAAAATAGAGAAGATATTATGATACTTTGCGATTCAGCACACTCTTTTGGTGCTAAATACAAAGGAGAACCAGTTGGATCTCAATGTGATTTTCACTCATTTTCGTTTCATGCAGTTAAAAATCTAACTACAGGAGAAGGTGGAGCCGTTACATTTAATGACAACCACTTTGGTGATCATGAAGATTTACTTAAATATATGAGATTTACTGCCATGCATGGACAATCAAAGGATGCTCTAAGTAAGCTGAAAGCAGGTGCATGGGAATATGATATTATAAATGATGGGCTTAAATGTAACTTAACAGATATTGGAGCGGCTATAGGTGTAGTTCAACTAAAAAGATATGAAGAAATGTTAGAAAAAAGAAGACAAATATTTAAGATATATAGCGATATTTTATCAAAAGAAGAGTTTTCAATAATTCCATTTACAAAAGATGAGAACGGAACTGAAACATCATATCATTTATATCTTTATAGAATTAAAGGATTTAATGAGGAAAAAAGAAATGAGGCCATTCAAAAATTAGCGAATATAGGAATAGCAACAAATGTTCATTACAAGCCACTTCCTATGTTAACACTATATAAGAATCTTGGATATGACATCAAAGATTATCCAAATGCTTATGCACAATATGAAAATGAAATTACACTTCCAGTATATACTACATTATCGTTAGAAGATGCAGAATATATAGCAAAAGAAGTTGTAAAAGTAGTTAAAGAATTATTATAATTATTTTTATAAATATAAAACAGCCCGTACCATGAGGAGGGCTGTTAAATTTTTTTAATCTGATGCAATCTTTTAATATGTTTTTTATAAGCTATACTATAGTTTCGGTAGTTTTATTATATGGATTATTATTAGGGTCTGTATCTAATTCACTATTAGTTTTATCTTTTGAACTTTTATCTAATTTATTAGTATTATTATCTATGTCTTTTGATTCTTCATTTAACTTATTGTCATCTTTATCTTTGAGTTGTTTAAGAGCTAATTCTGTTTTAGTTTGAATACGTTCGGCACTTTTATTTATGTCTCCAATTTTTTTAGAAATGGTCATGTTTATATGGGCTATACTTGCGCCTATTTGAGATAAACGATTGTTATCGTAGCTGTTTTCGATATCATTTGGTTTGATATATTCAGCTTCTACTTTTTGCCTGTTTTTACTATCCTTTAGTAAATGTATAGTTTTTTGTGAGCCACTAATCTTAATAAGTTCACCTAAGCTAGCAGAAATTATTACATCGCCTTTTGTTTTATTATCGTCTTTGTTAGGTGTTTCCTCTTTAGCTTTTTTCTTTGAAATTTCATCTTGTTTCTTTTGAAGTTCTTCTTGTTTTTCTTGAATCTTTAGCTGTTGAATCTGAGAATCAACATCCTTTATTTTTTGATTTAATTCATCCATTTTAGCTTTTTTTTCTTTTGCATCCATTTCTTTAGCCATCAATGCTTGTTTTTCTTCTTTAAGTGCTTGTTTTTGTTTTAAAAGATTTTGCATTAAACTGCTTTCTTTTTTATCTTGTTTATTATTAATACTAGAATTACCATTAATAACATTTTTGTTTTTGTCATTGGTTGAATTGATATTAATATTTTTGAATAAATTGTTTCGATTTGAATTTATAGTTATACTGCTCATTGTTAATTCTTCCTCCTTCAATTATTTTATCGGAATTATATGGGAAAAAATAAGAGTATAACGTGTAAAATAGTTAATAATATTAATTAAAATTTATTAGAAAGGTTATGAAAGATAAGATCTCTTTAAAATTAGGGTTGACTCTACCCTAAGGTAATAGATTAGAATAATGTTATGGAGGGAAATGAATTGAAAATTGGTGAATTTGCTAAAAGATCAGGAGTAACAGTGAAAACATTACTTCATTATGACAAAATTGGATTACTTAAGCCTAGTGAAAAAACTGATTCTGGATATAGAATTTACTGTGAAGAAGACCTATTAAAGCTTCAGCAGATTACAACCTTAAAATTCATTGGTTTGTCATTAAATGAAATAAGTCATATATTACATGAAAGTGGAGAAAACCTAGAGAATATGATAAGTATCCAAAAGAAAGCTTTGGAAGAAAAGAAGAAACACATTGAGGCTGTGATTGATGTTTTTAATAAGGCACAAAATACAGCAAGGAAAAATGGTTTTTTAGATACAAATAATTTGATTGATATTATAAAGGTAACTAATATGGAAAGTAGAGTTAGGGAACAATATAAAACAGATAAGAATTTAAATATTAGAAGTAATCTTCATAGCTATAATGTAAATAAAATAGATTTTGATAAATGGTGTTTTAATCAGATAAATTTCTCAATAAACGCAAATGTATTGGAACTTGGATGTGGAACAGGAAAGCTTTGGTTTAAGAACAAAGAGCATATAGATAATACTTTAAATATTACCTTATCTGATTTTTCTAAAAGTATGATTAAAATTGCAAGAAATAGATTGAAAGATGTATACCATGATTTTCATTATGAAGAAATCAATGCTGAAAAAATACCATATAAGGATGAAACCTTTGATATAATCATTGCTCAACATATGATTTATTTTATTCCAGATATAGAAAAGGCTTTAGCTGAGATACACAGAGTATTAAAGCCTAATGGTGTATTTTATGTGACAGCTAATTCTTGTGGTTCTATGAAGGAATTAAATAGGCTTGCAGAAAATTTTGCGCCTAATTCTGGGTTAGATAATAATGGGTATTCAGAAAGATTTGACCTAGAACACGGTAGAGGAATTCTTGAAAAATATTTTCATAAGGTAGATGTTGAAATTTTAGATGGGAAAATAATAGTAGATAAGGCTGAACCAGTAGTATCATATAAAGCTTCAACTATTCAAGGAAGTTCAATACTTGTTGCTGAAAAGAAAAAAGAATTTACGAAATATTTAGAAGAATATATTAAAAAAAATGGAGATATATCAATAACAACTAAAACATGTATGTTTAAAGCAATGAAATAAGAATATTTAGATTTCAGAGTAGAGAATATATTAGAAAAGAATTAATGAATAATATATTAATTTTATTCAATTATGCGATTGACAGAAAGAATAGAACAATATATAACCTCGCTATAGGTATCAAATTTATAGCGAGGTTTTTTATGTTATAAAAAATTATAGAATTACTTAAATTTCATATTTTTTCATATATGTCTTGAATTTGGTACATAAATTGATATAATAGTAAATGAAATTCATTATCAATTAAATAGCAAAAAGAAAAATTGATACAATTAATACTCATACCATCATTAATTTCGGTGATTAATTAGCTAGAAAGATAAATTAATCATGACTATAAAAAGGAAAAATGTATTTTATTATTCGGGGGGAAACAGTTATGTACCAAAGATTACATGAACTTATATCAGGAGATCCAATAAATAAGAAAATAAAAAAATCATTCTTAATAATCAATATGTTTACAATAATAAGCATGATTATAATAGTAAGTATTTTATATATTTTTTCTTATAAAACCAATTTGTCATATAGGAAATCATATGCACTTTCAGATAATATATCAAATATGAGAATTAGTTTACAAAAAATAGAGAAAAATCTTTATAAAGCAATAGCTGAAGAAGATGGGGAGAAAGAGCAAAAATATTTAGAATTAGTAAATGAAGAAGTAGAAGAATTCGATAGTAATTCTAAAATTTTAAAAGAAACACTACCTGATTATGAACTAATTGATGAGATTAATTCATCTGTAGAATTAGCCGCAAAAAGTAGAAGTGATATAGTGGAGTTGATAAATAAGAAAGAGAAGATATCAGCCTTAGCAGTAATGGAAAATACATATTCTTATCAAATAGATGGCATAGCAGATAAAGTTATAGAAGTATATAAACAGTCTCAAAAACAAACATCTAATTTTTTACATAAGGTAGATATAATTAACAATATAATATTAGGATTTATAATAATCATAATGATCAGTACATTAATAATAACGTCAACAATAAGCGGTGTGTTGACAGATATATTTATTAAAGGAATTAATAATATAAAAGAAATATCTGAAGAATTATTATATGGAAATCTCAAAGTTGAAAGTAGCTATGAATCTACAGATGAAATGGGGGAGATGGCAAGTAATCTGATTAGCGCTATTGAGATGATAGACTCATATGTAGATGATATTACAACAATTTTAGAAAAAATATCAGTTGGAAATTTGGATATAGAGTTAGAGAAAAATGTGCAATATAAATGCGATTTTATTCCTATACAAGAGTCGCTTGAGAGTATTATAAACACATTGAATAGTGATTTCTATGGTATATGCAGGGCGGTAGAGTTAACATCAAATAGATCAGAACAAATATCACTAATTACAAAAGAACTATCAGATGGAGCTACAAATCAAGCGAGTATAATAGAAAAACTTTTAGACAATTTTAATGAAATATTAACTAAGGTTACTATAAATGCCCAAAATGCAGAAGAAGCTAATAAAGTATCGGAAAGTACAAAGAATATTGTATCTGAAGGAAATCACAAAATGGAAGAGTTAATGAAATCCATAGAGGAGATTGCTGAATCTTCCGATCAGATTTCAAAGATTACAAGCTCTATAGAAAATATAGCATCACAAACAAACCTTTTAGCGCTGAATGCAGCTATTGAGGCTGCAAGAGCTGGAGAAACTGGAAAAGGATTTGCGGTGGTAGCTAATGAAGTTAAGAGCTTAGCTGAACAATGCTCAAATGCAGTTAAAAATACTAATATGTTAATAGGAAATTCTTTATTTGCAGTTAAAAAAGGTGAAAGTTTAGCAAAAGAGGCTTCGAATTCATTACAAAATATAGTGGTTAATGTAGATAATAGCGCTAAATTGGTCAACGAAATATCACTAGCATCACAAGATCAAACAAATGAGATAATGAAAATGACAGAGAGAGTTAACCAAATCTCTGAAGTTATACAGATTAACACAGCTAAGGCACAAGAAACTGCGGCATCAACTGAAGAATTATCACTTCAAGCCCAAAATATAGCTGAAAAGATGTCTGAATATAATTTGAAATCAAAATGAAAGAATAGAGATAATGAAAAATATACAAGCAATAAGAAATTAGAGAAAATAAAAGCAAATACTATTAAGTAAAAGATAATTTAATATTATAGAAATATATAGCAAGAGAAAAAAAATAAAGGACAAAAACTGATTTTGACCTTCTTTGACCTTTTGGCTATAATTTACTTGTAAAAACAAATAATAAATATCTTAAGGAGGTCTTAGTATGTTTGGATTGATACCTTTTAGAACTAACGGATTAGATAAGAAGGGAGGCTCAATTGAAGATTTTTTCAATGGATTTTTCAATGATGATTTCTTTTCACCAATGAGTTTTGGCTTTGGAAATAACCAAAAATTTAATGCTGATATAAGAGAAACTCAAAATGAATATTTAGTTAGTGCAGAATTACCAGGTGTTAAGAAAGAAGATATAAACCTTGAATATAGAGACAATACTTTAATTATTTCTGCTCTTAGAAATGAAGAAATAAATGAAGAAAAAGATAATTATATTAGAAGAGAAAGAGCTTATGGAAAAATATCAAGGGCTTTTCATGTTGAGAACGTTGATAAATCAAGAATTTCTGCAAAATTACAAAATGGAGAATTACAAATTATATTACCTAAATTAAACGAAGCTATAAGAGACGATAGTAGAATTTTAGTTCAATAGTTTATAGATTAAACAAGTATATTATATGTAATTTGATGTATCAAATATTAGATAAAAATGAAATCAATAGAGAAGTTATTTAAGAGATAGTTGGATCATACAATCATTGTGGGTTCCCGACTGTCTCTTTAATTATTTCTATTGGATATAGCATTTAATCTATAGAATATTTTAAAGTATATATTGTATGACTTAATCAGTATCTAATCGGGAGCAAAAAAAGAATAATATATAGTGAACAAGGTAAAATATTGAATTTTAAATTAGTAATTAACAAGTTTAGATTTATGGTATAATTATTTAGAATTTAATACAATAGTTTTCGGGAAGGTAAATACATATATGAAAGAAGCAATACTTACAGTAAAAAAAGAATTTGTTAAGAAATATAAAAATGGATATCCTTTAATTCTTGAAGAAGCTTTTGATAATATAAAAGATTTAAAAGAGGAAGGACAAATCATAACCCTTATAGATGAAAAAAAGACTTTTTTAGGAAAGGGGTATTATGGGAAACAAAATAAAGGCTGTGGATGGATTTTAAGTAACAGTAAAAATAGTAATTTGGATTATAAATTTTTTTATGATAAGATTAGGAATGCATTTTCCAAAAGAATGAAATTTTATCATTCAAGAGACACATCTGCATTTAGAGTATTTAATGGTGAAGGTGATGGAATAGGAGGGCTTACGATTGACTATTTCGATGAATATTATCTCATCACTTGGTATAGCAGAGGGATATATACATTTAAAAACAATATAATTAAAGCTATAAAAAGCTTAGTTTCTTTTGATGGTATATATGAAAAAAAGAGATTTGAAGAAAATGGTATGGTTGTAGATGAAGATAGTTATGTTTGCGGAAGAAAAGCACCTGAACCTCTTATAGTTAAAGAAAATAAAGTTAATTTCTCAATTTATTTAAATGATGGTGCCATGGTTGGGGTATTTTTAGACCAAAAGGAAGTAAGAAAGTCTATCAAAGATAAATACTCCAATAATAAAAGAGTCTTAAATACTTTTTCATATACAGGAGCATTTTCAATGGCAGCTGCAAAAGGCGGTGCTATTACTACAAGTGTCGATTTAGCAAGCCGAAGTTTAGAAAAGACAACTGAAAACTTTACTATAAATAATGTTGATTTTACAAAACATGAAATAATTGTTGAAGATATTTTCCTTTACTTTAAACGTGCAAAAAAGGAAGAATTAAAATTTGATGTAGTTATTCTTGATCCACCAAGTTTTGCGACATCAAAGGATAATAGATTTAGCGCAGCAAAAGACTATAAAGACTTGGTTAAATCAGCTATAGATATAACAGAAGATGAAGGAGTAATTATAGCTTCAACAAACTGTGCCACTTTTAATATGGGTAAATTTAAAAAGTTTATTGATGAAGCTTTTAAAGAATCACATAGAAATTATGAAATTCTAGAAGAACATACTCTTCCAGAAGATTTTGCAGTTACAGATAAATTTCCTGAGGGAAATTATTTAAAAGTTGTGATTGTAAAAATGTATTAAAGAAAGTAAAAGAAAAAATTAATAAATAGAATGAAGAAAAAGATAATTATACAAAAATAAAATAAATAGAGAAGTTAGTTAAGAGATAGTTAGAGAATCATACAAATATTGTGAGTTCTCGACTGTCTCTTTAATTATTTCTATTAAATACAGAATTTAATGTATAGCATATTTAAAATTATATAATAGTATAAATTAATCAGTATTTAAATTATAGGAAGGAATTCTATATGAATCTAATAAATAGTCTTTATATTAAATATCTGTCAAGATTTGATGATATACCATATAGGATTAGGTTTCAAAATAATAAAGAATTTATTATAGGTAAGGGTACACCTCAATTCGAAATAAATATTAAGGGGGAAATAAGTAAAACAGATTTGATTAGAAGTACATTCCTTGCTATTGGTGAAGCTTATATGAAAGGGAATATAGAGATAAAAGGCGATTTGTTTGAAGTTATAAATATATTTATTAGTCAGATTGATAAAAGCTCATCAGGTAGTAAGTCAGTAAAAAATGCGATTTTTCAATCTAATTCTTCAAAAAAACAAAAAGGTGAGATTCAAGAGCACTATGATATTGGAAATAATTTTTATAGTTTATGGCTTGATGATACTATGACATATTCGTGTGGATATTTTAAATCAAATAATGATAGTTTACATGATTCTCAAATTAATAAAATTCATCATATATTAGCAAAGCTAAACATAAAAGAAGGTATGAGCGTCTTGGATGTAGGATGCGGGTGGGGATTTTTACTTATTGAAGCAGCAGAAAAATATAGCATTCATGGTATTGGAATTACATTAAGCAAAGAGCAATATAAAAAATTTAATGAAAGAATAAAAGAAAGAAAGCTTGAAAAATTACTAGAAGTAAGACTTATGGATTACCGAAATTTAGCTGAAAGTGGATTATCATTTGATAGAGTTGTAAGTGTTGGCATGATTGAGCATATAGGAAGAGAGAATTATGAACTATTTATAAAAAATATTGATTCTGTCTTAAAACCCAAAGGTCTATGTTTATTGGATTATATCAATTCATTAAAAGAATATTCTGTAGATCCATGGATTAAAAAGTATATTCTTAAAGGAGCAGTTATTCCAAGCTTTAAAGAAATTATAGACATTTGCAGTAATTATAATTTCCATACTATCGATGTTGAAAATCTCAGAAGACATTATGTTAAGACTTTATTATATTGGAGAGAGAATTTTAATAACAGCCTAAGTGAAGTTTCAAAAATGTTTGATGAAGAATTTATAAGAATGTGGGAACTTTATCTCTGTTCATGTGCGGCAATATTTAATAACGGAATAATAGATATTCATCAACTATTAATTTCGAAAGGAATAAACGATGATCTTCCTATGACCAGAGAATATATGTATAATAAATAAAAATTATATATTATTTATTATACATATAGGTAATTATTACTTGAAAGGATCTTTAGATATTTCTTTCAAGTTTTTTTATTTGGCAAATTATTATGAGTGGTTCTTAATTAATTATAAATCTGACAAGTTAAAATATATAATGGGGAGTTTTTTAGCAATAACACATATTATTGTGTAGAAGTTGGAAATAAAATTGTGAAATTTTTATTATTCAGTAAGTATTTGCTTAGATAAGTATGCTTAATTATGATAAGATATATTTAGGCATAATTAAAAAAACAATAAGTTCATCTGTCAAGTCTATTTCCCATTATAGAGGAAACTCGACTCGCTACGCTCCCTGAGTAAGCGATTCACATCAAATAATTTTTATAGGAGGTTAACTCATAAATGAGTTAACTAAGTTCAAGAAACCAAATCATAGATTTTGACTTTCACTTATCTGCTTATCAGCAGATTGCACTAATAGACTTGCTACGAGTTCGGTTTTGGCCTAATTAAAAATAATCATGGCATTTTGGATTTGTTTTTTTTATTTCATATGCCTTATCAGAACTATGAAAATACCTAAGAAGATATAGTGTAAATTAGTATAGTTGTTATGGAGAGTTTTATGAGAAAAGATAATTACATATTGAATATAATTGATGAGATAAGCGGAGTTTTAAGTAAAAATAATTATAGAGAGAATAGATACAATAGGGATATAGCATGGTTTGAGGAACGAAAAAGTATTTATGATGATAATATAATACGAATTGCTATTATGGGGATAACTAGTAGTGGGAAATCTACTTTAGTAAATGCGCTTCTTGGTGAAAAGATCTTACCCATGGCTATAAGGCCCAGTTCAAGTATTATAATTACGGCATCAAAAGGGCTAAAGAGACAAGCCACTATTTATTTTAAAGATAGTAAACCTAAAATATTAGATACAGAAAATTTAAATGAAAATGCGATAGCGGAATATGCAGACGAGAGTAAAAATCCTGGAAATAGGCTTAATGTCACTCAGATTGATATAAAAACACCTTATTTTATGTTAGATGAAAATATACATATAATCGATAGCCCTGGATTAGATGCATGGAACTTAGAAAATCATGAAAAATTGACGTTAGAAATATTACTTCCAACTATAGATATATGCATATTTGTAACTACAGTTAAGGCTAATAGTGATGCAACAAATGCTGAAAAAATTAAGATAGTAAGTGAAAAAGACAAGCAAATAATCCTAGTACAAAATATGATAGATTCGATTGAAGAAAAAATTGGTAAGAATGGGATAGTTGAAGAAGATAAAACTACTATATTAAAAAAGCATAAAAAGAGGGCAGAGAAGATTTTAAGAGAAATTACAGATGACAAAAAAATATCGGAAGTTATTCAAATATCAGCACTTAATGCACTGATGGGTATTGTAAATAAAGATGATGAAAGATATGCTAATTCTAATTTTAATATGTTTATTAATGCTATAGAAAATTGTGCGAAAAATACTATTCCAAAGCTTAATGGACAGAGAGCAGAAAGCCTAATAGAAAAAATCGATAATATAATTTCAACTGATCAAGAAATTATAAAGGGAAATAACTTAGGTGAAATAGAAGCCTTAATAAAGGTAAGTAATAAAGAGATTGATAATCTTACAAGTAAATTTGAGATTGCTCAGAATGAAATAGCTGAAAAGATTAAAGAAATTGAAAATATTACTTCAAATATAATAAAAGAAATATCATCTGTGTCATCTGAAAATATTGAAGATTACTTGGATATAGTAGATAGAATTAACAATAAAAATTTATATATTGAAAGTGATATTTTAAGTACTGTTAAGAGATGTGAAAAAGATAAAAGAAGAATATATGATAGCCTTAATTTAGATATAAGATCTTCTTATGTTTTGCCGAGTATCGAAAGTAAGAATATTGAAATTAAGCATAAATATGAAGAAAGAACTATGTTGTTTAAAAAAGAAGGAGTTCTAAATAAGGGAAAAAGATTATTGTCCAATATATTTGACAAGGACTGGGGATATAAAGAAGTTGGATATGATGAAAGAATAGTTGATAAAGATGAGACTATTAAGAGGGCTCAAAAAATATGTAGTGAAAATAAGAATAAATATATAAGTATATTAAAGGAATGGAGTAATCAATATACAAAAGCGATAGATACCTTTTATGAGGAAATAGCAAGAAGAACAGAAGAATTTGAAGAAAAAAGAGAACAAAATATAGAGCTTTATGATATAGGGGAAGTAAATAAGGATCTAATAACTATTAAAGGCAAGCTTTTCGATTTAAGAGTGGATGTAAAAAGTGAAGTAGCAATAACAAGTGATAATTATGAAAAAAATATTTCATATAATATTTCAAAGCTGCATTATAATTTTTATATGTTGAGTAATAGAATTTTAGAAAAGAATTACCTATTAGTTGGAAGGTATATAAATAAAAAGTGTAAAGAAAGGTTTAACAATAAAGGTCTAAAGCTTTTTTGGACATGGGACATAGATTCTTGCAGAGATTTCATTTCTAGAATTTATGGAATTGATTTAGATTTGGAAGAGTGTGAATTAATAAAGAGAGAAGGTTTGTATATTTTTGAAGACATAGCTATTATTTATGAATCTGTAAAAGGTACTCTTAAATTCTATGAAAAACTTAAACAGATAAAAGATATGACTTATAGTATGTTTATTATTTTTAATGGTATACAAATTGGAAATTCTAAAAAGCAAATTTTAGAAAGTAGAAATTTAAACTATTTCTTTAAGGATAATAGCAATTTGTCAGTGAATTTAGTAATAGACTCATGCAGAGAATTTATAAATGCAAATAATATAGAGGAACTTCTGATAGAAGTTAAAAATCTGAAAAATAAAGTTATTAGCAGGTTTAGTAGTATAAGACCTGAATATATATTAATTAATTCTAAAAATCCAATATATAATATGGCATTAATAGAAGCACAAGAAATTAATGGATTTTTGATAAGTGATTATAAAGTTATAAAAGAAAAACTGCTTGAAAATCCTTTATCAAGAGGATTAGAAGAACAAGAAACTATTGAAAAGATTTTAAGCTATTTTTTGAATACCTCTAAAGAGGAAGGAGTATGAATGAATATATGGAAGAAAGATCAATTTTGATTCAAAGCGATGAAGTTACAAAAAATATAATGAGTGAAATACAGGATGATATGCTAAGTTTACTTTCAAGAGCATCTAGAAATATGACAGAAGAGCTAACTGAGAAATTAAAACCAGTTGAGAGAAAAATAAATGACTTACGAGAAAATTTTCAAGAGTTTCAGGAAGAAGAATTTGAAGAAAAACTTGAAGAGTTAAATAAAAGCATATTAAAGATAAGAGAAGCGACAGAAACGAAATTGGAATCAGTAATACAAAAGAGTGTAGAAGAACAAAGTAAGGTATTATTTGAATCCATAGAAGAAAGGCTAGCAATCTTAGGATTAAAAGTAGTAAAAGATGCAGCAAATAATAAAGAAGCGATTTTAGATAAATTAGATAATATTAACTTGGATAAGATGGAAGAAAAAGTAGACTTGGTGGAAAAATCTATTGAAAACAAAGTTGAATCTTTAGAAAAATCGGTGGAATATAATTTAATTAATAATAAAAATTCAATTTTAGGAAAAATTAAGGATATTGACAATAAAATTGAAGATAAAGATAGTATAATAGAATTAATAAATAAGTTAGAAGATGAGCTTAATAGTAAGATTGATTATATACAGGAAGAGGTAGAGTGGGGAAATAAATCATTCTTTTCTAAGCTTTTTGGAAGAAGGAGATAATAAACAATGACATATATAAATTTAATAAAAGATGAAAGGTTTTATAGGTTATTAGAAAAATATCTTAATAATGAGAAGCAAGGTATAGATTATAACAGATACTTTGAACATTTTATTGAGAATTTAAATAAGAAAGAAATAATAGTTCCAGTTTTAGGTATTCAAGGTGCAGGAAAGAGTAGTTTCTTAAATGCCATACTAATGGAGGAAAATATATTACCTACAGATGTTGATGAAACAACTTGCGTACCAGTTGAGGTTAGATATGGAGAAAATACTGATGAAGCTGTAGTATACTATCTAAATGGCAGAAAAGAATCTATACGAATAAAGGAATTGGAAAGATATGTACATAATGATTATAATGAAGCCAATAATCTTAAAGTATCGAAAATAGTATTGTATAACAAGAGTGATATTTTAAAACATGATATAGTACTTGTAGATTTGCCGGGGGTTGGAAGTTTGACACCACAAAATCAGAAGACTACTTTAGAATATGTAGACAAGCTAACAGCAGGAATATTTTTGATTAGGACAAATCCACCAATTACAAGATCTGAGAAAAATTTTATAAATGCTTTGTGGCCTAAATTAGCTAATACTATTTTTGTTCAAAATAAATGGAATGATGAAAGTATTGAAGATGCAAATGAGGCGAGAGAACATAACTCTGGTGTATTAAGTAGCATAAGTTACGCTCATAATGAGGAAAGAGATATAAAAGTTGATATAGTGAATGTCTATGAAGCTGTTAAAGGAAAATTCACTGGAGATGAAGAAGCTTATAATGATTCAGGAATAGTTAACGTAATAAAGGAAATTAAAAATATTTCCAAAGAATATAATAGAGATTTAATGAGGGTTTTAAGTCAAAAGATTGATGAAGCTTTAAGAAACATTAATGATAGGATAACTACTTATAAGACTTTAGCATTAAATGAGGATAATCAAAATACTTTAGAAAAGGAAGAAAGAATTAAAGAGATAAAAACAGTTCTATCGGAGAATAAAAGAAAATTAAGAGAGTTTCGAACTTATGCAGAAGATGAAATGAATAATATTATAGATAATTCATCTAAAATAATAAAAGAGAACATTGAAAATTTACGAGTAGAATTAAGAAGAATCATAAATAAAGGAATAGTTGATGGTAATAGGCTTAGCTTAATATATAAAGAAACATCTGATAAAGCGATAAATGATATAATGGATAAGATTTTGAACAGTATTGGTGAATTTATAAAAAATATAAATAGCAGATTTGAAAATATAAAAATAAAAGGTTTTAATGGAACCTATGAGAATATATCATTCTTTAATAAAAAGAGTTCAATAAAATATGAAAAGTCAATTCCAGCATTACTTGGGGTATCAACTGGAGTAATTGGGACAGTTGGAGCAGTAGGAATGCTCGGAGGCCCTGTAGGAATTTTGGTTGGCATGGGAATAAGTTTAGCTTTTTCTTTGATTGGAGATCATATGCGAAAAAAAATAGTTGAAAGTAGAGCTCATTATACTTTAAAAGATTTGGAGCCAATGATAGAAGATTTAGAAATATATTTAAAAGAAGAAATAACTGGAGATCTAATGGCAAAACAAAAAGAAATAGATGAATCAATAAAGGCAATGAAATCCAATCTAGAAAATGTCTTTAAACAAGATGTGGAAAGCTTGGAAAACCAGTATGAAACTACTTATAACGAAGAAAGCATTTTAGAGTTTGAAAAAGACTTAAAAATATTAAGGGAATTAATTGAGGAATATAAGGAGAAATAAATATTATGAATATTTTTAAAAACTGCGTTGATAGACAAAGCAGGATCGATAAAGTGGTTAATATTCTTGATAATGATGAAATTACAGCGAAGAATTTATTAATAAAGGACAGAATAATTAATCCAGCTCACTATATTGTTATGTTAGGAGAGACTAGCTCGGGAAAAAGTGCTTTAATAAATAGTATTTTTCAAAAGAAAATACTAGTGGAGAGTGTTAAACCAACAACTGGAATTGTAACAGAAGTTATAATAGACGAGAATTCTGAAGAAAGTTTATTTGCTATAAATAATGATTTAAGCATAGATGTTTTGGATAATGATAGATTCTCGAATCTTACAGTGAAACCAGATAGTAGTTTAAATAGATTAAGATATATTGGACCATGCAAAGATTCGAGATACTCTGGAATGAGAATCTTTGATACTCCTGGATATGGATCACTTGTTGAAAGGCATGAAGAAGTTTTAAAGAATTTTATACCAGAAAGCGATTTTATAGTATATGTTGTGTCTTATAAAACTGGAATTGGAGAAGATGATTTTCAGTTCTTAAAGTATGTTGGCGAAATTATAAACGATAATGTGGAAGTTGTACTTGCAGTAAATATGTGTCCCCAAAATGTAGATATGGATAATAAAAGAATCAATGAAATAAAAGAAAGTGTTTGTGAATGTATTCATAAAGATATAGAAGCGTTTATTATTGAAAGCAGTATTGAAAAGAATCCTGACACAGATAAGCTTTGGAACTATATTTACAAAAAAGTTAATGATCCAGATAAAGAAGAAGAGCTTTCAGAAACTCTGAAGAATTATCAGGATTACTTATTGCGTGAATGCGATATAAAAATCAGTTCTAGAATTGCGGAAATAGAATGCAAAAAAGAAGAAGTAGTAGAAAAAGCTAATGTAATTGAAAAATTTTTAGATAAAAAAGAGACGATATTAGATATTATAGAAAACGGATTTGTAAAAATAAAATTAAAAGCAGTACGGCTTATAGGAAAATCAGATATAAAAATAAAAGAAAATATTACGAACTATATATATGATGAAAGCAAATGGTCAATGAAAGAGGAAACCTTCACCTTAATGCAGCACTACTATGTTCCAAAGTTAACAAGTAAGGAAACTGAAAATTTAAATACCTATATTGAAGATGAAGTTATTAATTTAGGTAGAGAAGTTGAGAACATTCTAAACACAGAAATTATCAAGCTAAAGGAGAATGTTAAAAGAAGTACTCCTTCATATGACAAGGTTGTGGAAGATATTATAGAAAAGCACAGAGGGGATTCTATTGAAAGAGCTACAGGAGAAATGTTCAGGACAGCATATAAAGGTAAATTCAATAATTCAGAAAAAGATTATGCTGTTAGTAAAAACTTAAAAAAGCTTGCCAATACGTTTGAAAGATCATCTGTTGGAGAAACTAACAATAATTTGAATCATTTGTTAAAAACAATAAAGGCTACATCTTTAAAGGGAATTACTGAATCATTAAATGTTTTTACGGATTCTATATTCTTTTTATATGATTCTTTAACATGGCAGAAAAAGATAAATGAAATATCTGTAACGGCTATAGATAATTGGGCGAATAATATTGAAGGAGCCTTAAGAAAATACCTAGATGAGCTGAAAGAAATAAGTAAAGAAGAAGTATTAGTTTTATTTGATGAATTAAGTGAGGAATTTACTAATACAAAAGACGAATTGAAAAATATAAGTTCTGAAGAATTAGTTAGATTAAAGAAGGAAATAGAATTTTTATTATATAAATGTCTGCTTATAAATCTAACAAGATAAAAGCATATTCAAGCAAATGAGAATATTTCACTTATTCAAAGGTGACAGAAAGATAAACTTTGGGTTATATGCGTGTAGTCCATCAAAACCATCGTTTGAGGCGATATTTTCATAGCTTTTCAGAACAAAATACTTATGATTTCGGTAAGTTACCACATAAATTTAGTTTTATAGTTGGATGTCTAAAGAGTTGACAATATAAAATTTTAATAAATACAAATAACGATGTCTATACATAAATTTACATAGACATCGTTATTTGTATTTATATAGCAGTGTCTAAATTCTCAACTTAATAACTAACTAGGAAGAATCTAAACATAAAGTTTGCTTTTATAAATAAATTTGATTTAATCTAGAGATAATTTCTTACATTAAATATTTCTCCATTTTTAATATAAACCCTTGGAATTCTATATTTAAGCATACAAAGTATTTCGTAATTGATTGTTCCCATTATTTCTGCGAAATTGTCTGCATTAAATTTGAGTCCATCTTGTTCACCAAGAATTATAACTTCATCACCAACTCTTATATTACCATTAATATCTGTGATATCGATCATGCATTGATCCATGCATATTCTTCCAACAATGGGGGCAAATTGCCCGTTTATAATAACTTTAGCATTTTTAGCTAGTAATCTAGAATAACCATCTGCATAGCCTATTGGTATAGTAGCGATTAAACTTCTTCGCTCAGTCTTAAAAGTTCTTCCATAACTTATAGACATACCTGCATCCATTTCTTGAACACGCGTTATAGTTGCTTTTAATGTCAATGCTGGTTTTAAAGAAAGGTTTTCTTTTTTTACTTCATTTGATGGATAATATCCGTAAAGTATGATTCCAGCACGAACAGCATCTAGGTAAGTTTCTGGCATGTCCATGATTGCACCACTATTAGAGACATGTTTTATAGGGATTTCTATATTAAGATTTGAAAGTTTCTTTAGCAAATCTGTAAATTTTTCAAATTGTTCATTAGTATATTCTTTATCCTTCTCATCAGAAGTAGAAAAATGAGTAAATATTCCGATTACTTCCAGTCCTTCTAAAGAACAAATTTTACAAATATCATCTATTGCTTTTTCAGTTGGTAGAAATCCTATTCTTCCCATTCCAGTATCAATCGCTATGTGAATCTTAGCTTTTTTATTAAGACTTAATGCTGTTTTTGACAATTCTTTTGCGTAGTCTAAATCATATACAGTTTGTTCAAGATCATATTTTATTAATTCTTCGTTTAGATACGAAGGAGTATATCCGAGTATCATAATAGGGGCTTTTATATTATCATTTCTGAGTTCAATTCCTTCTGTTAGAACTGCTACGGCAAGCCTTGATGCACCATTTTCAAGTAATGTTGGGACCACATCTAAAGCACCATGACCATAACAATCAGCTTTAACGACTGCGATTACATCTTTATCCTTAGATAAGTTTTTTATATTTTTCATATTATACGCTATTGCATCTAAATCTATTTCTGCATATACAGGTCTAAGTATCTTTTGCATTTGCCTACACCTCACAATTATTACTTATATTAAAACTATGTTTATTATCTTAATCGTTAATGATTATAAACTAATTTAAGTATTCTTACAAAATATATTTTAGTGAATACATAGGAATAAAAAAAGAACCACTAATGTTAGAATTTATATATACAGTGGTTTTTATATTATTTTCTATTTGCTCAAATGGGAATTATTAGTGTTTTATATATTTTTTCTGTAGAAATTTATATGGATAAATATCTCATAGTCAACATACATTATTTTACACGATATATTATTTATGTAATCAATGTTAAAATAAAGGATAAAAGGATTACATGTAGAATAATAGATACTAATAAGAGAGATCTTGACTTATGGTAGTCTTGATATAAAAGGTATCTAATTATATATAATAGGAGGGTGGATGATCATGGTAAATCAAAAAAAGATAAAAAGACTAGATGATATTTTAACTTCCAACAATTATGATAAGACACAAATTATTACTATTATGCAAGAAATTCAAAAGGAATACCGGTATATGCCAGAGGAGGCATTGTGCTATATAGCAAAAGAACTTAAGATTAGTGAAGCTAAAGTGTATGGAGTAGCAACATTTTATGAGAATTTCTCTTTAGAACCGAAAGGAAAATACGTGATTAGAATCTGTGATGGAACTGCTTGTCATGTAAGAAAATCAGATCCTATTCTTAGGGAATTTAGGAGTGAACTAGGACTTTCAGGAAAAAAACTTACAACCGATGATATGCATTTTACAGTAGAAACAGTATCTTGTCTAGGTGCGTGCGGATTAGCTCCCGTTTGCACTGTAAACGATGTAGTATATCCGTCAATGACACCAGAGAAAGCAAGAAACTTGATTAAGCAGTTAAAGGAGGATTTAGCGAATGAGAATTAATACAAGAGAAGAGTTAAATGCTATAAGCTCAAAATATAAAGCTGCTTTAGTTAAACAACGTAAGCAAATATTAGTATGTGCAGGAACTGGATGTGTAGCAGGTGGATCCCTAAACATTTATAGAAGACTTAAGGAGATAATAAAAGAAAAGGGATTAGAGGTTACATTAGAATTAAAGGAAGAAGCACATGACAATACTATGGGTTTGAAAAAGAGTGGCTGTCATGGATTTTGTGAAATGGGACCTTTAATAAGAATTGAACCAGAGGGATGGTTATATATAAAGGTAAGTATAGATGACTGTGAAGAAATTATTGAAAAAAGTATTATTGGAAATGAAGTAGTTACTGGGTTAAGTTATAAAGATGGGGATAAGCTTTATAGCAAGCAAGAAGATATTCCGTTTTATAAAAAGCAAACTCGTGTAGCTTTAAATAATTGTGGTCATATTAATGCGGAGTCTATTGAAGAATATTTAGCAGAAGGTGGCTATAGTGCTACTGCGAAAGCTCTTTTTGACATGACGTCTGAAGAAATTATTAATGAAATATCTGAGGCACATTTAAGAGGTCGTGGAGGAGGAGGATTTCCTACAGGAAGGAAATGGGATCAGGTATTAAAGCAGGCAGAATCGGAAAAATACATTGTATGTAATGGTGATGAAGGTGATCCGGGAGCATTTATGGATAGAAGCATGATGGAAGGAAATCCTCACGGTGTTATTGAAGGGATGATTATTGCAGGAATTGCAACAAAAGCACACAATGGATATATATATGTCCGTGCAGAATATCCTCTTGCTGTAAAAAGATTACGGATAGCTATTGAACAAGCTATGGAAAAAGGACTTTTGGGTGATAATATATTAAATTCAGGTTTTGATTTTCATATTCAGATTAATCAGGGTGCAGGAGCATTTGTATGTGGGGAAGGTAGTGCTCTAACAGCTTCAATTGAGGGAAATCGTGGTATGCCTAGAGTTAAGCCACCAAGAACTGTAGAACAAGGTTTGTTTGGGAAACCAACAGTACTAAATAATGTAGAAACATTTTGCAACGTATCCCCAATAATTAACAAAGGGGTTCATTGGTATAAAACTATGGGAACTGAAAAGAATTATGGAACTAAAGCGTTTGCTCTTACGGGAAATGTAAATAATACAGGATTAATAGAAGTTCCTATGGGGACAACATTAAGAAAGATTATATTTGATATTGGAGGAGGAGTAAAAGGAGGAGAGTTTAAGGCAGTACAAATTGGTGGACCGTCTGGAGGATGTTTATGTCTTCGTGAAGATCATCTTGATTTGACTTTGGATTTTGATTCGTTAAAGAGAGTAGGTGCCATGATTGGAAGTGGAGGCCTAGTTGTTATGAATGATAAAAATTGTATGGTTGAAATGGCTCGTTTCTTTATGAACTTCACTCAAAATGAATCTTGTGGCAAATGTATACCATGTAGAGAAGGTACTAGAAGAATGTTAGAACTACTTAATGATATAGTAGAGGGTAACGGTACTTTGGAACACATTGATACATTAGAAGAATTAGCGGAAACTATTTCAGATACGGCACTTTGTGGGCTTGGAAAGAGCGCAGCATTTCCTGTTAAGAGTACATTAAAATATTTTAGAGATGAATATATAGAACATGTTGTAGATAAAAAGTGTTCAGGAGGTGTATGCAAGTCATTAATTTCATATGAGATTGATAAGGAGAAATGCAGAGGTTGCTCAAAGTGTGCTAAGGGGTGTCCTGTAGAAGCTATTACAGGAGAAATAAAGAAATCTTATGTCATTGATAAATCAAAATGCATTAAATGTGGTAATTGCATTGAAGGCTGTGTATTTAAGGCGATTAGAGTAATTTAAATATTTCTTAGATAATATTATTCTCTTTTTATTATTTATCATATGAAATTTATAAATTACAGAAAGGATGGTAAAAAACTATGTCAAAATATATGGTCATTGATGGCAATAGGATAGAATTTGATAAAGAAAAAAATATCTTGGATTTAGTTAGAAAAGCAGGAATTGATTTACCTACTCTTTGTTACTATACAGATTTATCAGTTTATGGAGCATGCAGAATGTGTGTAGTCGAGGATGAAAGAGGTAGCATTTTAACATCTTGTTCTACACCACCAAAAGATATGATGTCAATTAGAACTAATACACCAAAGCTTCAAAAGCATCGTAAGGTAATTTTAGAATTGTTACTTGCAACACATTGCAGAGACTGCACTATATGTGAAAAGAATGGAAAATGTAAGCTCCAAAAATTAGCATCACGTTTTGGTTTAACAAATATTAGATTTAAAAGCATTGAGGGAAAAAAAGATTTAGATGCATCATCTAAATCAATCATTAGAGATCCTAATAAATGCATTTTATGTGGAGACTGTGTTAGGATGTGTAATGAAATACAAAGTGTAGGAGCAATTGATTTTGCCCATAGAGGTTCTAATATGGTAGTAAGTCCGGCGTTTGGAAAAAGTCTTTCAGAGACAGATTGTGTGAATTGTGGACAATGTGCTACGGTATGTCCTACAGGAGCAATAGTTGTCAAGAGTGATATTAAAAATGTTTGGAAAGCAATATATAACCCTAAGCAGAGAGTTGTAGCGCAAGTTGCTCCTGCAGTACGTGTTGCTTTAGGTGAAGAATTCGGCATAAAATCTGGTGAAAATGTTATGGGGAAAATTGTTGCGGCTATGAGAAGATTGGGCTTTGAAAATATTTATGATACTTCTTTAAGTGCTGATTTAACTGTGGTTGAAGAATCAAAAGAATTCTTAAAGAAGTTAGAGTCTGATGATAATAAATTTCCACTATTTACTTCCTGTTGTCCAGCATGGGTAAGATATGTAGAAAATAAATATCCAGAATTATTGCCTTATGTATCTAGTTGCAAATCACCAATGGAGATGTTCGGTGCTGTTATTAAGACGTATTTCAAAGAAAAAGATTCTTTAGAGGATATAGAAACAATATCTGTAGCAGTTATGCCATGCACAGCTAAAAAAGCAGAGGCAGCTAGAGAAGAATTTATAAGAGATAATATTCCGGATGTTGATTATGTAATTACTACAGCAGAACTATGTGCAATGATCAAAGAAATCGGAATACAGTTTGATGAAATTGAAGCAGAAGCCTCAGATATACCACTGTCCCTGTACTCTGGTGCAGGAGTAATATTTGGAGTAACGGGAGGAGTAACGGAAGCCGTTATTCGTGAAGTTATTAAAGATAAATCTTCAATAATATTAAAGGACATAGAATTTATAGGCGTTCGTGGTATGAAAGGAGTAAAAATATGTGAACTTCAAGTTAAAGATAAATCTATTAGAATCGGTATTGTTAGTGGGCTTAGAAATGCAGAAGGTTTGATTGAAAAAATTAAGAATGGAGAAGAACATTTTGACTTTATAGAAGTTATGGCATGTCCTGCAGGATGCATAGCTGGAGCCGGGCAACCTTTTGGACTAATGAAAGAGAAAAATGAAAGGGCAAAAGGATTATATAAGATAGATAAGGTTACACAAATTAAAAGAAGTGAAGAAAATCTGGTGGTTAAATCTTTATATGAAGGAGTGCTAAAGAATAGGACAAAAGAATTACTGCATGTTCATTATGATAAAAGCGAACATTAAAATATGAAATTGCAACAGAATTAATAGAAATATCAACGTATACTTGTTAAATATAATTATAGAATATTAAGATTAGCTAAGTATTCTTGCAATCATAAAATTAAAAGCTATACTTCAAATAAGAGTATAGCTTTTTTAGAATATAATGATTATAGTTTAATTGTTTTAGGACCGCTAGTAAAGGAATTAAATGTTACAATTGCATCTTCAAGATAAAATACTTCAAAGATGTTATCATCTAAACTGTACATCTTTTTTAGCGATGGAACCGATTCTAACATAGCTGCTTTTGCATCTGTACTGGAATCAAAAACTGCTTTTCCACTTAAACGAATCCATTCGCCTTTTGGAGAAGTTGTAGATAGTTCAACCTTAGGATTTGCAACTAATTGTTCAAAAACAGACTTAGTATTGTTTGTTGTAAAATACAATTTGTCTTCATATTTCATTACTGCACCAAAAGGACGTACTCTTGGTTGATCGCCATCCATAGTTGCAATATAGAAGGTAGGGTTGCTAAGCAAAAATTCTAATACTTCATTCATCTTAATTGCTCCTTTAATTTTAATATGTTATAATCTCTTTGTACATAATATAGGTTATTACCATAATTTTTTCAAGTAGGATTATTTTAAATACATAGTATCATAAATATACTAAAAGGAGCGAATGATGGAGGAAGATTATAACTTATTTGGGAAGTGTCCTTTTGTAACAGCGCAAAAAATTATCGCAGGTAAGTGGGCAATAATAATTTTACATAATTTAAGTACAAAAACACTTCGTTTTGGAGAATTACAAAAATTATTACCGGAATTGAAGCAAGCTACATTAACAAAACAGCTTCGTAGTTTAGAGGAATATGGGCTGATAAGGCGCCAGGTTTTTGCTCAGGTACCACCTAAAGTTGAGTATTCATTAACTGAGATAGGGAAAGAATTTAAATTGGTTTTAGATAGCATATCTATTTGGGGAGAAAAATATATTGAACATATAAAATCAGCTGAAGTTTCGCAAAAGTAGATAAAATTATATATTAAAAATGCTACAATTTTAAATATTAAATTGTAGCATTTTTAATTTTTATTAATAGTCAATTCACTTTATAGATATTACTTAGTTAAGTAGCATTAAGTGTAACTATGGCTATTTGCTAAATTAGTATTCATATTTATTAGTCTTTTTGTATATTATTAGTAAGTTTAAGTTTAGAAAAAAATTTTTCTCTAGGCTAACATATGAATAGTAATTTAGAAATCACTGTTAACAACATATTAATGCTAAAAATATAGTGAAATTGGATGGTGAAGAATATGGAAAAGAATTTTCATACTGCAAGAGGTTATGAAAATATAAACTTGGCAAGAAAATTGCTTACTCCGTCTATGGAAGATTATTTAGAAATGATCTACAGATGTAGCATGGAAGAAAAAGTTGTTAGGCTAAACAAAATAGCACAAATGTTGAATGTTCGCGATTCATCGGCATCTAAAATGATGAAAAAGTTTGGAGAATTGTCTCTTATAAAATATGAACGGTATGGAGTAATAATTCTGACAGAAGAAGGAATGAATATAGGTAGATATTTGTTGGAAAGACACAATATTGTAAAAAAGTTTTTGGAATATTTGGAGTGTAAGCAGGATATTTTAGAAGAAACGGAATTGATTGAGCATATTATTAGCAGCGAAACTATTAAAAATATAGATATGCTCAACATGTTTTTTGCAGAGAATGGAGATGTATTAGAGAGATATCGAAATTTTAAAAGGATAAATAAAGAATAGTGGCAAATATAAATTTTTGATTCTTTATAAAGAATATAATACCTTGTAAGTAAAATGATATATTTTGAGTATTAAGAAGTATTTAGGAAGATAATATGGGACATCTTGTAAAAGAATAATATTATGGAAAAATAAATGGGTAAATAAAGCATACATTATTTATTACATATATTGGTATAATAATAACGGGGTGAGACGTTATTATGGAAATGCAGAAAAATAAACACAAAAAGCTTTTAATAGGTATTATAGTTTCATGTTTTACTTTACTTGCCATATATTTGGGGCTGGCAATGTATTTTATGAATCACTTCTACTTTGGATCCACGGTTAGTTGTATTAATGTTTCAGGTAAGACCGTACAAGAAGTAGATGAAGAAATGCCAAGTGAAATCGCAGATTATATTTTAAAATTAGAGGAAAGAGGAAATAATGAAGAACAAATTAAAGGAAATGATATAAAGCTTAAATATAATTCAGATGGAAAAGTTAAGGAACTGAAAGATAAGCAAAATCCATTTAATTGGTTTATCTCATTATTAGGCACAAACGATTCTAAGATAACAAATGTAGTTACTTATGATGATGAGTTACTAAAAAAAAGCATTGATAATCTTTCATGTTTTAATAGTAATAACGTAAATGAACCACAAAATCCTAGCTTTGAGTATACAGACGATGGGTATAAAATTATTGATGAGGTATATGGTAATAAAATTGATAAGACGGCATTACATGATAGTATTGTGAATGCAATTCTTAATGGAGAAACAACATTAGATTTAGATGATTGCTACGAAAAGCCTCAATATACTTCAAAATCTCAGGAGGTTATTAATACTAAAGATACCCTAAATAAATATATATCTTCTAAAATAACATATAATTTTGGTGATAAGACCGAAGTGATAGATGGATCTATAATAAACAAATGGATTAACGTAAATAATAGTTTAGAAATTACACTTGATGAACCAAAAATCAAAGAATATCTAAACAGCATATTGAATAATTACAATACGGTTGGTAAGACAAGAAATTTTGTTACATCGCTAGGTACCACTGTGCAAGTTAGCGGAGGAGATTACGGTTGGTTAATTAATAATAATGATGAGGAAAAAGAATTAATTTCAAGTATAAAAGAGGGACAATCTGTAACAAAAGAGGCTAAATATACACAATCAGCAATGTCTCCTGGGAGTAATGATATTGGGAAAACTTATGTAGAAGTAAATATGAGCAAGCAGCACGTATGGTTTTATAAGAATGGTTCTCTAATAGTAGATGGAGATGTGGTTACAGGAAATGTAAGCAATAATACTTCAACACCAACTGGAGTGTATTCATTAAAATACAAGCAAAGAGATGCTACGTTAAAAGGTCAAGGATATAGCAGCCCAGTTAATTTTTGGATGCCTTTTAATGGAGGAATAGGAATTCATGATGCAAGTTGGAGATCAGTGTTTGGGGGAAGAATTTATTTGACAAATGGTTCTCATGGGTGCGTGAATTCTCCATATTATTTGGCTAATACTATATTTAATAATATTGATGAGGGAACTCCGGTTGTTTGTTATTACTAAGCTATTAATGGAACAATTATCAAACTAAGGTTAAAATAAGATCAGCTTTTAGCTGGTCTTTTGTAGTTATTAGAATAATATATTTAACTATAGTGATTTTGTTTAAAGGAGTGGGCTTTATTTGCCTAGAGAAACAAATTTTATTCAACCAGATAATCCAACTGATGAAGAAAGGCATGAAATGTTAAGGATGACTTTAGAGGAAGCGAATCGTATTGAAGATTTTAATAATATAGTCGAATTATTAAGTCCACCACAAGATATTACAACAATTTTACCTCCTGGAAGTTGTTCAGGCATTAAGGTTGGGATAATAGGAGGAGGTATTGCAGGTTTAGCTTCAGCCTTTGAACTTAGAAAACTAGGTTTTGATATTACTATTTTTGAAACAGAAGAGAAGCGGATTGGCGGACGAGTCTATACCTATTATTTTGATGAGGAGAAAAGACTTTATGGAGAATTTGGTGCTATGCGTACACCAGTAGGTCATGAAACAACATGGCATTATATTAATACTTTTGGTATAAAAACAAGGCCATTTATTCAAAATAATAAAAATGCATTATTTTATATAAGACATAAACGTGCGAGGAATGATCCTCAGGGTAAAAGTGTAATGGAAAATATATATCCGGAATTTAACTTGACTGAGAGGGAAAGAAATACTCCATGGCAAAAACTAATTGGAGATGCATTATCAAGCAATTTATTAAAAATACCTCCTTACATAAGAAAGGAATTATTAGAGGTAAAAGAAAATTATTCAGATATAATTAAATATGTTGGTAGTCTTGGAATAAGGGAAGTACTTGAAAAGATGGGGGTAAGTGAAGGAGCGATAGAACTAATTTCGGGAGTTGCGCCTTTTCTAGGTTCATTTTATTATAATAGTTATTCTGAAAATTTAATTGAGGAATATACTGTAGATTATGCATATAGGTACGAAATTGTTGGTGGAGCAGTAAATTTACCACTAGCTTTTTATGATTCGTTAATGTCTAAAAAACCAAAAGAATATAATAATATTAGAGATGAAGAATTGGGGAAAGTATCTTGGGAAAGTGGAAAGACAGTAAAAAGCATATATAGAATTAATGATATAGAGGATAAAGTAGTGCTAGAATATGAAGAAGAGAAGTCATCTAAGCTTTATAGTCAAACTTTCGATTTCGTTGTTTGTGCAATACCTTTTTCAAGCCTTAGGGATGTGAATGTATTTCCTATGTTTAGCAATGAAAAAATGCAGTCAATAAGAGAAGTTTTTTATACATCATCTCAAAAAACTCTTTTTATGTGTAATGAACGTTTTTGGGAAAAAGGAAATGATAATGAGAAGATAGTTGGTGGAGGATCTAATACTGATTTGCCAATTCAAACCATATGGTATCCTAGTCATAATATTAGTACTAGTTATGGTGGAGTAACAAAAAATAAGATGAATGTTTCTGTTGGAAGAAAAAGAAGTGCTAAGGATAATCAAGGAGTTCTGCTAGCGTCATATAATCTAGGGTTAGACGGAATACGAGTAGGAAGCTTAGATGATAATGCACGATTTGAATTGATTAAAAGGCAAGTTGAGGATGTTCATGGTCTTCCACGAGGATATCTAGATTATGTAGTTGAAGATTATAAAACTGTTGATTGGAATAGAGAAAAAGGATTTTATGGAGCATTTTGTTACTTCATGCCTCAGCAGCAAAAGCTTTTTTCTAATGCTATGGCAAAGCCAGAGTATAATAATAGAGTATATTTTGCAGGAGAACATGTTTCTTTGACGCATGGATGGATAGAGGGTTCTGTAAGTACTGCAATGAAAGCAGCAAATGAATTAGCAGAGTATTGTAAAAGTATGTGAGAGTGAGCTACCTTTAAATAGAAATGCATTTTCTATTTATGGTGGCTTTTTTTGGTGAAAAATTATATATTAATAATTTAGATTTTTTAGTATAATAGTAGCGAAGGGAGTAGATATAATGAGAAAAAGAAGAAATAAAAGTAGTAACAAAGTTATACCAGGGGCTATAATTTCTCTCTGTGCTTTGGGTGCTATATATCTAGGTATGTCATTATATTCTATTAATCATTTTCACTTTGGAACTGTAATTGATGGGGTTAATGTTGGCGGGCAAACCGTTGAGGGAGCAGAAGAAAAACTAGCTGCTCAAATGCAATCATATGCATTAGAATTAGACGAAAGAGGAGATGTAAAAGAACAAATTAAAGCTAATGATATTGGATTAAAATATAATTCTGATAAAATCAAAGAATTAAAGAATAATCAAAGTTCATTTGCTTGGCCTAGTACATTTTTTAAGAAAAATAATTCTGAAGCATCCCAGATAATTATGTATGATGAAGAACAACTAAACCAAACACTAAATAAGCTTTCTTGTGTTAGTAACAAGAAGATAACCCAACCACAAAATGCTAGCTTAAATTATAAAGATGGAGAATACGAGATAGTAGATGAAGTTTTAGGAAATAAGATAAATAAAGATGCTTTACATGATAATGTAGCTAATGCGATCCTTGATGGGAAAACATCAATGGATTTAGATTCAAGCAATTGTTATGAAAATCCTAAATACACTTCAAAGTCAGATGAAGTAACTGCAGCAAGAGATACACTTAATAAATACATAGGATTAAAAATTACGTATGATTCAAATGGCAAAAAAGAAGTTTTGGATGGATCTACTATACATAACTGGCTTGGAGTAGATGACAATATGCAAGTTACAATCAATGAAGATAAAGTTCGGAATTATGTATATAAAATATCTAGCATTTATAATACTTTTGGTAGCACAAGAGATTTTGTTACAGCAACAAAAAAAACAGTACAAGTGAGTGGCGGTAATTATGGATGGATTGTTGATAACTCTAAAGAAGTAAAAGATTTAATAGAAATTATAAAGAATGGACAAGATGTGACAAAGGAACCAAAATATGCACAAAATGCATTTGTAAAAGGAACTAACGATATAGGGAATACTTATGTAGAAGTCAATGTTACTAAGCAGCATGTATGGTTTTATAAGAATGGAGCTCTAGTTGTTGATGATGATGTTGTTACAGGAAATGTAAGTAATAATACAGGTACACCAGTAGGGACATATGTTCTAAATTACAAAGAGAAAAATGCAACATTAAAGGGTGAAGATTATAGTTCACCAGTTGATTATTGGATGCCTTTTAATGGAAATGTAGGTATTCATGATGCTAGTTGGAGAAATGGAGTGTTTGGTAAGCAGATATATTTAACAAGCGGTTCACATGGATGCGTAAATTCACCTTATAATTTAGCAAAAACAATATTTGAAAATATTGAGCCGGGAACTCCAATTATAGTATATACTGAATAATGTACTATTTAATTTATATTTGTTAATAAAATTGTAATACTATTGAAATAGTATAAATAAGTAAAGTTATGCTAATATAAAAGCAGGTTTATAGATTAAAAATCTTGAACCTGCTTTTAATTTTAACATTAGAGAAGGTGTATATTATGGATATAAAAATTCTTGTAGCTGAAGATGACAATATATTTCGTGATTTAGTATGTGATATAGTGAGAAAAGAAGGGTACATGCCTATAGAAGCGTGTGATGGGGAAGAAGCTATTAATATGTTTTTTAATAATAATGATATTGATTTGGTCATATTAGATGTAATGATGCCAGTGTACGATGGGTGGGAGGTTCTTAAAGAAATAAGAGAAAAATCTGAAGTGCCAATAATTATGCTGACAGCATTAGGAGATGAAAAACATGAAGTGTTAGGGCTTAAAAAAGGTGCGGATGATTACATTGGAAAACCGTTTAGCTATGAGATATTCGTTGCACGCTTGAATAACATCGTAAAGAAACTAAAGAAGAAATTCTCAGACGAAATAGCTGTAGGAAACTTAAGGATATATCAAAGAACTCATAAAGTAGTGATTGATGATGAAGAAATTAAATTAAATCCAAAAGAATATAATCTTTTACTGTATTTAGTTGGAAATGTTAATACAGTTCTAAGCAGAGAGCAGATATTGGATAAAGTATGGGGATATAATTTTGATGGTGATATAAGAACTATAGATACGCATATAAAAACTTTAAGGGCTAAACTTTCGGAACAAGGAGATTGGATAAAAACTATAAGAGGAAGTGGATACATGTTTGAGGTAGAAAAATATGAAAACAATTAAGACAAAATTATTTTATATATTTATGGTTCTTATGATTTCATTAGTTTTAGGTGGGATAATTTTAAATTCAGTTTTCCTAGAATCATATTATATTTATAAAAATAAGGGAGCCTTAGTGTCAGTAAGTCAGAAAATTAAGGATGAATATATGGAAGGTGAAAAAGACAATTATCAATATGCAGACACAATACAAAGTGTTGATAACATTAATACAATAATTGTTGATAATAATTATGATATAAAATACAATTCTATTCATCCTAAATCAAATGATGAAGAAAAACGTCTATCCAAGGAGATTAAGCAAACTATTATAGAAAATGAAAAAAGACTTTCGAAAAAGTATGTTTACTATATTGATGAGAAAAATAATGATCAAAGGACAAAATTAGTATTTGTTTCACAAATTGAGAATGGAGATTTTATTATTCTAAAGAAGTCTTTTAAGAGTATTCATGAAAGCGTAGTAATTGCAAATCAATTTTATATATTAGCAGGACTTATAGTAATGCTTATTGGTGCTATATTTATTATTATTTTCTCTAATAAAATAACAAAGCCAATTATAGAAATGAGTAAAATTGCTGAAAATATATCTAATCTTAAATTTGACAAGGTTGTTGATATAGATTCGAAAGATGAAATAGGAAGGCTAGGAAATAGTATAAATAAGATTTCTGACAAGCTTAACAAAAGTATAGATGAACTTAAACAAGATGTGGAGCGTAAGAAAGAACTTGTAAGGAATATGTCTCACGAATTAAAGACACCAATTGGGATAATTAAAGGGTATGCGGAAGGGCTCAAATTTGGAGTGGCCAATGATAGGGAAACAATGGATAAGTATTGTTCTATATTAGTTGAAGAATGCGATAGAATGGATAGCTTGGTTAAAGAACTTTTACATTATTCTATGATGGAAGGTGGAATGATTAAACTAAATGTTGTATCATTTGATATTAACAAATTTTTATGCAAAATTGTAGAACGATTTAAACCAGTAGTTGGTGAGAGAAATATTACTTTAACTTTAGATTGTGTGAAAGATTGTGAAATACATGCTGATAGAGACTTGCTTGAGAAGGCTATAAATAATTTCATTACGAATGCCATCGATCATGTGAAAGGCAGAAAAATTATTAATATAATAGGCAAGAAAGAAGAAAATAAAATAAAGATAGGTGTTTTCAATACTGGTGATAACATATGTGAGGAAGAAATGGATAAACTTTGGGATGTATGCTATAAAGTGGACAGGTCAAGATCGAGGAAGTATGGAGGTCATGGTATAGGTTTGTCACTAGTAAGATTAATCGCACAACTTCATGGTGGGATTACTAAGGTGAAAAATATGGAAGAAGGAGTATTTTTCTATTTGGAAATACCTGAATAGATTTCTAAATAGAAATTTCTCTCTACTAGCATTTGTAGATATTGTTGTTTTTCAAAATTGAATAATTAATTGAGTTTAGATATGTTTTTACCCAAAATAAAGAAAAGATTAAAGTCATGCATAAATATATATGCATGACTTTTTTAAATTTAAATATAGTTAAATTTAAATTACGTGTAAATTGATAAGATATTTTAGCAAAAGGTGTATACGGTTTCGAAAAAAATGTATAAATTCATGGAATAATATTCTTGATAACAAGGACAATCTATTGTATAATACATACTGTTAGTATGCGAACAATATGTATAAAAATAATTCGTACATGGAGGGTTAATATGAAAAAGACTATGTTAGTTTGTTTAGTTGTAGCACTAATGTTAAGTGGTTGCGGTTCGACTAATAACGGAAATACAAGCAATAATTCAAAAACTGCTGAAACTACTGCAGAGCAAGCTAAAAATAAATACATAATGGCTGGAAAAATAGAAGCAAATGATCAAGCAAATATAGCCTCAAAAATTTCAGCAAGAGTTTCAGAAGTACTAGTTGATGTTGGGTCAAAAGTAAATGCAGGTGATACTATAGTTAAGTTAGATACTCAAGACTTGCAAGCACAAGTGAATCAAGCACAGGCAGCGGTTGATACTGCAAATGCAACGTTAACTAACGCTATGAATTCTACACGTCCAGAACAAATATCCCAAGCGCAAGCAACTTTAGACAGTGCAAATGAAGCTTATGATGTTGCTAAGAAGAACTATGATCGTACTAAAGCTTTAGTTGATGCGGGAGCAAATACTCAGCAGCAACTTGAAGCTGCACATCAACAGCTTACAACTGCAGAGTCACAACAGAAATCTGCACAAGAGCAACTAAACATGCTTAATAATGGAGCAACACAAACAAGTATAGATGTTTATAAAGCTCAAGTGGCACAAGCAGAAGCTGCTTTAAAAACTGCACAAACAACATTAAATAATGGAACTCTTACAGCACCGATTTCGGGTGTAGTAAATGCCAAAAGCATTAATGTAGGTGAGATGGCATCTCCAGGTGCAACTCTTGTTTCAATATCTAATCCAGATGCTTTAGTGGTAAATGCATATGCACCTTTAGATATTGCAGGTCAGCTTCAAGAAGGACAAGATGTAGTAGTTAAAGTATCAGAAGTAGATAATGTTGAATTTGACGGAAAGATAACTGTAATAAATTCAAAACTAAATTCACAAAGTAGAAATATTTTGGTTAAAGTTAGTTTATCAGACCCAAATTCACAATTAAAGCCTGGTATGTTTGCTGAAATTGGATTAAAGGAATAAGGGAAGAGGTGACTTGAATATGAAAGGAAAGCGTAAAATATTAATTATTGGAATATTGTTGGTAATTGTGGTAGCATTGGGTAGTATAGGATTCTACTATTGGTATGAAAATGCATACTATGTTTCAACTGAAGATGCAAGAGTTAATGCAGATTTTGTTAGTGTAACTCCACAAATTTCTGGTAAATTACTAGAGCTTAATGTTGATGAAGGAGAGAAAGTAACAAAAAATGAAATACTAGCGCGTCAAGAAATGAATAATCTTCCAGATACAAGTGTAGAACAATCTTTAGTAAGAGCACCTATTGATGGAATTGTAGTAAAGAAGCAGGGAACTGTTGGAGAACTTTTATCAACAGGTCAAACTTTAATTACGTTAGTAGATCCAACTAAACTTTATATTTCTGCTAACATAGAAGAAACAAAACTTGAAAAAGTAAAAGTTGGACAACCGGTTGATATTACTATTGATGAATATGATTCACAAAAATTTAGTGGAAAAGTAAAAACAATAGGGGAAATATCTAATTCTGCTATATCATTATTACCAGCATCAACAAGTGGGACCTTTACTAAAGTAGTTCAAAGGGTACCTATAAAAATTGAACTTGATAATTTTGATAGTAAAATTCTTCCAGGAACTAATGCTGTTATTAAGATTCATATTAAATAATGAGGTGATATAATGGAAGAGAATAATAACGAATCATTAGCAAGTAGTTGGTTAGCATTAGGTGTAGTTATAATAGGTACTTTTATGTCTATACTTGATAGTAGTATAGTAAATATTGCTCTTCCTAAAATGATGGCTGTTTTTGGAGTATCTTTAGATGATATAAAGTGGGTGTTAACATCTTATACATTGGCACTTGGTGCGATTATACCACTTACTGGATATTTGCAGGAAATTTTAGGAGCTAAAAGAATATATGTATTTGCTTTAGCGATGTTTACGGTCGGGTCTATGTTATGCGGTCTTTCTTGGAGCAATACAAGTATGATAGCATTTCGTGTTCTCCAAGCTATTGGAGGAGGAATGATAATGCCAGTAGGAATGTCAATAATATATCAAATATTTCCTCGAGAAAAGATTGGATTAGCACTTGGATTTTGGGGAATAGCTGCAATGGCAGCGCCTGCAATAGGACCTACGTTAGGTGGATATATTATCGAAAAAATGGACTGGAGACTTATTTTCAATGTTAATGTTCCAGTAGGGATAGTGGGAGTAATATTGGCTTTGATTTTATTAAAGGGCACAGAAAGGAAACCTTTTAAATCATTTGATATAGTTGGATTTTTGTCTTCTACTGTAGGGCTAGTAAGTATACTATATGTTCTAGGTGAAGGCTCATCAATTGATTGGTCAAAACTTGAAAATCCAATTCTGATGACCCTTGGATGTTTAAGTCTTGTATTATTTATAGTAAATGAATTAACTCATCCGGATCCATTATTAGATTTAAGAATTTTTAAATTATTTGATTTTACAATTAGTCAAATTATAACTAGTGTATTAACTCTGGCAATGATGGGTGGTGTTTACGTATTACCATTATTTTTACAGAATATAAGAGGATATACACCTATGGAAGCCGGATTAATAATGTTGCCGGGAGCTCTGGTAATGGGAATTATGATGCCTCTTAGCGGTAATCTATTAAATAAAGTTGGCGTAAAAGCACTGGTTATACCTGGACTTATAATACTTGCAGGCGCTTCATATGAACTTGCAACAGCTATAAACATGAATTCGAGTAAAGACTATATCATACTTGTTAATTGTATAAGGTCCATTGGAATAGGATTGAGTATGATGCCGATTAGTACTACCGGGATGAACGTTGTTCCAGCACATTTAATTAGTAGAGCATCAGCTCTTTCAAATACCTTAAGACAGGTGGCTGGTTCAGTTAGTGTTACTTTAATGTCTACTCTTATACAAGGAAGAAATGATTATAATTATGCAAAGTTATCAGAACAAATTAATGTATATAATCCAACTTCTAATAGCACAATAAGTACATTAACTAAAGCATTTATGGGAATGGGAATGGATACAAATACTGCTAGAGCTTCTGCAGTATCTTATATAGTGAAAATAATTCAAGGTCAAGCGTATGTAGATGCTATGTCATATTCAGTTGTAATAACTGTTGTTATAGTATTCGTCACTATATTCTTAGCTTTATTTATGGGGGGAAAGAAAGAGCCTAAAAAAGAAAATAAAGAAGGTGAAAAAAATGAATCTACAGGAGGGGCCCTCATCGCCGAATAATGAATTATATCAAAAACAAGCCGATGAGATTATTGGTGTATTTAGAAATATTAGAAAAGAATTAAGCTGTAAGTTTGAAAAAATTGCAAAAGATTGCGGATTTACAGCACCTCAATTAAATGTTATATTTCATTTATATATGATGCCATCGATAACGCTAAATGAATTAAGTGATCAGATAGGATTAACTAAAAGTACAGTTTCAGGAATAGTTGATCGTCTTGCAAAACAGGGAGTTGTTACAAGAGAAATACCAAAGGAAAATCGTAGAATTGTAAGATTGTCAATTTCAGCGGAATTTAGGAAAAACAATGATATTTGCAAAATGAAAAAAGAGTTTATATCAAATCTTATACTAAATTCTATAAAAAATACAGATCCGGAAGAAGTAGAAAAAATAATTTATGGATTAAAACAATTCAGTATATTACTGAATAATAATTAAAAAATGGGAAAGCACTTTATTTTTATAAAACTGTTTCAGGACAGTATTTATGAATGAAGTGTTTTTTTGAGAATACTTATAAAAAGCTAATGTAAAACTGATTTTAAAATTTTTTATTGGATTTAGAATTATTTTTAGGTTCAATGCTCATAGACACTTTAAGTGAATGAGTACTAAAATGTTTATTATTCAATATAGTACCTGAGATTTCGTTGTTTTTCTTTGAGAAGAGAAGCAAGGTGTATCAATTTGATAAATTTAAAGAAAAAATTATTTGTGGATTTTAATTGAGTTAGCAATATAATTAAATGAAAGCTAATTTTGTCGAAAACATATACAAAGACAAAAGTATATTATATTATTTTAATATAATAATTAAAATAATATAAGTGGGAGAGAAAAGTTTATGTCTGAAAAAAACAACAAAAAGATTGTTTGGTATACCTTAGCGTTTATGGCTTTTTCAACGGTTTGGGGTTTTGGAAACGTTATTAATGGATTCTCTGAGTATAATGGCCTGAAGTCAATTGTATCTTGGATACTTATTTTTGCTATTTATTTCGTACCATATGCACTGATGGTAGGAGAGTTGGGATCGGCGTTTAAAGAATTTGGTGGTGGTGTCAGTTCGTGGATCAACGAAACCATAAGTCCTAGAGTTGCATATTATGCAGGGTGGACATATTGGGTTGTTCATATGCCTTATATTTCACAAAAACCATCAAATTTTATGATCGCAACAAGCTGGGCCATATTTCAAGATAAAAGAATTAGTAGCATGGATACAAAACTGCTACAAATAACTTGTTTAGTAATTTTTTTAGTTGGACTTTATATAGCTTCCAAAGGATTAAATCCATTAAAAAAATTAGCAACACTTGCAGGAACGTCGATGTTTGTAATGTCAATTTTGTTTATTGTTTTAATGGTAGCGGCACCAGCAATTACTAATGCACACTTAAACTCTATAGATTGGTCTATAAAAACGTTTATGCCGACATTCGATGTGAAGTTTTTTACAGGTCTATCTATATTAATTTTTGCAGTTGGCGGTTGTGAAAAAATTTCACCGTATGTAAATGAAATGGATGATCCTGAAAAGGGATTCTCAAAAGGTATGATTGCATTAGCTATCATGGTTGCTGTATGTGCAATTTTGGGAACAATTTCTCTTGGAATGATGTTTGATTCAAATAATGTACCTAAGGATTTAATGACAAATGGAGCATATTATGCTTTCCAAAAGTTGGGCGAGTATTATCATCTAGGTAATTTATTTGTTGTCATTTATGCAATTACTAACATGATTGGACAGTTTGCAGTATTAATTATATCTATTGATGCACCTTTACGTATGTTACTTGATAGTGCGGATAAAAATTTTATTCCTGAAAAAATGTTTATAAAAAATAAGTATGGGACATATAAAAATGGTCATAAACTAATTTTGATAATTGTTTCGATTTTAATAATTGTTCCGGCTTTTGGCATTGGAAATGTAGACGAGCTAGTAAAATGGCTAGTAAAATTAAATGCCGTATGTATGCCTCTTCGTTATTTATGGGTATTTACTGCTTATATTGCATTGAAAAAAGCAGGAGAAAAATTCAAGCCAGAATATAGATTTGTAAAAAACAGAACAGTTGGTATGATAATTGGAGCATGGTGTTTCATGTTTACCGCTTTTGCATGCATTAGTGGTATGTATACTAGTGATAAATTCCAATTAGTGCTTAATATTATAACTCCTTTTATATTACTTGGGTTAGGATTTATAATGCCATATTTTGCACGAAAGAACAATAATTAATTATATAATTAAAATACTTGGCTCTAAGTGTTATAGCTTAGGGCTACTTTTATAAGTAAAAATGATAAGTAATCAGAAATTTTGAAGAATTTTTAATACTAGAGCAGTAACAAATTACAGTAAATAGAAACTTTAAATGTTTTATGAGAGATTATAGAAAGTGTATAGAATTTTAAATAAGAAAATTGGAGAATTAAAAATATATTTAAAAAGTCTTTTAAATTGCTGAATTTTTCAGTATTATAATAAGTGAATGCTAACATTTTAATTGTCCTCCATAGTATTTATTTTGCTTAATAGCAAGTATGACTTGGAGGATAAAATTTGTTTTTAAATTAAATAATGCAGCGTGCTAAGTTGGCAGGATTAGAAAATACTTTTAAGCTGTAAGATAGTAGCATTGGGAGGAAATATGTCAGATATTAGAGAAGTGGGTGTTAATGATACAAATAGTTCAACAAAATTGCTAGGAGAGCAAACTTCAGAAAGAATTGTAAAGCTGATTATAGATAATGAGTGGAAAGCAGGAGATAAATTACCTAATGAATATGATCTTGCGAGCAGTCTTAATGTGGGAAGAAGCACTATAAGGGAAGCTATAAAGGCTTTGGTTTCGCGAAATGTTCTAGAAATTAGACGTGGGGCTGGAACTTTTATTTCAGAGAAATGTGGAATTGCTGATGATCCTCTAGGATTAACATTTGTAAAAGATAAATATAAATTAGCTCTTGATTTATTGGAAGTAAGATTTATGATCGAGCCATCAATAGCATCTATAGCTGCTACAAAAGCTACCGATGAAGAAATTGAACGAATGTCTAACTTGTGTGACGAAATAGAGAATCTTATCTTGAAAAATGAACCATATTTAGAGAAAGATATAGAATTTCATACTGCAATAGCTAAGAGTAGTAAGAATTTGGTTATGGTTAATTTGATTCCGATAATTAACAGGTCTATTACTATATTTATTGATATTACAAGTAGAAAATTACGTAGTGAAACAATAGAGACGCATAGGGAAATTTTAAATTCAATTAAGGAACATAATGCAAATGGAGCGCATGATGCAATGCTCTTACATTTAGTATATAATCGAAGAAATATTAGAAGTATTATAGCGAAGGAAAAAAATGTTGATATTTAGCATAGATAAAATACATCTGCTTTTATTTAAAGGAAAGATGTATTTTTTTGTTTACACTCAAATACATCAGATGAATATTAGCGGTTGATATAATTTTAAATAGATAATTATGGGCTAAAGTAATAAAATCAAAAATAAATTGACAAATACATCAGATGTGATATTATAAATACATCAGATGTATTTAAACGGTATCAAATAATAATTAAGGAGAGAAATAGTATGATTAGTCAAGAAGTAAGAAAAATAGCTCCAGAGATGGATCCACTTCGAAGAGGAATGGGATGGACAACAGAAGATTTGGCGAAGCCACAAATTATAGTAGAAAGTACATTTGGAGATAGTCATCCAGGGAGCGCTCATCTATTGAAATTTGCTAACAAAGCAGTTGATGGAATTACACAATCAGGTGGGAAAGGAGCTAGGTATTTTGCAACAGATATTTGTGATGGAATGTCACAAGGACATGACGGAATAAATTATTCTTTAGCTTCTAGAGATACATTAACATCCTTAATAGAAATCCATGCTAATGCAACACCATTTGATGGAGGTGTATTTATTTCAAGTTGTGATAAAGCAGTTCCATCACATCTTATGTCAATTGGGAGATTAAACATACCAGCTATCATGGTCACTGGAGGTGTAATGGAAGCAGGTCCTGATTTATTGACACTAGAACAAATAGGTGCCTATAGTGCAATGTGTCAGCGCGGTGAAATCTCAGAAGAAAAATTAACTTTTTATAAAGAAAATGCATGTCCATCTTGTGGAGCATGTTCATTTATGGGTACAGCAGCTACAATGCAAGTAATGGCAGAATCTCTTGGATTAATGCTTCCAGGCAGTTCGTTAATGCCAGCAACATGTGAAGATTTGGAAGAAGTAGCATTAAAAGCTGGCAGACAAGCTGTTGAACTAGCTAAAATGAATCTTCGCCCAAAGGATATTGTTACAATCAAATCTTTTGAAAATGCTATATTAGTTCATGCAGCTATATCAGGGTCTACTAATTCACTATTACATTTACCTGCTATAGCTCATGAATTTGGATTATATATTGATGAAGAGACTTTTGATAGAATACACAAAGATGCACATTACTTACTAAACATACGTCCTGCTGGAAAATGGCCTGCACAATATTTTTATTACGCAGGTGGTGTGCCAGCAATAATGGAAGAACTAAAACACTTGCTTCATTTAGATGTTATGACTGTAACAGGTAAAACTTTAGGTGAAAACTTAGAAGAATTAAAAAACAACGGATATTATGAGAAATGCAATGAGTATCTTGAAAAAGTTGGATTAAAAAAAGAAGATGTTATTCGTCCGTTTAATAATGCTATTGGTACTAATGGTTCTGTATCAATATTAAAGGGAAATATAGCACCTGAAGGTGCGGTAGTAAAACATTCAGCAGTTCCTAAAGAGATGCATGAGGCTATACTAAAAGCAAAACCTTTTGATAGTGAAGAAGAAGCTATTGATGCAGTCTTAAAAAAAATAATTCGTCCAGGGGATGCGGTTATTATAAGATATGAAGGACCCAAAGGTAGTGGAATGCCAGAGATGTTCTATACAACAGAGGCAATTTCTTCAGATGAAGAATTGTCTGCAAGTATAGCGTTGATAACAGATGGTAGATTCTCAGGAGCTTCTAAAGGACCAGCAATTGGACACGTATCACCTGAAGCAGCAGTGGGAGGACCGATTGCATTAATAGAAGAAGATGATTTAATTGAAATTAGTATCTCTAAAAGAGTATTGCAGATTGTTGGCATAAAGGGAAAAAAATGCAGTAAAGAAGAAGTTGAGAAAGTCTTTGAAGAACGTAGAAAGAATTGGAAGTCGCGAAAATCAAAATACGACTCCGGAATTCTAAAGATTTTTTCAGAACATGCAGTATCACCAATGAAAGGTGGATATATGAAATAGACTCTTTTTAGCACATATAAAATATTAAGAAGGAAAGAATAATTCGTGTACTATTGAATTATTCGTTCCTTTTTTTTATTTAGATTTAGAAGATATATTGTATCAAATGATGGAAATAATCAGATGTAGGAAAATATAAAAAAATATGTTGTTGGCTTTATGATATAGTATTAGATACCGAGTGCATAAATAGAATAGAGGAAATATTAAATATAACAGTATAATGTTTTTGTCATAATGTGAATGAATTTATGTTAGCATAAGAAATACATACCTCAATAATAGTAAATATAATTTTAAAGTGTTATAATTTTGAAAAAGAACTATGTTCAAATGATATCTTATAGCAATTTAGGAGGAAATCTATTATGGAGAAAAGACTATATCTATCAGCAACAGATAAAAAGTTAGCAGGTGTATGTGGTGGGATAGCTGAATACTTTGGACTTGATTCAACATTAGTCAGAATTGGATGGGCAATTTTGATTGTTTTTGCAGGATCGGGACTACTCTTATATATAATTTGTGCATTAATTATACCAAAGCAACCACTATGATAATCGCAAGAAAAATTTAAATTTAAGAAAGTATACTAGTAAGTAAGTTTAATATAACAATAATTACCTAACTTTGGAGGAAACAAATGGATAAAATAAATAGCTTAATGAAGAATACGCAACTACATTTAACAACAAATACTATAGTTTTGATAATAGTGGCAATTATTGCCCTTTATATATTAATTAAAGCAATAGCAGGTATTATAAGAATAGCAGCTCTTATAGGTGTATGTTGGTTTATATTGATGTCTATTCAAAGTACAAATCTTATTAATATACCAGTTATAAGGGAAGCTTATACAACCGTAGAGAAAATAATTCCATCAAAAGAATTATGGACAGAAGCTTTGGATAAAGCAGATAAAATAAATAAAGTAGTTAATGATTTAAAATGATAAAAGTTTTTTGTTTTCTATCATGGGAAAGCTAATTTTAAGATATAAAAATTAACATTGTAATAAATTGAAAAATACTTTTAAGGAGTGAAATGCATGAAGACATCAACCCATAGAATAGCTATTCCTTCTATTTTAGAGGTAGGAAAAGGAAATATAAATAATGTAGGTAATTTGATTAAGAAATCTATGTTTAAAAATGTTTTAATATGCTTTGGTGAAGGCCTAGAGGAATTATTTGGAGATTCTATATGCAACTCTTTAAAAGAAGCTAATATAGATATTTCAAGAATAGAAACAATATTAGATATAAATTTCGAAAAGATTAGTGTAAAAGCTTTTGAAATATCAAATGACGTAGAAGCTTTAATTGGAGTAGGTGGAGGAAAGGCTATAGATGCTGTTAAGTACATGAGCTTTTTGAGAAAATTACCGTTTATTAGTATTCCAACTTCAACTTCTAATGATGGTTTTTCAAGTGCAGGTGCATCTCTTTTAGTTAATGGCAGGAGGATGTCTTTGCCAGCTAAAACTCCTTATGGGATAATTGTAGATATTGATGTTATTAAGAGTGCACCAGAGAAATTTATATATTCGGGAATAGGAGATTTGGTATCAAATATTACTGCATTATATGACTGGAAATTTGAAGAGGAAAGTGGAAAAGTAATCATTGATGATTTTGCTACTATGATTTCTAAGAAGGCAGTGAATAGTTTTATAAGAACTGAGTTTAAGAGCATTAAAGATGATTTATTTTTAAAAGAGTTGGTAGATTCATTAATCTTGAATGGTATTTCTATGGAGATAGCAGGTAATAGTTCGCCAGCTTCAGGGTCAGAACATCTAATATCTCATGCATTAGACAAATTTTTAGAAGTGCCTCAGCTTCATGGAATACAGGTTGGAATTGCAACATATATCATGGCGAAAGTACAAAATCATAGGTTTGAAAGAATATCAAAGATATTAAAAGAAACGAACTTTTTTGAGCATGTAAAAACTTTAGAGATAAAAAAGAAAGATTATAAGAAAGCTATTGATATTGCTCCATCAATAAAACCCAATAGGTATACGTATATTCACGTAGATGAGAATAGAATTCAAGCTAAAAAAATTATAGATGAGGATGAAATTTTAAACTATGTATTGGTATAGTTTTTTTAGAAGAGGATGAAACATAAAGAAAAGAAATAATAATTATATATATGGAAAGGCAGATAGGAGCGATGATAAAATTTGAATAAAAAAGTGTCCCGGGGTAATACTAGATTTAGAGTTAGTATGATTCTAAATGAGGAGGGACTTTTAATGGAAAAATTAAAAAAAGGTGAGCATGAAAAAGCTATGGAAAAAGCAAAAGAGATGCTTGATAAAGGCTGCGGAATGGGAGATATATTGGAAGAAACAAAACTAAGTGAAGAAAATGTAATGAAGGCAAAAAGAAAGTGGGAAGATCAATCTTAATATTTATTTTTTAATGATAAATTAATTATATATATATTATTTATAACTACAAATTAAGCAACTAAAATAAATGCTTAGTTTGTAGTTATATTTTTTATAGCTTATTAGGTATTTGCATAGAGGATTCGTGGAGATAATTACAAAGCAGTATGCATAGAGCTTGATGATTATTGATTAGAGTATTTATTAATAAACAAAGAAAAGTATGAATAAATATTCAATTTTTATGAATATGATGTATAATATAATTATAAATAAAGAAATTGGGGAAGAAATATGAATAATATTACATATAAATTTATAAATTATAAAAATGAAGAGTTTAAAGAAGTGTCGGAATTAAGATTTAGAATACTTTTTCAGCCATATAGTAAAATTGATAAATATGATTATGATGAATTGGATTGTAATAGCATACATTTGGTAGCACTAGATGAAGGATCAGTTATTGGGTATTCAAGAATGACTGATTTTAATGGTGAGGGCAAAATAACTAATGTAGTTGTTAATCAAAAATATATTGGCAGAGGTATTGGCATTGAAATGTTAAGAATGCATAAAATTAAGGCTAAGGAATTTAATGTTAAATGTTTATATTTAAATTCGAGATTAAATACAATTGATTTTTATAAAAAAGTAGGATTTCAGTGTATAAATAATACTTTTTTATCAGAAAGAAGTGGATTGATATTACAGCCTATGTATTTCAAAATAAACTAATATAAGAAAACTCTTATAATGGGATCAAACTTGTCGGTATATAGATTCGTAGTTAATAGATTATATAAATTTAGGCAATAATCTTAGTAAGACTATTGCCATTATTTTACATATAAAATATTTAGATATTATCCTAACAGCTTTTTCTGACATGTCTTGATTTCTTTATGTCTAAATAAGAATCTCCAGGAATATTCTCAATGAATTTAAGAAATTTAATAATCTTTCTATCTTTCTTCAATGATTCAAGACTGCGATAGTGTGTTGCTAATTCACGATTTGTGAAAAGAGCATGAATTTGTCTATGACAGGTTGAACATAAAGATAGTGTTTCAAATTTTTCTCCGCCTTTTTCTAAGGGAATTAAGTGATGTTTAGTAATGCTAGAAACATTTCTGCTGCATAATTCACATATATGGTTTGGTGCCATAAAATCCTCCTCTTATCTATTAGCTTTACAATTTGATTATATCAAATTAATACATGAAAGCAAAAGAATTAAAAGTAATGATATTATTATTTTATTAACAATTATTCCGTAAAATTACAAACTTATAGTAATACATTTTAATAAAATTTACTTGTATATCTAAGTTATGCTATCAAGGTTAACAGTTTTTTGCGGAGCTGTTTTGAATATAACTTAAAGATCTTAAATTTGTAATAATTTTAAGTCAAATTAGGAAAACTTTAATTATACTAAAGTTGAATTTTTTGATATATTTTGCAACTATAGATTTACATTTATGATTATAGGAAGCCAAGTGCTTAATTAAGACTAAGAGTAGAAATTCAATTGTAATATAGGTGTAATAATAAAGTTGAAAATAATTCACTAAAAAGAAGAAATGAGTGATAATGATTCATGTATTCGTATTCATGGGATCGTTTCTACATTTTTCTTCAATATGTGCAATAATTAGAATATTGCTTTTGATTTCATTATTACATACAATATTTTTCGTATGATAATATAGGGGGAAAATAAATGCTTACAAAGTTTTTGGATATTTTATTAGGAGAACCTTTAGCAAATGAGCAGGGAAACAGTGAAAAATACAACATTCCTTTTGGTCTAGCGATTATGGCTAGTGATGCAATATCATCTGTAGCCTATGCTGCTCAAGAAATTCTTTTTGTTCTGATAGTTCTAGGCGTAGCAGCATATCAGTGGTTAACATGGACCTCTTTTATGATTATAGGATTATTAATAATATTGACAATTTCTTATATTCAAATCATTAGAGCTTATCCTCAAGGTGGCGGAGCTTATAAGGTAGCTAATGAAAATATAGGGAAAAAATCTGGCTTAGCAGCTGGCGCAGGTTTAATAATCAGCTATATACTTACTGTTGCAGTTAGCGCCAGTGCTGGTGCAGATGCTATTATTTCTGCGTTTAGCAATTTAACAGAATATAAAGTTATGTTTGTTTTAATAATAATTATAGTTTTGACCGTTTTAAATTTAAGAGGTATAAGTGAGTCTTCAAAAATTTTTGCTATACCTACGTATATTTTTATTTTTAGCATGGCTTTTATGATACTTTATGGCTTGTTTAAGTACTTTATACTAAATATCCATCCAGAACCAATGTATTCTATTCCAGCAAATACTACAGAAAATGTATCGATATTTCTTGTTTTAAGAGCGTTTTCATCAGGGTGTTCTGCTTTAACTGGAGTAGAAGCAGTAAGTAATTCTGTTCCAAATTTTCAGGAACCGAGTCAAAAAAGTGCAAAGACTGTTATGATATTATTAGCAGCTTTAATATTTTTCATATTTGGAGGGACTTCGGTACTTGCTATATTCTATACAGCTGTACCAATTGCAAATGGTCCTACGGTTGTTTCACAAATAGCATTTGCTATTTTTGGTAATGGAATAATGTACTATATAATTCAGTTTAGTACTGCTGTAATTTTACTTATGGCATGCAATACAGCGTATACAGGCTTTCCGATGCTAATGTATATAGTTGGAAAGGATGGCTTTGCACCAAGACAATTTACTATTAGAGGTAAACGGCTTAGTTTTTCTTTTGGAATCGTTGCATTATCATTTGTAGCCTGTCTTCTAGTTATTGCGTTTAAGGCTGACACTCATAGATTGATTCCGTTATATGCTATAGGTGTATTTATATCTTTTACTCTAGGGCAATTTGGAATGGTAAATCATTGGAGAAAAGAAAAAGGTAATGGCTGGGTAAAACGTTCAATAATTAACGGTATTGGCTCTGTTGTTACTTTATTAACAACAATCATAATTTTGATTGAGAAATTTAGTGAAGGTGCATTTATAGTTGCAATTTTAATTCCAATCATAATTTTAATTCAACTAAGAATAAAAAAACACTACGATAAGGTAGCTTGTGGTTTAAGTATTAGTCAACTAAATCTAAGAAAGGTGAATTTAAGAAAAAAATATACTCATATTGTGATAGTTCCAATAGCTAGCTTAAATAAAGCAACAATAGGTGCTTTGCAATATGCTCAAAGTGTAAGCGATAATGTTATTGCTCTTAATATTTCACCAGACAAGGAAGCCATGGAAAAATTAAAAGCTAGATGGAGTGAGCTGGACACTGATATATTACTTGTTGCAAAATATTCTCCATATAGAGCTGTGGTTACACCTTTGTTAAGGAATATAGAATTAATTGCAAATTCAACAGCTAAAGATGAGAAGATAACAGTGGTTGTACCTCAATTTGTTACTAACGAACGATTTGGTGAGGTTTTACATAATCATACAAGTTTCTTTATTAGAGAAACCTTATTGAAGAATGATAACATAATTGTATCCACTTATCCTTATCATTTACTAGATGAGGATACAAAACAAAGCAAGTAATTATTAATTATAGAATTAAGTTGTAAAAAAGCGTGCTATATTGTTGTATTAAGCAATGTAGCACGCTTTTTATCTTTAGACATTCTTGTGATAGGTGTTTGGACAATTTAGCATTTAAGGTGTTAATTTTTGCAAGTCAATGATAAAATTTTATCATTATCTTTTTACTTTAGTACCAAATAATTGATCCCACATATTTAAAGCTTCCATGATTTTAGATGCGTCCAACTGAGTTGAAGTTGGAAATGTCTTAATAGCATCATCGTAAGGTTGTCTCATAGCTGGTTTTATTTTATCTTGGCTTTCCTTAGGTGCTGAATCAAGAGATACATCTTTAACGGAAGGCCCTGGATAAAAATAACCACTATCATATGTTATGGATTGCATCTGAGGTGTCATAAGCCATTTCATTAGCTTCAAAACTATCTCTTTTTGATCATCGCTAAGTCCCTTTGGTAAAACCATATACTGAGCATCTGCAACTAAGGTAGTGTTATTTAAAAAGAAGCCTTGATAATTTTGGGGAATACCACCTGTGATTCTTTGATTCATATCCCATCCTAGCTGACTAGACACTATCCACCTTTTACCATTGTTTAATTCTGAAAATGCTGTACCAGTTTTAGCTGGATAATAATCGATGTATTGATTAAGTTCTTTAAGGTAAGCCCAAGTCTTGTCCCAAGTTTTGGGATCTTTAGGGTCTTTATCTCCAAGAATGTATGGTAACCCTTGAAGAAAAGTTCTTCCAGGTCCTGAGCCGGCAGGTCTTGCATATGTAAATTTACCAGGATTAGCTTTAGCAAAAGCTAAGAGCTCATCAGGTGTTTTGGGAACATTTTTAACTGTATCTGGATTGTATGTAAAAATTGGTCCACTAGGTGAATATACATAAGTTATACCATAGCCTTTTACTAAATCATATGCAGCTTTGGCACCAGTAGTATAGTTATTCTCCAAGTCAGGAAAATTACTTCCATAAGCTGATGTGATATTTTCTATAACATCTCTATCTATACAAGTAGAGAGACCATCAATTCCAGTAAAAATTAAATCTGTTTGCATGTTTTCAGATAAAAGCTGGGATTTTAATAGAGATGGAACCTCTAGTGCAGTAGATTTTTTGACTACAATATCGCTTATTAAATCTGGATTTTCAGCCTTAAATTGATCTATAGCATCTCCTACTAATTGCATACTTCCTGAAACATCAATTATATTTAAGGTAATAGGTTGTTTAGTTTTAGAAATATTTTTTGAACCACAGCCAGTTAACATAGTTATCATAAAAACTATTACAAGCGTAATATTTAAAAATTTCAACTTTTTCATAATTATCCTCCATTTTAACTCACATAATGTTTTGAGATCTGAATTTATTTTAAACATACAATTATACTATATAAAAATAATTATAATTTAAATTTGTCTACTTCATTCATCATAGAGTTTGTTAAATCTGATAGAGTTTGAGCTGAAGTTGCTACATCGCCAAAAGATATATTTATTTGTTGTATTGAAGCTGAAATCTCTTCTGCAGAAGCTGCATTTTCTTCAGATACTCCAGAAATATCTAATGTTTTGGAAACTATAATATCTTTTTCGATATTAATATCATCAATGGATTTCTTTATATTATCAACTCTAGGTAATATAGTATTTATAGCATTAAATATTAAAGCGAAAGATTTTATAGAATCTTCAATAAGTGTTGATTGATTATTTAAACTATTTTTACCTAAATCAGTAGTTTTAACGGCTACTTGAGCTTCTTTATTTATATTTAAAATTAATTCGCTTATATTACTAGCAGATACTTTAGATTGTTCAGCTAATTTTCTGATTTCGTCTGCAACTACAGAAAATCCTCGCCCAACTTCTCCTGCACGAGCAGATTCTATTGCAGCATTTAGTGCTAGCAAATTAGTCTGTTCAGCAATAGAATTAATAATATTAGTTATATTATTGACTTCTTCAACGTGATTATCTAAATCAACAACTTTAGTTCTTACAGTATCAAAAGACTCGTTTACATCATTTATTGAATCAAATAAAAATTTAAGTTTAGAATTACTTTCTTCTGCCATTACATTAATGTTATGTATATTTGAGTTTACATCATTAATAGATGAAACTATTTGATCTAAAGAAAATGCAAATTTATCTAAAGATGTATTTACATTCATTAAATTACTTGATTGATCAGTTGCAGCAGTAGCTACTTCTTGAACAGCAGAATTAATTTCTAATGCAGAAGAGGACATTTCATCGGAAGCCCCTAGTAAACTTGTTGCTTGAAGATTTACGACATTAGTTGAATTTTTTACTTCCTTAATCATTTTTGAAATATTTAAGACTGTCTTACCAAGTGATTTTTTCATTTTACCAAATTCATTATTATAATTAGAATCTATTTTAATACTAAAATCACCTAGAGAAACATTATCTAAATCTGATATTATCTCTTTTATAGATTTTCTTATAACTAAGATTATAGAAGAAGAAACAAGCATCATTAAAATAAAACCTATAAAGAATGTAATAAAGAAAATTTTTGTACTTCTCACATATAAATTAACATTATCATTGTAAAGGTTGCTGGCTGTATTTGAACTATAAGTTACTAGATTATTAAGAAAAAGCTGCATTTCTATTCCGAGTTGATTGAACTTTTCTAAATCTATTCCATATAGCTTATTACCATTTTCAAGATCTTTTATTTGTGAATAATATTTTTCGGAATCAGTTTTAAACTCATTTAAATTATTTTTTTCTATAGAACTTAAAGATAGTGCCTCATATTCCTCTACCATTGTATTAATAGATTTGTAATCAGCATCTATTGCAGCTACATCATCATTATTAAAATCGGAAATAGAAATCCTATTTACATTTAATCTAATGTTTAAGAATGTTTGTCGAATTTCCTCTGTTTTTAAGATTCTTACTAAAGCACTTTCATACATAAGTGATGAATTTGAATTAATAGTTTTCATGTTATTATAGCCGACTATAGCAATCGATAGTGATACGATTGTAGATAAAATAACCATTAAAATAATACTATTGATGACCTTAATGTTTCTCAGCATAATTTTCTCCTTTCAATATGCAATTAATTATTACAGTGATATTATATAGAAAAAATTGACACTTAAAAATCTAAAATCGACTGTTTTAGCAAAATATATGTGCGAATGGTGGCATTTACTGTAATTTACTTCATGTTTCTCACTATATCATTAAAAAAATATATTGAAAAAATATTAAATATTTCATTGACATTGTAAACGGTTATGATAAAATAAAAACATAACTGCCATACAAGTATGGTAGCGTGAACTAGTGTTGATTTTTTAAATACATATGATAAAATATAAATATAACTACCATACAAGTATGGTAGAAGTTGAAAGTAAGGGAGAATATAAAAATGGCTTTAGAAGTAAATAAAAATACAACAAGTAAAACTATATATTATAAACTTAGAGATGAAATAATCAATTTATATCTTGAGCCTGGCACTAGTATTTCTGAAAAGGAGCTTTCAGAAAAATATAGTGTAAGTAGAACTCCTGTAAGAGAAGCGCTTGTTCGTTTAGCTCAAGAGGGATTGGTAAATATTTATCCTCAAAAAGGCACAGTTGTTTCTTTAATTGATTTATCTGCTGTTGAGGAAGGAAGATTTTTGCGTGAACATTTAGAAAGAGCAGTTGTAAAGGAAGCATGTAAAGAATTTTCACAAGAAAATGTACTAGCTTTAGAAATGAATTTGAAACTTCAAAAAATGTATATAGAAAATAATGATTATAAAAAGTTATTTGAGGCAGATGAGGAATTTCATAAGATAATTTTCGAAGGAAGCAACAAGAAAAGAATATGGAACAGTATTAATGATGGCAGTACTGAGTTTCAACGAATTCGTATGCTTAGATTAGTAACCAATTCTAGCTGGGACAATATTTATCTTCAGCATAAAGAAATTTTTAATGCTATAAAAAATAAGACCCCAGAGATAGCAGAAGACTTTATGAAGGAACATTTAAATATGGTTACTTTTGATAAAAATAAAATAAAAGAGAAGTATCCTAATTATTTTAAATAAAGATTTATTTGAGTCTTAATATGATTAAAGCTGTTAAATAATAATGTAATACTAAGATTATTATTTTAAATTAAGGGAGGTGAGGCTTATATATAAGCAGCGTTAAATTTAAGAGTATTAATTTTATATATGTTTTGCGATGTTATATATTGGAATTATAAGTAAATGAAGTGACAGGAGGGACATTACTATGAAAATGGGTTTTAGATGGTACGGAGAAGGCAATGATACCGTTACACTTGAACAAATAAAACAGATTCCTGGAGTTGGAGGAATTGTTTGGGCTCTTCATGATATGGCAGCAGGTGAAGAATGGCCAATGGAAAAGATTCTTGAAGTAAAGAAATCAGCTGACAAGTATGGATTTAATATGGATGTTGTTGAAAGCGTTAATGTTCATGAAGACATTAAATTAGGTTTACCAACAAGAGATAAATATATAGAAAATTATAAAAAGACAATAGAAAAGTTAGCTAAGGTTGGAGTTAAAGTAATCTGCTATAATTTCATGCCTGTATTTGACTGGCTTAGAACAGATTTATTCAAGAAAGCAGAAGATGGATCTACAGCTCTTTTTTATGAAAAAGCAAAGATTAAAGATATAGATCCAATGGAATTAGTTAATAAAATAGCATCTAATCCAGATCTTACAATGCCAGGTTGGGAACCAGAAAGATTGAAGAATTTATCTCAGCTTTTTGAAGCATATAAGAATGTAACAGAAGAAGACTTATGGAATAACTTAAAATACTTCTTAGAACAAATTATTCCTGTAGCTGAAATCAATGATATTAAAATGGCAGTTCACCCGGATGATCCACCTTGGCCAATATTTGGGTTACCAAGAATAGTTAAGAACAGAGATGATCTAGCAAGATTATTAAAGCTTGTTGATAATCCATATAACTGCTTAACACTTTGCAGCGGTGCTATAGGTTCAGATCCTAATAATAATGTGCCAGCAATGATAAGAGAATTTGGTAATAGAATTGCTTTTGCTCATATTAGAAATGTTAAGATTTATGAAAATGGTGATTTCATTGAAACATCTCATAGAACTTGCGATGGTTCATTAGACATATGTGATATAGTTAAAGCTTATCACGAAGTTGGATTTACTGGATATGTAAGACCAGACCATGGAAGACATATTTGGAATGAGAAGTGTAGACCAGGTTATGGACTTTACGATAGAGCACTTGGAATTATGTATTTATGGGGAATATGGGATTCTCTTGAAAGAAATAAATAAAAGAGATACATTAAAGTTTTTGATTTTAAAAAATTACTCATAAGATCTTAAGATATAAAAGATAATTAATAGTATCAACTTTATTAGCAATAGTTTTAAAGAGGTGAAAAAAATGAATAACGCCAAAATAGTACTAAGTAAGGAAAGTATCAAAAATAGTGATTTGTGGGAAAAAGCTGGGATTGAAATTCCAAAGTTTGATTATGATAAGATGTCAGCATCAACTAAAGAAAATCCTACGTGGATTCATTTTGGAGCAGGAAACATATTCAGAGGATTTATAGCAATGCTACAACAGGAACTTTTAAATACTGGGAAAGTTGAATCTGGTATTGTTGCTGTAGAAGGGTATGATTATGAAATTATAGATGAAATTTATTCTCCTTATGATAACTTGAGCTTACTAGTAATTATGAAACCAGATGGTAGCTTAGAGAAAAAAGTAGTGGGAAGTATAGGCGAAGGCTTAGCTGGTGATTACTTAAGAGAAAAAGATTGGAATAGATTAAAAGAGATATTTTCAAATCCATCTTTGCAAATAGCAAGTTTTACAATAACTGAAAAAGGTTATAATGTTAAGAATTTATCACAACAAGATACAACAGATGGTCTAGAGCATCCTGTAAGTATTATAGCTAAAGTTGCATCCCTAGCATATGTAAGATATCAAAATGGACAACTTCCAATAGCTTTTGTAAGTATGGATAATTGTTCAAAGAATGGTGAGAAGCTTCACAATGCAATGGAAACAATGATAAAGAATTGGGTTGAGAATGGATTAGTTGATAAAGGGTTCCTTGAATATATCAATGATACTAAAAAGGTATCTTTCCCTTGGAGTATGATAGATAAAATTACACCTAGACCATCTCAAAGCGTTAAGAATACATTAGAAGCAGTTGGTTTTGATAGCACTAAGATTGTAACAACTAGCAAAAATACTTATATTGCACCTTTTGTAAATGCAGAAGGGCCTCAATATCTTGTAATAGAAGATAACTTTCCAAATGGACGTATGCCTTTAGAAGAAGCAGGTGTATTTTTAACAAATAGAGAAACTGTGGAAAGAGTTGAAACAATGAAGGTAACTACTTGTTTAAATCCACTACATACTTCTCTAGCAGTTTTTGGATGCTTACTTGGATTTGATTTAATTGCAGATGAAATGAAAGATCCAGCTTTAAAGAAGTTAGTTGAAAAGATTGGATATGAAGAAGGAATGCCAGTTGTGGTAAATCCGGGAATATTAAATCCAAAAGATTTCATTAAAGAGGTAGTTGAAGTTAGACTTCCAAATCCATATATACCTGATACACCACAAAGAATTGCTTCAGATACATCTCAAAAAGTTGGTATAAGATTTGGAGAAACAATTAAAGCTTATGGTAAGAGAGAAGATTTAGATGCTAAAGAGCTTAAATATATTCCTCTAGTTATAGCAGGTTGGTGCAGATATCTAATGGGATTAGATGATAATGGTAATGTTATGGAATTAAGTTCAGATCCTTTATTAGATGAACTAAGTAAATATGTAGCGGATATAAAATTAAATTCTAAAGAATCAGTAGAAAATAGTTTAAAACCAATACTAATAAATGAAGAAATTTTTGGAGTAAATCTTTATACTGTAGGTTTAGGCAAGAAAATAGAAGGTTATTTCAATGAATTGATTTCAGGTGCTGGTGCTGTTAGAGCAACTTTAGAAAAATATTTAGAGTGTAAATAATCAGAGATGACGCTCGAAGATTCAAAAAAATAAACATTTTTATCATTCTTCATTTATTATATTCTGCCAAATAATATAAGTGAAGAACGATAAAGAATGTTTAAGAAAATTAATATGAAGTACATTATAACATAAGCAATGCTAATTAACAACCTTACACTTATGCTAAAAGGGGAATATAAAGCTCTTAGTGTTATAAGGTAAGGGAGTTAAATTAGCGAATATAAGAATGTAAGAATCCAAAACATAATAATAAGGTTAATATATAAAATTGAAGAAAACGTTGTAGTAAAGTATTGTGTAGATACAAATTACAATAATGTGCGTGAATTTATTTAGTGTGTGTTATTAGCACAAATATTCAATACGTTACAAATATGAAATATTTATTTGAAAGTAGGATGACGAATATGAAAAATTTCATGGATGAAAATTTTTTACTATCTAATCAAACAGCAATAGATTTATACCATAATTATGCTAAGAATCTTCCTATTATTGATTATCACTGTCATATTGATCCAAAAGAAATATATGAAAACAAAAAATTCAGTAATATAACTGAAGCGTGGCTTTATGGTGATCATTATAAGTGGAGAGCTATGAGAAGTAATGGTATAGATGAAAAATGCATCACAGGAGATGGAAGTGATTATGATAAATTTTTGGCATGGTCACAAACTATACCAATGTCTATCGGGAATCCTCTTTATCATTGGACTCATTTAGAACTTCAAAGATTCTTTGGAATATATGAGCCACTTGATGAAGATACTGCTCCAGCAATTTGGAAAAAAGCTAATGAATTACTTAGTGGAGATGGATTTAATGTTAGAGATTTAATTATAAAATCAAATGTTGAAACTATATGTACAACAGATGATCCTATCGACACTTTAGAATATCATATAAAAATCAAAGAGGATGCTAGCTTCAATGTAAATGTTTTACCTACTCTTAGACCAGATAAAGGAATTGAAATTAATTTAGATGGTTTTGTTTCTTGGGTAAAAGATTTAGAAAAAGTATCTGAAATATCTATAGATAATTATGATGAATTTTTAAAAGCGCTTGATTCAAGAATAAGATTTTTCCATTCAGTTGGATGTAGAATAGCAGATCATGGTATAGATGGTGTAGTAGTTTATGCAGATTCATCAAAAGAAGAAGCAGCAGCGATATTTACTAAAGCTTTAGAAGGTAAAGCTATAAGCATTGATGAAGAAAAGAAGTATAAAACATATACATTAAGACACGTATTTAAACTTTACCATGAGTTAGGATGGACTATGCAGCTTCATATTGCGGCCCTTAGAAGCAATAATACAAAAATGCTTGAAAAAATAGGAGTAAATACAGGTTTTGATTCAATCAATGATGAAAGCATAGCTTATCCGCTTTCTAGACTTTTAGATTCTGTGGACAGAGAAAATTCTCTTCCAAAAACTATTTTATATACATTAAATCCAAAGGATAACTATGTCCTTGGAACTATGATAGGAAATTTTCAAGGTGATGGAATTCCAGGAAAAATGCAATTTGGTGCTGCTTGGTGGTTCAATGACAACAAGGATGGAATGGTTGAACAAATGAAGGCATTAGGAAACCTTGGATTATTAGGGCGTTTTGTTGGAATGTTAACTGATTCAAGAAGCTTTTTATCATACACTAGACATGAATACTTTAGAAGAATTGCTTGTAATTTAATTGGAGAATGGGTAGAAAACGGAGAAGTGCCTAAAAATGATAAATTATTAAAAAGAATTGTTCAAGGTATATGTTACAACAACGCAAAAGAATATTTTGGATTCGATGAAAAATAATTCGAGAACACTTAATTGATGAAAGTGAGGAAAAATATATGTCAAATAATAATAGAAAAATCACGATAGCTAGAGGCGTTGGTTATGGACTAGTTGATTTAATGGGTGGTGGAGCATTCACCATTATTGGAGCTTTCTTACTATTTTTCTATACAACATTTGCAGGATTAACACCGATAGAAGGTGCTTCTATTATCGCTATTGCTCGTATAGTGGATGCAGTTGCTAGTTTATTTATCGGTAGTATATCTGATAACTTCTATAAAACTAAACTTGGAAAACTTTTTGGTAGACGTCGTTTCTTCTTATTAATCGGAGCTCCATTAATGGCAGATTACGTATTACTATGGGTAACAGGAAGAAGCTATGCATTCTATTTAGTTACTTACTTGTTATTTGAAATAATTGCAGCAATGGTATTAATTCCATGGGAAACATTACCGGCTGAAATGACAAAAGATTTTACTGACAGAACTAAATTATCAGCATCAAGAATGTTTATTTCCGCAACAGGTACATTCTTAGCTACTTTTGTTCCAGGAAGATTAATAGCTTTCTTTGGTGACAAGAGCCCACAAGCATATTTCATAAATGGATTAGTTTTTGCTATTATATATGCAATATGTATACTTATATCACATAAAGTAACATGGGAAAGGGACCTTACACCTGAAATGGAACAAGAACTATTAAATGGTTCTACAAGCAAGAGTTTTGGCGAACAATTAATGACTATTGTAAAGGTTGGTGGTGACTATGTTTCTACATTTAAGATTAGAGCGTTTAGACAACATTTAGCAATTTATATATGTTCATTTACTGCTAAAGACTTATTTAATTCAGTATTTATATATTTCTGTGTATTCAATTTAGGTGTTTCATCTACTACTGCTGCGAATGTACTTTCACTTAGCATCATTGGTATTCCTGTAACAATCTTAGGTGGATTCTTAATGATTAAAGTTGGACCAGGTAACTTATATAAGATGTCTTATTCTATTATGATTGTATGTTTACTAGCATTTTATGGACTTTATGTAGGAAATTTAGGATCGAATATTGTTTTATTATTTGTAATTGGTACAATTTATCAAGTAGGAAGAAGTTTATTAGAGTTTACTCCATGGAATGTATTTCCATTCATTCCTGATGTTGATGAAATGGTTACAAGACAAAGAAGAGAAGGGCTTTTTGCAGCAGTTATGACATTTACTAGAAAAAGCAGTGTGGCAATAGCTACATTTGTTATAGGTGTTGTATTGCAAGAAAGCGGATTTGTTAAAGGACAAGCAACTCAATCACCACAAGTTGTATCAACTATAGCCACTCTTTTAGCTGTTGGATGTATATCTTTACTTGTAATTGCATTAATTTGTGCGGCAACTTTCAAACTTAATAAAAGAACACATGGTATATTAGTGGATGAAGTTGAACGTCTAAAAAATAATGGTTCAAAAGAAGAAGTAACTCAAGAAACAAAAACAATTGTTGAAAATCTTACTGGATATAAATATGAAAATGTTTGGAAAGAAACAGTAGTTTAAGTTAGTTCTTTTGATTAATAGAATAGTAATATACTAAAGTAGCAAAAAATTATCATAATCTCTAGATACGTTTCAATTTAATTATTATAGCTGCCTTAAAATAAATTGCTATTTTAAGGCAGCTAATTTTAATTTCAACTTTATTAAAAATATAATTCCTATAGTTTCTATAATTCTGTGTAAGGATATAAAAGGTACATCTTAAATAACTATTTGCACTATTAAATATAAAAATGCTATTACTATTAATATATATTTATAAAAAAAATTAGGTTAGGAGATTTTAATATGATTAATAAAAATAATTGCCTTTATTGTGATAAGGATGAAAAACTTGGTAATTTAATGATTGAAATATGTAAGCTAGAGGTGTCAACACTTTATTTATTTAAAGAACAAAGCCATAAAGGAAGATGTATTGTTGCTTATAATAAACATGTGAAAGAATTATTTGAATTAGATGATAAGGAATTAGAATTATATATGAAAGATGTTACAAGAGTGGCATCCGCGATTAAAAGAACTTTTTCACCTGATAAAATAAATTATGGGGCATATTCAGATACGCTTCCTCATCTTCATTTCCATTTAGTTCCTAAGTATAAAGATGGCTATTCATGGGGAGGAGTATTTGAAATGAATCCTCAGAAAGAATATTTAAGTGATGAAGAATATGCTCAGAGGATCAATCTCATAAAAGGAAGTTTATAATTTATATATTTTATTCTAGCTATTTCAAAATGGATATCTGTTTTGAAATAGCTATTTTATAATTAATAATGTAAAAGATGTCATTGGTGTGGGGATAATTCTACAGCATATGGAAAAGAAAATAGATTTATTTGAAACTTGTATTAAAGGTTTTGGACAAGTTTTTTCCATAACAAGTTTAGGAGGTATAGATATTGAATTATCCCCTATAGATATTTATGATATATGTTCCTTTTTAAGAAGACATAAAGCAAAAAAGTTAAACGTATGTTTAATCTAAGAAATTCATTAAGATTGCATTTGGAATTGAAATAAGATTTAGAAATAATTATTAATATATTTGTTTTATAAAGAATAAGTATGATTATTTATAATTTTTTAATTATTAGAGCTTAATAAAATTAAAATAATAAATTTTTACTCAATATATTTATGTAAAACATTGAATTTATTTCCTTATTATGTTATAATTTAATGGTTGAAAAAAATGAATTTGAAAATATATTTTTATCTTTTATGTTGTGATGGATTATCATCTACATATCATTAGGCTATGCACAATTTGTTAATATATTGTATACTTTTAAACCGGTTTATATCTGTGCAAAGTATCATAATTAAATAATAGATTAGTTTAGTAGGAAACTTATACAGTGTTTTAGATTATCTCTGGTTTTTCACAAACTGAGGGGTAGTCTCTTTTGTTAATAATAGAATATATATTTTATTTAGTTTGTTTAAGTTCAATAAAATATGTATTCTAATTAAGAAAATATAGAGAGGGTTGTATTATTATGTGGATAAAGTTCTTAATGGAATATTTTAAGTCACCAAGAACTGTTGGAGCTGTAGCGCCTAGTTCTAAAAAACTTGCTGAAAAAATGGCACACGATATTGATTTTGATCATGCAAAATGTATTGTGGAGTATGGTCCAGGAACAGGGGTATTTACTGACAGACTAATGAAAAAAATAAAGGATCATACTATGCTAATGCTTGTGGAATATAACGAAGAATTCTGCAGAGAATTAGAGGAAAAGTATGGTGATTATAATAATGTTATAATAGTAAATGATTCAGCTGAAAATGTAGATAAATATTTAAAAGAATATAATATTAAAGAAGTAGACTATGTTGTTTCAGGATTACCATTTGCAAGTTTACCAAAGAATATGTCAAATAGAATATTAAAAAAGACAAAAGATATATTAAAAAAGAATGGATTATTTATAACTTTTCAATATACATTGCTTAAAAAGGGATATATAGGAAGTTACTTTGAAGATATAAGCTTAGAAAGAGTTGTATTAAATATACCACCAGCATATGTTCTAAAATGTCAAAATACCTAAAATGATCAACATAATTTTAAGTTATGTGATAAATTTTATCAATAGGAGCGGTAAACTTACTTTAGAAAATAAGAATTTTGATAGACGGAACTATAAGTTTTGAATTAGTATGCTTATATATTTTTAAAAAAATAAGAGTTCTTAGCATTTTATTATGCAAATAAAGCCCTCGATGTATGTTGAGGGCTTTTCATTTGTTGTTTATTCAATGATATAAAGCCTTAGAAAGTAAGGATACTTAGTGGTTATACAAGATTCTGGGAGTGTTGAAATGTTGAGTTAGTGAAATTTTTAAGAATAGAAATTGTGATATAATAACACTAGATTTAAATCAGAGACATATTTTGTTTTAGTTTGATGTAGGAAGAGGAGCGTATTATATGAAAAGCCTATGTGTAATTGGGAGTTTAAATATGGATTTAGTAACTACTGTAGAACATTTTCCTGTAGCAGGACAGACCGTTTTGGGTAAAGAGTTCAATACATTTCCGGGAGGGAAAGGGGCAAATCAGGCAATAGCACTGGGTAGATTGGGTTCAGATGTGCTTATGGTAGGAAAAATAGGGGAAGACATATATGGAAGAAAGTATCTAGAAGTTTTAAAAAATAATAATGTTAATTATAATGGGGTAAGCATTGAAAAGGGTATGTCTTCTGGAGTGGCAGTCATACAAGTAAGTAATAATGGAGAGAATAATATAATTGTTGTTCCGGGAGCTAATGCAGAAGTTGATATAAAGTATATTGAAAGCAAATGGAGTTTGATTGAGAAAGCAGATATATTTCTATTTCAATTAGAAATTCCATTGGAAACAGTAATTGGAACTATGAAAAAACTAAAAAAACAAGGGAAAACAGTAATACTTGATCCAGCGCCCGCGGTACATCTCCCTGATGAAATTTTTAAATATGTGGATTACTTAACACCAAATGAAACGGAGTTGGAAACTCTAATTGGAAGAAAGATAAATAGTGAAGAAAATCTTGTAGAAGCGTCACAAACATTATTTAATAAGGGAGTAAAGGTTATAGTTGCAAAATTAGGGAGTGATGGGGCTGCAATTATTAAAAAAGATAAATGTATTAGAGTTCCAGGATTTATTGTTGATGCAATAGATACAACAGCAGCAGGAGATTCTTTTAATGCAGGATTTGCTTTTGCGTTAGCGAAAGAAAAAGAACTGAAAGACTGTGTAAGGTTTGGAAATGCTGTAGGTGCTATTTCAACAACTGCACTAGGAGCCCAAGAGGCTATGCCAACTTTTGAAAGAGTTGAGAAATTAATAAGAGGTGGTTATTAGCTTAAATTTAAGTTAATAATCCTATCAATAAAATAAGGAGGTTATATCCTCCTTTAAAAATCTTTTATATATTTCTAGAAAAAGTTCTATTTGTGATCAATTCAAAAATATTTATGGAGTAATGGAAGTAGGGTATGTTTACTTTTTATTTGTTGTGATTTCAAAAGAGTATTAACCGTCATCTGAAGAATTAATATATATCTAGGCAGAATACATGAGGGTTATCGTGTTTTTTATTGCATTTTTTTAGCATAAGGAAATGCTAGATAGTAGTAATTATCTAGTATTTTATGTGTAATCCCATGGATGATTAATTAGTATCCATGGGATTTTTTATCTGAATCTAGTTATAAGAAGTAATAAATCTAATTTTGATTATAGAAATTGTTAGGAGGTGATTTCTATAAGAAATTTAAAAAACGTAGTATTATTGAATATTGAAAATTTCAAGGAGGAAGCCGAGGGTGTGTTACAAAAGCGGAAAGGATATCCTGCCTGAAAAGTTTTTGATATTGCAGAGGCATATAATCTTTCGGATGACAGTATAAGAAAAATTATATTTAAATTAAATAATGAAAAATTAGAATCGGCACATATAGTGCTAAAAAGTAAGGCTAAGTAAAAAATAAAGTTCATGTTTTAAGAGTATCTAATTAATCAATAGGTAAACCATAGAATAGTAAGTAGAAGTGGTTGGCCTAATTTTATTTATGATTAAATATATTATGTCCATAGTGATCGTTCTTATTTAAGATAAAAAAATATACTATCTTAGTGTTAACAACATTGAATGAATTAAAAAACAAAAAAGTAAATTTGAGTAGATGGTTTCGAAAAAAGTTTATTTATATATAGACAAAACGGATAAAGGCCTGTAATATATTAAATAGAAAGTAATTATATTGAAAGGGAATGAGATTAATGGATATAAAATCAAATGAGTCATTCTGGAATGCAACTATAAGTGAGCTTAAAGATGGAGTTATTGAAGAAGATGATGGATATAGGTGTATAATTTGCGAAGAGGAGTTTCAAAAAGGAAGAATATATGAAATAAATTCAAAATTATATGATGCGAGGAAATCGGCAGAATTACATATTGAAACAAATCATGGTTCAATGCTTGAATATTTATTAAATATGAATTCTGGTTTTATTGGAATATCGGATGTTCAAAGAGAACTGATAAAATTAATTGCGTTAGGATTATCTGATAAAGAAATTTCGGAGAAACTTAAGGTAGCTCAATCGACAGTAAGAAACCATCGGTATAAATTAAGAGAAAAGGAAAAACAAGCAAAATTATTTTTAGCTATGATGGATTTACTTTCAAAAAGTATAAATAAGAAAATTAATAAATTTGGTAAAGAGACTATATGTGATGCTTATAAGACAGCAACTACTTTAGATGATAGATATAATATAACGGATAAAGAAAAGAAGAATGTAGTTGAAACCTACATGAACGAAAATGGTGGTTTAAAGAACTATCCAGCAAGAGAAAAGAAAAAGATTATTGTATTAGAAGAAATATCAAGGAATTTTTCAAAAGGGAAGCAATACTCCGAAAAGGAGATAAATAGGATTTTAAAGAGAGTATATGAGGATTATGTAACCATTAGAAGAGCTTTAATAGAGTATGGTTTTATAGAAAGAAAAAATGATGGAAGCAGTTATTGGGTTAAAGAATAGATATTTACATTTTATATAATATTAAAGGTTCAGGATAAACATTTATAATAAGGAAAAAGAACATTAAAAATAAAAAGAGTGAAAATTTTTGATTATATGTAAGATGTATTCAAAAGCTCATATACTAAGAATGTAAATCATCAAGATGATAATAAATTTAATTTTTGATATAATAATTTATAGCAAAACTAGTAAAGGGTGATATATATGGCAATTGGCAGAAGTAAAGTAGCAATAGTTGGAACAGGCTCTGTTGGGGCAGCGGTAGCATTTGACATGGTAATGAATCATGTATGTGATGATTTGATATTAATTGATATAAACAAAGAAAAATCATGGGCTGAAGCAACAGATTTACAGCACTCTCTTGGATATAGTGGAAGTAGGATGAGAGTAAAAGCTGGTGAGTATGAAGGATGTAAGGATGCTGATATAGTTATAATTGCAGCAGCATTACCTTATATTACGGGGCAAACGAGATTAGACATGCTAGAAAAGGCTGCGGGAATAATGAATAATATAGTACCGAACATTATGAAAAGTGGTTTTTCAGGTATAATTGTTGTAATAACAAATCCTGTAGATGTTATGGCATACTATGTACACAAGCTTTCAGGTTTACCATCTAATAAAGTTATTGGAACAGGGACAGCGTTAGACTCGGCACGATTGAAATATCACTTAGCTGATGTTATGAGTGTTGATCCACAAAGTGTTCATGCTTTGTGTATGGGAGAACATGGAGATTCTCAAATGATTCCATGGAGTCAAATTACAGTTGGGGGTAAAAAATTTTTAGATATAATTAATGACAATAAAATAAGATTAAAATGTTTTGATTTAAATTCAGTAACTGAAGATATTAAAAAAATAGCATATCGTATTGTAAATGCTAAAGGTGCAACTACTTTTGGTATTGCAGCAACTACCGTTCAGATTGTAAAAGCAATATTACGAGATGAAAATAAAGTTATTCCCGTATCTGCTATGCTTAATGGAGAGTATGGCGAAAGTGACACATATGCAGGAGTTCCAGCAGTTTTAGATAATCAGGGAGTGAAAGAACTTGTTGAATATCATTTAAGTGAAAGTGAAAAGATAGAATTAAAGAAATCTATTAGAATTATTAAAGACTATAAGAAAAGACTTAAATTATAAAAATAATATTAAGTATCTTTGTATGGAAGAAACTAAAGAAATATTCATAATAAGCATTAATGGAGTTGTTGAGCAAGGGGAAAATAGTTTTTAATATAATAGTAGAAAATGAAAGTATTTCTGTTTATAGAAATACTTTCATTCTAGAAAATTTTATTTGTAGCCGTTCTTCAATTTATTATGTTATGATTTAAGTAAAATATATTTAATTTAAATCTATTAGTTAAATAATTCTATAATTCCAAGGCTTATAAGTAAGATTCCTGAAATTAATGGAGCAAATTTACCTAAGAAGTTCCCTAAAATATGGTTTCCAGCACTTTCGCCAAGTTTAAGGGTACAAATACTTAATATAAATGTTAATATGACTGTAAGTTCTATATTAACGCCTGTTACACTTGCAGCAACCCCTGTACCAAAGTTATTAAATGTTAATGCAAAGGCTACCAAAAGGGCCTCTTTTTTATCTATATCCCCTGAGTGATCTAGATCTGATTTTTCTGCATATTCAATCATATCATTAGTATTTTTTAAAGCGAGTTCTTTTAGCTTTTTATTATTTGTAAGTTTAAAAATACTTTGGATTACAAAGTATAATCCTAGAATTATAATAATTCCAGCACCTAAATTATTTGCTAAAAAACTTGGTAAAAATTTAGATACATATATGCCAAGTAACATAGATAAAAATGTTCCGGTAGAAGTTACAAGTGCTATTATAAGATTTGCAGTTATGCCTATTCTTATTTTTTTTATTCCATATGCAATACCTATAACTAAATTATCTAAGTTAGAAGATAAACTAAATAATAAAGCAGATAAAATTAATATCATATATGTCATTCCTTCTTAATTATTACTTATATTTAATATATGGTTATGAATTCGTGGGGTGATTAAGAATTTTTAAGCACATTTAGGATTTTGCTACCGATATTTATTAAATACATAAAGATATTTAAGTTATATTTTATAATATATTTATATAAAAAATGTGCAAATTAAATTAATAGTAGAGGATTAAAAAACTCTTCTAAGGTTTTGAACCACCGAAAAGAAGAGCTTTTATCTTTTAACATATTAACGGACTTAATCACAAAATGCTCCTGGAATATTACTATTAAGCTTGACCAGTAAATGTTAAATATAAGAGAACTATATTTAGTGATATGATTATAAAAGCTATGATGACACCTAAAATTCTTACCCAATTACGATTTGCCATAATACCCATTAAATCTTTACGTCTAGCTATAGTTAGCATTTGTATTATCGGAAATGGTAATATAAAACTAAGTGCAACTTGGCTTAAAACAAGGGCATTCATTGGATTTATTCCAAGTGCAATTATAGCTAATGCGGGCATCATAGTTATAAGTCTTCTGATATTAATCGGTATACTTAAATTGACAAAGCCTTTCATAATTGTTTGACCTGCCATGGTACCAACAGCAGATGATGATAAACCTGATGCAAGCAGTGCTATTCCAAAAGCTCCACTAGATAATGAACCTAGCAAAGGCTGTAATGACGCGTGAGCCTGCTCCATTGTATCAACAACTAATCCGTTTTTATTGAATACAGCGGCAGATACAATAACCATAGCGGCATTTACTATAAAGGCAATATTCATGGCTATTGTTACATCAATTTTTTCCATTTTTAAATGTTTTAGTTTTCCTTCAGTTGATGTATCAGTTCCTCTATGCTGAACTAAATGTGAATGCAAGTATATTACGTGAGGCATAACTGTTGCACCAAGCATTCCTACTGCAATCAATAATGCATGACTATTTGGTAATGATGGAATTATTGTATGAATGCCTACTTGAAACCAATCAGGTTTGGCAAGAAATAATTCTATTGTATAGGCAATACAGATTATTGCAACAAGAACTGATATTATTATTTCTATAGCTTTTTGCCCATACTTTTCCATATAACAAATAAAGAATGTTATTATTCCTGTGATAAGCCCCGCATATATCATTGGTATATGAAACAATAAATACAATCCTAAAGTTCCACCTAGAAATTCTGCTAAGTCAGTTGCCATGGCACCTATTTCAGCAATAATCCAAAATATCCAATTTGTTTTTTTAGAAAATACTTTGGCGCACATTTCAGGAAGATTATGACCTGTAGCTATTCCTAATTTTGCAGACATTATTTGTAAAAATATAGCCATTAAGTTACTAAATAAAATTACCCAAATTAATGCATAACCAAATTCTGATCCACCACTAATATTAGTGGCAAAGTTCCCAGGGTCTATATATGCAACACTTACAATAAAGGCTGGACCTAAATACTTTAACAATTGTCTAAACTTACTTATTCTAGCACTCTTGCCTCTTTTAAATGGCAAAAATCCAGTAACAGATACATCAGTGCTTCTTAAACCTCTTTCGTTCTCCAAGAAAATACATCACCTTTCTCACTTAATTTTTTATGTGTCTAATTTTCTTAATCTTATATGTAATTAAAATAGTTATTATCAGTTAACTTTCTTAGCCTAGTCTAAATTATTTTATATTATAAGTTATGCAGTATTATTCTAAATGTTACATTAAAGTAACTTTTTCGCCATCAAGGCATATAATTTATTAAGTAGATTATTACAGGAAGTGGGTGAAGATATGGCTAAAAATGATTTCTATACTTTTAACGAATATATGAAGAAAGAAGATAGTAAACTAACTGCATCGATGGAGGATTATCTTGAGATGATATATAGATTATCATTAAATAAAGGATATTTAAGAATTAATGAACTTTCAAACGCGCTTAATGTTCAGCCTCCTTCGGCTACAAAAATGGTACAGAAATTATCAGAGGAAAGACTTGTGAAGTATGAAAAGTATGGGATTATAATACTTGAAGAAAGCGGTAAAGAACTTGGCGCCGCACTTCTTAATAGGCATCATATTATTGAGAATTTTCTAAAGATACTTGATATTCCTGATAAAGAAATATTAGATGAAACAGAAAAGATAGAACATACTATAAGCAAAGAAACATCAAAATGTTTTCAGGATTTTGTACAATTTATAGAAAGTAACCCTAGTATAGGTAAAGCGTTTAAGCAATACAGAGAGTCTATAAAATAGAATGGTTGATATTGATTATATAGTATCAATAAAAATAAATCAGGTAACAAATTAAATCCTAGAGAATAAGGATTTAATTATTATCTGGTTTATTTACGTTTTTTCTGTTTGAGTTTAAAGCAAATGTAATTCATATTCCTATACATAAGTAAGAAGTTAATATTCGCCATATTAAAGATATTTGTTACAATTATATTTTGTTTTTTGTAATTCCTTATTATATATTCTAATAGAATATGTAAAGAATATATAATTAAAGAATAAAAGGAGAGAATTTGTGATGGTAAAGTGCAATAATCTTTTTGAAAATAAAAATATTGAAGTTGTAGAATCAAGAGGAGGCGTTAAGGTTCTTGAATATAAAAAAGATTTAAGTGTAAGTACTGCGACTGCAATGGCCGCATATTTTGCTTCAGAGATGAATGTTAGAAAAAGACAGGTTTTAATTGAGTTGAATGGTAATGCGTATACAATTAGTTCAGGAGTAATGCAGTGGACAGCAGGAGCTGTCAGTATGGCGGCTGATATCAAGGGTATAGGTGATCTTATTGGAAAAGCTATATCGTCAAAGGTAACAAAAGAATCTGCAATTAAACCCAAATATCAAGGTAGTGGCTTATTAATGCTAGAACCGACATATAGGCATATTTTACTTGAAGAAGTTTCAGAATGGGGAGGGATTGTTTTAGATGACGGACTTTTTCTAGCATGTGAGTCTAAGGTTCAGCAAAAAATAGTTGCGAGGACAAACATTTCTTCGGCTATGCTTGGAAATGAAGGTCTGTTTAATTTATGCCTAAAAGGTGAAGGGATAGCTGTGCTAGAGAGTCCTGTTCCAAGAAGCGAGTTAATAGAATTTATATTAGATAATGATGAAGTAAGGATTGATGGGAATTTTGCAATTGCTTGGTCCAATTCTTTAGATTTCAGAGTTGAAAAATCTAGTAAAAGCTTAATTGGATCTGCGGTTTCAGGAGAGGGATTAGTTAACGTATATAGGGGAACGGGAAAAATACTTATGGCTCCGGTATCATAGAAATACGGATGTGAATATATAATTGTAGAAGGATTGGTGATAAATGCTATAATTACTAATCCTTTTGCTATTAAGAATTTAAGAGACAAGTCAAAAATAATGTTTATTTGGGATTAATAGTAAACATAAGAATGTAAAAAGTTAATAGAATAATAAATATAAAAATTAAGATTGCTTAAAAACTAATATTCGGAATAATTTTACATACGAGGAATTATAGCTATATTATTAGATTTTTTTTATCCAAAACATACAAAAACACGAACGTTAGATGAATAAAAATAAAAAAAATACATAAAATATTTAATTTACTATTGATTTATAGTCCAAAGTATTGTAGCATTAAGTATGTAAAATAAAGAGCTATATATTACGCACTGAATATATTACATTTTATTTATTCTATGCTTTAATATTCGATGATTGTATAGAAATTTAAAAAGTAATTTATTAGTATGTCATATATAAATAATGAAATTTTACCCGTATATGCTTGAAAATAAGGTTCAAGCGTTTCTACCGGACTACCGTAAATTGTCTGACTATGGGTGTTTATAGGTACTTGTTACTTATAAGCCCCTTTGTAAAAAACAAAGGGGCTTATATTTTACAAGAAATCTTTAAATTCTTGTTATTATCTTTTATATTTTTTTCAACGTTAGTGCATCCTACTAACAGATGTATTATTTTGGAGTAGCAGTGTTAATTTGTGTAGCTCAAAAATAGGAGGAATCTATATTGGACAATGTGTTAAAAAAATCGGTAAAAACAACGGAGGAGAATGGTATGTTAGAAAAAATATTTCATTTATCAAAAAATAAAACAACTGTTAAGACAGAAATGTTAGCAGGTTTAACAACATTTTTAACTATGGCATATATCTTAGTGGTAAATCCTAGTATTTTAAGTCAATCAGGTATGGACATATCAGCAGTATTTACTGCAACGGCATTGGCTTCTTTTATTGGTACTGTAATTATGGCCCTTATTGCTAATTATCCATTTGGTATGGCACCAGGTATGGGATTAAATGCTCTTTTTACATTCACAATTTGTTTAGGTATGAAGTTCTCTTGGCAAACAGCTTTAGCAGCTTCATTGATCGAAGGATTTATATTTATGGCGCTTAACATATTTAAAATTAGACAAGTGATTATTGATAGTGTTCCGCCAACATTAAAATATGCAATTAGTATTGGTATTGGTTTCTTTATAACATTTATAGGTCTTCAAGATGCTAAGATGATTGTTGCTAATCAAGCTACATTAGTTGGAATAGGTAATTTAAAAGATCCAACAGTTCTTTTAGCTGGTCTAGGTGTTATTATAATATCAGTTTTATATTATAAAAATATAAAAGGTTCATTCATTATCGGAATGTTTTCTGTGTATGTATTAGGGATGATTTTTGGAGTTGCTAAGGTACCTACAGGAATAATATCTATGCCACCATCAGTTGCTCCAATATTTATGCAATTTGATTTTAAGAGTGCAATGGTAATTGGTATAATACCAGCAATTCTTTCTATGTTATTTATAGATGTTTTTGATAGTATAGGAACTTTAATTGGTTTAGCTTCAAAAGCTGGATATTTAGATGAAAAAGGTAATGTTAAAAATGCAGATAAAGTTTTAACAGCTGATGCTATTGGGTCTGTAGTAGGTGCATGTTTAGGAACATCTACACCTGTTGCATTTGTTGAATCAGCAGCTGGTATTGCTGAAGGTGGAAGAACAGGACTTGCTGGACTTACAATAGCTGGATTATTCTTCTTATCATTATTCTTTTCACCAATTTTAACTGCTATACCAGGGTTCGCTACAGCGCCTGTTCTAATAGTTTTAGGTGCAGTAATGATGGAACCAATAGCAAAGGTTAATTTCTCAGATTTTACTGAAGGAATGCCTGTATTCTTAACATTGATATTAACTCTTTTAACATATTCAATTACAGATGGGTTAGCATTTGGATTTGTTTCTTATGTGTTAATAAAATTATTCACAGGTAAATCGAAAGATATTCCTGTACCAATGTACTTTATTGCATTAGCATTTGTAGGATTATTCGCGCTTATGTAATAATAAATAATAGCCCCATGGTGTAAGAGAATACACCATGGGGCTTTTTTATTCTTTAGGAATTTATATTCCAATAAAATCTATGGATAACTTAAAAAGTTCGATTGACTAGTTTGTGTATTTTAAAAAGAATAAAAAAGAAATCATATTCGCCTGCCAAGTTTTTCTCACATGCGTTCGAAAAGGCAGATGCGTGAAAAAATCTCCGGCTCCACAGTTGCTTGCGATTTTGTCCTATCAAAGATATTTTTTAAGAACGCTTGAGCATTTATGACTCCATACGTAACTTAATATATTCCTTAATATATTTGACACATTTCTCGAAGCCTAGCTTACTAGTATCGAGAGATAAATCATAGTTTTTTACGTCTTCCCATTTATTCCCTGTATGGTAATAATAGTAGTCACGTCTATACTTGTTTAATTTCTTAATTTCCTTAATTGCTTCTTTTTCAGAAGCGCCAAGGATATCTATTTCATGTTTAATGCAGTAATCCTCTGATGCATGAATAAAAATTTTAAATATATTTGGTTTATCTTTTAAAATATAATCAGCACAACGTCCTATTACAACATAAGATTCTTTATCCGCTAATTCACGTAGTACCTTGGCCTGATAATTAAACAAATTGTCATTTGAAGTAAAATCATTACTTTCAGGTGGGATTAATTCACCATTATATACTTTCTTTGAAACCTTATATAACAAACTATTTTTTACACCTTCGTCTGCATTGGCAAATAGAGCTTCATTTATACCACTATCATCTGAAGCCAAACGTAATAACTCACGGTCATACATATTTATACCCAAATCTTTAGATAACATTTTCCCTATTGTTGTCCCACCGCTTCCACAAGTTCTTGTTATTGCAATTACAAACTTATCCATATAATCTCACTCCTTCCCTATATAGAAATTATAACACATTCTATTAGATTATTCTCTTAAATATGCTTTTCGCGATAGAATCATCGTTTGATAATTTGGATGAAATCTCCTAATGCAACTTCTAGCTGTCAGAGAGGTTATGCTGGATGATATTAAAAAAAGCATGTATAGCTTCGGTTAATATCAAGAAAATAATTCAATTTAAATCTAGTGATAAACTCATATTTAAACAAATTAAATTATATTAAAGGAAATGAAAGAATTATGCATGGAAAGATACATATGGGTGAGTGGTAAAATGTATTGTTAAATTATTCAAGTGCTGCCTGAGCTATCTGAATATCCTCATCAATGCTTCCACCGCTAACACCAATAGCGCCAATGATATTTCCATTACTAACTATTGGTATTCCTCCACCTAAAATACAAAGTTCACCATGCCCAACACTTTCTAAACCATAAAGCGGTTTGCCAGGGAGCACTAGATCATTAAGTTTTTCAGTAGACATTTTTAAAGCAAGGGCTGTATATGCTTTGCTAAAGGAAACTTTAATACTTATTAAAAGTGAATCATCCATTCTATGTTGAGCAATAAGATTTCCGCCATCATCGACGATTGTGATAACAGCTGGAACATTTATTAATTCAGCCTTCCTTTCAGACTTTTCAAGAATTTCTTTTGCCATTTTTAGAGTTATCTTATTAGTTTTTAATGAACTAATTAAATCATTTGATATCTTTTTTATTAAGTCTTCATTTATCATTTTAATCACTCCTATAAATATAAAATGTAAATATTATTTTGTATATATGTTTTGATTAAGTTAATTTGATAATATTATATAGCTTAACTTACTTTGTTACAGGTAAATTGTAATTGTAAAATATGCAAAATTCAGACTGTATTGAAATTTACATATTTTTAGTTACAATATCGTTATTAATAGAGTTTAAGAATATGTTACGATTATAAACAGAGAAGTATAAGTGAAACTTTTCATGTGGAATTTTATACTCAAGCTGAATTTAGTTGAATTAATCCAGGAGCGTATAGTCGTTACCCACGCTTGAAAAAGAGAGTGTTACGGATACTAGCTATTGGATAAAAATAATTGTATTTAATAGTACAATTTCATAGAGAGGATGAGAAGAATGAGATTAAATGATTTAGATATAAATAAAACCGATTTAATGAGAATAATTCAAGAAACTGTTCCAGGGAAACAAATTACAATGGCTCATGTCATTGCAAGTCCAGACTCTATTATTTATAAGAAGCTAGGATTAGACCCTAAAATTGATTATAACAGGGCAGCTATCGGAATTCTGACTGTTACTCCAAGTGAAACTTCTATAATAGCAGCAGATATAGCAATAAAAGCATCGGCAATAGAGATTGGATTTATTGATAGATTTAGCGGAACCTTAATTATAACAGGAACAATTTCAGATGTGGCAATTGCTTTAGAGTCTATTTTAAATTATGCAAAAAATACATTAGGATTTAATGTGTGCAATTTAACAAAAGCATAGGTGGTTTTATGAGAAAGATTATGTTAGTTGGTAGAACCGGCTGTGGTAAAACTACTTTGACTCAGGCTTTGAAAGGAAAAGAGATTATATATCATAAGACACAATATGTAAATAATTTTGATGTAATTATAGATACTCCTGGCGAATACGCTGAAAATAAAAAACTAGCACGAGCGTTAATACTATACTCCTATGAAGCTGATGTAATTGGACTTTTAATGAGCTCTCTTGAAGAGTATTCACTTTATAGTCCGAATATTGCTGCAGGGGCTACTAGGGAAGTTGTTGGAATTGTAACTCAGATTGATAATAAAAATGCAAGACCAGATTTAGCCGAATCATGGTTAAGACTAGCTGGATGCAAAAAAATATTTCATATAAGTTCATATACTGGAGAGGGAGTACCAAATCTTTTGGATTATTTAAAAGAAGATGGGGATATAATGCCTTGGGAAAAGTAATGTAGTATTAGAAGGTCTTAAATTTACATGTAAATGTTTAGAATTTGCAAATTTATGCGAGGAGAGATTTTAATATGAGAAAAATTTTAATGTTAGCAGGTGATTTTACTGAAGATTATGAAGTTATGGTTCCATATCAAGCTTTGGAAATGATAGGGTTTAAGGTTAATGTAGTTTGCCCAGAAAAGAATGAAGGGGAATATATAAAGACTTCAATACATGATTTTGAAGGACATCAAACTTATACTGAAAAACCTGGACATAATTTTCTGTTAAATATGTCTTTTGATTATTTAAAATTAGAAGAATATGATGGCTTATATATAACAGGTGGAAGAGCTCCAGAATATCTTAGGCTTAATACAAGAGTTATTGATATTGTTAAGTACTTTATGGAATTAAATAAACCAGTTGCTGCTATCTGCCATGGAATTCAAATTTTAACGGCTGCTGATGTAATTAAAGGAAGAAAGCTAACAGCCTATCATGCTGTTAAGCCAGAAGTAGTTATTGCTGGAGGAGTTTTTATAGATAAAAATCCAGATGAAACAGTTGTTGATGTGAATCTAATAACCTCACCAGCCTGGCCAGGAAATACAGCTATTTTAAAAGACTTTCTAAATGCTCTCAATGTGAAGATTCAATTATAGATAAACGGCATGTAACTTAGAATCATGTGATAGCTTACCGAAATAAGAAACATTGTTGTTTCACAGGACTACGAAAATTTCGCTGGAAGGTTATAAATATCAGGTTGCATCCATTTAAACTTGCTCCAAATATTCATTTTGACAAGTTTAAATGGAACAATCAGCCATTAATAATTAATAATCTTCAGCAGCTCATTTTCAAGTGCCTGCTGCATAAAAATGTTTCTTATTTCTTGTATATGTATTCAGATAAAGATTTATCATACCCGCCTATCTCAATTATGAGTTTAATTTATAATTTAAAATACAGATCACCTTCTCTTTCGGTCAGTTTATAGAATAAGTCTAATTCACATGCTAGTTATTTATGTGAATTTTGAGGTGGTTTTAATTTTACAATATTTTAGTTTGTATTGTATTACAACGATTTCATAAGTCTAATATATAATGAATTTGCACGAAACGAATTTTTACGATCTATTGAGGAGGGAATTATTAATGATATCTAAAGGGTTTTCAAAACCAACTGAAAGAGTTGAAAGATTAAAAAGAATGATTGTGGATGCAATCCCGTTTGTAGAATCTGAAAGAGCGGTCCTTGTAACAGAATCATATAAAGAAACAGAAGGTCTATCTCCTATATTAAGACGTGCTAAAGCCGTAGAAAAAATATTTAACAATTTACCTATTACTATTCGTGAAGACGAGTTAGTAGTTGGTGCAATTACTAAAAATCCACGTTCTACTGAAATTTGTCCAGAATTTTCTTATGATTGGGTAGCTAAAGAATTTGACACAATGGGAGCAAGGGTTGCAGATCCATTCCAAATTCCAAAAGAAACAGCAGCGGAATTAAGTGAAGCATTTAAATATTGGGAAGGTAAAACTACAAGTGCACTTGCTGATTCTTACATGTCTCAAGAAGCAAAAGACTGTATGGCAAATGGAGTATTTACTGTAGGAAATTATTTCTATGGTGGTGTAGGACACATTTGTGTTGATTATGGAAAGATTTTAAGAAAAGGGTTTAAAGGGATTATTGCTGAAGTCATTGAAGCAATGAGCAAAATGGACAAGAAAGACCCTGATTATATAAAGAAACAACAATTTTATAATGCTGTAGTAATTTCTTATAGTGCAGCAATAAATTTTGCACATAGATATGCCCAAAAAGCTAGAGATATGGCAGCTGTAGAATTGAACCCAACTAGAAAAGCAGAATTGTTACAAATAGCTGCTAACTGTGAAAGAGTACCTGAAAATGGGGCAACAAACTTCTATGAAGCTTGCCAATCATTCTGGTTTATTCAAATAATGGTTCAAATTGAATCTAATGGACACTCAATTTCACCAGGGCGTTTCGATCAATATATGCATCCTTACCTTAAAGAAGATAAAAATATTTCAAAGGAATTTGCTCAAGAGTTAGTTGATTGTATTTGGATTAAGCTAAATGATATTAATAAAACTCGTGATGAAATTTCAGCTCAAGCTTTTGCAGGCTATGCTGTGTTCCAAAACCTATGCGTTGGTGGACAAAATGAAGAAGGTCTTGATGCTACAAATGAAGTATCCTATATGTGTATGGAAGCAACAGCTCATGTTAAATTACCAGCACCTTCATTCTCTATACGTGTATGGCAAGGAACTCCAGACGAATTCTTATTAAGAGCTTGCGAAGTTGCAAGATTAGGACTTGGCGTACCTGCTATGTACAATGATGAAGTTATAATTCCTGCATTAGTTAATAGAGGTGTTACTCTTAGAGATGCACGTAATTATTGTATTATCGGCTGCGTTGAACCTCAATGTCCAAACAAGACAGAAGGATGGCATGATGCAGCATTCTTTAATGTAGCTAAGGTATTAGAAATTACATTAAATAATGGTAAAGTAGGCAATAAGCAATTAGGTCCTATCACAGGAGATATAACAACATTTAAGAGTATCGATGATTTCTATGCAGCATTTAAGAAGCAAATGGAATACTTTGTTTACTATCTTGTTGAAGCAGATAACTGTGTTGATTATGCTCATGCTGAAAGAGCGCCATTACCATTCTTATCAGCAATGGTTGATGATTGTATCGGAAGAGGTAAATCAGTTCAAGAAGGTGGGGCAATTTATAACTTTACAGGACCACAAGCTTTTGGTATAGCAGATACAGGAGATTCCGTATATGCAATTCAAAAACATGTATTTGAAGATAAAACTATTGCAATGGATCAATTAAAAGCAGCATTAGATGCAAACTTTGGACATGCTGGCGTTAATGCAGTTAGTACAAGCAATAACAATGCTGATGTTACTGAAATGCAGATATATGAAGCAGTTAAGAGAATATTAAGCAATTCTGGATCAATTGATATATCTGAAATTCAAAGCAGAATCTCTTCAGAATTTACTTCACCTAAAACAACAGTTTCAGGAGATTTTGATAATATAAGAAGACTTCTTGAAAGTACTCCTTGCTTTGGTAATGATATAGATGAAGTTGATATGGTTGCTCGTAAATGTGCACAAATATACTGCTTCGAAGTTGAAAAATATACTAATCCACGTGGAGGACAATTCCAAGCTGGAGTTTACCCAGTATCTGCAAATGTATTATTTGGTAAAGATGTTGGGGCATTACCAGATGGTAGATTAGCTAAGACTCCTCTTGCTGATGGTGTATCTCCTAGAGCAGGTAAAGATTGTGCAGGTCCAACTGCAGCAGCAAATTCTGTTGCTAAGTTAGATCACTTTGTAGCATCAAATGGTACACTTTATAATCAAAAATTCTTACCATCTGCAGTTGCTGGAGATACAGGATTACAAAACTTTGCTTCTGTAATAAGAAGTTACTTTGATCACAAAGGTATGCATGTTCAATTTAATGTAATTGATAAGCAATTATTATTAGATGCTCAAAAGCACCCAGAAAATTATAAAGACCTGGTTGTTCGTGTTGCAGGTTATAGTGCTCAATTTACTGTATTAGCTAAGGAAGTACAAGATGACATTATAAATCGTACTGAACATTCACTTTAAGCTTATTTGAACATAATAAGTAGGCCAAAATTTTATCCCTTATAAGTTTTATTTGAAAAAGTTACACTTTATAAGGTTAGGGGAGATGTGCATGATGGATACAATTAATTATAGTATGGAAGGAACAGTATTTGATATACAGAGATTTTCTATACATGATGGCCCAGGAATTCGTACAATAGTTTTTTTAAAAGGATGTCCTTTATCATGCTTATGGTGTAGCAATCCTGAATCACAGAAAATTAAACCTGTCATAATGTATCAATCTGCGAATTGTATTCATTGTGGAAGATGTATTTCAGCCTGCAAAATAGGTGCAATTAGTGTTAATAATAAAGGTTTTATAAATAGAGAAATTTGCACAGCATGTGGTGAATGTAGCAATGTTTGTCCAACAAGCTCTTTAGTCTTAAAAGGTAAAAAAATGACGATTGAACAAGTTATAAAAGAACTCAAAAAAGATGCTATAAATTATAGGCGATCTGGTGGTGGAATCACATTATCAGGAGGAGAACCACTAGTGCAGTCAGATTTTTCAAAAGAACTTTTTAAGGCATGTAAAGCACAAGGTTGGCATACAGCTATTGAAACTACAGGTTATGCAAATTCAGAAACTATTGAAAAAGTATTTCCTTATATAGATTTAGTGCTTATGGATATTAAGAGTACAAATCTTGAATTACACAGAAAATACACAGGGGTTTCTAACGAAATAATTCTAAATAATGCAAAGAGAATTTCTGAAATATCAAAAATGGTAGTTAGAGTACCATTAATACCAGACTTTAATTCTTCAATGCAAGATATTTTGGAATTATGTAGGTTTACTAAGACGTTGAATAACATTGATACGATTCATTTGTTACCATACCATACTTATGGTGAAAATAAATATGAACTCCTTGGAAGAGATTATCTTATGAAAGACTCACGGTCATTAAAAGAAGATGAGATTGAAGTCTTAAAAAAGATTATTGAGGATCAGGGGATTAAATGTATTATTGGTGGTTAAAGATATAATTTTAGAATGGAGGAGTCAAAATGGATCAACAATTGATTGAAAAGGTAATGAAACAGGTTTCTAGCGAACTTGGAATATCTGTTAAAAATCAAAATAATGATTCTCAAAATATAAGCAAAAATACTAGTGGAGGAATAGGTGTTACTGAATTTGTAGGTACTGCAATAGGAGATACTATTGGACTAGTAATCGCAAGTGTAGATCCACTACTTACAGAAACTATGAAATTAGGAAAGTACCGTTCAATCGGTATCATAGGCGGAAGAACTGGAGCTGGACCTCAAATTATGGCTGTTGATGATGCTGTTAAAGCTACAAATACAGAAGTTATTTCTGTTGAATTACCTAGAGATACTAAAGGCGGAGCAGGTCATGGAAGTTTAATTTATATAGGAGCTGATGATGTTTCAGATGCTAGACGTGCAGTTGAAATTGCACTTTCAAGCCTAGATAAATATTTTGGAGATGTTTATGCAAATGATGCAGGACATTTAGAATTCCAATACACAGCTAGAGCGAGTTATTGTTTAGAAAAAGCTTTTGGAACACCACTAGGCAGAGCATTTGGAATGGTTTGTGCAGGACCAGCTGCAATTGGAACAGTTTTAGCTGATGTTGCTGTAAAAGCTGCTAATGTTGATGTTGTAGGTTACTGTTCACCAGGAAACGGAACAAGTTTCTCAAATGAGGTTATATTAACTTTCAGTGGTGATTCGGGAGCTGTAAGACAAGCTGTAAGAGCATCAATTGAAGTAGGTAAAAAATTACTTGGTGCATTAGGTGATGAACCTAAATCAACTACAACACCTTATATTTAAGCAGAGAACCAAAATCTACGATTTTGTGTGAATCGCTTACTCAGCGAACGTATGTGAGTCGAGTTTCCTTAAGAATAAGTGAAAGCCCAAATCTGTGATTTGGTTACTTGAACTTAGTTAACTCATAGATGAGTTAACCTCATTAAAAATTGATTTTGTGTGAATCACTTACTCAGCGAGTGAATACAAGTCGAGTTTCCTTATCAATATAATATATTAAATTCAATATTTTCTATATAAAGTTAAATATAAAAAAACAAAAGTTTACCTAAAATTTAAGGAGGTATTTAATATGAATTCGGATGCATTAGGAATGGTTGAAACTAAAGGTTTAGTTGCTGCAATAGAAGCAGCAGATGCTATGGTTAAAGCGGCAAATGTTAATTTAATAGGATATGAAAAGATAGGTTCAGGTCTAGTAACAGTTATGGTTCGTGGTGACGTTGGCGCTGTAAAAGCAGCAACTGATGCAGGGGCTGCATCTGCTAGATTAGTTGGAGAAGTTGTTTCTATTCATGTTATTCCACGTCCTCATATGGACACTGAAAAGATTCTTCCTAAATTCGTATAACAAGATTTTAAATTATAATGAGATAGTTATGCAGAAAGAAAATATTACAGTAATTCTTTTTAGAGCTTAGGAGGGATAACGTGGAAATAGATGAGAAAAGACTAAGAGAATTAGTGATTAAAGCAATACAATTGCTTCAAGCCGAAAGCTCTATACAGAATTTATTTATTCCCCCAAAGAAACTGTATGTGATATTTACTGAAGCTTGGAATAACAAGTATTCATCTCTATTTGAAGAATTAGATAAGCGAAACAAATATGAAGTTTACGCAGTATTACCAGATGGAATATATAATAATTTTCACCTAAGTAATTTGAAAAAATTTAGTGTATGTAAATCCGTAATAAGCAGAAAGAATGTTGACTTTGATGAATCATCAGAATATCTCACGGTATTTCCAGTAGTTCCTAGGGAAATCGTAGTTAAAACAGCATTATGTATTGATGATATTTTTGAAAGTAGATGGATTTTTAAAAGTATGGAAAAGGGGCAAAGAATTATTTTACTCAGTTCAGGACTTGAAAAATTTACTGGCAAAGAGCCACCTAGTTATATTAATAAGATATTAAATTATTACAAGACTTTGTTGGAATTTAATATTGAAATAACAAAGGATATTTTTCAAATTGAAGAATATGAAAATAAATTTAGTGAAAATAGTTCCATGGTCTATGAAAGTACAGAATATAATGAGGTTTTAAATAATAAAGATGGCAAAAGAATAATTACTGTTCAGGAAATAGAGAGATATAAGAATGATAAAAAATTATTCTTATATTCAGGAGATATAATAACTGAGTTAGCTAAGGATAAGGCAAAAAATTTAAATATTCAAATTATTAGAAGAAGTTAGAGTATATTCAAAAGTATAGTTTAGTATAATAAAGATTTTCATAGAATGCGAGATTACTCGTATTTTATGAAAATTATGAAAAGATGCATACATTAATAAAGATTAAAGTGAGGTGACAAGATGAAAGAAGCATTAGGTTTAGTTGAAACAATAGGTTTATCAACTGCTATTTTAGCTGCAGATGCTATGGCGAAAACGGCTAATGTTAATATAATTGACCTTGAAAATACTAAGGGATCCGGGTACATGACGATAAAAGTTTCAGGAGATGTTGGAGCGGTAACAGCTGCAGTTACAGCAGGAAGACAAGTTGCTATTGAAAACAACGCATTTGTTTCATCTAAAGTAATTCCAAGACCTTCTAATAATATAGAAAGCGCTTTTTGTCAGCCTAAAAAGGAAGAAGATACTTCTTCTATCACAGAGAATAATATAACTGAAGAAAGTAATGTAAGTGAAGAAAATAATATTATTGAGGGAAATAATACTGTTGAAAACAAAGAAGATTTAGAAAATCACGTAGTTGTATTAGAAGAGGTTTTAACTGAGAAAGTTGAAAAGCTAGAAGATAAACAGGAAGAAAATACGCCCCAAAGTGAAGAGGTAGTAGTTGGAAATGATGAAGATATCAATCGAGCTAAAGAAGATGGTATTGAACTTGAGCAATCTGATACAGAAATTTCTCAATCTCAGTCAGAAGAAAAGAAAACTAGAAAAACCAGCAGTAGAAAAAAAGGGAAATAATAAATAGCACTTTTTAAGCTGTTAAAGGAAAGGACTGTGATTAGTATGTATATGGCAAAAGTTGTTGGTAATGTTGTAGCTACAAGAAAAGATGATTCATTAGTTGGATATAAGTTAATGATTGTAAAGAGAATAGATGTAAAAGAGAATTTTATTGGCAACGAAGAAGTTGCAGCAGATTATGTTGGAGCAGGTATAGGGGATTATGTATTACTTTGTAAAGGGTCAGCTGTACGTGTAGAGAAACAAAAGGTTGCTATTGATATGGCTATTATTGGAATCATAGATACAATTGATGTCTAAAAATGTATTTATTCCATAATCAAGAGAGGAGGTTAACATGGATATAAATTATAAATTTTTTAATAACGAAGAATTAAAAAGTGGTGTTTTTTCTTCAGTGAACGATGCAGTTTTAGCAGCGGTAGGTGCATATAATCAATATAGCAAATTTACATTGAATGAAAGACAAGAGATTATTGATTCTATTAAGGAAAAGCTTTTATCTAGGGTTGAGGAAATAGCTTATATGACAGTTGAAGAGACTGGAATGGGGAATGTACATGACAAAATTGAGAAACTTATTCTAGCGATTAAAAAAACACCAGGAATAGAAGACTTAATTACTGAAGTGAGAACAGGAGATAATGGGATGACATTATATGAACTATCATCTTATGGTGTTATCTGCGCTATACATCCATGTACTAATCCATGTGCCACATTAATTAGTAATACAATAGGGATGCTGGCAGCAGGAAATGGAGTTGTTCATTGTCCACATCCAAGAGCAATAAAAGTGTCAAAATATGTTACAGAGATAATAAGTATTGCAATAAGAGAAAGATGTGGAATAGATAATTTAGTTGTAACCCTAAATGAAAATTCAATTACTTGTACTAATGAAATTATGACTCATCCAGATATTTCAATGGTGGTTACGACAGGTGGTAATAATGTATTACGGCAAGCAATGGCATCTGGCAAAAAAGTTATTGGAGCTGGACCTGGTAATCCTACGACTATTGTTGATGAAACTGGTGACATTAAAAAGGCTGCAAGAGATATTGTAAGGGGAGCTTCTTTTGATAATAATATAATGTGTATTTCAGAAAAAAGCATAGTAGCTGTTTCAAGTATTGCTGATTTATTAGTAGAAGAGCTTGTTAGAAATAATGTATATTACGTAGATAATGATGAGGAAATGCTTAAACTCACAGTAGCTACATTAACAAGCGACATGACCTTAAATAAGACTCTTGAAGGTAAAAGTGCAAATGAGATTTTAAAGGCTGCAGGAATTGTATGCGAAAGAGATATTAAGCTTATTGTAGTTAATACCATAAAGCAGCATCCATTTGCAACAGTTGAAATGCTTATGCCACTTGTACCATTAATAAGAGTAAAGAATTTTGAAATAGCATTGGATACAGCACTTGAAATAGAACAAGGATTCAGGCACACAGCAACAATTCATTCTCAATCAATTGAAAGATTAAATGTAGCAGCAAAAGTAATGCAGACGGCAGTATTTGTTAAAAATGGTGCTTCACTCGTAGGAATTGGATGTAATGGTGAAGGTGATACCAGCTTTACAATTGCTACAATCACAGGAGAAGGTACTACTACAGCAAGGCATTTTGCAAGAAGAAGACGATGTTCCTTAACAAATGGTTTTTCAATTAGGTAGGAAAGGAGATGAAGTTTTGAAAAGTGTGTATATTAAAACAAAAATATATTCAGGAGAAAATTCTCTGAAGCGCCTAGAGAAATTTAAAAATACAGACATCTGTGTGGTATGTGATCAATTTCTTGTGAAAAACGGCAGCGTAAAAGGTCTATTGAGTTTTATTAATGACAGTAATAATGTTTCTGTTTTTGATGAGGTTATTCCAGACCCGCCACTAAATGTAATTGGAAAAGGTGTTGCTCTTATTAAGAAAAATAATCCTAGCATAGTTATTGCGTATGGTGGAGGCTCTGCTATAGATACAGCGAAGGGAATTATTTATTTCGCAAAACAGCAAAACTTTATTGATAAAGTTAATTTTATAGCAATTCCAACTACAAGTGGAACTGGATCTGAGGTAACGTCAGCGACAGTAGTTACTGATACTGAGACAAAAACAAAGCATATTATTTTTGATGATGTGATGCTGCCAGATGAAGCAATCTTAGATGCAAATCTAACAGTTTCTGTTCCAGCAGACATTACTGCAAACACAGGAATAGACGTTTTAACTCACGCAATAGAAGCATATGTTGCAAAAGATGCAAATGTATATTCAGATGCATTAGCTGAAAAAGCTGTTGAATTGGTCATTGAATCTTTAGTACAGTGCTATAAACAAGGTACTGACATCGCAGCAAGGAATAAAATGCATGAAGCATCTAATTTGGCAGGTATGGCTTTTAATATAGCGGGTCTTGGTATAAATCATAGCATTGCTCATCAATTAGGAGGTAGATTTCACATTCCACACGGACTTGCCAATTCAATCTTGGTAAATATTGTAATAGATTATAACTGTGAAGATCATGAGATTTTAAAGAAATATGCTAAATTAGTTTATAAAACTGGTATGGTGGAAAAAGCACAAAGTGATGAATTTGCAGTTGAAGTTTTAAAAACATATATTAAAACACTGACGAAGATTATGAACATGCCTCAAAACTTAAAAGAGTGTGGTGTAGATAAATATGAATTTGACAATGTAAAATCAATTATAGCTGAAAATGCACTAAAGGATGGATGTACACAAGCAAATAGAAGAGATATTACAAAATTTGGTATGGAACGACTGCTTCAATTAGTGTACTAACCTAATCTTAGTATGATAGAATATATTTAGAAAAATATATTCTTGTGATGTATGAAGGAGTGGGTTAAATGCATGAATTCCATGATAGAACAAAAGGTGAAATCGTTGACAGCAATACGCAGATTGATGAAAATTTAATTAACAAATTTAATATAATCAATTTATTCGGCAAAGAAACATTAGAGGATATTCAAGAAAAGATATCTAGAGCAACAGGCCTTGCATTTGTTACTGTTGATTATAAAGGTGAACCAATTACCAAAATGACTTCTTTCACAGAATTTTGTAGCGAGATTAGAAAAAATAAGAAAGCAGAATGTGTCTGTAAGTCTTCCGATGCTTTTGGTGGAATTCAGGCAGCAGTTACGCAAAAGAATTGTGTATATTTTTGCCCTTGTGGATTACTTGAAATTGCAATACCTATAATCGTTAGAGGCCATTATCTAGGTGGCTTTATTGGTGGACAAGTGAGATGCTTAGATGCACCTTCAGGAGTAAGTAAACTTGAAAATGTAATAAAACATTCCCAAAATTATAGGGAAGATAAGCATATGTTAAGTTTGTTTGAGTCTGTTCAATTATATGATTATGAAAAATTTATGAGTGTTGCGGAATTAATTTCTCTTATTATAAATCAATTGGGAGAGAAAGAAGCATATAGATTGATGCAAAAAAACTCATTAAAAAAGGAAGTTGAGGAATTAAATAATTCTAAAAAGGAACTTGAAATGGAAAATGCATTGAAAAAAAATGAACTTATAAATCTTAGAGCTCAATTAAATCCACATTTTCTGATCAATGTTTTGAATTCTATTTCAAATTTGGCAGCTATTGAAGATTCGCCTAAGACAAACGAGATGATTGTATTGTTTGCTGAATATTTAAAACAGAGTTTAGGTAGTCAAAAGAGCTATACAAATTTATCGGATGAATTTGAAAATATTGAAAAATATTTAAAGATTCAGAAAGTTAAGTATGGAGATTTACTTCAATATTCAATTAATATGAATGAAAAAATGCATTATCAAAGAATCCCAAGCCATATTATTATGCCATTTGTGGAATATGCTGTTTTTTATGGAATTGCAACAAAGAATAATGGTGGAAAAGTAGCGGTAACTTCTTATTATGAAGGTAAGGATGTTGTTATATGTATTTCTGACAATGGATCTGGATTTAGTGATGAGGCAATAGCCAAGAAATTCAAGATATATAAAGGTGGTTATGAGGGAGAATCTATTCAGATAAGCATTTCCAATGCAAGAGAAAAGCTCATAACATTATTTGGTGAAAAGTATGATACTTTTATTGAAAATACTGAAGGAGAAGGTACAAGGAGTATTATAAGATTTCCAATAAAATTCGAAGAAAGGAATGTCTAGATATGTATGGAGTATTAATTGCAGATGATGAACCACTAATGAGAGCATCTTTAAAGGTTATGATATCTAAAGTTGAAGGATTTGAGGTCTTATATTCTGTTGGTAGCGGTGAGCAGGCAGTTGAGATATGTAAAAATAATAAAATAGATATTGTTTTTATGGATATCATGATGCCGGGTGAATCAGGGATAGAATCTAGTAAAAAGATATACACCATTAATCCAAGTACCACTATTTTTATTGTATCATCTTATAACAGTTTTGATTTTGCAATTGAAGCCTTAAAAACTAAAGTTAAAGAGTATATATCAAAACCTGTATCCTTTTCTCAAATAGAAAAATTATTGAGCAATTATAAAGATGAGAATCAGAATGTTAAAAGTGAGATAGAAGGGAATAAGTATGACAGTCTACTTTTAATAATTAAAGAAAAAGATTACAAAAAAATGTATTATGAAATTCCTAAGATAATAGATGAGATGTGTTCTTCTAAAAAGTCTGATACAAAGTTACTAAGAGAAGAATTTATGCAAATAGGAGAAAATCTTATTAATTCTGTCCAACTGCTAAACAAAAAGCCCAAAAAGCTTAATGAGCTATTTCCGATGGAAGAACATTTAGGCAATGAGAAAAGATTTTTCGAATTTTGGTTATTCAAAGTTATGAATTATGTTTTTCAACAAAATAGCATAAAAAAGTATTCAATATTAAATGATGTGTTTAGTTATATTGAAAATCATATTGAAGAAGAGATTGGATTAAATGAGATAATTAATAATTGTTCAGTAAGCCAAGGCTATTTAAGTAGAATTTTTAAAAGGCAGTTTAACATAAGTGTTATGGAATATTTGCATATGAGAAAGATTAATATGGCGAAAAGTTATTTTTGTTTTACTGATTTAAGTATTACGGATGTTGCATTTAAACTTGGATATAATGAGAGCAGTTATTTTAGCAAAGTGTTTAAGAAGTATGAAAATACAACGGTCTATAAATATAAAAAAATGTTGTAGAATCAGAAAATCAAGGTAGGTGGTAAAACATGAGCGAATATTTTGTTACATCAGAATCTGTAACTGAAGGACATCCTGATAAAATTTGCGATCAGATATCGGATGGAATCTTAGATGCATATTTAGCACAGGATAATAATTCAAGAGTTGCAGTAGAAACAATGGTCTCAAAGAATACAATTATGATAGCAGGAGAGGTTACTTCAAATGCAAAGGTAAATATTGTTGAGGTTGCAAGAGAGGTTGTAAAAAATATTGGTTATACGAAAGAAGAATATGGTTTTGATTATAAGACCTGCCTAGTGTTTACAAATATCAATAAACAGTCTCCAGATATTGCTTTAGGTGTTGACAAAATAGAAGAAAACAGAAAGATTACTAAAGCAATATTAGGAGCTGGTGATCAAGGAATTATGTACGGGTATGCCTTTAATGAGACTGATAATTATATGCCATTAACGTGTGATCTAGCCAATAAACTTACAATGAGGTTATCTAAACTTAGAAAAAGTGAAGGAATTCCTTGGATTCGTCCTGATGGTAAATCTCAGGTTACAATGAAATATGATAGTAATGGGAATCCAATTAACATTTCAAGCATAGTAATTTCAATTCAACATGATCCGGATATTGACTATGATTATATGAAAAATGTTATTGAATATGAGGTTATTCGTAATGTTATTGATAGCAAGTGGATTAAATATGATACGAAGATACATATTAATCCTACCGGAAGATTTGTTATAGGTGGTCCTGCAGGCGATACGGGTTTAACGGGACGAAAAATTATGGTAGATACTTATGGTGGAATTGGAAGACATGGTGGTGGAGCCTTTTCAGGAAAAGACCCCACAAAAGTAGATAGATCAGCAGCATATATGGCAAGGTATGTGGCAAAAAATATGGTTGCTGCAAAGCTGGCTGATAAGGTTGAATTATCCTTAAGCTATGTAATTGGAGAAGCTGAACCAGAAGCAATAACTATTAATACATTTGGAACTGAGAAAATAGATATTAAAGATATAAGAAAAATAATTAAAGAGACTTTTTCTTTTTCGGTTGCTAATATCTTAGAGCAACTTGATTTAAAGAAACCACAATTTTTTAATACAGCCGCCTATGGTCATTTTGGGCGTGAAAATAAAAATTTTAAATGGGAAAAGACTGATAAAATGGAACTTTTAAGAAAGAAGGCAATGCAATGTGTTTTGGAAAATTTTAAATAGTATTTAAGGAGTTTGATGTTATGAATATCTATGCATTAATAGCAGCATTTGGTGGAGGAGCGTTAGGAGCACTTCTTGGATCAATACCTGCTTTTATTTTAACGGGAATTTTAGCAGTTGTTGGAGGAATTTTAGGATTAGCAGGTATTGCTGAACCAACGATTGGAAATATTACTTTTGGCTCTTTTTTAGGTCCTCATATTGCATTTGCAGCAGGAGTAGCGGCAGCAGCATTTGCTGGGAATAAAAGAAAAACATTGAGCAATGCAAACGATGTATTAACACCATTATATTCAATTAATGATTATACCGTAATACTCGTTGGAGGTTTATTCGGAGTTATAGGTTTTTTATGTCACTATGTTTATGGTGCAGTATTGAACTTTAAAACAGACCTTCCTGCTATTTCTGTTTTCACCGTTTTGATGATTTCGAGATTAGTATTTGGTAAGACAGGTCCGGTTGGTAAGTATACTGGGGCAGGCAAAAGAGATTGGCTTCCTGATACAAAAACATTAGTTAATCATATTGTGCTTGGATTAACAGTTGGAATTGTTGTAAGCGGCATTGCTATATCAATGGTTAATTCAGGTGTATCACCTAAAGTTATGTCTATGTATCCTATTGTTTGCTTTGGAATTAGTGCAACTTCATTGATTTTCTTGCAGACTGGTTTTGGAGTTCCGGTAACACATCATATCACTTTACCAGCTGCAGCGGCTACAGTTATGACAGGAAATATATTTATAGGTGTTTGCGTAGGAATTGCTTGTGCAATAGCCTGGTTAATTGCAGGAAAAGTTATTAACAGTTATTGTGATACTTATATAGACCCACCAGCCACGGTAATATTTATTTCAATGTTTATTATTAATGCGATGTTCATTTAGATTTATATGTTAAAAAATAAGGAGGAATTTATTATGAATAATGAAGCTTTAGGAATGGTTGAAACAAAAGGTTTAGTTAGTGCAATAGAAGCAGCTGATGCAATGACAAAGGCAGCGAATGTTATGCTTGTTGGATATGAAAAAATTGGATCAGGACTTGTAACTGTAATGGTTCGTGGGGATGTTGGAGCAGTAAAAGCGGCTGTAGATGCTGGAGTTGCAGCTGCAAGAAATGTTGGCGAAGTGATTTCGCAACATGTTATTCCAAGACCACATATTGATACAGAAAAGATATTACCAAAAACTTTATAGAGTTTTTATAGGATATCTAGAGAGTGAGTTGATAAAATGCATAGCGAAGATGTAGTAAAGTTAATTACTAAAATAGTTGTAGATAAAATCAAAGCATTAGAGAATTATAAAATTCCTATTGGCGTATCAAATAGGCATGTGCACCTAAGTCAAAAGGATTTAGATATTCTATATGGTCTAGGATATAGCTTAACTAAAAAAATTGATTTAAAACAACCAGGACAATTTGCAGCTAATGAAACTGTAACTATTAGAGGTCCTAAAGGTGAATTTGAAAATGTTCGTATTTTAGGCCCTATAAGAAGTGAAAGTCAGGTTGAAGTTTCAATGACAGATAGTTTTAGGTTGGGGGTAAAACCTCCAATTAAAGAATCAGGACAACTAGAAAACACTCCAGGACTTGAAATTATAGGACCTAAAGGGAGTGTGAAAATTCCAAACGGAACAATCATTGCTTTAAGACATATTCATATGACACCTGAATATGCTGAGAAAATGGGAGTGAAAGATAAGGAAATTGTTGAAGTGGAAACTATGGGCGAAAGACATGGTATCTTAGGCAATGTTTTAATAAGGGTTTCTGATAAGTCTTCTCTTGAAATGCATGTGGATGTTGATGAAGCTAATGCTTGTGCTTTAAAAAATGATGACTTTGTTATCCTGCATAGGAAGTAAGCAGTTAGTTACGAATTAATTATGATAGGAGAGATAAGAATGTTAATAAATAGTGACATATTAACAGAATTCTCTAATTTGATTGCTGAAAATAGAAGTAATTCATTTGAAGGAGAACTTAAAACGGGAGTAGACCTCGGAACGGCCAATATTGTTGTATCAGTTGTAGATTCTAATAATAATCCTATTGCAGGAGCTACTTACCCTTCTACTGTTGTTAAAGATGGAATAGTAGTAGATTTTGTAGGCGCTATAAATATAGTTAAAAGTTTAAAAGCTAAGGTTGAAGAAATAATTGGTAGAGATCTTCTAACAGCAGCAACTGCTATACCACCAGGAATTATTTCCGGTAATGTAAAGTGTATATCCAATGTTGTAGAAGCAGCAGGATTTGAAGTTATAAATGTTGTGGATGAGCCAACAGCAGCAGCTAGTGTAATAGATATTAAAGATGGTGCAGTTGTTGATGTTGGAGGTGGAACAACAGGGATTAGTATATTGAAGGATGGAGAAGTTATTTTTACTGCTGATGAAGCAACTGGAGGCACACATATGACACTTGTACTTGCAGGATATTATGGAATGTCAATTAAGGAAGCAGAAGAATTAAAGAAAGATCCGAAAAAGGATAAAGAGATATTTCCGATTATTAAACCTGTAGTTCAAAAGATGGCGTCAATAGTAAAACGATATTTAAATGGTTATGATGTATCAGAAATTTACGTTGTTGGTGGAGCTTCATCCTTTGAGGAATTTAACGATGTTTTTGAAAAAGAAATAGGTATTAAAACAATAAAGTTTAATGAGCCTTTATTAGTAACGCCTTTAGGCATTGCAATCAATTGTAATAGAGGATGAAAATTAAAAAAGAGGTGTATATAAATGGATGTAGATGTAGTTTTAGTTGAAAAACTAGTTAGACAAGCAATAGAGGAAGTGAAAAATAAAAACTTATTAAATTTGGATAAATTAGATTCTGTAAAAAGTTACGGTATTTTTGGAACTATGGATGCGGCAGTTGAAGCATCATTTGTAGCACAAAAACAATTACTAAATTCTTCTATGGCGGATAGACAAAAATTTGTGGATACTATAAAAGCGGCTATCTTGAAAAAAGAAAATTTAGAATTGATTTCAAGAATGTCTGTTGAAGAAACAGAAATAGGTAAATATGAACATAAGTTAATTAAAAATAGAGTAGCAGCTGAAAAAACACCGGGAACAGAAGATTTAACTACAGAGGCTATGACAGGAGATAATGGACTTACTTTAGTTGAATATTGTCCATTTGGAGTAATTGGTGCCATAACACCTACAACAAACCCTACTGAAACTATCATTTGTAATTCTATTTCTATGATTGCGGGCGGGAATACAGTAGTGTTTAGTCCACATCCAAGAGCAAAAAATGTTTCAATAAAATTAGTAACTATGTTAAATAAAGCATTAGAAGATGCAGGGGCTCCTGATAATCTTATAGCAACGGTTAAAGAACCTTCCATTGAAAATACAAATATTATGATGGAGCATCCAAAAATCCGAATGCTCGTAGCAACTGGTGGACCAGCCATAGTTAATAAGGTTATGTCTACGGGAAAGAAAGCTATTGGTGCGGGTGCAGGAAATCCTCCTGTTGTTGTTGATGAAACTGCTGATATAGAAAAAGCTGCTATTGATATTGTTAATGGATGCAGTTTTGACAATAATGTTCCATGTATAGCTGAAAAAGAAGTTTTTGCAGTTGATCAAATATGTGATTATTTGATACATTACATGAAACTGAATGGAGCTTATGAAATTAAAGATAGAGACTTAATTCAAAAGATTTTAGATTTAGTTACAAATGAAAATGGCGGACCTAAGGTTTCTTTTGTAGGTAAAAGCGCACCATATATTTTAAATAAGCTTGGTATTTCAGTTGATAATAGCATAAAAGTAATTATCATGGAGGTAGAGAAGAATCATCATTTTGTTTCAGAAGAAATGATGATGCCAATTCTACCTATTGTAAGAACAAATGATGTAGATGAAGCTATTGAATGCGCTTATGTTGCTGAACATGGAAATAGACATACAGCTATAATGCATTCAAAGAATGTTGACAAGCTTACTAAAATGGCAAGACTGTTAGAAACAACTATTTTTGTTAAAAATGCACCATCTTATGCTGGAATAGGTGTTGGTGGGGAAGGAAGTACAACATTTACTATTGCAGGCCCTACAGGTGAAGGATTAACAACAGCTAGGTCTTTCTGTAGAAAACGTAGATGTGTTATGGTAGATGCATTTAATATAAGATAATGTAGTTAATATGATAATATATTTCCCTTTATACTTTGTTATTATGTTTACCTAATAGATCACTATTGGAAAACATACATCATTGTTTAATGGGAAATATTTATCATATTATGGCATTAATATTTTCTCTCATATATCTTAAAGAAAAAATTTGGAATAAAGAAAAGTTGTGTGCAGGCGGTACTTTTTCAATGAAATAGAATTGGAGTAGAGAAGTTATGGAAAAAAGCTTTATTGATTTAATAAAAGATGCTGGAATAATTGGAGCGGGTGGAGCTGGTTTTCCAACTCATGTGAAATTAAATGCAAAAGTCAAAACCGTGATAGTGAATGGTGCAGAATGTGAACCATTGCTAAAGGTAGACCAACAATTGATGGATAAGAAAGCAGATGAAATTCTTTACGCATTAAACAAAGTTGTTGATGAAACCGAAAGTGAGGTAGGGATAATTGCGTTAAAAGGGAAATATAAAAACGCAATAAGTACCTTAAATTCAAAACTTAAAGATTATCCTAAATTACAGTTGTTTATGTTGGAAAATTTTTATCCAGCTGGCGATGAACAAGTTCTCGTATATGAAGTTACAAATAAGATTGTACCAGAGGGGGGAATCCCTTTAAATGTAGGAGTCATAGTAATTAATGTAGAGACGCTATTGAATGTGTATAATGCAATTAATGGTATTCCTGTCACTGAAAAATATTTAACCATCACTGGCGAGGTTAAGAAGCCAATAACAGTTAAAGTACCTATAGGAATTTCAATTGAAGAAGCAATTGAAATTGCAGGCGGCAGTTCTATAAGTGATTTTTGTGTTATAGATGGTGGTCCAATGATGGGAAAAATAGTAGAGGATATTCAAGGTCCAATTAAAAAAAATACAAAAGGGCTAATAGTGCTTAAAAAGGAACATAAAATAGTACAATCTAAAATAAAGAGTATACAATCTACCATAAGAGATGCAAGAATAGCGTGCTGTCAGTGTTCTTTATGTACAGAAGTATGTCCGAGACATTTGCTAGGGCATAAAATTGAACCATCTAAAATAATGAGAATTGCTAGTTATGGCAAGACTTGTAGTACAGAAATTTCGCCTACAAATACCTTTCTTTGTAGCGAATGTGCCCTTTGTGAACAAGCATGTATTATGGGATTACAACCTTGGAAATTAAATAGGTTCTTTAAAGGGGAATTAAGCAAAAATGGTATAAGAAATCCTCATAATAGGAAACCAGAAAGGGCGGATGAATTTAGAAGGTATAGAAAATTTCCTGTTGAGAGATTAAAGCAAAGGCTTGACATAAATAAATATAATTCAGATTCACTTTTAGAAGAGAAAGAATACGATTTTCAAAAAGTCACAATATTAAGATTACAACATATAGGAGTAAAAGCTGAACCTATAGTTAAAGTTGGAGATAAAGTTCAAAAAGGTGATTTGATAGGAAAAATTTCAGATGGGAAGCTAGGAGCTAAGATCCATGCAAGCATAGATGGAATTATAAAAGAAATAACAGATGAAAGTATAGTTATAGTTAAATAATATATGTATTATTAAATCTATGAAAGGGGAAGAGGCAGCAATGAGAAGGTCTATTGGATTACTTGAATATAAAAGCATTGCAAAGGGAATGGAAGCATGTGATGAAATGCTTAAATCTTCAAATGTCGAGTTAGTTTTAGCTTCACCAGTATGTCCTGGGAAATATATAGTGATATTATCTGGAGATGTAGGTGCAGTTGAAAATGCCGTTAAAGTAGGGAAAAATATTGGAGGCAGTTATCTTATAAGTGATTACTTAATAGCAAATGTTCATGAAAATGTATTCCCAGCTATTATAGGAACAATTGACATTGGAAAAATTGATTCGCTAGGAATTGTTGAAACTATATCAGCAGTAGCTTCTGTAATTGCAGGAGATGTAGCATTGAAAGCTGCTAATATAGATCTATTAGAAATAAGAGTTGCAAAAGGACTTTGTGGAAAAGGATACATGTTAATGACTGGAGAAGTGTCCGCTGTAAAATCTGCAGTTGAAGCTTGCGAAAGCAGACTTATGGAAACTGGTGAAATCATAAGTACAGTTATAATATCATCACCAAGTAAAGAATTGATTTCAAGCTTGCTTTAGGAATAGGAGTGAATATAAAGTAAAGAGATATGCTTATCTATTTACTACTTTTTATATAAAGAGATAGTCTGTATTTACTTGGCTTAATAATGCATTGCATAATCTTTATAAAGTTTATTAGACTATCCCCTAAATGGATTTGTAATTTTCCACGATATCTCAATTTATTCGTTAGAAATTTGTTTTACTACCTACAATAAATGCACCTAATTTCTTATCTTTTGAGCTGATTGCTTACATTCTAATGCAATCATCCTCTATATCCACAACTAAATAGTAGTATACAGCTATTAGAGCAACTACTATTCCCTGCTTACCTTTATATTTGTCTATAAGCTTTTCGCCACCACCAGTGATTACATGATTAACTTTTCTTTCATAGCGTGAATTCCAGTTGCTAAAGGAATCGTCTATAATTCTTCTTGAATAGTTATGCTCATGACTAGAGAAAACTATATCTATATTGCATTTATCTATAATTTTCCAAAAGGCATCTCTATCTGAATCCATTGCTTCATATAGTTAAATAATTTTGGGGAAATATTTTCAGATAGTGGATTAGATGATAAGTATTTATCAAGTTCTATTCCATCAATGTATTCGTGTATTATATAATTTTTACCAAAGGCATAAAGTCTAGGAAAGTGTAAATCCATTTGTTCCATAACTAGAGTTTCTATTTCATCTGAACATATCTGCTTTTTCTTAAAAACCTTTATACATTTTTGTGAATCTATTTTACAAACCTTTCCTTGCGTACCAGATCCTAAAAACTCAAGATTATCTGTATCTAAATCAGAATATTTATTAATAATAATCATCTTATTAATAAATTAGTGTCAATATTAGAATATGATTAAAAGGATATTTTGCTATATTAAAAAATTGTCGGTTTTATGCATTTAAAGATTATATATATATAGTCATAATGCTGAGAAACAATAATAAAATATTATCAGCATGCAATTTATAAGATTTTTTAGAAGGGAGGAATTTTATGATTTATAATATTTTAATTGGGGGCGCCGCGGGATTAGGAATGGAGACTATTTCCTCCATATTAGAGAAAATTCTAAAAAGAAAAGGCTTTGAAGTTTTTACAATACAAGATTACATGTCCAGGGTAAGAGGTGGCCATAATTTTTTTCAAATACGTTTTGGAAATGAAGAAATAAATTCCCATTGGAATGAAATTGATGGAATAATTGCTTTAGACAAAGAAACAATAGATTTTCATATTGGTAGATTAAAAGAAAATGGTTTTATAATTTCAGATGAGCAAATTAAGATTGAAGATAAAAGATTTCTTGGACTCCCTCTTAAAGCTACATCTAAAAATATTGGAAATCCTAAAGTATACGGAAGTGTAGCACTAGGTGCTTGCATAAAGTTATTTGATATTGATTTAAACGGCATTAAGGAAGTGCTCTCAGAAAAGTTCAAAGAAGAAATTGCAAATAAAAATTTTAGTGCATTTGAAGAAGGATACAAGCTAGTTGAACCGAAGTATCAAATTCAATCTAAGAACAATGATAATAGTATTCTAATTGGAGGAAATGATGCTATTGCACTAGGAGCTATTGCGGCAGGTTGTAAATTTTATTCTGCATATCCAATGACACCATCTACAAGTATAATGAATTATCTTGCATCAAAGATGAATGAAGCAGAAATTGTGGTTGAACAGGCTGAAGATGAAATTGCTTCGATAAATATGGCTATTGGAGCCTCTTATGCAGGTGTTAGAGCAATGACAGGATCGTCTGGAGGAGGATTTGCGCTAATGGTAGAGGCGGTAGGATTATCCGGAATGCTTGAAGTACCGCTTATAATAGCAGAAATTCAAAGACCGGGTCCCACCACAGGCCTTCCAACGAGAACAGAACAAGCTGATTTAAAGTTTGTTATATCTTCAACACCAGGAGAAATTCCTAAAATGGTAATCGCCTTAAGAAATCCAGAAGATGCATTTTACCAAACAGTAAGGGCATTTAATCTAGCAGACAAATATCAAATACCTGTTATTTTATTGGGTGATCAGTTTTTGGCAGACAGCATAAGAACTGTAAAGCCATTCAACTTTGATAGTATTAAAGTTGAAAGATATCTAAAAGATGAGGAATATAAAGATTATAAAGAATATAAGCGTTATGAAGTAACAAAAAGTGGCGTATCACCTCGAATAACACCAGGAAAAATACCTGGATTAACAGTTCTTGTAGATAGCGATGAACATGATGAGTATGGCCATATTACAGAATCCGCAGAAGTACGAAATAAGATGAATGAAAAGCGGCTTAGAAAAATTGAATACTTAAAAGAGGAACTTTTAGAACCGGAATTCATAGGTGAAGAAAATGCAGATACTTTACTTTTAGCTTGGGGATCGTTGTACAGCCCAGTTAAGGAAGCTGTAAAACTTTTAAATGAACGTTCGGGAAAAAATAAATACTGCTCATTAATATTTGGTGATGTATGGCCTCTACCAGATAAAGAGCTAAATAAGTATGCTAAAAAAGTAGAAAGTATAATAAATATAGAACAAAATGCTACTGGTCAATTAGCAGGACTTATAAGAGAATGCACTGGTATTGAATGTAATAGCAGCATATTAAAATATGATGGAAGACCTATTTCTTCTCAAGAAATATACAATAAGCTAGTTGGGGGTGAGCAATAATGAATAATGAAATATTTTTAACATCAGAAACAGCTTGGTGTCCAGGTTGTGGAGACTATAATATTCTTGATGCTCTTAAGCAATCACTTATAACTCTTGGAAAAGCTCCCCATGAAGTACTTATTGTTGGTGGAATAGGTCAAGCTGCGAAAACGCCTCAGTATATAAATACTAATGGATTTTGTGGGCTTCATGGAAGATCATTGCCACCAGCAGTTGCAGCAAAAATTGTAAATAAAAAACTAACTGTAATAGTAAATACAGGAGAAGGGGATTCTTATGGAGAGGGTGGAAATCACTTTATTCATAATATTAGGCGTAATGTAGATATAACACATTTTGTTCACGATAACCAAATATATGGATTAACAAAGGGACAAGCATCACCTACAACTGACATCGGACATGTAACAGATGTTCAGCCAAATGGATCAAATAACATTCCTATGAATCCAGTGGCTCTTGCAATAACTCTCGGTGCTGGTTTTGTTGCTAGAGCATTTAGCGGAGATAAGGAGCATTTAAAGGAAATTATGGTTGAAGCTATTAGTCATAAAGGTTATTCTCTTGTTGATATTTTACAGCCATGTGTATCATTTAACAAAGTTAATACATTTCAATGGTATAATAAAAGAGTCTACAAGCTTGGGAAAGAATATGATTGTAGTAATAAATTAAAAGCTATTGAGAAATCCATGGAGTGGGGAGATAAAATTCCTTTGGGAGTATTATATAAAGAAGATAAGTCTGATTTTCATGATAAAGTGAGCTTTTTAAGAGAGAGTAAGCCGCTTGTAGACAGCGAGATTAATTTAAATAAGGTAAGTGAATTTATGAAAGATTTCTTATAGAAGTCAATGAATGTAAAAGGCTATTAAAAATCTTAAACAATGGATAATAATGCCTGTTTAAACTATCATAAAATGAATATTATTTTAATACTTTAAAAGATAAAGTGAAATGGCTGTTAGTTTTTTTTATTAAGGTCTGAATTCAATAACTGTTTGAATCGGACCTTTTTTTGTATGGATTTAATGTTACTAATAAAACCAGCCTATTTAAGTGTTACTTCAATAATAGAGTATAAGATATATTTAAAACATAATAAAGCAAGGTATAAATTAAGAAGATATTATATAAACTTTAAATGGAAATACATATATTAGATTATGATATAATTATGGAATAATATTATCTTTAAGAAAAAATGTGGAGGAAAGCAAAATGAATACAGATACATTAAGAAAGTATGCAGAGCTTGTAGTTAAGAAGGGGATCAACTTACAAGATAAGCAACAATTGCTTATAAATTCACCAATAGAATGTGCAGAGTTTGCTAGACTGATAGCAGAAGAAGCTTATGAAGCTGGTGCTATTAATGTTATAGTTGATTACAATGATGAAGAACTCGCCTTGATAAAATACAATAAAGCGCCTATGGAGAGTTTTGAAAGGGAGCCAAAACATGCTGTATTATCAAGAGAACAACTTATAAAGGAGAAAACTGCATTTATAAGTATATCTGCTAGAGATCCAGAGCTATTAAGCGGAGTAGATCCTAATAAGATTTCCACTTTAGCAAAAACAGCAAATAGAGCTATGAAAGATGTTAGCGCTGCCATGATGAGTAATGAAGTTCAATGGTGTGTTGTTTCAATACCTACAAAGGGATGGGCAAGAAAAGTATTCCCTGATTTATCGGAAGCAGATGCAGTAGAGAATCTTTGGGAGTCAATTTTTAGTATAGTAAGAGCTGATAAAGAATCACCTATTGATGCGTGGAATGAACATTTAGAAAAATTAAAAAATAGAAAAAATTATTTAAATGAAAAGAATTTTAAATATCTTTATTATAAATCAGAAGGCACAGACCTAACGGTAGAACTTCCAGAAGGACATCTATGGTTAAGCGGTGAAGAGAATTCTAAAGATGGTATTAACTTTGTTGCGAATATACCGACAGAAGAAGTATTCACCCTTCCAAAGAGAGATGGAGTAAACGGCTATGTTACTAGTAAAAAGCCATTGAACTATGGAGGAAATTTAATTGATAACTTTAAGTTGACATTGAAAGATGGTAAGATAGTTGACTTTACTGCAGAAAAGGGAGAAGAAATATTAAAAGGATTACTAGATACAGATGAAGGTGCTAGATATTTAGGAGAAGTTGCGTTAGTTGGTTATAACTCACCTATATCAAATTCAGGACTAATTTTCTTTAATACATTATTTGATGAAAATGCATCATGTCATTTTGCTTTTGGAAAAGCGTATCCAACTTGCCTAAAAGATGGTGACAATATGTCGGAAGAAGAACTAATAAAAAATGGAGCTAATGATTCGTTAACTCATGTAGATTTTATGGTAGGATCAGAGGAGCTTGAAATAATAGGTGAAACCGCTAATGGAGAAAAGATCCCAGTATTTAAAAATGGTGATTGGGTGATATAATAGTGTTATCATCTATACAGATTGCCAAGTAAAAACTTGATGAGAGATTAATCTATATAAATGAAGATAGACATTTGTTTAGGTTGTTAAGTGTTCAGAATTTGTTATCTATTGAAAAAATCAAAATTGTTAAATTTGAACCTAATAATTAAAAAAGGCTGTTAAATATCAAAATTTACTAGATATTTAACAGTCTTTTTAATTATTAATGATTTTGCATTAATTTATAAAAATTGCTATCTATACAAAAATGGGCACAAAAAAATACCATTGACTTTCCATATAGCCGATGATAGAATTAATTGTTAGAAAGGTATGATATTTGCCTATATATAATAATCATAACATATTTGAAAAGAGAAGTCAATACTTAAAATAAAAAAGTTTGGATGGTGTTATTTATGAAAAATTATCTTATGTCTATTTCTGATTCTGTAATAAGTAAACAAACTTTCGAAGAGATTCTGCAATGTAATGAGGAAACTTTAGAATATGGATTAAAACTTAGTCAAGAAAATATTAAAGAGATAGTTGAGATAAGAAGCGAAGCTTTAAGTAAGAATGGCAGAGTTGAATTTGGTGGAGGGATAATAAAGCAAATAATATCAACCTTTTGCGATTCGCCATATATTTCTCAATACAATTATATTGAAACTATAGAGGAGCTTATAGAAACATTTTATTATTATAAAAATGAAACTATGGAAGAAATAGGTGACATTGAATTAATTAATTTAATGAAAGGTTGTTTCGATAATGAATGCCAAGGATCTTTAGAGCTACTTAGATATAAGTATTTGGATACTATAGCTCACAATATTAAATATGGGGTTTCTGATTATTTAAATGTGGATGGAGATGAAGAGTTATAATGGATAATTATATTGCTAACAGAAATGATGCTATTGAAAATTTATTAAGTAAGGAACATTATTTTCAATCTTTACTACAAATGCTCCATTCAAATAATATATTAAATAATAAAGAACTAGAAAACATTCAAGTTCAAATATTAGATATTTTAAGAGAAACCGTAAATTATTATACAAAAGCTGAAAGCTATTCGGTAAGAGTTGAAGTTGCAGAGCAAATAATGTTATCAATTTATTATACTATGGGGAGCTTTCTAAAAGGCAAAACATCAATAAAGGAACGGATTACCATAATAAAAGAAAATACAATGAAATATTTATTTTCTGAAGGGGAAAAAGTTTTAAAGATTAAAATAGAAGAAAGTAAAGAACTATTAAAGAACGTGCAAAAAAATAAATTAAAAACAAGTAATTATGCTTATATAGATACTATAGATTACGGGATTCCATTATTTTTTATGGAATATGATAGTAGATTTGCGGCTCATGAAACGCAGGGATCTATAGATTATCCATTAGCTATAGATGAGATGGATTTAGTAGGAATAGAATATATAAACGAATATTTAAAAAAAATAGACTTTGAAAATCAATTTTGTTCACACTTTGATAGCTATGAAATTGAAAATTTGCTTAAAAGTTTTGATAAAAATTCAGATCATATATTAATAAATATCTTTGAATTGGTTCTGACTAATTATTTAGGATGTATGCTATTAGGGAAAGGAGGAATAACTCTAGATATAACAGATATTGAAAGACGTTATCTTAAAAATAAATTAGGAAAACTGAAAGAAGAAGAATTTAATGAAGTAATATCTAGCATAGTTGAAGATATTTTCAAGGAGTTTACTATAAATGATATAAATTTTATTAATTATATTAATAAAACTATTTACAAGATTATGCCACATATTAAGAAGAATATTGAAATTAATAAATTGGAAAATACATTTATCACATTTAAAAATGAAAATGAAAATTTAATTAGATATGAAGATGGAGAAAGTTTAGAGAACAGCAGATTTAAGGATATAACTGAAGAAATCAGAGATTGTGATAAAGTAGAGAATAAGATACAAATTATAAGGGCGGAAATTCACAGTCTTAGGGATTTAGTAGATGTTCTTGGTTCTGATTGTATATTCGATAATGAGTTTATTGAGATATTCAGGGTCTTAGATGATTTCGAAATATCATTATTACTTAAGTATATTCCTAATTGTTCAGTTACGGATGTAGAGTATGGAACTGAAAGTGAGAAGGAGTGGCATGAAAAGCTTAAGGAATATCTTGATATGATTAATGAAGAGAAAAAAAGTAAAATAATTACTGAATCCTTGAATATTATATTGTAATACTAATTTAGGCATATATAGGCAGCGAGCTATGTATCAGGTTTATATTATGAAATATATCCTGACTAAAAATAAGAATTACATATAGTATGATTATTATTTGGAGCTATTGCTGATAAAAATAATGTGGATTATTATGTTATTATAAATATATTTCTGTTAGATTAAAATATTAAGTATAAGGAGTAGAGAAAGATATGAGATTAATAATGAATGCAGATGATTTTGGTATTTCAAAAGCAATTAATTTAGGCATAATTGAAGGATTTAAAAATGGAATAGTAACATCTACCACATTAATGTGTAATATGGAGACAACGGAACATGCAGTTAATTTGGCAAAAGAAAACTCTAAATTAGGTGTAGGAATTCACCTGGTTCTTACCGCAGGCAGACCTTTATCAAAGAACGTGAAAACCTTAGTTGATAATGAAGGAAATTTTTTAAAATATGATAAGATGGTTAAGTTAGCGTGTATTGAAGATATAAGAATAGAATTTAGAAACCAATTTGAAAAGTTTTTATCTTTTGGGATAGTTCCAACACATATAGATACACATCATCATGTACATTCTATTGAGAGTGTTTTTGAGGTAGTTGCTGAGTTAGCAAAGGAGCATAATATACCAATTAGACATATTAAGGTAATTGGAGAAGAAAAGTATGAAAATATTAAAACAACAACTAAGTTTGTTGATAGTTTCTATAATCTTTCTATGATTGAACCCCAGATGTTAATAAACCTTTTGGATGATAATATGAATGTAGATTCTTTGGAAATTATGTGTCATCCAGGATATCTTGATTCTAAGATTCTTAGTAGTAGTTCATATGCATATCCAAGAGTAAAGGAATTAGAAACATTAACTAATAAAGAAGTAATACAGTTTATTAATGAAAAAAACATTGAATTAATAAATTTTAGAGATATATAACTAAAAATTATTGTTATATATAAAGCAAAACATTTAAATGTGCCAATTACTAGGAAATAGTAGTTAAGGCTTTTCGTAAAGACATTGTTAAAATATTGATAAATAGTATGTTACCATTACGGTGCTCTATATTTAATAAAAACACAACTGTACTAGTACAGTTGTGTTTTTACATTATTGAATAGAAGATTATATTGAGTTACGATATAGAAAACAGATCTGTTAGAAATTTATGAAAATAAGAGAAAATACAATTTTTATATAAAGAATAGAAGAGGAAATTTCCTATAAGAGTATCTAAATAAATTGCTTAAAGAATAAAAAATAAGTATACAAATATAAACAAATGCTTAAATTATTAAATCAAAATTTAAAAATGATTATGCTTATATTTTATAATATATAGGAGGATATCTGATGGAAAAAGGAATTAAAATAGTAACAATTGGTGGGGGATCGAGCTATACTCCAGAATTAGTGGAAGGATTTATAAAAAGGTATAATGAACTTCCGGTAAGGGAATTATGGCTAGTTGATATTGAAAGCGGAAAAGAAAAATTAGATATTGTAGGAAAATTAGCTAAAAGAATGGTTAAAAAAGCTGGCGTGCCTATGGAAATTCATTTGACTTTAGATAGAAGAGAAGCACTAAAGGATGCGGATTTTGTAACTACACAATTAAGAGTTGGTCTGTTAGATGCTAGGATTAAGGATGAAAGAATACCATTAAGCCATGGAGTAATAGGACAAGAAACCAATGGTGCAGGAGGTATGTTTAAAGCATTAAGAACAATACCTGTGATTTTAGATATAGATAAAGATATGTCAGAGCTATGTCCAAATGCATGGCTTATAAATTTTACAAATCCTGCAGGAATGGTAACAGAGGCTCTTCTTAGGTATGGGAAAAATAAAAAAGTTATTGGATTATGTAATGTTCCAATTGGTATGGAAAAAGCAGTAGCGGACATGCTTGAAGTAGATCATAACAGAATTACTATGGATTTCATGGGATTGAATCATATGGTATTTGGTAGAGAAATTTATTTAGATGGTGAAAAAATTACTGATAAAGTAGTAGACTCACTAGCAGAAGGTAAACTGGGGTCAATTGTAAAAAATATTCAAGATTTAGAGTGGAATCCAGAATTTATTAAAGCTCTTAGAATGATGCCATGCCCATATCATAGGTATTACTTTCAAACAGCAGATATGCTTGAAGAAGAATTAAAAGAATTCTCTAATGGAGAAACTAGAGCAGAAGTAGTTAAGAGATTAGAAAACGATTTATTTGAACTATATAAAGATGAAAATTTAGATATTAAGCCACCGCAATTAGAAAAAAGAGGTGGAGCATATTATTCAGATGCAGCTTGCAGATTAATTAACTCTATTTATAACAACAAGGGAGATGTTCAACCAGTTAATACTAAAAATAATGGAGCTATTGAAGGAATAGATAGTGATTCGGCAGTTGAAATTTCATGTATTATAACTAAGGATGGACCTAAACCTATTGCTATGGGGAAATTACCAGTAAGTGTGAATGGATTGGTTCAAACAATAAAATCATTTGAACGTTTAGTGGTTGAAGCAGCAGTTGAAGGGGATTATCATAAAGCACTTCTTGCATTAACTATTAATCCATTAATTCCATCAGAGAAAATGGCAAAAATATTACTAGATGAATTGTTAGAAGCACATAAGAATTATTTACCACAATTTATATAGATATCCAAATGTGAACTTACACTTATGTGGTAACTTACCGAAATCATAAATGTTTTCTCTGCAAAAATATTTATGATTTCTAGTTAAGATATTCACTTAAAAATTGTAAATGCACAACTATAACTTAGACTTACCATTTGAAATATATGCAAACTGGAACAATAGCATAATCCTTATTTCGGTTAGCTATTTCTAAAGTCTAGTTTATAGGTTAGTTATCTATAAAGACAATTTTAGTATTTCTTCGTAAATTATATTTAAGGCTAATTTTAGATCAGTAGAATTAATTCTGGCAATACTTAATCTCAGACTATTATCAAAGTTCTCTGAATTATAATAAGAGACTGAATTACTAGTCATAAGTACATTTCTACTTTTTAAATTATTTAATAATTTATTACAATCTATATTAGCTGCTAATCTTATAGTTGAGTAATATCCAGAACGCCCACCGAGAATTGTAACCAAACTTGGATCCCAAGTAGAGGTGATTTTCCTAAACACCTTTAAAATATCCCTTAAATTATTAGAAAGAATATTCACGTGTTTATTGTATATAGAGCTTTTTATATATGATTCAAGTGTTGCTTGAGAAACTAACGATGGCATGTAGTAAGAAAAGTAGTATGAATATCTCATCCATTCCTTAAAGCTTTCGATTAAATCATCAGGGATAATAGCGACACCAATTCTTATATAAGGTATTATCTTAGAAAAACTTCTAAGATGTATGCAATTTTTAAAATCTGAATAATAATAAAGAGGTGAATATCGTGACAAAGTACTTAAATCTGAAAAATAATCATCCTCAATTATATATACATTGTATTTGTGAGCAAGTTTGATTATAGATTTTCTTTGCTCTAAAGAATAATAAGTGCCCAAAGGATTATTATTTCTAGGAATTGTATAGAAGAACTTAATATTTTGTGTTTTGAATATTTCTTCAAGCTCGTTTAGATTAATTCCATTTTCATCCCTTTTTATAGTTTCAACCTTTAAATTTTCTGATTTTAAGAAGTTTATATAGTGTGTGTAAGATGGATCCTCAATAAGTATAATGTCATTGTTATTTGGAAATTTCATTTTTGAAAAAAGTGTTAACACTTGTAAAATGCCTTGGGACAGAATTAAGTTTTTGCTTTTACAATATATATCATCTTTAACAAGTAAATCAGTAAGCAATTCACGTAAAGAAGGAAGTCCTTCTAAATCCATGGTTAATGACATATTGCTATGTAGTTCTAAGGCTGAATTTAAACAATGTTGAATATCTTTTATTGGAATATTGCTAACTAAAGAGTTACCAGTCGATAAATTATAAATATCAGTTTGAGTTTTGGAAAAGCGTATAAGGTTGTCAGCAACATAAAATCCACTCTGAGGTGAAGAATAAACTATATGCTCATTACATAAATTGGTATAAGCTTTGATAACGGTACCTTTGCTACACTTATATTCATTACAAAGAGAGGTGATGGATGGCAATTTAGCTCCTTGAGGCATTAGTTCAATTCTTATTTTCTCTTTAATATCATGTGAAATTTGCTCATATATTTTCATGAAAATCAACCCCTTCATCTAAATCTTCGCTTCTAAATTTATGCATCCCTAGGATTAGAATAAGTGGTCTATTAACATCTGTTAAACTGCATTCTGTTTTAGGAAATATGACAACATAAATTTTTCTATTTAGCATTATCAATATCATAGTATCATAGAAGATTTAATTTAGGTAGTTATACAACATGAGTGCGCTTGTTTATATAAAATAAAATCGACTTACCGTAAAAATTATAGTGCAAAGTCCTTTAAATAATCATATTCATTATCCAAGGCATTATTTTATTATATTGTCTAAAGGTGTTTTTATAGTTAAGCAAGTATTAATATAGTGATATTAGTATATGTTTATCAAGAAGACTTAAATAATTGCAGATTATCTCAAAATTACACAGGAAGCAATATATTTAATTTTATTTTAAAAATCAATAAAAAATCACTGAGAATAAGTGGAACTCAAATGAGATTTTACAAAAAAATATATTGATTTGCTAAATTAGTGCATATATAATTATATTTACCAAGGTTCTACAAAAAACGATCATATATTCATTGAAAAAGTTATGATATTAGGTTTCTTGATAAGAAATGGTAAATAGTATTAACTTTCCAGCAGATTGTTGATAAAGGAATTAAACTTTAACTACATAACAATTTAAAGGAAATCGATATCATAATTTTGATTGATGAAAAACTTAATGAGTAACTACTTAGGGGGAAATTTTATGAAGATTTTTAATTCACTGAGATTCAAATTGACAATGGTTTTGATTTGTTTATCTCTTATTCCACTGTTCAGTCTATCACTTTTTCAGATAAATCAATTTACTTCGCTAGTTGATAGTAACATTAAGAAAAATGAAATTGGTATAGCTAATTCAACTGTCAATGAGATGAATATTTGGGTTAATGGAAAAGTGTCTCAACTTACAGAGATATATAAAGCACATCCGGAATTTTCCAATATGGATGCAAACGCTATAAATTCAGTACTTAAGCCTATTAATGAAAGTGACTCGGAAATTGAGTCGTTAGGTGCAGTGACAAAAGATGGAAAAATTGCTGGTACTATTGATGTTAATGACAGAGATTATTTTAAAAAAACAAAAGAAACAAAAAAGATGGTTATTACTGATGTAATAATAAATAAAAGTACTGGAAAAATGAATATACCAATTGCTATTCCGATTTTAGATTCAAATAATAATTTTAATGGTTTAATTACTAGTTTAGTTAGCATTGACTCTTTAAATACTTATATGTCAAATCTAAAAGTTGAGGATACAGGATATGCATTTATGATATCAAAAAATGCTGATTTCTTATATCATCCCAATAAGGATTATGTTGGCAAGAATATGGCTGATATTATAAAAAATCAAGATACTGTAAATCTTTTTAAAAATGAAGTATTAGCTAAAGATAGTGGATACATTGAATATACAGATGATCAAGGTGTAAGTAAAATTGCAGCATACTCTACTGTAGCAAATACATCGTGGAAAGTAGTTGTTACAGTTCCTAAAAGTGAGGTTTATGATGAAATCAATAGAACAACACAAATATCATGGATAGTTATATTCATTTCCGTAGTTCTTGTTACGATGATATCATTTTTTATGGCAAATATTATTGCGAGGCCTATAAAATCAGCAGCAGAATATTTAAATAGATTAGCAAATGCAGATTTTACGCATAAAGTACCAGAAAAAATAAAGAGACGAAAAGACGAAATTGGAGTTCTTGCGAGTTCAATGGAGATAATGAGTGAATCAATAAAAGCTGTTGTAACAGAGGTTATAAATGAGGCGAATAGTGTTAAAAATAATGTAACAGGTTCATTTAAGAGTATGCATGACTTATCTATGCAGGTTGAGAATGTATCTGCAACTACACAAGAAATGTCAGCAGGAATCGAACAAACGGCAGCTGCAACAAAGCTTATCAATACAACTTCGTCAGAGTTGGAAAAGTCAGTTAAAAATATTTCAAGCAAGGCACAAAATGGTTCCGGAATAGCTGAAGAAATAAGTAGACGTGCTCAGAATTTAAAGGAAAATGCTATAGTATCTGAAAAAACAGCACATGATATTAGAAATAATATTGATGTTGATATGAAGAAGGCAATTGAACAATCAAATTCTGTTGATAAAATTAATGATCTTTCAGAATCTATTCTGCAAATTACATCTCAAACTAATCTGCTTGCATTAAATGCAGCAATAGAAGCAGCCAGAGCAGGAGAGGCTGGCAAGGGATTTGCGGTAGTAGCAGATGAAATAAGAAAACTAGCAGAAGTATCAAAAGATACAGTTAATGAAATTCAAGAAATAACAAAATTAGTTATGAGTTCAGTAAAAAATTTAAAGACAAGCTCAGAAAAAGCATTACAGTTTATTGATACAACTGTAATTGATGATTATAAGAATATGGTAAGTACAGGAGAACAATATTATAAGGATTCAGAAGCTGTTCAAGCTTTAGTAAGCGACTTTAGTCAAACGGCTGAAGAATTATTAAGTTCAATACAAAGTATGGTAAGCTCAATAAATGAAATTTCGGCGTCAAATGACGAAAGCGCAGTAGGAGCTCAAGATATTTCTGAAAAAACATTAGTAGCTATGGAAAGGGCTAATAATGTTACTAACCTTATGAAAACTACAGAAAATAATGCTCAAGAACTTATGAGTATTGTCTCTAAGTTTAAAATATAAAAAATAATAATACTTAAAATGGAGTTGTTGCAAAATATGAATGTAATTTTTATTTTGCAGCAACTTATTTAAGGATTATATTTGTAGTATTTTTAAAGATGGGGGTTGCGGGTACTGCAATTGCAACTGTAACTGCAGAAATGCTATCGAGCGGTTTTTGTATTGTTTATTTTTATAAGAAAGTACTATTACTTCATTTCACTAAAGAAGAGATTGTACTAGATAAAGAATTATTAAAAACTACAATAAATTATAGTTCTGTTACTGCTATGCAGCAAACTTGTTTATATATTGGAAAAGTTTTAATTCAAAGTGCAGTAAATCCTTTGAGAATAGATGCAATAGCAACATTTAATGCAGTTAATAGAAGTGATGATTTTGCGTTCACGCCACAACAAAGTATTAGTAGTGGAATGACAACATTTTTAGCTCAAAATAGAAAAGCCAAAAAGTATAATAGTATTAAACAGGGACTCTGGACAGGCTTAAAAATAAGAGCATTATTTTTAATTCAATATTATAAAAAATATCAATAATGTTACAAGACTTATGAGAACTACAGAGTAGAATATTGAAGAACTTGTGAGAATTGTTTCTAAACTTAAAATTTAACCTGATGAATTAATAGAAAAAATGCTCCATATTTTGTGGAGCATTTTTGTATATTCTTAAAAAGTTTCCACAATCTTTTGCAGAAGTACCAGGAATATCTCCTTCAAAGTTAGAAATGAATTTGTATAGTTAACTATAACCTTAGATTAGTAATCACCATGTAAAATTAAATAAAAAACAGTTCTACAGCCGTCCGAAATAAACTGTTTTTGCTGCGAAATCTTTATGATTTCTTAAAAATGTAGCAGCTAAATGCTCAATAGCATGCATTTCTGCAGTGTTCATGACTGGTTCGTAATTTGGCCTAGTCATCCTAATATCACTCCTATCTAAAATAAAACGAATTATATTACAAAATAATAATAAGATATAACTTTATATACCAATTACGATTTACATATATTTACAATCATTTAATTGTATTTTAGCATTTATAGTTTAAATAAGCAATAAAATATATGTCTATAGAAATTTAAAAAAATGAAAAAATAGTCTATAATTATAGCAAAAGCAAAGAACCCAAGAAAAATATAATATAGAATAGTGGGAGATAAATTAAAAATGGTGAAATACTTACAATCAACAACATTTAAAATGGCTTTATCAGCGACAATAGCCATAATTATATCAAATTATATAGGATTACAATTTGGAGTGACTTCAGGTATAATTGCAATACTTAGTATTCAGGATACTAAAAAAGAAGCTTTATTAGTTGCAGGTAGAAGAATAATTACTTCGTCAGTGGCAATACTTCTGTCTTATATTCTATATATGCTGCTTGGAAACAATCCAATTGTGTTTGGATTGTTCTTACTGATATTTATACCCATAACTAAAATACTAAAAATGGGAGAAGGAATGGTTGTAGGTGCTGTATTATCAACACATCTTTTAACGAGTTCTAATATTAATGTTTCTTGGATTATAAATGAGGCACAGCTAACGATAGTAGGTATTGGAGTTGCAATGATGTTTAATTTATATACGGCATCATTAGAAGAAGAATTTGAAAAGAATAAAGGTAGAATTGAAGATTATTATAGAGGCATATTATCTGATATGGCAGTAAGCTTAGTTACTCAATCAGTACCCGTTTATGAACAAGAAATATTATTGAAGGTTGAAGATTTAGTTGGAAAATCAAAAATTATGGCTCAAATAATTAATAACAATCATTTATTTAAGAAAAATGATTATTATTTGAGTTATATAGAGATGAGAATAATACAGCTAGATACAATGAAAAGAATGAAGAGGCATTTTTCTAGATTTTATATGACTTACGATCAAACTAGAATATTATCAGAATTTACAAATGAAGTTGCAATGAATCTTAAGGAAGATAATGATTGTGTAGAGCTTATAAATAAACTAAATTTGCTTAGGAAAGATTATGAAAAAATGGATTTGCCTAAGAATCGAAACGAATTTGAAAATAGAGCGTTATTATTTCAGTTTTTGAATGATTTAGAAGATTTCCTAGTTATTAAGAAAGAATTCAAGGAATCTTTTCAAAATAGGTAGAGATTATAAATATAACTTACTAAAATTAGTTTTAATGCCATTAATGGTAAAAATATTGGCATAAATATTGAAATTTATCAAAAATAAGTGTAAAATTATGCATATCATATGCATCGATAATAGCACACTTGCCGAAAGGTAAGGCCGCAAAGCTATGGGTCTAAAGAAATTCATTTTCAATGATTGCCAGGTTGCCAAAATGTAGTTATATAAACATTAGTCATTTGTTTATTTTTGGTGCCTATTAATAATTAATAGGTACCTTTTTATTTTGATAGAAAATCATTGAAATATGTGTATATGGTAACAATTTAAATAAAGAAAGGTTAGGTGTAGTAAATGAAAAAGTATCAACTGTCTTTGGACAAAGCAAAAAAGGAGATTAATATAAGGATATGGGGAATGTTTGAACCAGACGATGCTAATAGTTTTGTTGAAGATTTTAGAAAAGAACTATCTCCTATACAAACTTCAGAATATGTATTGAATTTTGACGCAAGAGAGTTAAACGTTTCAAGACAAGAGATGTTACCAATGTTAGAAGGATGTTTTCAAATGTACAAGGCTTGCAAGTTTGTAAAGGTTATAGCAAATGTTGGCAGCAATATTACTTTAAAGATGCAATTATCAAGAATAAGTAGGAACACTGGATTGGTAATTGAAATAATTTAAAATGATACATAATGTATATTATTAAATTGAATTACATTAGCTAGGAGATTATTATGGGAATAAGACTAAGTTGTATTGATGTTTGTCATGCATCAGAAGTTGTTTCAAATGATATTTATTTAAAACATTTTGAAAAACAAGATAAAGATGTAGAACATTTATTAGTAGATATAATGGGTAGAGATAAACGATTTATGTTTAATGAACAGGAGACAACTTTATCTCTAGCAGTAAAAGTAGCAAAATCAGCATTAGATAAGGCTAATTTGACAGGTAATGATATAGATGTATTAGTTTATTCATCTATATTATCTGAATATATAGCACCAGCAACATCTATTTTAATACATAAGGAATTAAATGCAGGAAGAAACGTAATGTGTTTTGATATGAATGCCAATTGTGCGGGTATGACTGTCGCACTAGACCATATATCAAATTATTTAATGTCGTCAAAGCGAGCTAAAAGAGCGCTGATTATTGGTTGTGATGATGTTGATTCATTAGCTGACCCCAATAATGAGCTTTGCTATGGAAATTATGGACATGCTGCATGTGCAATAATTTTAGAAAAAGTTGAAGAAGAGTGTGGAATAGTTGATACAGAATATTATATAAACACAGAGGAAAGTCATAATATTATGTATCCAAGTGAAGGATTCTCTAATTTTTTGAGATCAAAAGATGTAGGTGAACTTTATTTGAAATGGTTGCCATTCGATGGTGGGGCATGTGTTTATCCAGCAGCAGAGATTGCTAAAAATATGTTGAAGAAAAATAGCTTAGAAAATGAGGACATTAAGATGTTCTGCTTTTCTCAGTTTGCGTTTATAAATATAAAAAATATAAGACAACTTCTAGATATTGGAGAAGACAAAAGTATCTATATAGGAAATAAATATGGGTATACTGGCACTACTAGTCCTTTCATAGCATTGTATGAATCAATACAAGAAGGTAAAGTTAAGAGAGGGGATTATGTGATTTTTTGGACTATTGGATCTGGTTCACAGAGTATAGTTATGTTGTATAAATATTAGTATTAGAAAACGCTCTTCATAAATATAACCTTCTGTAGTAAAATCTATAGAAGGTTATATTTATGAATTTGATGCTATCATATGAAATATAAGTAAATGAATATACTTCAGACAAATATATATTAGAATATTATTAATTTAAGAATAAATGGTTATAAAGGATTTAATGAAGTAGAAAAATATATAGACACAGTGTTAGAACTTAATAAATACTATATTAATTAAAGAATAATGGGGAGATGGTTTGATAATGTATGATTATCCACTATATAGACCTCCAAGTGAAAGTAATAGTCTTATAATACAAGTAACTTTAGGGTGTTCTCATAATAAATGTAATTTTTGTAATATGTATAAATCTAAAAAATTTACAATAAAATCTTTGGAAGATATTAAAGCAGACGTAAATTACTTTAGAGAAATGTATTCGCATGTAGAAAAAATATTTTTGGCAGATGGCGATGCGTTAATCATTCCAACGGAAAAATTAAAAGAAATATTAACGCTTATAAGAAATGCATTTTCTGAATGCAGGAGAGTAACTCTTTATGGATCACCAAAATCAATATTATGTAAAACTCATCAAGAGTTGAAAGAACTTAAAGATTTAGGATTATACATGATATATATGGGAGTTGAAAGCGGAAGTGATGAGGTTTTAAATGATATAAATAAAGGAGTAAGCAGTAACGAGATAATTAATGCAGCTAGAATGGTTAAAGATGCTGATATCTTGTTATCAGTAACAGTTATAGCTGGAGTTGGTGGCATTGAAAAGAGTGATATTCATGCAACTAAAACAGGCGAATTAATAAGCGCTATGGCTCCAAATTATTTAGGCGTATTAACTCTTATGGTTGAAGAAGAAACGGATTTGTATAATAAAATATTAAGGAAAGAATTTAAACTTCTAAGTGATAAAGAAGTATTAAATGAGATAGGGATATTAATACAACATATTAATGTCAATGAATCAGTTATATTTAGATGTAATCACGCATCAAATTATGTTTCTCTAAGAGGAAGTTTACCAGAAGATAAAGAAAAATTGCTTAATCAAATTAACTACTATTTAAAAACTAATCACATAAAACAAGAGGAATATAGAAGATTGTAAGCAAACAGAGGCATTATATAGGATATAATGTCTCTGTTTCTTTATGATTTTTATATTTGTAAAAACATAATTTTCAAAAATATATTAGATGTATGTTCACTTTTTGATATCTTTAAGAGTTATATATATGTGGTACCATTAAAAGATGAAAAACAATTGTTTATAGAATAAATACTAATCATTATTTTTAGTGTGTTCGATAAAGGGGGGATGAATCATTAAAGATAGTACATGTGATTTAATAAAAAAAGATTTATCTATAATATATAGGTATTTGATTTCTATAGGAGCATCAAAGGAAGATTCAGAGGATATTATACAAGAAACTTTTATCAAGACTTATGAAAATATTGACATACTAATTGATGGAAACATAAAGGCGTGGATGTTTAAAGTATCCATAAACAAATTTTATAGTTTGTACAAAAAGAGCAAGGTGAATATAAGTCTAACGGATGAATTATTAATAACTATTGAGAGCGATTTTAAAATTATGCATATAGATAGTGCTTTAGATATTAATAGAATTCTATCTCTAATGAAAGAAAGTGAAAAGAATCTACTGGTTTTAAAATACAGTATGGGTTTAAACTATAAACAGATAGGAAAGCTACTTAACATTGAAGAGGGATCAGCTAAGACTTTATGCTATAGAGCAAGAAATAGGTTTAAGAAAATATGGGAAGGTGAAGAATTTGAGTAAAGATATTGACGAATTGTTTTCTGATAGAATGGAAGAAGAAATAAAAAAAGAAGTGAAAAAGAAAAGAAACAAATTAAATGTGAAACTTATTGCAATTGGAATTATTTCAACTTTAATTATAATTATCGTTGGAAATCTTGCTTTAAATGTTTCAAGTAATAAATATGTAGAAAGTTCATATTCAAAAGAGAAAATAATAAAGCAGTTAGAATATTCTATAATGTATCCCAATGAGTATATAGGAGAAGAAAGATGCATTGGAATAGGATATTTTAACTATGAGACTGTTGATTATGTTAGTAAAAGGATAGGAAGCAGGGTTCTTTTTGCTGGATCAAAAACTAATAATAGAAGTATATTTGATAATAAGTTTGAAAAAGTTGATCAAGGTGGACGTACAATAAGTAACATCACTTTAAATGATGATATAAATAAAAGGTATAGTACTGCATATGGATTAAGAGAATTACATTTTCTATATCCATATGTCCATTATGGAAGTAATATATATGAATATGAAACAGATAAAAATAAACTTACAGCAGAGGAAATATCGGGAGGTAAAGAAAATACAATAAATGATTTTCATTTTTTAGATCAAATAGATGATAATAAAATGGTAGAAATGACTTTGTCTTTTGATAAATACTATACTTATGAAGAAGTAAATAGCACTTTGGATAGTAACCTAATAACATTTTATTGGGTAGATAATAATTCAGATGAGGAAAAGAAACATATTATTGAAGTTAATAATCCGGCATTCGATGTTATTGGGATAAAATCTATTGATGGAGCAGGAGAGTTTAGAAGTGATACAGACGGTAGAATGCAAAACTTTAAGGCAGCGATTAAGCAGCTAAAGGATATGGGAGAGACTCGGTATATAAAAAATATTGATGAGAATGATATTAGAATAATTGGAGCTGTAGTGGTTGGAAGTCCAAAAGAACTAAAGGCGATTGAGAACAATCCAATTATAAAACATGCTGTCTTAGGTACTGTGGTTGATAAGTATTAATTAAATAGAACAATTTGATTTTAGAAGTAATAATACAATAATTGATTATGAAAGTAACTTTTGGTTCTAGACTAAAAGTTACTTTTTTTATTCTTTAGGAGTTTATATTGTAATGAGATCTGCGTATAGATTATGGAAAAGGCTTATTCAGATACGATTTTATTCTGATTCACATTTAGAAAAATATCTGCTATGTAAATTTACCAATTTAAAGAAGACAACTTTATCATGTGGGTCGTTCTGGATTCATATATGATTATGGTTTTTAAGATGTATATATTTTTCAAGCTAAGGTTAATATAGTAAATGATTTTATGAAATTAAAATATTAAGTATATTACAGGGAGCGCAAAGTATGAGCATGTTTAGAACAAAGTTAATTGATAATATTATAGGGCTTGTTGAAAAATGTTACTACATTATATTAATAGTTATATTGTTAATTGCATCCTTTAATATATTTTACAATTTAGGTGTCATTCCTATATATAGCTGGGATGAGGCACGACATGGTGTTAGCGCTTATGAGATGATAAAAAATGGCAATTATATAGTAAATACATATGCTTATAAAAATGATTATTGGAATTTGAAACCACCAATAAGTTTTTGGGCAATAGCTATGGGATATAAGATTGTAGGATTTAATGCTTTAGGACTAAGATTATTTTCTGCATTTGCAGCCATAATAACTATAGTACTTGTAGCAATTTTTAGTTTAAATATATATGGGAGATTGATATCGCTGATTGCAACAACTGTACTAACAACAACAATACCATTTATTACAGAGCATTGTGCAAGAACCGGAGATGCAGATGCCATATACGTTTTATTTTTTACAATATCAGTAATGTCTTTAATTTTAATGGAAAGGAGTACTAAATGGCTATATGTATTTGGATTATCATTTTCAGCAGCTTTTTTAACTAAAAGTTTTCATGCAGGTAATATCTTTTTTATAGGAATATTATATTTAGTATTTAGTAAAAATTTATTTAAATTAACATTAAAGCAAATTATGGCATTAGTATTAAGTGCATCTTTTCCGATTCTTATATGGGCGATCTTGAGATATTCCAATGACGGAATAGCTTTTTTTAAGACTATGATAGAATTTGATTTGATGGCAAGAACATCAAGACCTTTGGAAGGACATATTGGGGGAAAGTGTTACTACATTGAACATTTGCAATGGTCATATTTTTACTGGAATCTTGTATTTGTAGCTGTTAGCATGACATATTTAGCTATAGCTCATAGATATATTACAGACAGGAAACTAATAAATTGTAATTTGATAATATGGCTGTCGATGATTATTCCTTTTATATTATATACTATTTCAAAAACGAAAATTTCCTGGTATGTTTTACCGATATATCCTGCCGCAGCAATATGGATAGGATATGCATCAGGTTTTATATTAAAAGAGCGTAATAGAAATTTTGCTACACAAATAGTATTGATTGCTATGATTATATTATCGATATATAAAAGCGAAGAAGTTATTGTAAATAGAATTTCAAATCCAAAAGAGGACTTGAGTCAAGAGCTTATTCAGGAAGTCGGAAACTTGCCAGAATATCATGGAGAAAAAATATATGTAAATCATTTTGAGCAAAGCTATTGGCTGGATAGTGAACTTTATGCAGATTTGACTCCATTAGAAGGTGGTATAGAAGGATTTTTGAAAGATAACGAAGATAAAACATTATTATTTATTAAAAAAGAAGATTTAGACTCACTTGGAAATGAAAAAGATAATTTAAAAGTTATACTTGAAAATGATGAGGCCTATATTTTTGCAAAATAATATAATTATGGTTTTTTGTTGACGAAATTCATTACGAATTATACAATAGAAAAAGTGTTTTATTTAATATTATATATATAAAATTTAAAATTGAATCAGGAGATGATTAGCATGAATGAGTCAACTCAAAAGAATAAAGAAACTGTTATTCCTAAAGGTTTAAAAAAAGAAATAGGACTTATTGAAGCTATTACTATAGTTATAGGGGTAGTTATAGGGTCGGGAATTTTCTTTAAGGCGTCATCAGTATTTAAAAATGCAGGGACACCAACTCTGGGAATAATGGCTTGGGTGATTGGTGGATGTATAACGATAGCTTCAGCTTTAACAGTTGCTGAAATTGCAGTAGCAATTCCTAAGACAGGTGGAGTTTTTGTCTATATTAAAGAATTATATAGTGAAAAATGGGCGTTTTTATTTGGTTGGATGCAGACTTTAATCTATGTTCCAGGGGTGGCAGCTGCATTATCAATAGTTTTTGTTACTCAAGCAACTTACTTTATTCCAGATTTAACACCAATGCTACAGAAAATATTCGCTATATGCATTCTATTTTTTGTAATGGCTTTAAATGTTCTATCATCAAGACTTGGTGGGAAGGTACAAGTAATTTCTACAATTGGTAAGCTTGTTCCAATAATTTTTATTGTTATATTTGGATTAATAAACGGTACAGCTCACGATTTCTCGACAGCGGTATTTGCTTCAAATACATCAGGAGCAGCAGGATTTGGAGCTGCAATACTGGGGACTCTATGGGCTTACGACGGATGGATTAGCGTAGGAAATATGGCTGGGGAGCTTAAAAATCCAGAAAAAGATCTCCCAAAGTCAATAATAATGGGATTAATAGCAATAATAATCGTGTATATATTAATTAATGTAGCAATAATAAATATAATGCCAGTTAACGATGTAATACTTTCTTCCAAACCAGCTTCAGATGCAGCAGTAATATTGTTTGGAAATATGGGAGCTGCCTTAATCGCAGTAGGTATAATGATTTCTATTTTTGGAGCGCTAAATGGATATCTAATGACAGGTGTTAGAATACCTTTTGCTATGGCTCAGGACAATCTTTTCCCTTTTCCTAAATTTTTTGGGAAAATCAATGAAAAATTTGAGACTCCTATAAATACATTTGCTTTTGAAGTATTACTAGCAAGTTTATATGTATTAAGTGGATCTTTTGACAAACTTACAAACTTGGCTGTGTTTGTAATGTGGATATTTTTTGTTATGTGCGTATGTGGGATTTTTATATTGAGGCGTAAACATAAAGAATTAAAAACTTCATACAAGGTTCCTTTATATCCAATTGTTCCATTGATCGGAATAGTTGGCGGGCTGTACATATTAATAAGTACTTTTATAACAGATTCATTAAGTGCAATATATGGAATAGCAATAACTTTAATAGGTCTTCCAGTTTATTTTTATATAAGAAAAAAATATAAAAAAGATTAATATTATATCGCAATACAGACTAAGTAATTAAAATCAATTACTTAGTCTGTATTTTTTATCTTTAATTCTGTAAGAAACAATTATGTTTTTATAATTAAGCACCTTTGGTGATATTTTCGTTAATAGTATTGGTCCATTTTCCACAGCGATCTCCAAAGCATCCTATTATTATACTATCATCCTCTATTCTTACAACTTCGCACCTATTAGAGCAGCCTTCACACTCAAAGCTAGTGGAAATAAAACTAGAATCAGCAATATCAAAACCTCTAAAGTTAGTAGCGCCGGTTCTATCAACAGTTTCTTTAGCAATAATTGCAGCACCTATGGCACCCATAACATTATAGTGTTCAGGAATATATATATCATATCCTAAGGCTTTTTCAAAAGATGCTTTCATACCCTTGTTAGCTGCTACACCACCTTGAAAGAATATTTTAGGGCATATTTCTTTTCCTTTCCCAATATCATTGAGATAATTTCTAACGAGGGCCTCGCATAATCCGTTTATAATATCAGGCTCATTATAACCAAGCTGTTGTTTGTGTATCATATCAGACTCGGCAAAAACTGCACATCTTCCAGCTATTCTTAGTGGAGTTGTTGATTTTAAAGCATAATCTCCAAACTCTTCTATTGGAATTCCTAATCTTTCAGCTTGCCTATCAAGGAATGATCCAGTTCCAGCTGCACAGACATTGTTCATCGCAAAGTCTATGGCAACTCCATCTTTTAATATTATTATTTTTGAATCCTGTCCCCCTATTTCTAAAATTGTCTTAACATCGTTATCTATAGCAAGTGCAGCACATGCGTGAGCTGTTATCTCATTTTTTACTGCATCTGCTCCAAGGATAGAGGATGCGATTTGCCTTCCACTACCTGTAGTACCAACAGCTTTGATTTGTTCATCCTCATATTTCTCTTTCAAGATTTTAAAACCTTCTTGAATTGCATTTATTGGCTTTCCTTTTGTTCTTAAATATAGTTTATCTACGACATTCAGATTATTATCTAAAAGAACAATGTCAGTACTTACTGAGCCGACATCAACACCTAAATAATACATTTTTGCTTTCTCCTTTCCAATAGATCTAGGAATGCTTCTATTCTTGTAATATATCCTGTCTCACCCGTCATTTCGTCAACCACAAGAGTTAAAATAGGAAAATTTTTATCTTTAGATATGGAAGGAAGCACAGCTTTACAAACAATTTCTGGCATACATCCCATAGGGAATATTTGTATGGCACCATCAAATCCATCATGTGCCGCCATTACAGCTTCTCCAATGCATTCTCGTGCGTGTCCTCCAATATATAATGGAAGATATTCTTTAGAAGCTTTTCGTATGTCTAAAGAATTCAGTCCAACAACTGACATAATAGAGTTTTTAGCCCACCAACTTGGTGTGAGTTTTCTTTGGGTTGAAACTCCATATTCCATAAGTTTATCCTCAATAAAAAGGTTTGAAAATGGTTCGATTATTGTATAGATTTCTCCTATTATTGCTACTTTTATTGGATTCCTATCACTACATATCTCTAGGGCATCTAGTCTTTTATCATATTTGTTTAGTATTTTTATCATCTCATTAGGGCTATTACTATTTTCAGCATCAATTTTACATTTGCTTAAGAGTTTTTTACATTCATTTTTATTTTTCTCATATCCTGCTAAGTAATGTGCTTTTGCCTCTATTTTATCTATTAGATTTAAAACTTTAAATCCTATACGTAATGCATTTAGCTTTTGCGGCATATTTTTATTGCTGCTAGATGAGATGGAAGATATTCTGTTTAGAAATTCTTTTGGGCCTATTTCTGACGGTTTATCTAATACAATAAAATTTAAATTATGTCCCAATTTTTTTAGAGTGTTTATTTGCAGTTCGCAATATTCTCCATATCTGCAAGGCCCGCAGCTTCCAGTAATTATTATTGTATCTGCGCCTTGTTCGATTCCCTGTATGTAATTTCCCATCATAAGTTTAAATGGGAGGCACATATCATCAGGAGAATACATAGATCCTATTTCTAATGATTTTTTACTGTTGAATTCTGGAATTATATAGTCTATACCAAGAGTATCAAATACTGCTTTAGTAACCAGATATGTATTTCCTAAATGAGGCGTCATAATTTTCATAACATTACTTCCTTTCTAACATGTCGACAAAGGCTTCTATTCTTGTGTCAAATCCAGATTCTCCAGTATGTTCATCAACTTTTAATACTAAGAAAGGAAAATCTTTCACTTTTTGTTTTATAAGATCTATAACAACAGAATCAATACCACAAGCGAACGAAGATATGTATACTATACCGTTAATTTTTTTATTTTCTGCTAAGTATGTAGATGCTCCATAAGCATTTTTTGCAAATGTCCAGAAAGGTCTTTTAAATAATTCAGTTGTTCTATCAGCAATAGAGGCTTCGTCTATAAATTCTTCCGTTATAATACCAACACCTAATTTATTTAATTTTTTTACTAAGTTCATATTTACAAATTTATCATAGATATTATAAGGATGGCCAATTAGAGCTATATTTAATTTATAGCCATCACTTTTAATTCCTATTTCATATTCATCTTGTGCTATTAAAGCTTTATCATAAGCATCTCGAATTCTTTTTTTGTTTGTTGTTATTAATCCTCCAGTTGAAACTATCCATTTATATAATTTTTCCTTTGACGTTGCATAAATAGGAACCATAGTAACTTTTGGCATATCGGGAATGCTATTTATGATCATTTCAGGTAAGCCACAAAATTTGGGACAGATAAATTCATGTTCGCTTAATTGCATAATTCTAGGAATAACCATTAAATCACATTTATCTTTTATTGCATTTACATGGCCATGAAAAATTTTAATAGGCAAACATGCTTCGTTTACACAGTTTTTTACACCTTCATCAAGTATTGTTTTGTTTGTATCTGGTGATCTAACAATATCTGCACCAAGTTCAGAAAAGAACTTCTCAAGGAAAGCAGAATATTTGTAATTTAATAGTCCATTGGGAATTCCAACCTTCATATACATTTCACTCCTATAAAATTCATGCTCATTACTATATTTTTTTCAAAATTGCTAGAATTATTCATAAAAATTGGATTAATTTATATTTTGATTTAAAGTTTTACATTAAATTATTAAAATACCATTTTATCTATATTAAAAATAACAAAGTGTTTTCTGGACATATCTATATAAGTTATTGTGGATGGTATTCTTTTATAGTATACTTACTTGGAAATTTATATATTTAAGGGATCTATAATGACTTTTGAGTTCTTGACCTCTTAAGTTCATATTTTAAGATCTATGTACAAGGAAGGAAATGACATAAATATGAAAAATAAATCACATATAATTCCATACTTTACTGCTATAATAACTAATTTTATTTTTGGATTAAGCTTCTTGTTTTCGAAGCAAGCATTAAGTGTAGCTACACCAATGGAATTACTTTCGTTTAGATTCTTAGCAGCTTTGCTAATAATGACAATTTTGATATTTTTAAAAGTAATAAAGGTAAATTATAAAAATAAGCCTATGAAATGGCTTGTTATTTTGGCTGTTATAGAGCCTATAGTTTACTTTATCTTTGAAACCTATGGAATTAAGAAAACATCTTCGTCTTTAGGTGGACTTATGATTGCTCTTATACCAATAGTTGTAACAGTGTTAGCTGTGTATCTATTAAAAGAAAAACCATCTTCTAAGCAAATCGTGAGCATAATACTTTCGGTATCTGGAGTAATACTGATAATTCTTATGGAAAATTCTAATGATTCAGGAGGGAGTACTTTATTAGGAATTATCCTTCTAGGAGGAGCTGTGTTTTCAGCTGCATTATTTAATATAATAGCAAGAAAAATATCACAACAATTTACAGCGATTGAAGTAACATACTTTATGATGCTTGTTGGAGCTATATTTTTTAATATTGTTTCAATTACTAATCACGCAATAAATGGAAAATTATCAGAATATTTCATACCATTAAGAAGTATAAACTTTATAGTATCTATATTATATCTTGGAATATTATCTTCAGTTGTAGCATATTTTTTGGCTAATTATACGCTTTCTAAAATGGAAGCATCTAGATCAGCCGTATTTGCTAATATATCAACCATAGTATCTATCGCAGCTGGTGTACTCGTATTACATGAAAACTTCCAATTATACCATGTAATAGGATCAGTGATGATTTTAGTGGGGGTATGGGGAACGAATTATTATCAAAAAAAGCTTAATTCAGAAGAGTTTACATCAACTGTTGGTTCTTTTGAACAATAAGCTATATGAATGCATTAGTCTTCCTTCTTAATGGATTAAAGTTAAAAATTTCAATTTTTTCTTTAATTATGTAAATTATTCTGGTAATATTTACTATAGAGGGGGATGAGAAAGTTGGATAATTTTAAGGTGAAATTAGTTACTTTCGTACTTGGTTTTGCAATAGTGTCAAGTTTGGCTCCAGCAATACGTGTACAAGCATCAACATTAACACAAAGCACTTTAAGCAACCAGGCAATGACCGCTATAGCTAACCTTGATAAAAAGAAAAAGACAATAGTGGTTGATCCAGGTCATAACTACGGTGGTGATCTAGGAGCTGCATCTACAATTAAAGGCATAACGTATAAAGAAGTAGATTTAAATATGCAGGTTGCATCTAAGTTAAAAACGGAATTAGAGAAAAGAGGATATAATGTTGTAATGACTAGATATCCTAAGGAAGTACAAACGATAGGGACCAATCAGAGTCTTAAAGATAGAATTACAATTGCCAATACAGCAAATGCAAGTTTATTTGTAAGTATACACCATAATGCTGTAAAGGATGCTCCAGATGCAAAAGGGGTAGAAGTTTATTATAGTTCGGCAGAGCAAAGTCAAAATTTTAAAGGTGGGGTATCTCCTAAAAAGTTAACGATAAGTAAGAACGTAGCAACAGTTATTGATAACAATATTGTTAAGAAGTTTAATTTTAATGATAGAGGTGCAAAGGATAGCAGACTATTCATAAAAAGCACAAATATGCCATCAGTAATTGTGGAAGTAGGATTTATAACTAACGAGGAAGAGGCAAAAAGGTGTTCGGATCCAGTGAGTCAGCAAAAATTAGCAGAAAACATTGCTGAATCCATAAAAACTGTTATATAAATATAATAATGAAAATAAAGAACATGTTTTGGTACTAAGTTGATAAATACTTATATGAAACATGTTCTTTTTAATGTGAATATAATGATCTATAGTTTTCAGCTAAATTGTTGTAATTTTATTTTGAATTATAAATGAAGATATTCTATAATTAAGCTTCATTTGCTGAATATAAAAGATCATTCAGCATTTTTTCGGTGAATGTTCCATTACTTAATGTAGTGAATCTTCCTATAGGAATATTTTTAAAGTAATTTATAAGTTTTTCTTGCGCATTTGTATCAGAAGTTATAGATTGAGCGGCAGTGCTTAATAAAGGTTCTACAATTGCCTTAGTTTTTGGATTAATGAGAAACTCTTGTGCGAGTGTATCTCTAGTATAATTAGTTTTAGGTAGATATGGTGACTGAACATAAATGTTTTTAGATAAAGGAAGATCTCTAGAAGATTTACCAATTAAAATTTCATAAGGACCGCTTTCAATTACCCAGTTATTTGTGTTTATATCATAGTGAGAAAAATTTTTTGTATCAATCAAAAAACTCACCTCTTTTTCTTCGTCTGGAAAAAGATATACTTTTGTAAAGGCTTTTAATTCTTTTTCAGGTCTTAAAATGTTATTATCAGTATTTTTTATATATAACTGTACAATTTCTTTACCAAAATATTTTCCAGTATTTTTTACTTTAAGTTTAATTTCTAATGTATCATTATCAGTTAATATATCTTTATCAAGAGTTAAGCTGCTATATTTAAAAGTAGTATAGGACAATCCGAATCCAAAAGGAAATTCAACATTCATATTTTTTTTATCATAATATCTATAGCCTACAAAAAGCCCTTCTTTATACTGTAAATTATTTTCGGAATCTATATAATCTAAATATGTTGGAGTGTCTGACAATTGTATAGGGAAAGTAGTTGGTAATTTACCAGATGGATTAGCGATGCCAAATAGGATTTCTGCAAGAGCACCCCCACTTGCTTGTCCTGGAAGCCATGTTTCTAAAATAGAATCAGCATATTTGGCCCAAGATGATATAGTAACTGGAGATCCATTGCTAAGTACTACAATTAAATTTTTCTGGACTTTACCTATTTCCTTAATTAATTTCACTTGATCAGTGGGGAGATCTAGATTTACCTTGTCAGTATATTCTTTATCATAGTATTCTGGAGTTCCTACAAACAATATAACTATATCCGCGGTACGTGCAGTTTTTCTTGCCTCTGCAAGAAGTGTGTTATCATCATCTTCTGAATTTTTAGAAGTATTATAACCTTTTTCATAATATATTTTGACGGAACTTCCGACTAGTTTTACTATTTCATCATAGGCGTTTTCAAACATTATAGGTATGACGTTAGAATTACCATCACCTTGACATCTTGTTTCTTTTGCATATTCTCCAATTATGGCTAATTTCCTATTTTTTAACCTATCTTTTTTTAAAGGTAAAAGATTACGTTTATTTTTCAAAAGGACAATGCTATCTTCAGCAACTTCTCTTGCTAAATCATTATGTTTTTCTTTGTCATAAATATTGCATTCACATTCTTTTACAGGTTTAATAACTTTAGATATAGTATTTAATATATCTTCAATAGCATTATCAAGGATTGATGAATCTAAAGTACCACTAAGTACAGCTTCTATAATTTGTTTTGTATTATTAGGTGAGTTTGGAAATTCTAAGTCTAATCCAGCCTGTAATGAATTTATTATTGAATTTACTGCATATAAGTCTGATAAAACTAATCCGTCAAAATTCCATCTATTTCTTAAAATATCGATTAACAAATAGTCATTTTCGGTACAAGGTATTCCATTTATTTTATTGTAAGCAACCATTACAGCGAAGGGATTAGAATTTTTTATTATCCGCTCAAAGTTTGATAAATAAACTTCATTTAAAGTTTGTTCATCAATTATGTTATTAATATTTTGTCTATGTGATTCCTGGTTATTTCCAATGTAATATTTAACACATGCTCCAATACCCTCACTTTGGATTCCATTTATAAAAGCTGCACCCATTTCACCACTTAGAACTGGATCTTCTGAAAAATATTGAAAATTTCTTCCGCTTAATGGAGAACGTTGAATATTTACAGCAGGACCAAAGAGAATATTAACATTTTCAGCTAAGCATTCTTCACCAATAGCTTTTCCGACAGAATAAGCAAGATTAACATCCCAAGTTGCGGCCAAGGCAGTAGGCGTAGGAAAACATGTAGCTGGAACAGGGTCATAAGAATCACAGTTTATTTTTGATAATCCATAGGGACCATTCGCAAAAGTTATTGAAGGAATTCCGAATCTTTCAATTTCTTTAGTTTCCCAAAGGTTTTTTCCAGAACAGAGAGATGCTTTTTCTTCTAAGGTCATTTCATTAATTAATTTCTTTATATCCACTCAGATACCACCTTATCTTTCTTAATAGTATTAATTTATACATTTGAAATTAAATTGCAACATATTTTAAGGAAAATTTAGCTCTCATTATTATATATTTAAAGTAAATAATATATATTACCTTTTACTTCTTTTGTTATTAATGTATGATATAGTTGTGAATGTAATTGTTTTTTTAGGAGGTAAGAATGGAAAAGAAGGCAGTTTTTTTTGATATAGATGGGACACTATATAATCGCGAAGTTGGTGTGCCAAAGAGTACAATAGAAGGTATTAGGCAACTAAAGGAGAATGGTCATCTTGCCTTTATATCAACTGGAAGGGCAAGAGCAATGATTTCGCAAGATCTAATTGATATTGGGTTTGATGGAATACTCGCATCTTGTGGTTGTTATGTAGAATATGATGGAAACGTAGTTTATAACATAGATTTGGAAAAGCAAATAGCTGACAATGCAATAAGTGTGTTAAAAAATAATAAAGTATTTTGCATTCTAGAAGGACAGGATTATTTATATATGGATGAAGAGGAATTTATCGATGATAAGAGATCTTCAATAATGATGTTTAAAAATAAATATAGGGAAAAAATAAAGCCAATAACAGGAATTGAACATAGTTTCAATAAAATAACATGTAGAACATATCAGGATAGTAATTTTAAAGAAGCATATTCAATTATAGAAAAGGACTTTGACTGCATATGTCATAGTTCGGAATTTATTGAATTAGTACCAAAAGGATTTTCTAAGGTAAAGGGAATAGAAGCGATTATAAAGCGTTTAGAAATTGATATTGAAAATACATATGCATTTGGTGATAGTTTAAATGATATAGATATGTTGAAATATGTTAAATATGGAGTTGCAATGGGAAATAGTAGTCCAGAGATTCTTGATGTTGTAAAATATAAAACAGATAATATTGAAAATGATGGTATTTATAAAGGATTAAAACAGTTTAAATTAATATAGCAGGATAATTACTAACTGAGTATGATATTGAAATCATGGCACTAGTAATTTTAGCAGTGCTAATATAAATTATATATTTTCTATGTATATAAATTTATTTAGAATTAAAATATAATTAAAATTAGTTGAGAGCTATCAGCCCAATATAAACAACTATCCGATTAGAGAGTAATTGGATAGTTGTTTTATTATTTATACTGGCTTATTTCACACTTAATGTTTGATTTGTTAAAAAGTAATATTGTGCTAAAAAATTATTGTAAATATGAAACATAGGTATAGTAAGAATATACAAATATATTTAATTTTTAGAACAAATAGACAGAATAATACAAGCATTGACTTTTAAAGATAAATCATTTAAATTATAATCAGGTAGTTGTTTACATAATACAACCAATTTATGCAAGTATTTCAGTTATAAACGTTTGCAAATAAAATATACTTGTAATTATTTTTAATACAATTTATAAAAGGCTATTATTTAAGTGAATTGGTAAGATTATGTAGTAATATAGATTGAAATGTTATTATTTAAATAAAGTTATAATAAGCGGGAGGGTATTATTTATGAAAAAGATACTTGTAGTTGATGATGCTGCATTCATGAGGCTATCTTTAAAAACAATGCTTGAAAAAAATGGTTATGAGGTTATTGGGGAAGCAGAAAATGGTCGTAAAGCTGTCGAAATGTATAAAATGCTAAACCCTGAACTTGTAACAATGGATATTACGATGCCTGATATGGATGGCATTGAGGCGTTAACTGAAATAATGAAATTTGATTCAAAGGCTAAGGTAATTATGTTAAGTGCTATGGGACAAGAAACAAAAATTAGGGAAGCTGTAATTCAAGGCGCTAAAGGTTTTATAGTAAAACCATTTAAAGAAGATTATCTTGTTAAAGCACTAAGCAAGTTTTAAGAGTGTTTACTAAGGAGGACAAGCATGGATACTAGAGAACCGATGCTAGAAATGTTTATATTCGAAACATTTGATATGATAGAACAACTTCAGCAACTCATTATTGATAGTGAAAAGAATAAGAGATTAGAAACAGAAGCTATAAACGAAATATTTAGAATAATGCACACAATTAAAGGTTCTTCTGGGATGATGATGTTTGATAACATTTCGAATCTTTCTCACACTATAGAAGATTTATTCTATTTTATTAGAGAATCAAAGCCCGAGAAAATAGATTATTCAAAGCTTACAGATTTAGTTTTAGAAGGAAGCGATTTAATAAAAATAGAAACAGAAAAAATAAATAATGATAAAGAAGCAGATGGAGATTTTACTTTATTTATAGAAAAAGTTAAGGGGTTTTTAAAACTCCTTAAAACATGCGATGAAAATTCAGAAGATTCAGGAAATAGCGAATTTGATGAATTAGTAAATGAGAAAAATATAGAACAAAAATATTACTTGAGTACTGATAGGATGAATTCAAACCTTAATTTACTTAGTGCTAATCTGTTTTTTGATAAAGAATGTGATATGGAGAATATAAGATGCTTTACTGTTGTGCATCAGCTTAAAGAAATTTCGGAAGTTTCATATTATTATCCTGAGGATATTATTGAGAACAATGACACGTGTGAAATCATAAAGAAGCAAGGATTTAAAATATTTTTTAAGACAAATGAAAGTCTTGAGGATATTAGAACACTTTTGATGGAAAATGCTTTTTTGAATAATGTTGATATAAACAAATTTTATAGCGAAATTGAATTCAATGAGCAATTTAGTAAGAAGAATGAAAAGCCACAAGAAGATATTATAAAGTCAATTAATAATATAGTTAATGACACAAATGATAGTGAGAAAGTAGCGTCTAAAAGCTTATCGTATAAACAAAGTTTAATTAGCGTAGATGTAAAGAAATTAGACAAATTAATGGATTTAGTTGGAGAACTAGTTATTTCAGAAGCAATGGTGACTAAGAATCCAGAAATATCTGAATTGCAATTAGATAGTTTTAACAAGGCAGCGAGACAGCATAGAAAAAGACTTTCTGATCTTCAAGATGTTGTTATGTCAATAAGAATGGTATCACTTGCTCCTACATTAACCAAAATGAATAGAATAGTTAGGGATATGTGTAAAAAATTAAATAAGGAAGTAGAACTTGAAATAATAGGACAAGAGACAGAAGTAGATAAAAACATAATTGAACATATAGGTGATCCATTAATGCATATAGTAAGAAATTCAATGGACCATGGAATAGAAACCAAAGAAGAGAGACTTGCAAATGGGAAATCTTCAATTGGAAAAATAACTATTGAGGCTAAAAACACTGGTGGAGAAGTTTGGATTATCATAAAAGATAATGGTAAGGGCCTTAATAAAGATAAGATATTAAAAAAGGCAAAAGATAATGGACTACTAAAAGTAAAAGAAAACGATTTGACAGATAGAGATATATATTCAATGATTTTTCTACCTGGGTTCTCAACCAAGGAAAATGTTACAGAATTCTCAGGACGTGGAGTTGGAATGGATGTGGTTACCAAGGAGATTGAGAAAATTAGGGGAATTGTAACAGTTGATAGTATACCTGGTGAAGAAACAACAACTTCTATAAAAATTCCGTTAACTCTTGCGATTATTGATGGTATGACAATAAAAGTAGGAAAATCAGTTTTTACCATTCCTGTTACTTCAATAAGGCAATCATTTATTATCAAAAGGGAAGATATTATAAGAGATATAGATAATAATGAAATGATATTAATAAGAGGAGAATGTTATTCCATATTAAAGCTTCATGAGTTCTATAATATAAAAACTAATGTAGTAAATATAGAAGATGGTATTGTAATTATGGTTGAAGATCAAGGTAAAGCAAAATGTATTTTTGCAGATGAACTTATTGGAGAGCAACAAGTTGTTATTAAGGCGCTTCCAGAATATATAAAAAAGGTTAAAGCAATAAGCGGTTGTTCATTATTGGGAGATGCAACTATAAGCTTAATATTAGATATATCTGAAATTGTTAACTTATAAAATTGAGTTATGGGAGGATTAGAATGTCAGATTTACTAGATGTAACAATTGAAAATGAAGAAGATACTCAAAAGGATAAATACCTAATTTTTTCGATTGGGCAAGAATGCTATGGAATTGATATTAAATATGTAATAGAAATAATAGGAGTCGAGCCAATAACAGAGGTTCCGGAATTACCTAAGTATATTAAAGGTGTAATAAACCTAAGAGGAAAAATAATACCAGTAATGGATGTTAGGATTAAACTGAAAAAAGAGGAGAAAGAATATGATGATAGGACATGCATTATAGTAGTTGAAATTGAAAATATAGATATTGGTTTAATAATAGATAAAGTTATAGAGGTTGCAAATATTGATGAAAGTAATATTTCTCCTCCTCCAAAGGTAAATTTGGAGAGATACAATTCAAATAGTTATATAAAGGGTATTGGAAAGATTCAGAATGAAGTAAGACTTCTTATAGATTGTACTAAGCTTCTAGAAGATGATGAAATAGAAGAATTAAAGAATGAAGAAGTTTGATAATAATAAAAAATTATAAGAGTATGTTAATTTGAATGAAATTACGTTCAGATAAAATTTAAAGAAGATGAGAGGTAAAGAATATGAAGTGGTTT
>CAURJV010000004.1:0-144867 GCA_963524945.1 uncultured Clostridium sp.
TGTTCCCCAGTCTCCTAAGTGATTTAATCCTACAGTATTATATCCTTCCTTTTTGAACATCTTGTATAAAGAATTACCTATAGCTGTAGTGAATAAGTGACCAACATGGAAAGGTTTTGCTATATTAGGCGAAGAATATTCAACACAAACTGTTTTTCCTTCTCCTACATTTGATGATCCATAACTTTCTCCATCTTCTAAAACCTTCTTAATTGTATTTTCTGCAAATACTCCTTTATCAACAAAGAAATTAACATATGGTCCTAAATTCTCAATTCTTTCAAACCCATCAGTTGACATAGAATTTTTCAATTCTTCTGCTATCATATTGGGAGCTTTTCTCATGACCTTTGACAATTGAAAACATGGAAATGCATAATCTCCCATTTCTGGCTTTGGCGGTATTTCAATTAATTTTTCAATAGCTTCAATTTCTAATTCCACATGTTTTTTTATTAGTTCTGCAACTTTACTTTTATAGTCCATAACATCCTCCTTGATTTTGGCTAAATATTATTATCTTAAATTCAACAGGAACTAACCTGTAAGACTTATAGCTAATCATTTAACTTTAATACTAACTTTTATTTTTAACTTTTTGCAATAAATACACTTATATAATTTATCACAAATATGTTGTCATACAAACAAAAAAAGCCCATCTCTTAAACAAAGAGACGAACTATCCGCGGTACCACTCTAATTGTATTTTATATAAATAAAATACCCCTTAACTTTTAACGCAAGTTTTTTTGCGACCAGCCCTACTAAAGGTTTAAAAATAATAACTTATATATCATATCAGCTATATTAAATCATTATCTTTTCAACTACTTATTTCAGGTGATTTCTCCAAGGCTCTCTTCATTATAATCTATCCATAGGGCTTACACCACCTCCCCACTCGCTTAAGGAATCAATTAAACTACTTTCCTCTTCTTAGAATTTTCAATATTAATGATAATATATTATACAAATTATCTTAAATTTTGTCAACTAGGTCTTTTATATATAATATACATATTTAAAGCGAAAAGTCTATGCTATAGAAATTAGCATAAGCTTTAACTAAGCCTAATGCTTACATACTATAAAATATTAAGTATCAAATTCCCAAGACTATATAACATATTTATTATAATTCTTCCCGGAACCTGAATTATTCTTCCTCCAACAAATATAAGCACCATCATTATTATCATTTGATATTGATAATACATTCCTTCATATTTATAGAAGACCTTTGGAAATAAATCTCTCAAAATACTAAATCCATCTAATGGTGGTACCGGAATTAAATTAAATATTCCTAAAAATACATTAAGTGTGAGAATTGAATCTATCATCGATTCTAATACTCTATACAATACCATCGGAATTCCATGTGCAAATTTTACGAAAAGCACAAGTACTATTGTAGCAACTATAGAAATTAAAAAATTTGCAATTGGTCCAGCTAAACTTACCTTTAAATCATCCTTATGATAGTTTTTATATGCTGACGGATTAGTTTGCACCGGCTTTGCCCATCCAAATCCAAAAAGTAAAACTAAAATGAATCCTACTGGATCTATATGTGTGATTGGGTTTAAATTTAATCTTCCCTGAAACCTAGGAGTCTTATCTCCCAGCTTATCAGCAACCAATGCATGCGCATATTCATGAAATGTAAAAGCAATTAGTATCGCTGGAATTAATATAATCTTATCATATATTGTTTCCTGTATATTAAATAATGAATTCATGTTTTCCTCCTTTTTCGATATATATGTTTTATATTATATCACAATTAGAACAAATTCCTTCAAGATAACTTATATATAGTTTATAAGTAATATAATTACGTCTTAATAAAATCATTTAGTTTCTATTATTTACTTACTATTTATTCCCAACATTATATCATAAAAGATTACTATCAACAATGTAAAAACTCAGTTGCAACATATATGTTATAAGATCTAATTTAATAAAGAGTGTTTAATTAAACACTCTTTATTTACCATCTTTATTTACTATTATTTAAACTTTTATAAACCAATTTCCCACTATTATCTTCAGTCGCTATGAAATCTTCTTTAATCTGAACAAGTTTCCCTTCATATTCAACTTCTTTTCCTGTACTTAAATTCTTGACACTACCTTTAAGATTATCATTAACTAGTATTTCACTTTTATTACTAAAATACAAGTCATTAATATTTACGACCGAATCAAGTGTTACCTTCTTCCAATTTGCTGTATCCTCATCAACTTTTCCGTAAGTGATGTTGGTAATTTTATCACCGTTAAGCTCACCAATATAAATTACATCATTTCTATCAATTCCAAGAAGTGTTAGATTTTTATTAGTGTTAAATGTTAATGGCTTATTAGGGCTCGTAACAAAGAATTTACTATTCAACTTATCTTCATATATTAATCTATCGTTGTGTGGAACTACTTGCATATTTCCTAAGACATTAGTCTTAAGTTGCACTTTACTCATATCATTATTTATATCAATTCTATAAACTATACTCTTTAATCCACCTTTATAAATATCTACATAATACACATTTGTAAATACAGACGCACTTATCTTACTAACTTCCATGTCATCTTCAGCTGAGCATATTTCTTTAACTAAAGATTCTGTTGAATTTTTTACATTATAAGTTATAATTTGAACTTTAGATTCCCCTTCTTTTTTGGCTTTCTCAGCAATTACTAATATATCTCTTTCTTGAAGCCAATCACAGTACATAATAGTCCCTTTGCTTTCTGTTGTGACCTTATTACTTGTGCCTGTACTAGTGTCCTCCAAATATAATTCTTCATCTAATTTATATGTTAAATATTTGCCATCATATGATATACTAACATCCTTAGCTTTGCTTGGAATACTAGCCTTAATATCTTTTGTAATATCTTTTTTTTGAACTTCTATTTTATTACTTTTAAATTCTGACGTATGCTTAAAAATAAAATTTTCTAAAATATATAAGCCAGAAATTTGTAATAGTATAGATAACAATGCCCACGCAGTTATCTTCTTAAACATCTTCATAATTCTACCTCACCTTCTGTTTATTTAACAATAACTGCTGTTGGAATAGATCTTTCTCCCATACTATTTGATGGTTTATTTCTAACTTCTCCATAGTAATACAATGTTGTTGATTTTCCACCATCTAAGTTCATTGCATTCCATGCACCTAGCTGATGCATAATCTCTTGTAATTCCTTTAATGTTGCTCCAATACTTCCAAGTTCTCTACCATCTATAACTAGAAGAATTATTGAGCCATCCTTCATTTGTCCTATAGCAGTTTTAGGGGCTGTCCCAAATCCTCCATCACCGTTTATCTTTACCATATTTCCATTAATTATCAATGCCGGACCAAAACTTAAAGCTTCTTGAATTCCAAGTTCTTTAAGTTTATCTACTGTATAATCACCTACAACCATTACCCCATTTTTATCTATCCCAAAAGTCGTTGTTGGTTTATCTCCTACATCATTAACTTTCACTTCTCCACCAGTCATTACAATACCTGATGCCAATCCACCATTTCCTGTCCACTGAGCAGCAGATGATTGATCTGTAAATGCTCCACCATTAATAGCAGCTATAGCATCATTGTTTTCAGCAATTGTTGATGTAGTCTCACCTTCAACTCCCAATTTAGAACTTACTCCAATTTTAACTCTTGTTGGATCCTTTACCACTAAATAATAACCAGTATACTTGGAATTTTCTATATCATGAAGTTCTATAGTATCATCTTTAACCTTCGGAACTTTAATATCAGATATATTAGTAGTTTCACTAGTTTCTTCAGTTGAGTTTTCTCCCATAATTTCTGCTATCTTTTTATCTGATAAAAACCATGTAGCCAAATATTGATGGCTCATCGAAGTCATTGCTGCTCCGACATATTGACTTTTTGCATTATCAAATGGCCCATATAAAAGTAAAAACGGGAATGTACATCCAGTAAAAAATAATTCAAATGCAAAAAATATAGCTAATGTCTTAAATGAAATTTTATTTGATTTTTTCTTACTCTTTTTTACCTTAGATTTCTTATTTATATTCTTATTTATGTTCTTATTTCTTCTATTTTCATCCATTTTATTATCCTCTCTAAAAATGCATTTTAATTGCATTTATAAAAATTACACCAGACCTAATTATATAATATTTTCAATTAGATTACAATAATTTCATTTTTCCAGCATTTTATTCTATTGTACACTTAAATTTTGCTTTTAAATACTCGCATTATGTTATAATAAGTCTTAGGAGGTATATATAAATGGAAGATAAAATTTTAAATGAATTAAAAGAATCTCAAGATTATGTTTCCGGCGAATACCTAAGTTCTACTTTAAATGTTTCACGAACTGCTATATGGAAGCATATAAAAAACTTGAAATTAAAAGGTTATATAATAGAAGGAATTTCTAATAAGGGTTACAAGTTACTTAATTCTCCTGATTTATTAAATAAAAATGAAATTTTACCTTTATTGAAAACATCTAATATTGGAAAAAACATAGTTTACTTTGATGAAATAGATTCTACAAATATTAAGGCAAAAGAGCTTGCACAAAAAAGCATTGAACATGGCAGCATAGTAATTGCAGAAAAGCAAACCTTAGGAAGTGGTCGCTTTAACAGGAAATGGGTTTCCCCAAGTGGAGGCCTTTGGTTTTCATTAATATTAAGACCTAAACTTCCTCCAACAGAAGCTCCTAAAATAACTCAAATAGCTGCTGCTTCTGTCTATAAGACATTAAGTGATTTTGGTATTAATGCAACCATTAAATGGCCTAACGATATAGTTTTAAACGGTAAAAAGTTTTGCGGAATCCTAGCCGAAATGAAATGTGATATGGATAGTGTTCATTATTTAGTTTTAGGCATAGGCATGAATATCAATATAGATGAAAGCGATTTTGATGATAGTATAAAAAAAATTGCTACTTCACTAAAGATTGAATATGATAAAGAGTTTAAAAGAAGTGAGATACTTTCAAGTTTCTTAAATAATTTCGAAGTACTATACAATAACTTCATTAATAACCTTGATCTTTCAGAAACAATCTCAATCTGCAGAAATCATTCCAATATTTTTGGTCGAAAGGCAAAATTAATTACATATAATAAGGAAGAAATTGTTACTTGTGTTTCTTTGTCTGATGCTGGTGACCTTATGGTCGTAGATAGCAATGGAAATGAAAAAGCTGTAATTACTGGAGAGATTAGTTTTAATGGAATGAACTAAAAAACGTTATTGCGAAACACTCAAAATGATGAGATAAGCAATCGAAAGAGAATATATGCTTTTGTGCAGTGTTCATTAGAAGATCTTGCTGGCTGTGATTCTTAGATTAGAAGTCGTTCCAAATATGCTAGTTCAAAACTTGCTTTGAGGCTAGCATTTTGGGCACAACTTCTGGTCTTAGAATCACCCAGTAAAATTTTTTGAGAACCAGAACAAACGCATATATTCCCTTTCGAGAGCTCAGCAGTAAACTTAGACCCCACTCATACCGCAAGCATTTTTATATTTCGCTTAGTGTACAATAACTTTGGTTAATTTTAATTATTTATTCACAACTTTTTCAATATGCCCTTTTAGAACACTTGCTGATTCTTTTAATTTTTTCAATTCCTCGTCATTTAGAACAGGATTTACAACTCTTACAACACCCTTGCTATTTAAAATTGTTGGCACTGCTAGGTAAACATCTTCTATTCCATACTCTCCCTGCATCAAACATGATACAGTTAAAATAGTATTTTCATCCCTCAATATAGCTTCTACTATTGTGTTTACTGCTAATGCTACAGCAAAGTAAGTCGCATTTTTCCTGCTTATTATTTCATAAGCAGCATTTTTAACATCGCTTTCTATTACCGACCTTACATCATCATCCCACTCTAAATTGAACTTTTTCGCATATTCTTCAAAAGTTTCTCCAGCTATGCTTGCAGTACTCCAGCTAACAACTTCACTATCACCATGTTCTCCTAAAACATATGCATGAATATTATTATTATTTACATTAAAGTATTTACCAATTACATATTTTAATCTTGACGTATCTAATACAGTTCCTGATGCTATTACCCTTTCCTTAGGGAATCCAGATAACTTATAAGTTATATATGCAAGCACATCACATGGATTTGATACTACTAATAAAATAGCATTTGGGCTTGCTGCTGCTAGTTGCGGAACAAAGCTCTTAAATATATTGTAATTTTTTTCAATAAGATCTAATCTTGTTTCCCCTTCTTTTTGAGCAGCACCAGCTGTGATTATAACTATATCTGAATCTCTAGTTTCCTCAATACTTCCTGCATAAATGCTAACAGGTTTTACAAACGAAGTACCATGTACTAAATCCATAACTTCTCCCATTGCTTTATCCATATTTATATCAAATAGACATATTTCTGTAGCTACTCCACTATTCATTAATGCATATGCTGTTGTTGCACCTACGAAACCTGCACCAATCACAGATATTTTACGTTTTCTTTCTACCATTATATATTCCTCCTAATTAATACAATATTAATTCTATTCTTTCCAGATAACAAACTTATTATTTGCTTTTAACAATTCCTCATCTTAAATATTATGAAAGTTATCATACAAAAGTTTTATTAATTAATAATCATTCTTATCCGATTATACCTTATTTGAATTTTTTCGTAAATACTATATAATTAAATTTAGCAACTTAATAATGAATTTATTAGTAAGCATATATACGTAGTTATTTTCAAATGTTTTATCCGAGATGGCTAGCATCCGTAATACTACCTTGCACTGTGTGAAAGCGACTATACCAAATTGAAAACTCACAGCGAAAGTTCGAGAAACCAAATATAAAATCTTCAAGAAGAAAGTTCTGCTAACCAAATACAAGATTTGGAGCATCACTTTTTGTAATATCTGCTTTTTCTTCAAGTGAGAGATAACGGCTGCACACTCCTGGACTAGGAGACCCTTGTGGGCATAAGTTCAACTAAATTGAGATGGAGTATAAACTCCACCTAAAAGTTTCACTTTATTCAGAATATGGAGGTACACTTTAATGAAATTATTATTTTTTGATACAGAAACAACTAGTATAAAACCCGGCAGCATATGTCAGTTGAGTTACATAACTGTTGATGCTAGTACAAAACCTCAAATAACCACTGGTAAAAACTTCTTCTTTACAGTTGATGAGATGGATCCTTCTGCCCAAGAAATTCACGGTTTTTCTTTAGAAAAGCTTTATGAATTGTCTAATGGACAATATTTTGAGGATTTAGTACCTGAATTTTTTGATGATTTTATAACTTCCGATTTCTTAATCGGCCATAATGTTAATTTTGATGTTAGATTTTTAAAACATGAATTGTTTTCTTTAGGAGAAGATTTTCACCCAAAAAATGTTTTCTGCACTATGGCTTACTATAGAGATATATGTAGGATTCCAAAAGCCAATGGAGAAATCAAAAATCCAAAATTATCTGAAGTAATAGATTGGTTAAAAATATCAAACGACCAAATTGTTGAGACATCCGAAAAATTATTTGAAGGTAGTGGAAATTATCACGATGCTAGATTTGATACAGCCGCAACATATTTAACTGTTATCGAGGGATTAAAGAAAGGATACTTTCCCAAAGGATATTTTTCAAATGTTCTAGCTAAGAACTCAAACGGCTTAAAATAAAATATAATTTTTATTAATTAACACCTCAATAAAAATATCATATAATATACTATAACTTGAGGTTTTTACTCTATCTATTCTTTATGGTATCTAGAATTTTAGATTTAGATAGTTTTAAAATTTAATCTTGTCTTGTTTAATTTATAAATGAGGTGATAAAATGAAAAAATATGTTTGTGAAGTATGCGGATATATTTATGATCCTGAACTTGGAGATCCTGATGGTGGAATTGCTCCACATGTAGATTTCAATGATTTGCCTGATTATTGGGTCTGTCCTATTTGCGCTTTTAACAAAGATAATTTTTCTGTACTAGAATAACACATTATAAAAATTATATATAACTCATGTCGTAAAAATTAATATACTTAATGATAATTTAAATTAATCTTTTCATATCAAACAAAAAAGACTATATGGACAATATATATGATGTCCTATAGTCTTTTCATATTGATAATTAATTTCTTAACTCCAAAACATATATATTTTCTTAAAATCTTATTTATTGAAGTTCATCTAAAGCTATCAGATATATAAACCAAATAACTTTATTTTATTAAATATTTTCATGGAATGTTCTGCTTATAACTTCTAATTGTTGTTCTTTTGATAATCTACTAAAGTTAACTGCATATCCTGAAACTCTAATTGTAAGTGTTGGATATTTATCTGGATTTTCCATTGCATCAATCAATGTTTGTCTGTTAAGAACATTAACATTTAAGTGATGAGCTCCTTGAGTAAAATATCCATCTAATATTGCAACTAGGTTGCTAATCTTTTGGTTTTCATCCTTTCCAAGTGCATCTGGAACTATCGAGAATGTATTTGACACACCATCTTGGCAGATTTCATTGTATGGTATTTTAGCGACTGAGTTAAGTGATGCTAATGCACCATTTATATCTCTTCCATGCATTGGATTTGCTCCTGGTGCTAATGGTTCACCTTTCTTTCTACCATCTGGTGTTGTTCCAGTTTTCTTACCGTACATTACATTTGATGTAATTGTAAGTGCTGATAATGTATGCTTAGCATTTCTATATAATGGATGCTTCTTAAGTTCAGTTGAAAATTTAGTAACTAATGCTACGCCTAAGTCATCTGCTCTATCGTCATCATTTCCGTACTTAGGGAATTCTCCTTCAACTTCAAAATTTATAGCTATGCCTTCTTCATTTCTAATTGGTCTAACTTTTGCATATTTAATAGCTGATAATGAATCTATTGCTACTGAAAGTCCTGCAATACCAAATGCCATTAATCTTTCTACTGCTGTATCATGTAGTGCCATTTGACTTGCCTCATACGCATATTTATCATGCATAAAGTGAATTATATTCATTGTATCTACATAAACCTTAGCAACATACTCCATTACCTTATCATAATTCGCCTTAACTTTATTAAAATCAAGAATCTCTTCATCTGTAAGTTTAGGAATTCCTGGTACTACTTTAATGCCTTTTAACTCATCTACTCCACCATTTATAGCGTATAAAAGTGATTTAGCAATATTTGCTCTAGCACCAAAGAATTGCATTTGCTTACCAACTTTCATAGCCGATACGCAGCAAGCTATTGCATAGTCATCACCATAAACTGGTCTCATAACTTCATCATTTTCATATTGAATAGAGTCTGTTTTTATTGAGATTTCTGCACAATATTTCTTAAAGCTTTCAGGTAATTTATCTGACCATAAAACTGTTAAGTTTGGCTCTGCTGATGTTCCTAGGTTTATTAAAGTATGAAGATATCTAAATGAATTCTTAGTTACAAGCGGCTTACCATTAATACCTACACCACCAATTGACTCTGTCACCCAAGTTGGGTCCCCGCCGAATAATTCATTATATTCTGGAGTTCTTAAGTGTCTAACTAATCTTAACTTTATAATTAGTTGGTCAACAATTTCTTGAGCTTCTTTTTCTGTAATTAATCCTGCTTCTAAATCTCTTTCAATGTATATATCTAAGAAGGTCGAAGTTCTTCCAAATGATGTTGCAGCTCCATTGTTTTCTTTAATTCCTGCTAAGTATCCAAAGTATAAATGTTGTGCTGCTTCTTTTGCATTTGATGCCGGCTTAGATATATCAATTCCATATTTAGCTGCCATTGATTTTACTTCACCTAAAGCTCTAATCTGCATTGAAACTTCTTCTCTTTTTCTTACTAATTCATCAAGCATATCACCATTTAGATTATCAAGATCCTTTTTCTTTTCTTCCATTAAGTAATCTATACCATAAAGAGCTACTCTTCTGTAGTCACCAATTATTCTTCCTCTACCATAAGCATCTGGAAGTCCTGTTAAAAGGCCTGCACTTCTTGCAGCTCTTATTTCCTTCGTATATCCATCAAAAACTCCTTCATTATGAGTCTTTCTATATTGTGGAAAATACTTTTCAATATTTTCGTCTAGCTTATATCCATATTCTTTTAAAGAGCTTTGAACCATTCTCATTCCACCAAATGGATTTACTATTCTCTTAAGTGGTGCATCTGTTTGAAGCCCAACTATAACTTCGTTATCTCTATCTATATACCCAGCATCATAATTATCTATTCCTGATACTCTATCTGTAGCAACATCAATTATTCCTTTTTTAACTTCCTCAACTATTAATGCATAAGCTTTGTCCCAAACCTTACTTGTCTTTTCTGTTTTATCTTCCAAGAAACTTCCATCACCCTCATATAACTTATAATTTTTTTGTATAAAGTTTCTTACATCAATACCTTCTTGCCATGTCCCGTTTTTAAATCCTTCCCATTGTTTAAACATAATTTTTCCTCCCTAAAATAAATTCAATTATATAATTTTTTCCATATAAAAAAGCCGACATAATCCAGGCTTTTTTGCCCAGACGGTCGGCTTTTTGTGGCATATAAGATAATATGCCTAGTCATACTTCATGTGGTAACTCCACTTCCGTCAGTCATATGACTAATATCTAATATAAGAATAATACTAAACCATTTAGTTTGTCAATAAGAATAATTTTACACTTATTATCATTAAGTTAATTTTAATAATAAATTTAAAATATCTCCTTATAAAGTCATCTTATTTATCATAAGAATAATCTCCAAATATCTCTTTCTGGTATTTTTTAATTAATTCTTTATCCATTGCTTTTACATTTTCAAGAGGATATTTAAGTCCTAGTCCTTCATACTTATTTGCACCTAATAAATGATATGGAAGCAATTCTACTTTTTCAACATTAGGTATCTCATCAATATATTTTTTAAGTTCCTTTAAATGTTCTACATCATCTGTTAATCCTGGAACTACAACATGCCTTATCCACATCTTTGTGTTATTTCTCTTCATCGCTTCTAAAAATTTCAATGATTCATCTATATTCATTAGAGTTACATTTTTGTATCCTTCCGGTGTAAAATGTTTTATATCAAATAAAACTAAATCTGTATATTTTAATATTTCATCATAATCACCAAATCCATAACCTGCTGTATCAATACAAGTATTAATTCCTTTGCTTTTACATAGTTTAAGAGTTTCCAGTAGAAATTCTGGCTGCCTTAAAGGCTCTCCACCTGAAAATGTAACTCCTCCACCACTACTTGCAAAATAAGTTTTAAATCTTTCAATCTTCTTAACTAACTCCTCTGGCATATATTCTTCTCCACCACTAGCAGCCCAAGTATCAGGATTATGACAATACTTACATCTTAATGCACAACCTTGCAAAAATACTACAACTCTGATTCCTGGTCCGTCTACAAGACCCATGCTCTCTATTGAATGAACATTACCTTTTACCATTTGTTACACCCCCTGTACTTTATTATACTTCAAATTAGTGTATTAATTTATTATTCCCTTAAATAAGTTTATTAATATTTAATGGAATTATATATGGCAACATACCATTACTTAATATCACATAACCCTACTATTTCTTCATCATAAGGCAAAAGAAGGGAAAGTTCACCTTCCCCTTCTTCCAAAAATTTATTTATTTTATAGTAATCCTTAACTAATATACATTACTGTACTTCTCATTAGATGCTCTCATGGAATGTTCTGCTTATAACTTCTAATTGTTGTTCTTTTGACAATCTGCTAAAGTTAACCGCATATCCTGATACTCTGATTGTAAGTGTTGGATACTTATCTGGATTTTCCATTGCATCTATTAATGTTTGTCTATTAAGAACATTAACGTTTAAGTGATGAGCTCCTTGAGTAAAATATCCATCTAATATTGCAACTAGATTATTAATCTTTTGATCTTCATTTTTTCCAAGCGCATCTGGAACTATCGAGAATGTATTAGATACACCGTCTTGGCAAATTTCATTATATGGTATTTTAGCTACTGAATTAAGTGATGCTAATGCACCATTAATATCTCTTCCATGCATTGGGTTTGCTCCTGGAGCAAGTGGTTCGCCTTTCTTTCTACCATCTGGAGTTGTCCCAGTTTTCTTACCATACATTACATTTGATGTAATTGTAAGTGCTGATAATGTATGCTTAGCATCTCTGTATAATGGATGTTTCTTAAGCTCATTTGAGAATTTAGTAACTAATTCTACACCTAGATCATCTGCTCTATCATCATCATTTCCGTATTTAGGGAAATCTCCCTCAACTTCAAAATCTACAGTTATACCATCTTCATTTCTAATTGGTCTAACTTTTGCATATTTTACAGCCGATAATGAATCTATTGCTACTGAAAGTCCTGCAATACCAAATGCCATTAATCTTTCTACTGCTGTATCATGAAGTGCCATTTGGCCTGCTTCATAAGCGTATTTATCATGCATAAAGTGAATTATGTTCATTGTATCTACATAAACTTTTGCTACATATTCTAATACTTTGAAGTAATTTGACTTTACTTTATTAAAATCAAGAATTTCTTCGTCTGTAAGTTTTTCAATTCCTGGTACTACTTTAATACCTTTTAATTCATCTACTCCACCATTTATAGCATATAAAAGTGATTTAGCTATATTTGCTCTAGCTCCAAAGAATTGCATTTGTTTACCAACCTTCATAGCTGATACGCAGCAAGCTATTGCATAATCATCACCATAAACCGGTCTCATAACTTCATCATTTTCATATTGAATAGAGTCTGTTTTTATTGAGATTTCTGCACAATATTTCTTAAAGCTTTCAGGTAATTTATCTGACCATAAAACTGTTAAGTTTGGCTCTGCTGATGTTCCTAGGTTTATTAAAGTATGAAGATATCTAAATGAATTCTTAGTTACAAGCGGCTTACCATTAATACCTACACCACCAATTGACTCTGTCACCCAAGTTGGGTCCCCGCCGAATAATTCATTATATTCTGGAGTTCTTAAGTGTCTAACTAATCTTAACTTTATAATTAGTTGGTCAACAATTTCTTGAGCTTCTTTTTCTGTAATTAATCCTGCTTCTAAATCTCTTTCAATGTATATATCTAAGAAGGTTGAAGTTCTTCCAAATGATGTTGCAGCTCCATTGTTTTCCTTAATTCCTGCTAAGTATCCAAAGTATAAATGTTGTGCTGCTTCTCTTGCATTTGATGCTGGCTTAGATATATCAATTCCATATTTAGCTGCCATTGATTTAATTTCGCCTAAAGCTCTGATCTGCATTGAAACTTCTTCTCTTTTTCTCACTAATTCATCAAGCATATCACCGTTTAGATTATCAAGATCCTTTTTCTTTTCTTCTATTAAGTAATCTATACCATAAAGAGCTACTCTTCTATAATCACCTATTATTCTTCCTCTTCCATATGCATCTGGTAGGCCGGTTAACAGTCCAGCACTTCTTGCTGCTCTTATTTCTTTTGTATATGCATCAAATACACCTTCATTATGAGTCTTTCTGTATTTAGGAAAATACTCTTCGATATTTTTATCCAACTCATATCCATATTCTTTTAAAGAGCTTTGAACCATTCTCATTCCACCAAATGGATTTACTATTCTCTTAAGTGGTGCATCTGTTTGAAGTCCTACTATAACTTCGTTATCTTTATCTATATATCCAGGATCATAGTTATCTATTCCTGATACTCTATCAGTCGCTACATCTATAATTCCTTTTTTAACTTCCTCAACTATTAATTCATAAGCTTTCGCCCATACTTTGCTTGTTTTTTCAGTTTTATCTTCTAGGAAACTCGAATTTCCTTCATATAACTTATAATTCTTTTGTATAAAGTTTCTTACATCAATACCCTCTTGCCATGTTCCGTTTTTAAAGCCATCCCATTGTTTAAACATTAGTTTTCCTCCTTTATACTTTTGATTAAAACTTTGTTAATTTTTAATCAATTAATTCATACTATTATTGTATACTTTAATCAAGTACATGTCAATGATATCTCTTATCAATTAGCAATTAATTTCACTTCTATTGACAAACCATTATAGTTAAAAAAATAAATCTACTATATACGTACGCGAATATATAAATCACTATAGTTTACGTTTTATAGCTTTATCATTTCTTCTGTTTGCAATATTTCTTCTTTTAGTGTATAAATTAATTTATATTAACATATTAGTATTATTAGAAAACGTTTGTATTGATGATATTACCTATACTTGTGAATTTTAAATATTGCTTAACTTTACCAAATCTATTTGTGGATTTTATAGTTTAGCTTATAAAAATATAAAATTATACCATTTTTTCTTTGTCAACTTTTTTTAGAATTTATAACACAAATTTAACATTCGTACAAAATAATTGACACAAAATAATGTTATAATTTTCTTAGAAAATTGTTTATACATAATTCAAAGGGGAGAAAACATATGCAAAGGAATGCTAAATTATCTTTATTTTCTTTTTTAGCACTAGCTCTATCTGTCTTTATATTATATCAAGTTCTTTCTTATTTTAATTTCTTTCGAAAGAATCTAACTATCATTAACAAAACATTATACTCAAATATGCTACCAGAGGAAAAATTTAAAAGTACATATACGCCACAAATTAAATTTTCAGACAAACCTGTAACAAAAGTAAATGATGTAAGCCTAAATATTCTGAATACAGGGAATCTCACCAATGTTCCCATGCTATTAAAGGCCCAAAGGTATTATATACCACTAAGTTTTATTTGTAGTAAACTTAATTATACTTTAGATACTTCCAATAATTCCATATCAATATATAATGATAATAACAAAATCTTCTTAAATGAAGCCACTTATGAAAAGAATTCTAGAAAAGGTACTCTTCGTGGTAATTTACTTAACAATAATGGTAGCTATTATATTTCAATTTCAGATATAGAAGAAATTTTTGATTTATTTGCCGTATTTGACTTTCAGAACAAAAAAATAAACCTAATACCTAACGATGTAAAGGAACCAGAAGATTCAGCTATACTATATAGCGATAAAATTGGTTTAATACGTTTTGAAGATTTTGGTTGCGGTTATACAAATGTTGTAGATAAAAATCAAACAAAAATAAAGATAATGGCTAATTTGCTATTTTCCCAAGGACTGAAATTTCATATTTCATGGATACCTAGATTTGTAGTTCCTTCGGCAAATTTTGATAATGATTTGTTGACGAATGATAACATTGTAAATGTAGGATTTGTAGATGTATTAGATTATGCTCTTAATAAAGGTGGAGAAATAGGTTTACACGGATATACTCATCAATCTGGTAATGACTCAAGCGGAACTGGTGAAGAAATGTCTAAAGACGTAAATAGTACAGAAGCTGAGACTAGAGCAGTAATAGAAAAAGGTATAGATACTGCAAGTGCTCTGAACATTCCTATCTCGTATTACGAAAGTCCTCATTACAGAGATACTGAGCAACAAAAGAAAATAATTAGTGAATATTTTCAGTTCATATATGAGCCATATGATTATACAAAAAATAACATTTATAAGCCAGATGACTCTCACTTATTTGTTCCAACTCCATTAGGCCGTATAGCTGATCCATCAACAGATACAACTCGTATGGTAAATACGATTAATGAAGGAGATGCTGATACGCTTAATAGCTTTTATTATCATCCATCTATAGAAATAGATTATATAAACTTTAACCTAAATGGAAACAAACTTAACGTGAATTATGATGCACGTTCACCTTTGCAACAAATAGTAAAAGCATTTAAAGATAATGATTATACTACCGTTCATATTGATGAACTTATAAACAAGTAATAAGGAAGGCTTGCCATTCACATGACAAGCCTTTATTTTTCAAATATTTTCGTAACATCACTTAATATTGCAAAATCAGTAAAATCAAAATGAAGCGGTGTTAATGTAACATATCCTTGAGATAGATAATATAAATCACTTTCTTCTTCCTTTATAGCATTTCTTGTTCCTTTTGTTGTATACAAGTCACCTTCTTCATTACTTTCTAAAAGTATATATTCTGTTTTATATGTGGACCTTCCAATCTTACAGACTTTGATACCCTTTATATCTCTTTCATTAAAATTTGGAATATTAAGATTTAATACCACATCACTTCTTAAGTATTCTTCCTTTGCTATATTTAATACTTTTATCGCCCATTTAACAGCCTTAGAATAATCCTCATCATCTTTCCCATATTCAACATCCATTGAAACTGCAATTGACGGAATTCCGTATATGGTTCCTTCTATTGCTGCCGATACCGTACCTGAGTATAAAATATCAGTCCCTACATTAGGTCCTTTATTTATGCCAGATATTACAAGATCTATAGTCTCTTTCAAAAAAGATAACCCAACTTGAGTACAATCAGCAGGCGTTCCTGCTACACTATAAGCCTTACAATCTAAGCCTTCAATGAATTCTTCTTTGATTTTAATCGGACTATGAATAGATATTGAATGGCTAGAAGCGCTTTTTTGATCCTTTGGTGCAACAATTATAACCTTATTCTCCTTAGAAATTTCCTTAGCTAAAGCAATTATTCCTGGTGCATTTATTCCATCGTCGTTAGTAATTAAAATATTCATCTTTCCCTCCTTGCAATTTGTATTGTGAATAACTCGAAATATATATTCTCTTTTTCTATACTGAGTATTATTAAAATAACTAAAGTGCTAACAAAACAAAGAAAGAGAATACATATATATGGAGCAGGCATCGAAAAATAAGCTACTGCATATATTAACAGGAAGTTTTCCAAGTCTGCTTGTCATTTGCTTGTCGCAGGAGCAGGCAGACTTGGGTGCAACTTTGCGTTTAGATGTGCTAAGCGAAATTTTTCACAGTCCTGAGAAACATATATGTATTCTCTTTCAGTTATTAATTTCTTCACGTTGAGTTCTTCTTAATATCCTTATTTTGCACCATATTGTTTGTAATATTCGTCAATTCTACCTTTAACTTCGTCTGTTATAAATATAGTTCCGTTAACTTCTTTATTGTATAAGTACTCTATAACTTCCGCCATTGTAACTATAGCACAAGTTTTGAATCCAAATTTTTCTCTAATTTCTGCTAGAGCTGATTGTTCACCTTGCCCTCTTTCCATTCTATCTACTGATATTATAAGACCTTTAACATTAACATCTGCTTGGCTTTTTAAGATAGGCATAGTTTCGTAAATTGATGTTCCTGCTGTTGTAACATCTTCAACTATTAATACTTTATCACCATTATTTAACTTACTTCCTAAAAGAATTCCTGTATCTCCATGATCTTTTACTTCTTTTCTATTTGAGCAATATCTTACATCAATATCAAATGAGCTAGACAAAGCAATAGATGTTGTAACGCTTAGAGGAATTCCTTTGTATGCAGGTCCAAATAATACATCATAATCATCTCCAAAGTTTTCTTTTATTGCCTCTGCATAAAATTCTCCAAGTCTTTTTAACTGGCTTCCTGTTTGATAATTTCCTGTATTAACAAAGAACGGAGTCTTTCTACCGCTCTTAGTAACAAAATCTCCAAATGTAAGTACTCCACATTCTATCATAAAATCTATAAATTCTTTCTTATATGCCTTCATTTAAAATTCCTCCAATATCTACTTTGTAATTATTAATATTCACTTATCAGTTGCTTATTTTTCATTATTAGGAATTAAGATCTATAATCAATTTATATTATTCCTATAATCTCGTTAATATCCTTAATTCCTTGTTCCTTTAAGAAACTTTCCATTTCTTCAACTATTTCTTTCCCCGCCATAGGATTTACAAAATTAATCGTTCCTATCTGTACTGCTCTAGCTCCTGCCATCATAAATTCTATGGCATCTTTACCACTTGATATTCCTCCAAGTCCTACTACTGGAATATCTACAGCCTTAGCCACTTCATAAACCATTCTAAGAGCAATTGGCTTTACAGCTGGCCCTGAAAGACCTGCAGTTATATTATTAAATACCGGCTTTCTTTTATATACATCTATAGCCATCCCTTTTAAGGTATTTATTAGTGATATAGAGTCCGCTCCTGCTTCCTGGCACTTTACAGCCATATCTACTATGTCTTCTGCATTAGGAGATAACTTAACCATTAACGGCTTCTTAGTCATGGCTTTAATTTCTCTAACCACATCATATGCTACTTTTGACTTAATCCCAAAAGCCATACCACCATGTTTTACATTTGGGCAAGAAATATTAAGTTCAATCATGTCAACATTACTGCTATCAATTTTACTTACAGCAGCTTCATAGTCTTCCAAGCATCCTCCCCCAATATTTGCTATAACATTAGTTCCGTACTTTCTCATTTTCGGAAGCTCATTTTCTATAAATGCATCTATTCCTGGATTTTGTAATCCTACTGAATTCATCATTCCTGATGGTGTTTCATATACTCTTATCCCTTCATTACCTTGCTTGGGGTTTATTGTAAGCCCTTTTGAAGATATTCCGCCAAGAATTCCAACATCATAAAAATTATTAAATTCCTCACCAAAACCAAAGGTTCCCGATGCTGCTATTACAGGATTTTTAAATTCTACATTATTAATAGTTACTTTCATCATATTCTTCTTCTCCTTTGGTTATTATAATTCAACATAGTATCCATCAAATATTGGACCATCTTTACACGTTCTCTTATGTCCATCTTTTGTTTTACAAGTACATACTAAACATGCACCCACTCCACATGCCATATGCTTTTCCATAGATACATATACAGCAACATTCTTTTCTTTACACATATCTACAACTTTTTTCATCATAATTTCTGGTCCGCAGCATAACACTGTATCGTAATCTTCTGGTTTTAAAATTTCAGTAACAAATCCTTTATGACCATTCTTTCCAGTGTTTGTAGATATATAAACTTCATTTACATATTCTTTTAACTCATCTATTAAGTAAACATCATGTCTGAATCCTGCATAGAGATCTATTTTTTGATCTGGATTTTTCTTTCTTAATTTCTTTGCTAGTTCAAGCATTGGTGCTGTTCCAATTCCCCCTGAAACTAGTGCTACCTTGTTATATTCTTTCTCGAAATCAAACCCATTTCCAAGAGGCCCTGTTAAGCTTATTTCATCATCTTCTTTAAGCTTAGTAAATTCTTTAGTTCCGTTTCCTACTACAGCATATAAAAATGTTAGTTTATTCTCAGATTTTTCGCATATACTTATTGGTCTTGGCAGAAATGTTGCACCATTTAGCTTTAACATATAAAATTGTCCTGCCTTTATTTCTGCATCATCTTCAACTACTAATTTATATATATCTTTTGAGATCTCTTTATTTGAAACTACTTTTGCATTTCTGTAAGTTATAGCCATAACCCTGCCTCCTTAAGTTATCTTTAATGTAAAATTTATATGTTCTTCACTGCTTCTCTTATTGAATCTCTCATCTTTATGGCTTCTTCTCTAGCACATAAAGCAAACTCTTTTTCTCTATTTTCTTTTTTGTAAGCAAGGAGTATTCCTCTTGAAGAATTTACAACCCCACCATTTCCATTGTTTAAATATAGTGCAACATCTTCAGCTTTCCCGCCTTGTGCACCATATCCAGGTATTAAGAAAAACATATTGCTATAGTTTGATCTTATTTTCTTTCCTTCTTCAACATGAGTACATCCTATAACACCACCAATTGCTGTATATCCACAACTTCCAGTATAATTTTTTCCCATTTCAGTAATTTTATCTGCTACAACTTCGTAAACTTTCTTATCTCCAGTAGTATCTAGATACTCAATATCTTCTGCACCTGGATTTGAAGTTCTAACTAAGCTAAACACACCTTTACTTCCCTTTTCTAAATAAGGTAGATATGGTTCAATACTATCCATTCCCATATATGGACTAAGTGTTATAAAATCAGCTTCAAAATCCCCATCAAAATGAGCCTTTGCATACATGGTTGCTGTAGCTGCTATATCTCCTCTTTTAATATCTGCTATGATAATTTCACCTTTATCCCTTAAATAGTCTAGAGTTTTCTTGTAAGCAATTAATCCTTCAAGTCCTAAAGCTTCATAGTAAGCAATCTGAACCTTAAAGCATGCTGATACATCCCAAGTCGCATCTATTATTTGTTTATTGAATTCAAAGATAGCTTCACTGTCAGTTCTACCTTCTTTTATATGATCTGGAATATAGCTTAATGCAGTATCCAACCCTACACAAACTACTCCTCTTTCTTCAACTCTATTGTATAATTTATCAATTATGTAACTTGTCATTTCAATTCTCCCTTCAACCCTATTCAGTCCACAGTCAGAATTCAGAATAAATTCCTTTAGGAACTCATATCTTATAATTTTATTAATTAAGTTCTCCATTTTCTTCTTATGATACTATTTTGAGTCGCGCTATGCGCTTTTTTTCTAATGTGTATACTTAATTTCTCCACCTTTTATTGTCATAAGAATTTCACCGTAGAATTCCATTCCTGTAAATGGTGTGTTTCTTCCCTTAGATGCAAATTCTTCTGGATTTACTATTAAGCTTCTATTAATATCTACCAGAACTAAATCCCCTTCTACTCCTATGCTAATTTTTCCTTTGTTCATTCCTAAGAGCTTTGCAGGATTATATGACATAAGCTCGCTTAACTTATTTAGTGAAACATTGTTCTCTTTTACTAATTTTGTATAGCATATTGAAAATGCGGTCTCTATTCCAACCATTCCAGGTGAACCTTTCATCTTTTCCTCTGCTGTATGTGGAGCATGATCCGTTCCTATTGTATCAACCATGCCTAATTTTATAGCATTTATTATTGCATCTACGTCCTCTTTTTCTCTAATCGGAGGATTTACTCTATAATCATTTATATCTCTTGTTAGTGCAATATGATGCGGTGTAACTTCTAATGTTATATTTGCACCGCTCATTTTTCCATCAATTATACATTTTATAGCTTCCTTTGTGCTGACATGGCACATGTGTAATCTAGCTTTACTTAGTTTAGCTAATTCTACATCTCTTATTGTCATCATATTTTCAGCAATCCTCATATCTACTTTTGAGAATTCAGCACTTTCAGCATGAGACATTATAACCCAGTTATTCTTCTTCGCAATTTTCATCGCTTCAAGCATTGTATTAGAATTCGATACCCCAACTCCATCATCTGAAATTGCTTTAATTTCCTTATCACCGGAAAGCTCTTCTAAATGAGTTAATGTCACTCCGTCAAAATCCTTTGTTACTGATAAGCATTGATGAATATCTATTAAATTAATTTCTTTAGATTTATTTCTTACGTATTCTAGAACCTTTTTTGATGAACATATAGGATTTGTATTTGCCATAAGGCAAACTCCTGTGTAACCACCTTTTAGTGCTGCTCTAGATCCTGTTTCAATATCTTCCTTCCATGTAAGACCTGGATCTCTAAAATGTGCATGTGTATCTATAAATGATGGCATTAAAATCTTTCCCTCACACTCAATAGTTTCTACATCTATCTTAAAGATATTTTGCCCTATTTCTTCAATTATTCCGTCCTTAATATAGATGTCGCCTATAAAATCTTGGGTTACATCTACTATCCTCGCGTTTTTAATTAACAGTTCCATATAACACCTCTTAATTCTTCTAAATTTCTGAAAGCTTTGTTATCTCATCGCAATATTCACATCTATATCTTCCATTCTCTTTATCTACTAAAATAAAAGAATGAGGTACATATTCTTCCTGACTAGTTATGCAGCTTGGATTTTTACACTTAATTATATTCTCTACTTTATCAGGTAGCGTTGGCGTAACTTTATTTATTATCATTTCATCTTTTACTTCACAAATTGTTATTGTAGGTGAGAGTAATCCTAAAACAGTATAGTCAAGTTCAAAGCAGTTTTCTATCTTAATTATATCTTTCTTTCCAAGCTTCTTACTATCTGCATTAATTATCAAAGCAACACTAAAATCATTAGTGTCTAGTTTTAAGTACTTAAATATCTTAACTCCAACGCCAGCTTGGATATGGTCAATTACTATTCCATTCTTAATACTTGTTATTTCAAGCATCTTACATCACCCCCAAAAGCTTAATCATTAATGCCATTCTTACATACATTCCGTATTCAGCTTGCTTAAAGTATGAAGCTCTTCTATCTTCATCTACTTCATAAGAAATTTCATTTACCCTTGGCAACGGGTGCATTACTATCATATCGTCTTTAGCTAGATCCATTTTCGCTCTATCTAATATATAACTATCTCTTAGTCTTAAATACTCTTCTTCATTAAAGAATCTTTCTTTTTGAACTCTTGTCATGTATAGAATATCTAACTTATCAATTACATCTTCTAATTTTTCTACTTCTATATATTCAATATTATTCTTCTCTAATATTTCTTCTCTTATATATTGTGGTATTGCTAATTCTTTTGGTGATATTAACACAAATTTATTGTTATTGTATCTAGACATTGCTTTTATAAGAGAATGTACTGTCCTTCCAAATTTTAAATCACCACAAATTCCGATCCTGTGGTTATTTAAACCGCTTTTTAAACTTGTAATCGTAAGTAAATCTGCTAAAGTTTGAGTTGGATGTTGATGTCCACCATCTCCAGCATTAATTATTGGAACATTAGAATAGATACTTGCAACTTTTGCTGCACCTTCTTTGGGATGTCTCATTGTTATTATATCTGAATATATTGACACCATCTTAATTGTATCAGCTAAAGTTTCTCCTTTAGAAATTGATGTTGAATTTGGTTCTGAAAATCCGAGAATTTTACCACCAAGTCTCATCATTGCAGCTTCAAAGCTCAATCTTGTTCTTGTACTTGGTTCATAAAACAATGTAGCTAAAATTTTTCCATCACAAATATGAGAAAATTCTTTTGGATGTGCTATTATTTGATGTGCTAAATTGAATATTTCATCTAATTCCTCTACTGTAAAATCCATTGGTTCTATTAGATGTTTAATATCTTTTTTCATTTTATTATCACTCCTTCTTAACCTCTCTGTGTTAATTTAAAGGGAAAAATTATATAATACTATATAATAAAAAAACCTTCCTTAAGATAAAGGAAGGCATAATAATCCTAGATGATTGGTATTATATAACTTCCTTATTGATTTCTCTGAATCAAATTAAAGGTTATTCTTTTTGTAAGAATACCATTTCTTTGAGGTTGTGTCAATAAAAATTATTTTATATAAAATCCAACTAAATTAGTTTAAATTTTAATTCCATTATAAAAATAACTCCTAGTTTTCTAGGAGTTATTAATTATGTTTCTAAAAGTTGTTCATTATGTTATCCCACATCATTTTTCCACATTTAGCAAGAGTAACTGTTCCATAAACACTATTAGGAATTCCCATTGAAAGAACAGTGAATGTAAATGATCCTTTTGGTGAGTGGATTAAAGCTGTATCGTTTTCAACGCTAGCCTTATCTCCTGTCTTACTTGATATTTCATATTTTAAATCATCCGGTATATAAAGTGCTAATTTGTTTTTCATTTGCTGTCTTTGTAATATATCCATAAGCATTTTGCTATTTTTCTCATCTAAAAAGTTTGAATTATATAAGTGTTTCCATATTTTTGACAAATCTAAAGCACTTGTTATATTTTCAATTCCATTACTTACAGCTCTTTCATCTGAAGTTTTTCTATTTAATCTAGTATTTTTCAATCCTTGTGCTTCTATATCGTCATTTATCTTATCAATACCAACTATATCTATGAGTTTGTTTGCTGCAGTATTATCACTTTGTATAAGCATTGCAACTAACAATTCAAATATAGTATACTCTCTATTATCAAATTCATGGAGTATTCCTGTTCCATAAACTTTATCTTCTTCTTCAATTTTTATTTTATCTAAAAATGTGCTGTTTCCTTCTTGAACATGCTTTATTATAGATACTGCTATCGGCAATTTCATACAACCTGCACTTGTCATCTGAACATTTTCATTGTATCCATAACTAAAACCACTTTCCAAATCCTCAAAGAAAAATGAATATGTTCCTATTCTAGACTCTAAATATCTTTTTATTTCTTTCATAATACCCACCGCTTTCTAAAAATACTACTAAATGTCATTAGGTATCTTATGAGCACTAAATCATTAATATAATTTAGTACTCATATTAAGTTAACTAATCGGCAAATGATATCCCTATTCTCTTAGCTACAGCTACTAACTCTCCATCTTGATCTACTTTTTTGTTATTACCAATGACATTTTCTAAACTATCATAAGTAATTTCATTACCTTTTAAGCATACCATGCTTCCGAACTTACCTTTATTGATAAGCTCCACTGCTTCAACACCATATCTTGTTGATAATATTCTATCATATGTTGATGTAGTTCCACCTCTTTGAATATGACCAAGAACTGTACATCTAACTTCTCTATCCTTAACTAACTTTTCCAAATCTTCAGCTATCTTATTTCCAATACCACCAAGTCTAATTGGATCTGGACTATCTTCAACTATCTTAGATACTATAACATCTCCATTCTTAGGTTTTGCACCTTCTGCTACAACAATTATAGTGAATAACTTTCCATGTTTTTTTCTATCTTCAATTTTTTCTACAACTTTATTTATATCATATGGAATTTCAGGTAGTAGTATAACATCTGCTGAACCAGCTATTCCTGATTCCAATGCTATAAAACCTGCATTCCTTCCCATAACTTCTAGAATCATAATTCTATGATGAGATTCTGCAGTTGTATGCAGTCTATCTAATGCTTCCGTTGCTATACCTATAGCTGTATTAAAGCCAAACGTTACATCAGTTGACCCTAGATCATTATCTATAGTCTTTGGAACACCAATAACATTTACTCCTTTTCTCGAAAAATCTCTAGCTGATGTTAATGTTCCATCTCCACCAATTACAACTAAAACGTCTACACCCTCTTTTTTCAAATTCTCAACTGCTACATCTGATACATCTTTTTTTACTATTTGACCATTTTCTTCTACTGAGTAATCAAACAAATTATCTTTATTTGAACTATAAAGAATTGTTCCTCCTCTTGATATAAGGCCTGATACAGCTCCTAAATCTAATGAAATAAAATCATTGTTATATAATCCCCTGTAACCGAATTTATATCCAATAACTTCATATCCATAATTTAAAATTGCTGATTTCGTTACTGCACTTATTACTGCATTTAAGCCTGGGCAATCTCCTCCTCCAGTTAATAGAGCTATCTTTTTAATATCTTTGGACATCTTCTAATCCCCCTATACCATAATCTTCATTGGAAATTATCGTTCCGATTAAATTATCATTATTTTCTGACTATTTACTTAATAATATCACAAACTTTAATTTATGAAAAGTATTAATTTACAATATATTCATTCTTTAAATAAGAATTGAAATTTTTAATTCTAATATTTAGTTGTTTTTCTCTAATTTTCATTATTACTCCTAGGAATCTTAATCCAAATTTATTATAAGCAAAAAATATTTTGAATTTTACCTATATTATTTACTATACCCAAACTTACATTAAGTATTATATTTTATAAATGAATATTTAGAAGTCTTATTTCTATTTTTATTAATAAATTCCGCAGTTTATCAGATCTTAGCTATTAAGAACAAAATCGCAAACGACTTTGGATCTGGAGATTTTTTTACGCATCCTCCTTTTCGAACACATGTGAGAAAAATCTGCACATTAGAAATGGCAGCTATGCACTACTGAAAAGAGCAGCTATGCTGCAATACGAAACCTTTCTGCATATAAAAACATTTTATACAGGCGAATATAATTTATTTTTTATTCTTTTGAAATACTAAACCAAGTTAATAATCTGTTCGAAACGTTATTCACAGGTTTTACTGAATTATAATTTCCCAAATAATAAAAAAGAATTGAATCAGCATATAGCCAATTCAACTCTTTCTTTATAATGTAAAATTTAAAAAACCAAAAAACATAAGTATTCCAAATACTATACCTGCACCTATTCTATACACTGCAAATACACGCATTGGTCTTTTCTTCAAGTAAGAAACAAATTTATCCATAACAACGACTGACACTACAAATGCTACGATAAAACCTACTATTAATGAAATCCACAAAGTCAAATTCATGCCTGAATAATCAAATTCCATAAGATCTTTTGCAGATGCTCCTATCATAGCCGGAATGGCTAAAAAGAATGAAAATTCAGCAGCTATTGGTGTTGAAAAGCCTGCAATCCATCCTCCCATTATAGTTGATGCACTTCTTGACATTCCTGGCCATACTGAAAGTACTTGGAAAACTCCTACTTTTAGAGCTTGCATAGGAGTTATACTATCTAGACTCTTTATTGCATGTTTTTTACTTTTTCTAAACATGTTTTCAATTACTATTAATAGAATACCTCCAACTATAAAACCAATAACAACAGCTTCAGGATTAAATAAGCTTTTTATCTTTTTATAAAATAACACTCCTATAATCAACATTGGTATACATCCTACTATTACGTTTATACCAAAGTCAAAACCTGTTTTACCTTCTTTTCCTTTTGTAAATATATATCTAAAAAAATCTATCACACTATCCTTTATCTTCTTCCAATACAAAACTACAACTGCTAATATTGCACCTAATTGAATTACAACTTCATACATTTTAACAAAGTCACCTTTAAAATCAATAATACTTGATGCTAGTATCATATGTCCTGTTGACGACACCGGAATAAATTCTGTTAACCCTTCAACTATTGCTATTATTATAGCTTTAATTATAAATAAAATATCAAATCCCACTTAATTTTCACTCTCTTTCCTTTTTGTTTAGTTATTTACTTTTTTAACCATATTAATATATTTTAAACCTATTAGATCCTATTTCATATTAAAAATTTATTAATTTTTTTATAAGCTTACTTTATTTTCTTTACTTATACATTAATTTATCTTATCTTCCACTTCTAATCTAAATAACATCTTGTCCAATTTCAATACTTATAAAATCCCCTATAAATTAAATTCATATAATAAGTCTAATTAACTAAATTTATACCTTGTAAAATTACTATATATAAATATGATATTTCTAAAGATAAGTATTCAAGTTTTTTTAAGAATATTTTCTTTAGAAACCATATATCTCAATTTTGTTTCCACATTTTATTCTAAACTTACTAGAATTCTAAATGCAAATTTATTATTGCAACATATATATTATAGTAATTATTTTTTAGTTTAATTCTTGTTTTACAAGTTATCCAAACAAGTAAGGAGCAACTTAATAGTTCCCCCCTTAATCTTTATCATCATTATTTCTCTATTAAACTCAATATACTTTTTTCTTCATTTTTTATGTTTGGTACATAGCTCTTTAATACTGTAAAATCACCAACCAATTCATAATCTCCAAGCGTTGCTGGAATGAAGATACTATCTCCCATAAGTATTTTTTCTTCTCCACCACTGTATTTAATCACACCATTTCCGTCTACACATGTGAATAAATAAAATCTTTCTTCATCACTCTTTTCTTTTACAGATGTGGTAATTTTGTATTTTTGTATTGTAAAGTATTCATCTAAACAAAGATATGATTTATAATAACCATCTCTTTCAATTAGAATACCTTTTGAATTTTCCCCCTTAAGAGAAAAATCTATTACATCTAACGCCTTTTCTACATGAATTTCACGACCTCTATTATAATCGTAAACTCTATATGTAGTATCACTATTTTGTTGAATTTCAGCAATTAATACACCTTCGCATATAGCATGAACTAATCCACTTTGCACAAAGAAAAAGTCACCTTTTTTAACTGGAATTTTATTTAAATACTTATCTAATTCCCCTTCTTCTATCGCTTTCTTAAATTTTTCCTTATCGCAATCTTTTGTTCCTACTATTAATGAAGCATTTTCTTCTGCATCAACCACATACCAAGCTTCTGTCTTTCCTGAATCTTTTTCAACTCTATTTGCATACTTATCATCAGGATGAACTTGGACTGAAAGTTTATCTTCAGCTGTTATTAATTTAATTAAAAGTGGAAATTCTTTAGTACTTATTTTAGTACCTAAAAGTTTTTCACCATATATATTTATTATTTCATCAAATGTTTTTCCTTTTAATTTGCCATTCTCTACTTTACCAGTTCCGTTTTTATGACAAGCTATATCCCAGCTTTCTCCTATTACGCCTTCTGGCACATTATCTCTAAATTTCTCTAGGTGCTTTCCTCCCCATATTCTCTCGTAATATAGGTTTTCAAACTTAATTGGATACATACTACTCTCCCCCTATCAAATGACTATCTTATATTTATTTACAAGTTTATATTATATAAATAATTTATCTTAATAAAATAATTTTAAATCTGGTATTTTTAATGTTGCCCCGTTTCTTTTGTTATATGCATCAGATAAATTTTTAACCCTATTATAATTTTCAGTTATTATATCTCTATCTTCTTCGCTTGTTTTATCATTCATGCCATCATACGCTGCTTTAAAATTAACTAGACCTCTGCTTAAATCTCCTTCTATAGCTACATAATAACAGCCAGCATTATTTAAAGTTAATATATCATTTTTATCAATAGCATATGCAGCCTTTATTTCCTTAAGAGCATCCTCACCTTTTTCTTTATTTAAGTATACAGTTCCAAGAGCCCTATGATATTTGATCTCTTTTCCATTTATCGCTATGCTCTTTTTTAATAAATCTATAGCTTCATCTTGTCTTTGATTGGCCACTTTAATTAATGCCATATTATAATATACTTCTGCGTCGTTAGTATTCATTTTAGATGCTAAAGTATAGTAATATAATGCCCTAGAGCTATCCTTAACTGTATTTCCATAATACTCTGCTAATTTAATTAATATATTATAATTAAAAGGTTCCTTATATAACGCTGTTCTAAAATACGGCTCTGCATTTTCATCCTTATCTTGTTTCTCCATTATCTCTGGCATCAAAAATCCATAGTTATCAGCATAATCTTTGTTCAAAGATATACTCTTCTCGCAATTCTTAAGTGCATCATCATAATTTTCATCACTATAATCTTCCAATGCCATTGCATGATATCCTATAAATGAGTTTGGATCGTTCTTTATCATTTCACTTAAAACATCTCTGGCTTTTTCTGATTTACCTAAATTCTGATATGTATTAGATTTAATAAGTGCTAAATTTATAGTTCCAACATCTTTATCTTCTAATTCACTAATTAAATTATTAGCTTTCTCAGCCGAATCCTTATCTTTAGAGTAAATCTCTGCTTGCCACATCTTATATGCAAGTTCACCTGAATCCTTTTTCTCAAGCGCTGAAATCTTATTTAAAATATCATTCTTATTATATTCTGCAATTTGTGTTATTACATCAAAAACCTTAACTTCATTTTTATCTTTATGCCATGCATCTTTTAATAGAAAAAATCCTTGATCTAAATTATTCATCATCATATTCATTCTAGCTAAGTCTGCTAGATCAGATGCATTTTCATCATCTCTCGGATAATTATCAATTATTTCTTTCATTTTATCTTTCTTATCATTTGCCATATAAATAGTAAACATTGTTTTTAATAAATTCTTATCTGTTGGATAATCCATCAAAAATAATTCACCATATTGCAAAGCCTTATCATAATCTCCGTTCATGAATGATGTAAATACTATATAGTTGGTAAGTTCTCTATCTTTTTCCTCAAAATTATCTATATTTTTTTGCTTCTTATTATCAACAATCTTATTTCTAGCTAAATAAACCTTTGTAAGAAGTTCATTTGAATCTGTAAAGTCTCCTTTTACAGAATAAACTTCTGCAATCTTTAAATTCCATATTGGCCATTCATCTTTTTCTTGATATTTATTATACTCTTCAATTGCAGCATCATACTTGTCATTGTAAAAATTCTCCTCAGCACTATTAGATGCAATAGTAAGTTTATCTTTTGATGATTCAATTCCAGATCTAGAAATTATATTGGTTACCATAACTGCACTTAGGCAAATTACTATAATTACAGGTGGAGTAAAATATCTGTCTTTCTTTAAGTCGCTTATGTGTTTAAAATACTTACTTTTTTTCAAATCATTTATGTACGTAAAATATTTGCTCTTTTTAAAATCGCTTATATACTCTATAACTGATTTCTTCACGAATAAATCACACCTTACTTTTATAATCAATTCATACTTGCCCTCTATTTTAACAAACTTTGATATAAAAATCTACTTTTTGACTAACATTCATTAAATTGTAACTATATATTCATAAATATATTAAAACTTTTACATTTTAAATCAATGAACTATGAATAAAAACATATAACTTACCAAAATTATAAATATTTAAATTAGATATCTATATAAGGTTGAAATTCTTAATAAAATATAATACTGAATTTTCTACTTTTTAAACATTACCATATCTTCAATTTAAGCATCAAACAACCTTAGTCTAGATTCCATAGTTCTAAAAAAGAGCAAGATCTTAACCCTGCTCTTTAAACATTTTAAATATTATCTTTTAGACATTAAATCTAAAATTAACAACATCTCCGTCTTGCATTATATAATCTTTTCCTTCTAGTCTAAATTTACCTTTTTCTTTAGCTGCAGCTTCTGAACCACATTCAACTAAATCATTATAAGAAACTACTTCTGCTCTTATAAATCCTCTTTCGATATCAGAGTGAATCTTACCAGCGGCTGCTGGTGCTTTAGTTCCCCTTTTTATTGTCCAAGCTCTTACTTCTTGTACTCCTGCTGTTAAGAAACTCATAAGTCCAAGTAATTTGTAACTAGCTTCAATTAATTTATCTAATCCTGATTCATCTAAGCCATATTCACCTAACATTTCAGTTTTTTCTTCATCATCAAGGCCTGATAATTCTTCTTCAATTTTAGCACTTACAACCATAACTTCTGAATTTTCACTAACCGCGTACTCTTTAACTCTTGTAACATAGTCATTATCAAAATTACCTTCCATAACATCATCCTCAGAGATGTTGCAAGCATATAAAACAGGCTTTGAAGTAATTAAGAATAAGCTCTTTATAAAAACTTCTTCTTCTTCAGTAACTTCTAAAGTTCTAACTGGTTTGCTTGCTTCTAAATGTTCTTTGATTCTTTCCATTACTCCATATTCAAATTTAGCAGTCTTATCACCTGATCTTGCAAGCTTTATAGATTTTTCCATTCTTCTTTCTAAAACTTCTAAGTCTGAAAATATCAATTCTAAATTTATAGTTTCTATATCTCTTATAGGATCTACAGAACCTTCAACGTGAACAACATTTCCATCATCAAAACATCTTACAACATGAACGATTGCTGCAACTTCTCTGATATGAGATAAAAACTTATTTCCTAAACCTTCACCCTTTGAAGCTCCTTTAACTAATCCTGCTATATCATAAAATTCTATTGCTGTATATACCTTTTTCTTTGTATTATACATTTTTTCTAAAACGTCTAATCTTTTATCTGGAACACTTACGACACCAACATTTGGCTCAATTGTACAGAATGGATAGTTAGCTGATTCAGCTCCAGCTTTTGTTATCGCATTAAACAACGTACTTTTACCTACGTTCGGTAAACCTACCATACCTAATTTCATCTATGTACATTCCTTTCTTATATCGAACTTTTACTTAAAGATATTCAAAATATACCTTAACTTTTAATATACCTTTAAAAATTATACTCTAGAACCTTTTTTATTTCAACTTTATATTATCACAAAAGGCGTATTCAGGAATTTGTAATTATCCAATTACTAAGGAAAAATCAAATATAAAGATAGTACACATATAGTAGTGTAAAAATACTTATAACGATTTATATATTTCAATAATATACTTACATTTAAGATACTAGTGAACTAGATAATTAATTACGAATAAAATATTAAAACTTAATTTAAGCTGTATTATTAAAAATGTATATTCAAAAACTACATATTTAAATAATTATATGATTTACCTGATACGCGACATATGTACCAAGTATTCCTTTTGAACTAAAATTATATATAATTTACCACGGTTATTCCTAGCCAAGATTCAAATACTATACTTGGTTAAACATTTATTCAATGTCTTCAAGTGAATTTTACATTTTCCTTGAATAAATTTGCATTAAATATATACATTTTTAAGATTGAAGGTGAGAAAATGAATAAGTCTATAAAATCTTTAATTGCTCTTTCTTTAGCAATAAATCTCATTACTCTTGTTCCTCAAAAACCTGCAATTGCTACAAGTGATAATGAGACCGATTCAAATGAATGTTTTCAAGAAGATGGTGTGTTTGGAGACATTTTAGATATTGATAACATAAGAGATATCTTTTCTTCTTTTAGTGATGAAGACGAACTCAACTGGTATTATGTTGGTAAAGGAAAAGATCAAATTGCAGAAGGACCAAAGGAATCTGTTAGCTTCTTAAAAGAAAACTCTGCTTATTACCTAGGTGATACTTCAAAAAAAGTTCTATATCTTACGTTTGATGAAGGATACGAAAATGGTAACACCGGAAAGATTTTAGATATACTAAAAGAATGCCAAGTACCTGCAGCCTTTTTTGTTGTCAAACCATATGTAGACACGCAACCAGAGTTAGTTAAGCGTATGGTTGATGAAGGACATGTAGTTGGTAATCACACAGTTCATCATCCTTCTATAGCTCAAATACGTGATAAAGAAAAATTTGAAGCAGAATTTACTGGAGTAGAGAATGCTTTTAAAGAACTTACCGGTCAGGATATGCCTAAGTTTTTTAGACCTCCAATGGGTAAGTACTCAAAAAAATCTTTGGGAATGACAAAAGACTTAGGATATAAAACTATATTCTGGAGTTTTGCTTATAAAGATTGGTTAGTAAATAATCAGCCATCTGAAAGTTATGCTGTAGAAAAGATACGCAAAGGTGCCCACCCAGGTTCCATAATGCTTTTACATGCTGTTTCAAATACAAATACAAAGGTATTGTCATCAGTTATTAAAACACTTCAGCAGGAAGGTTATGAATTTAAATCACTTAATGATTTACCTGAAGAATAATAAATTTAACTATAGAATATAATAAAATTGCATTATTATATACAATGGTTGGATTTACTTAAACATTTTCCAAACAAAAATGACTATAGATATTTTATTATAAAAGTTATATCATTTTAGTGTGTTTTAAGCAAATCTTAGTTACATGCTAAAATGTCTTAACTTTTATTTTTTTAATCCATAGTCATTTATTCATCATTATTTCAAGTAAGAAAACTTTCCAAAAATATCTTCTAACCTGCTCGTTTATATAATTATTATTTTATAAACTTACTTACCTCTTCGCTTACCTTAACAGAAGAATTTTTTGACACAATAATGTTTTTTATTACACTAAAATCCTGTGCACTATACGACATAGGATTAATTAAATATGTTTCTTCCGCAGAATTTTTATTTTTCTTCTTGTCATTTTTATAAAAACCAATTATGAAAAAATCTTTTCTCTTATTTTTAGGCTCATTTCCTTTACCTATAAAAATAGATTTTATATTACTATACTTAATCGATTTTATCAAATCATTATTTCTATAAAACTCTATTGCATCTTCTTTAATTAGTATATCTTGACTATATTCTACAAAAACTGAAAGTGCAGTAACTATTCCTGCAAAAAAAAGCACCCACATAGGAACACTTTTTAATCCTCCTTGCAGTGCTCCAAAGATTACTCCTATAACTATCTCTATTATTGCTACTCCTATCATGACACTATTTTTTTTCTTTAAAACAATAGGAAATTTCGCGTTTTCCAATGCTAATTCCTCCTTAAAATTACTATAATATATTTTTGAACAATATATATAAACGACATATAATCCAGAAAATAAATTGCAATATTTAATTGACCACAAGATTCTATATAATTTTTATATTCAAAATATATATCTTATACTGATAAATATTATACAGTATATATGCAATCTTTTTCAATACTTGTTAATATTATTCCTTAGTCCTTTATTAATACCTAAACCACCAAAAAATTGAACGTATCAAAACTTTATATGAGCACAAAATATAAAAAAAGGAGGTGTATAATATGCCACGTAAAGATGGACCACACAAACCAGGATCAAGTAATCCAATGCAAAAAGGTGTAAGAAGAAGAAGACTTCATGCTAATCAAGATAATGTAGGTGATCCAAAAAATAGACCAGAATATGAAAATTTTGATGGAGAACCAGTAGAGTAAAAATATATAAGAGATACTTACTTTAATTGAACCTTTAGTAAGTATCTCTTATTACAATTAATTATTTTTACCTTGTTACATTTTTGGGTAAATTATTTTATTTACTGTCTCTGTGATTAAATCTTTTTCTTTAGATGATTTTTCTATAATAGTATCTAACTCACTATCAAGTCTATCAAAAAATTCTTCATTCCTGAGGCCATTTAAATTTACTTTAACATTTATTATAGAACTTTCTATAGAACAATGGAGTAAGATTGCTGAAATTGCTAAATCTGATAACAGCATTTTGTTTCCATATTGTGCCATAGCATTAAGGTTCCTGTAAAATTCTAAGCTTTCTCTAGCTAAAATTAAAGGCGCCTCCATAGACTTTATAGTATTCTCTTTTATAGCTGATTTTCTCTTTTCTTTTTCTTCTTCGGTATCCTTAGGTAACTTATAAGAATCCATTAACTTCAAGAAGTTTTCTCTATCTTCTTCCATAAGCTCTAAGCTTCTTACAGTAAATTCTTTAGATTCCTTTTGAAATTTTATTATAATTTCTTTTTCATCATCTTGAAGGCTCATATATGCTTTTTTATCTACTGTTAGAGAATAAACCATAGAATTTAATGCCCCAGATAATGCTGCAATAAGACCAGCTACACTCCCGCCACCTGGAGCTGGCAAATCTGATTCTAATTCACCTAAAAATTGTTTTATAGTTTCATCACAAAATTTCATATAATGTTATTCCCCTATCTATAATCGTATTTTTTTATATTCCTTATTGCTTATACCTAATCTATATTTTTATTATCCAGAATCGACACTAGATACCCTAAGTATATCCAAAATATCATTGAAATAAAACTTATTGTATATATTAATACACTTTCAAATAAATTTACCGCAAGAATACCTGCTATAATCGATGTTATTACTGTCATCTGGTTTTTTTCTCTTCTGTTTAACTTATCTAGATGTTGTACTATAAACACCAAGATCATTGCTATGAACATAAGAAATAGTAGTAAAGAAATAAGTCCATTTACCGCGGCTATTTGCACATATATATTATGCATCCCTCCAAATTCAATTCCAGGTAAATAACTCCCTATTCTTGCATTTCTAACTGCTTCTATAAGATTGCCATTTCCTACACCAGTCAAAGGATTTTTTTCTATCACTACAGATGCTGAAGTCCAAATAATATTCCTCTCTGTTGTAAAAGCTTCCAAATGACTTTTAACCATTTCAAAAAATACTCCACAAAACAATATTGGTATTAAGACAAGTGCAGCTCTAATATACTTGTTTTTGCTGTATACGAAAATAGATAAATACACTACAGCTATTATTACCAAATATGCACTTCTTCCATGTGAACCAATCATAGTTATTGCCTGCAATATTATATTTCCTATCCAAAACATCTTAAACTTGTGACTTCTTGATATATAATTAAGGTATACACACATAACTACAGCTAGTGAAGATGCTATTGAAAGAGCATTCTCATTCTCAAAAACTCCTTTTGTATTTCCAAATACCACTTGTCCGATTTCTATATTTATTCCCGAATATCTCATTACCAGTGATATAATAGAAGCAACTAGCATAAAAGTCACATAAGAATAAGTGATTATATTCATCTCTCTAATAAGTTTCTTTTTGCATTTAAATACATCAACTGTAAATATTACCACAAATATAATTAAATTAACTATCCAAACTTTAATGTTATCAATACTTCTATAAATAAAAATATTAAATATTAAAGTTAATATCATAAATAATGCCAATGGAATATCAAATTTATAAATTTTTCTTCTCTTATATCCTTCGATAACCATAAATAAAATTAAAAGCATACCCCAAGCTAGTGTTATATTACTTAGAATTTTTATTCCTGGTACATCTTTTAGCATAGTTACAAATGTTAGGCTTACAAATAAGTACAATAACTTAAAATAAAATTTATTATCTAAAAAATCATATATATTTTTAATTGCTTCTCTCATATACTTTTTTATACACTCCTTTTAGCTTTTCAACTAATACTTTTTCTGAATAGCTAAAAATTGTTTGTTCTCTAATTTTATATTTATCATACATTTTATGATTTTCTTTTATTTTTCTTAATGCTTCGGCTAAATCCTCCACATCATTCTTTTTAGCTATTATTCCATTATCTTCTTTTATAATATCTTCTGCACCACCGTTATCAGCTCCAATTACCGGCTTTCCACATGCAAGCGCTTCAATGTATACAACTCCAAATGTCTCATGTTCAGATGGTAATGCAAATGCATCACATTCTTTCATTTCCTTTGAAACTTCTTCCCTAGATAAAGCGCCTAGAAGCTTTACCTGCTTTTCAATATTTAATTCTTTAATAAGTAATTCCAATGATGGTTTAAGGGCTCCGTCTCCACCAATTCTTAAGCTTACATCTTTATTTTTGAAAGCTTTTGAAAAAGCTTTAATTAAGCATTCAATTCCCTTTCCTTCTTCAAGAAAAGCACATGAAAAAAATTTAAATCCTTCATCTATATTAGAATTTTTTTCAACATTTTCATCCACAAAAAATAATTTTAAATCTACCATATTGTGAATAACTTCAACAGGTCTGTTTACATATTCTTGAATTTCTCTCTTTAATTCAGATCCAACAGCAATCAAATAATCAGAATTCCCATAAGCATTGTAAATATATTTTTTATAACTTTCTTTAGCATATTTTGCATACTTAAGAGATGAATGTTCTGTTAATACTAATGGAACATTGTATTTCTTGCTTATATATGAAGCTGCTATTCCCCCCCAAAAAGCTGAGTGAGCATGGATAATATCAACTTTTCCTTCGTTTTTAACAATTTCTTGATACATCTTATCCATTCTTTTATTGAAACTCTTAAACATTAATGGACTTTTGGGTAAATAATTATAATCTTTATATCTATAAGTTCTAAGATTATCTTCTATATTAAAACTTATGCCTCTCTTTTCATGAATTTTTCCAAACATAGTAATGGGCCAAATTTCATTATATGCAACAGTAATCTTCTCTCCACTATTTGAAAGAGCTTTAAACTGTTCCTTAAAAAAGCTTCCATGAACTTCATTTCTTGGAGATGAATACCAAGATGGAATAACCATTATGTGCATTTATTCACTTCCTTCTAATATATTGTTTAACCTTTCCACGATTGAATTCCATTCATAATTTATATCTGGTTCACAATATGCCTCATTATTTTTATGCATTTCTATTAATTTATAAATTTTATTTTTTATTTCTTCACTATTATTTTCAGTTACAATACATTTTTTATGATTTTTTACTACTCTTTTAATTGGATCATTCTTATCTCCATAAATAACGAATATCCTACCTTTTGCTCCGAAATAGTCATAAATCTTAGCTGGTATTTGCTTTGAATTTTTATTACCAAATAAAAGCAGAACCTCTCCATTTAACATATATTTAAGTGCCTCATCAAATGGTATTCTAGGTGATACATTCGCTATTTCTAAATCTTGCAGTTTCTTCCTAGCCTCTATATCATCTATATTTCCAAAAAATAATACATTTAACTGATTATATATTGTTACGTTCTCTTCTTTTATTTCTTCAAGTGCTCTGACAAAAGGTTTTATATCTCTAAGTTTAGAAAATATTTCTCCTGTATAGATTATGTTAAGTTTATCTTTCATTATAAGCTTAGGCGCTTTCTCATGTAATAATTTATCGTATAGTTTCGAATCGAAACCCCTATTTAATATAAAAGTCTTACTATTATCTAAAATATTATAATCTTTTAGATACTCATCTCTATTTGCATCAGTTACAAATATGAATTTATCTGCCAGATTAACAATGTCTCTTTCCATACTTTTTTCCAAAACTTTTTTTACAATAAAAGATTTTTCTCTTGTTGAATCTTTAAGCCAAGGATCACTCCAATAAGTAATCCATGGTACACTTGGATACTGCTTTTTTATATAATAAGCGCATAAATGTGAAGATGGCGGCTCATGCATAGAAAATATAACATCAAATTTTTCTTTCTCCATTAACTCTATTCCATATTTTCCTGCTTTTCTTGCCCATGAATAATACATATCTGGTATTGCTAACGCATTTTTTATTTTCCTTAATACCTTTCTTCTATTAGTATTTACTACTTTTGAAGTCGAATTATTGTAGCTTTCGCTATTTCTTGGCATAAACTTTTTAAAGATAAGTCCACCATCAATAATATGAGTTTTGATTTTATCATTCATCATAGAGCGTAATACTTCATCATAATATATTGAATCTTTAGGAAAATTAACAGTTAGAAGATGCACTTCATTATCATTAATCTCACTTAACTTATTTAGATATTGTAAAGTTTCAATAGCTGCTGAATTATTTATCAATGGTGAATAGCAGGCAATAAATAATATCTTCATATACCATCCTCCTATCTTTTTATCTTTTTTAAAATTAATTCTTTTATTTCCACTAGTTCTTCAACCTTGAATAAATAACATAAACCAAGATATATAGCTGCTCCAATACTTGTTCCTATTAATAGTATTGTAATTGGGTTAAACTTATCTTTTAAATAAACTAATAGCGTTAAGAGTATAACTCCCATGACTATTGAATTCATTATTATTATACTTACTTTTTTTAATATCTCTATTATGCTAAAGTCTTTTTCTAATTTGATTATATTTATAAATAACAGTGCTGATGTTACTATCATAGCTATAACTGAAGCTAATGCTATTCCCATAATCCCAATATACTTAGATAAAGTTACGCTAAATATTATGTTAATGACAACACCAATTATACCATTTATTGCTGTTACTTTTGTTTTTCCGCTAGAGAATAAAGTTGAATTCAAAATATCTCTTACTCCTGTAAAAAATATTCCCGCTCCGTATCCTAACAATGCAAGTGTTGTAATATTTATTGCATAACCAGTAAACTCGCCCCTAGCATATACAATTGTTATTATATCTCTACTAAATATCATAACTCCAACACTAATTGGAATTAATAATATAGATAAATATATGATTGATTTTTTTAAAATCTCTAAAAACCCAGACACATCTCCTCTATTTCTCATATTAGCCATAAGAGGATATGCTACGCTGGTAACTGATGTTGTTATAATTGCATTTATAAAAACAATTAACTTCTGCGCATAATTTAAAGCTGAGACTGAACCATCTGGCAGCTTCAACGCAATATACTGATCAACAGCCATATTTAACGAGTTCGCTCCTGCTCCTATAATTACTGGAAGAATCAATACCATAATCGCCTTTAATCTATCATCTTTAAAGTTTATAAAAAGTTTATATTTATACTCATGTGTAATCAACGATGGTACCTGAACTGCTACTCTGAAAAAATTTCCTATTACATTGGCAATGGTCAATCCTAAAATATCATAATTCCTAAACAACAATAAATATAATATCATAGGCAAATTAAAAAACAATCCTAAAATTGACGGAATTACAAAATCTTCATTTACTTGTAATAATGCGGTAAAACATGCATTAACCGATAAAAATAATATATTCACAAGTGTAATCCTTAATAACTTTATTGCAATTAGTCCTGTTTCCTCAGCTGGCCCTAATATATGAACTATTTCCTTTGAAAAAAGACTTGTTATAATAAAAAGAAATAAAGATATAATAAAAAGTATATTTATTATATTGTTTGCAAAATCATTCATCTCTTTTTGTCCCTTTTCAGCTCGAACTTTGCTGAGCATTGGCAAAAATGCAGTTGAAATTGCAAGTCCAACTAAAGTAAATATTGTTTCTGGTATAGACACTGCAATATTATAAGCATCAGTATATATTCCAGCACCAAAATTTTTAGCAATAAGCATGTCTCTGGCAAAACCTAAAAATCTACTAATCAATGATACTATCATTATTACAAATGTAGATTTTATTAAGCTACTTTTTTGTTTCATTTAATCACCTATTTATTTCTGTGTTATAATGTTCAGCTTTTCTATTAAACACTAATCTGCTTATTCCTATATTTTAATACTAACAATAAAAACTTAGGAATAGCCATTAATCTCTTTATTCTAAAAGGTTCTTTCGCAACTCTGTATAACCATTCTAAGCCTAGAGATATCATCCATTTTGGTGCCCTTTTGAGCTCACCTGCAAATATATCAAAAACACCACCAACACCCATAAAAATATGCACATTTGAATTTCCAATAATTTTTTCAATAAATATCTCTTGCCTTGGGGAACCCATTGCAACAAAAACAGCCCATGGATTCCCACTTTTTACATCTTCAATTATATCACTACAATTATTTAAATCAAAAAAACCATTATGAAAACCAGATATCTTTAGTTTAGGAAATTCATTCTTTATATTTTCAACACATTTCTTAATAGTCTCCTCTTTTGAACCTAATAAATATATAGATCTTTCTTCCAAATTTGCTTTAATTAATATCTCTCTAAATATATCTATTCCTGCTATCTTTTCTTTAACAGGTTTTCTTAATATCTTTGAGGCAATAACAGTTCCCACTCCATCTGGTATAATAATTGAACTCTCGCTTTTAAAATTCTTTTTAAGCTCAAGATTATTTAATCCATTAAAGAGAACTTCTGGGTTCCCAGATATTATATTTACCTTTTCAAAATTTTCAATATAGTTCATTAACGCATTTTTATCCCTATTAAAAATATTAAAATCAAGTATTTTTGTAAACATATTTATCTCCTAAATCTTAGGCAATATATCGTATAGAATTTACAATTATTAATTAAAGTCTGATAACAAATAAAAAACTATGTTAACCAAAATTCAAAATTGAAAAATATACATTGCCATGTTTATTTTATAGTTCTATTTAACATTTGATCTATCTCTATTACGATATCATCTTCCGGAGCTATTTTTTTTGCAAGTTCCAAATGAATTTTTGCTTGCTCTTTGTCTCCTAAGTTTATATAGCACATTACTATATTAGTACAGATTTCAACTTCCTTAGAAGCTTCAAAGGCTTTTCTAAAATATTTTATAGCTTCTTCATATTCACCAATACATGCATAATTCATTCCAAGTTCATTAACTGTTTCAAGACTTCCTGATTCTATAGTAAGACTTTTATTCAAGTAATGAATAGCTTTATTATAGTTTTCTATTCTTCTATACCCAACACCTAGATAGTAATAAACTAAAGGATTTTCATTAAATTCTTCACTTAGTGGTAATAACAATTCTATTGCTTTCTTAGGTTCATCTTTTAAATATTCAACCGCTTTCTCAAAGTGACTTATATTAGTAATATCCCCTATTATCTTATCAATTTCATCCGTTTTTTTACCACCCTTATTTATATACTCATTTATTTCCACTTCTGCACCTTTATAATCACCATCATCTTTAAGTATTAATGCATTATACAGATGTGGTTCTGGCGATTTTTCAAACTTTTCCTTAAATTCTTCAATATCTTCTAATAAAATTTCCGAAAATCCAGAATCTTTTTCTCTTATTGTCTCTCCTATCGCTAGAAGTTTAGTTAAAATTTCTTCTTCTCTTGTATACCTATAAAGACCTTTTATCAGAAGATAAGCATCTTCTAATCTATCTTTCTTTATTCTATCCGCAATAAGACTCTTCACACATTCTTCTGCATCAGGTATATAAGACAGAATTGTTCCATAATCATCATTATATTTAACATTTTTATCTGCTCCAAAAGTGATAAAGATACCCTCTACAAAGTAATATATAGGCAGATTACTTAATTTAACTTCATCATTAACATTGGATACAACATAATCCGAACTTATAGGCAAATACAGATCATCATTCTTAAAGTTAACATACTCTGGTATATTAAGGCTTCTTTTAAATCCTTCTTTATTCATTTCTAAAAATAATAACTTACTTAATTTATCTTTATACATTGTCTTGTAATTACTCATTTTACACCTCTTGTTTAAATCTCACTTTATAGATATCCAACTCTAGAACTAGATTTATATGGTAACTTACCGAAATCATAAATATTTTGATTCCAAAAAGCTAAGAAAATATTGCTGAAGATCTAGTAAATATGTTTATCTAATAAGTCAAATATTTAATTATCATTATCAATACTTAACCAATTTATAATTCTAAAATTGAGAATGCACAATTATTGAGCAGATTTCCCAGGAAATTTGTAATAATACAATTCTATAAATTTCTTAATTGTGCAGTGTACATTAAATTTATTAATTGTTTAAGTATTCATTAATAATAATTGGTGGACATTCACTTTTTGATTTCATAATTAAAGAAATTGCTATCACCAAAAGATGATAGCAATTTATAAGGAAACTCGACTCACATTCGTTCGCTGAGTACTCACAGAGTAAGCGACCATCATCAAATCACAGATTTGGCTGTCTGCTTAACTGATTCACACAAAATCTGAGATTTTGGCTCTCTACTTATGGAAACTTAGTTTAATTGTGAATTAATTATTTCCATTACTTTTTCTTTAAATGTAGCAATATCTTTCTCAGCATTGTCTAAGCTGTTGCTCTTAACTGCTAAATAAACTTTCATCTTTGGCTCTGTTCCTGATGGTCTTACTACAAAATATGAACCATCCTCTAAAATGTACTTTAATACATTTGACTTAGGTAAGTCAATAGGAGCCTTAGTGTTATTTATAGTGTTTTCCTCAACACTTAATTTGTAATCTAATCTTGTAACGATTTTCACACCATTAACTTCACTTGCTGGATTATTTCTTAATGCTTCAATGCAGTTTGCTATCTTCTCTTGACCTTCTTTTCCTTTTAGTTCTAATGATACAAGAGTTTCTTTAAAATATCCATACTTTTCATATAAATCTATTAATGCATCATAAAGACTCTTGCCTTGTTCTTTATAATATAAGCACATTTCACATACCAACATTGCTGCAATAACAGCATCTTTATCTCGTACAAAGTTTCCAGCAAGATATCCATAGCTTTCTTCAAATCCGAAAATATAATTTCTATCTCCTGCATCTTCAAATTCTCTTATTTTTTCCCCAATATATTTAAATCCTGTTAATACATCCATAAGCTCAATATCAAAATCTTCAGCAATACTTCTAGCACCTTCTGTTGTTACTATTGTTTTAATTACAACACCATTTTGTGGCAATTTATTAGTTTCTTTCATTGAACTTAATATATAATTAGTTAATAATAATCCTGTTTGGTTACCAGTTAATACCTTGTATTCTCCAGTGCTATCTTTAACTACAAGACCTATTCTATCGCAATCTGGATCAGTTCCAAAAATTATATCTGGATTTTCTGTTTTAGCCATCTTTAATGCTAATTCAAATACATCCGGATTTTCTGGATTAGGATACGATGCTGTTGGGAAATTTCCATCTGGAGCTTCTTGTTCCTTAACAACTTTAACATTACTATAGCCTAATTCTTTTAATACGGTTCTTACTGGAACATTACCAGAACCATGAATTGGAGTATATATTACATTTAAATTACTAGCTTTTTCCTTAACTAAATCTGTCCTTATAGTTAATCCCTTAACTTTTTCATAGTAGATCTTATCTACATCTTCTCCAATATATTTTAATAGCCCTTTCTCTAAGGCAACATTTTCATCTATGCTTTTAATCTTTGAGAAATCATCTACCGCTTTAACAGAGTTAATTATCATTTTTGCTTTTTCATCTGTTACTTGGCCGCCAAATTCATCATAAACTTTATATCCATTATAAATTTTCGGATTATGTGATGCAGTAATTACTATACCACCATTACATTTTAATTCTCTAACTGTAAAAGACAATACAGGAGTTGGTCTTAAACTTTCATATAAATATACTTTTATATTATTTGCACATAAGTTAAGTGCAGCTGCTTTTGCAAATTCCTTAGACATATTTCTTGAATCATATGCAATTGCAACTGAAGGATCTTTAAAATTATCATTTAAGTAATTAGCAAATCCCTGAGTAGATTGAGCAACAGTATATATATTCATTCTATTGCTTCCTGCACCTATTACCCCTCTTAGTCCACCAGTCCCAAAATCTAAATCTTGGTAAAATCTATCTTCAATCTCCTTTTCGTCAGATATGCTCTTTAATTCATTCTTAGTTTCCTCATTAATAAAATCAGAGTTAATCCACACGTTATACTTTTCCTTATAATTCATTTTCTGATCCCCTCTCTGTGTTTTTTCTCCTATACATTATACAATATTTATCCATAATATAAAAACACTTTTATATATTTTGCATCATATATAAAAACTTGGATGTATTGCCAAGCATTTTACCCTTCTAATCTATAATATTAACTCTAATAATTAAAATTATCCTAAAATATATCTTTGAAACACTGTCATTTTTCATAATGATCATAAATTCACTATATATACTCTAAAAAACAAAAAATCAACCATCTAATACTCTATTAAAATGGTTGATTTTGATATTTTAAATTCAATTCTGTTTATCTATGATTCTATTCTGTTTCTTCTTCCTTAGCTTTTTCTTCTTCACTTATTGATCCTATAACAGTTGATAAATCATCTAAAACTTCAATGCCTTCAGCAAATTTTATGTTCTTAAAAGTATAAACTGTCCCAGCTTGTCCATCAGAAACATCTAATTCAACATCCTTTGGTAAATCTTTTGCTTTACAAGATACCTTTACTAAATCTCTTTGAGTTTGTAATATTAATCCTTTGCTTTCTAAAATGCCTTTACCAACAATCTTAATTAAGACTTCAGTATGCATTGTATCATTTGCTGCTACTTCTTCAAAATCAACATGAATTGCTTTATTTCCCAAAGCATTTCTTTGAATTTCCTTAATTACAGCGTTTCCTTTCCTTCCATCAAGATTAAATTTTACTATTCCATGCTCTCCACTAGCTGAGGTTTCTTTTAGTAATGCTGATTGATCTACAGTAAATATTTCATTTCCTATTTCTTTTCCATAAATTACACCTGGAATCTTGCCTTCTCTTCTTACCTTTCTAGCACCATGACTAGCTGTTTTTATTCTTTTAGTTAAATTTAATTCCTCCATTATAAGTACCTCCTAAAAATTTATTTTTCATTTTCTTGCAATGTATTTAGTTCACATTTTAAGAATGTACATTCACGTTGGAATAAAATAAATAGGCCTATTACATTTACAAGGTCTAATAGTTTTTCTAATATTAATTTTATCTGAAGAATTATGAAAAGATAAAATCAAGTTAGACTTACAATTAAACATTTAAAATCGCCTCTAATATTTATTAAATTTTTATTTTCGTAATTTAATTACAATGTATATTATAGCACTTAATTACCAATTTACACAAAAAATAACAAGTGATATATTAATATAAAACTTGTTATTTTTATAAATTTAGTTTCTTTCAATTCTAACTTTGCTTCCACCCATACCTGATTCTGCTGGAGTAATCATAAGTTTCACTGGTACTCTATTCTTTATTGCTTCAACATGGCTTATTATACCAACCTTTAATTTTTCATTATGAATCCTTTCTAATGAATTCATAACAACTTCAAGTAGATCGTCATCTAAAGTACCAAATCCTTCATCAAGGAAAAATAATTCTAATGGTGCAGTTCCTTTAAGCTGAATCTGTGCTGATAATGCCAATGCTAATGATAAAGATGCTAAAAATGTTTCTCCTCCTGATAAAGTGGTAGAATCTCTTTTTGCTCCACCATTTTTATAATCTCTAATTATAAATCTGCTATTGTCATCAACCTCTAGTCCATAATTTCCATGAGTTATTTCTTTCAATCTCTTAGATGCTTCAACTGAAACATACTTAAGCTTACTTACTGCTACAAACTCAACAAATTTCTTTCCCTTAAATAACTTTTCTAAATCACCAAGAAGAGCCAATTTATGTTCTAGTTTCATCTTCTTATCTAAGAGATCTTTTTGTTCTTCCAACTTATTTTTTATGTTTTTTAATTCTTCATCTACCTTAATTTTGTCTTCATTAATTTCATTAAACTCTTTTTCTTTAATATCTTTTAAGAGTTTTATTTCTGTATATTCTTTTTCACTTAACTCTTTACCATCTATTTTATTAAGTAAACTTTCAATTGCTCCATTTACTTTTGATACTTCACTTTTATAACTTTCTACTTTTAATTTATAATCATTAATTTCTTCTTTTCCAATTATATTTTTTTTGACATCGTCAAGGGAATTAAAACCTTCACTGTCTATTGCAACTTCTAACTGAGCTTCTTCATCTTTTTTTCGTTTACTTAATTCTTTATATTTACTGATTGCAGAAATTAATCGCTCATTGTTTTCATTAAATTCTTTCTCTATTTTATTTTTATTGTTCTCACTTTCCTTAAACTCACTATTAATATTTTCAATATTTTCCTGAATTTTATGTAGTAGTGAAACTAGATCATCTGTATTATCGACTTTGTTCTTTATCGCTTGTATTTTTTCTTCTTTACTTTTTTCATAATTACTTAATTCTGTATTATACCTAGTTAAGTTTTCTTTTGCTAAAATGACTTCACTAGTTAAATTTTCTTTATTCTTTTCTAACTTTTCTATTAGCTCCCTGTTAACTTTAATAACCTCTGATAATCTTTCTCTCTCTTTTTCAACAGCTTTAATTTCTTCGCTTTTTTTATTAAAATCAGTTACTAATGTCTTTGCTCTTAGCGAATCCAATCTATTTTTTAAAATATTCAATTCTTCTGTATTTTCTGTAATACTCTTTTCCAAATCTTCAAGCTGTCTTTGGTTAGTTCTAACTACTGCTCGTAATTCATTTATTTCTCCGGTTTTAATATTAATTTCATTCCTCAGCTTATTAACACTTTTTTCAAGTTCTTCTTTATCTTTAGAATAACTTTCTAAAGCTTTTTCTAAATTTATAAATTCCTGTTTTAACTCTTCCAAAGGTTTTTCATTAAACGCAGTTCCGAGCTTTTCAATTTCTTCAAGATTAACTTTAATTTTTTCGTTAAAACTATTTACCTTAGTTTCACCTTGAGTTATTTTGCTACTAATAATCTTTATTGAATTTTCTTTTAGTTTTATTTTTCCCTCTACATTCTTCACATCTTTAACTTCAAAAATCCTGATATTTTCTTTCATATGATGAGTTGAGCCACATACAGGACATGTATCTCCATCTTTAAGTTCCTGTCTAAGAGTATGTGCTAAATTTTCTCTCATAATCTCCTTTTGAGTATTTTTTATTTCCTCTAGTTCTTTTTCAAGTTGCTTTTCTTCTTCTCTTCTACTTAATATATCTATTTGTAAGTTTTTTATCTCTTCTCTAGAGAAATCTATTTCTTTGTTCAGCTTTACATAACTGCTCCATTTTTGCTCATTTTCCACTATCAACTGTTTTAAATTAACTAAATCTTTTTGTTCACCTGGCGAATTTTTAAGTAAAAACTCATATTGTTTATCTTTATCTTCCAAACTCTTTTTTTCTTTATCTAAAACTTCTCTTAAAGCTTTTCCTTTAAGTATAGTTTCACTATTTTCTTTTTCAATAACTGCTTTCTTTTGCTTATCCTTAACTAGAATTCCATTTATTTTTTCTAACTTTTCTTCTACAATTATTCCTTCTTGAACTGCCTCTTTTAAACTTTCTTCAATTTTCAAATTATCATATGTTTTTTCGTCTTCTTTTATTAATTTATTTTTATTACTTATTTCTTCTTCTATTTTAATGAGCTCACTCTGTATATTATTATTGTTAGCATCACATTCTTTAATTTGTGATTTTAGAGAATCTATTTTACTTTCTATTTGACGTATTAAATTCTTTTCCTCAATAGCATCCTTAACTTTTTGTTCCTGCATCATTAATTGAGGAAGTTTATTCTCTTTTTTATCTTTTGCTATACACCAAAGTTGCTCGATTTTTTCTTTTTCTTCTTTTATCTTATCTATCTTTGATTTTAATTCTTCTAACTCAATCTCATTTTTATCAAAGGCTTTTCTAGTGCTTTCAAATGCATTTAAATAAGGTAACACATTCGCGCTTGCTTCACCTAGCTTTATCTTTTCTAAATATGCATTTACCTTTTCCTCTTTTTCCTTTAATGTTTGTTCTTTATTTTTATACTCTAATAAATCAAGCTGTAGCTTCCATATTTCTTCATTTTCTTTATGCTTCTTTCCTATTATATCTAATTCCTTTTTCAAAGCTTCTAGATTATTTTTTAATTCCTTAAAAGCATCTTCCTTTTCTTTTAACTTTTCTGGACTTACATCGTTGTATCCACTTAATTGTCCAGCCAAAATATTGCTATCAGTTCGCTCTTTGCTTATCTTTGCACTAAGTTTTCTGGATAAATTGTCTCCAAACTGTTGAAGATTAAACAACCTTTCAAGCATGTCACGCCTATCTTTGCCTTCAAGCTTTAAGAATTCACTAAACTTCCCCTGAGGTAAAACAACAGTTCTTGAGAAATCTTCTAAATTAAGACCTACTATCTCCTCAACTTTCTTATTTATAGTTTTAACTCCATCTGCTAAAATTTCTTCTTCTGAACTTGTTACTTCAACAATTTTACACTTTCCAGAGCTTATTCCACCATCTTTTTTTCTTTTAAACTCCCTATCAATGATATATTTTCTTATTTCACTACCTGATATTTGGAACTCAAAATTTACATTTAACCTGTCACAATTAGTATTTATAAAATTGGAGCTTTTTCTTGATACATTTCCATATAAGGCTAGAGTTATTCCATCTAATATAGTTGATTTCCCACTTCCAGTTGGTCCAAAGATTCCAAAAAATCCTCTATCTGTTAATTTATCAAAATCTATAATTTGTTCATCCAGGAAGCTATTTAAGCCCTTAATCCTCAATTTGATTGGTCTCATCTGTTTCACCCTCTTCGTTTATAATTGATAAAAGCACTTCCATAACTTCATCTTCTGGAGGAGTCCCCCTTTCTTTAATATAAAACTCCTTAAATATTTCCTCAAACGATTTTTCACTTAAGTTTAATTCACTCTCTTCTTCCAATCCTTTAACCTTAGGCATTATTTCTAATATATCTGCTTTTAATTCTTTCATTTGTTTTATTTCATCTTCTCTTATGTATCTATCTGTACTTATTTCTAAATACACCCAGCAATCTTTATCTTTATTTTCAGCACATCGTAATATTGCATCTTCAATACTTGAGCATTTCCAAATTTCTATTGGTTTATATACCCTTAAGTTTATTTCTTGTATGTCACATTCTTCATTAGCTTTTGCCTCAACTATATAACATTTCTTTTCAAAGCTAACCTCTTTTTTGTTATAGTGAATTGGTGACCCACAATACCTTGCTCTTTTATCCGTTCCCGGAACTATTTGTGGTTTATGCACATGCCCTAATGCTATATACTGTGCTTCCTTAGGAAAACAACTTCCATCTACTATATAAGCACCTCCTAATTGAATGCTTCTTTCAGAGCCACCTTCCTCACTTCCCATTGCAAATAGATGCGATATTATAAGATTAATTGTATCTTCTCTAAAATGATTTTTTAATGAATTGAATAAAGAAAATATCTTATCACTATAGGATTTAGCTTTTTCCTCTTCATCTTCCATATAGTTATAGATAACTTCATTCAATCTTTTCTCACTTGGATAAGGCACAGTTAAGATAACTGCTTTTTCACTATTAATTTCAACTTCCACATACCCTTCTCCTGATGATAAAACTTTATATTTTCCATACTCACCACAAGGAACTATAGTTTTTGGTGTTCCAACCATAATGATTCCATGATCACGAGCAAGTGGACCTGCCGCAACCAATCTCTCTGGATTATCATGATTTCCTGATATAACCAAAGTAAGTCTCTCTCCATTTTTCGATAATCTCTTTAAAGTATCATAAAACATTTTTTCTGCTCTTGCCGGAGGATTTGGATTATCATAAACGTCTCCCGCAATCATTATTAAATCTATATTATTATCTTCTACAATCTTAACAAAATCATTTAAAAATTCTTCTTGCTCATCCATTCGGCTTTGTCCTTCTAAATTCTTGCCCAAATGCCAATCAGCTGTATGCAATATTCTCAAATTATATCTCCTCCCATTAGGCCCAATTTATATTTACATTATAGCCTACTTAAATAGATTTTTTCCAATACTATTTTGTGGATATATATGTCCAGATTGAATTATTCTAATCATTTCTATGTGTACCCATACATTTGATAAATTTTAGATATATTAATATAATGATTTTATTATTTGTATTGAGTTTTATTATATAAAGCATGCTAGATATAATAAACAAAGACTATAAAAACCTGTATTCATATACAGCAAGTAATTTATAAAAAAGGTAGGTAATATTTATGGAAAGAAGTAAATCTTTAAATACTAGTGAACTAGTATTAATGGGGCTAATGATTGCTTTAACCTATATAGCAGGAAGCATAATTAAAATTCCATCAGTTGGAGGCTTTGTCCAAATAGGGGACTGCATGGTATTCTTATCAGTAATAGTTCTAGGTAAGAAAAAAGGAGCAATTTCAAGTGCTCTTGGTATGTTTCTTGTTGATGCATTAGGTGGATATTATTTTTGGGCACCCTTTACGCTAATTATTAAATGGGGAATGGCTTATATTGCAGGATCCATATTAGAAAAAATGTCAGAAAACAAAGTTACTGTAAGGTATACAATTGCATTTGTATCCAGTGGTATATTTATGGTGATTGCATATTTTTTTGCTGGAATAATAATATCAGGCTTTTTAACAGAGAAAATTGGGCTAATACAAGGAATGGCATATTCAGCTAAAGATATAGTTGGAAATATAATTCAAGTATCTACTGGTATAATAATAGCATTACCATTAAGTGCAGTTGTATCAAAAGCAAAACAAGCTGTATTTGCTCATTAGATTTAGCTTCTACAAATCATTCAAATTTTTATAACAGAAATTTTTAAAATTTTCTATCACTAAAAGTCTCAGGTGATTCCGTATCCTGAGATTTCTTTATCTGCATTTTCAAATTCAACTAAGAAATATCTAGGTGATGAATATATTTTCCTTTTCAACTAAGAAATATCTAGGTGATGAATATATTTTCCTTTTTGTTCTCTTTTAAAATGTCCCCTTCTGAATTAGATTTATTAATAATTTATGCTTCAGGGTGACCTAGATGCCACCTATTTTACTCCAATTCAAACTCTTATATAATAAAAAAGTGACTATATCATAATAATTAAAAAACTTAATATGATACAGTCACGGTAATTCATAAATTTTCAACCTCTATTTTATGCTCTGTTCTCCTCTGTCTTAGAACTTTCCATTATTTTAGGCATTAACATTGATGAAAGTAACGATATAACAGCTATTCCTATAAGTATTATAAATAAAAAGTGTAATGAACTATTTAATGAGAGTTTTATCTGTTCATCAGTTACCACTGAATTATACAAATTACTCGGATCAACTCCATTTACTCCTAATTGAGTAAAATACTTAATTATATATATATTAAATATACTACCAAATATGCTTACTCCTATAGTTTGACCTATTGTTTTAAGTAATGAATTAGCTGCAGTCGCAGCACCTCTCTTGTTATATTCTACTGACTCTTGAATTATTATTGTTAAAGTTGTAAATGCTCCACCAAATCCAAATCCCATTATGAAAGCATATATTATTACTAATAATATAGAAGATTCTGCATTCAATGTAGGCAATAACGCTGTACTAATTAGTAAAATAACATTAGATATAAGTATTACTATTTTCCCACCAAACTTTACTATACACTTTCCTAAAATTACTGCAGCTATAAGCCAAGCAAATGACATGGGAGCTAGTGACAAGCCTGATATCTTAGCACTATATCCAAGTACATTTTGTATGTATATTGGGAGGTAAACATTCGAACCCATTAATATAGCTGAAGCCAAGAAGCTTATTAAATTCACAATTGAAGTTGTCTTTGTAAATATATCAAAAGGAATAATTGGCTCTTTTGCTTTTCTTTCAATTATACAGAATGCAACTAGTAATATAACAGTTGCAATAACGGATAATAAAATAAATATGTTATTGCTAGAACTCATATCTTCATTTGATAAGAAGATATTCAAAAATATAACCATCGCCAGTGATAAAGTTATAATTCCAGCAAAATCTATGCTATGTTTTTTCTTTTCGAAAACTTCATCCAAATTTCTTTGAATAAGTACAACTGATATTATTCCAAAGGGAAGGTTTATAAAAAATATCCAATGCCAAGATAATAAATCTATTAAAATTCCTCCCAAAAATGGCCCTACTAAACTTGCAATACCCCAAACAGAGCTTATTATTCCTTGGATCTTTGGTCTTTCCTCTAATGTAAATACATCTCCAATAATTGTATATGTAACTGTAAATATTGCTCCAGCACCTATTCCTTGTATGGCTCTAGCTCCTATAAGCATGTACATAGTTTGCGATAATCCACATAAAAAGCTTCCAATTAAAAATATTATTATTCCAATTGAAAGCATATTTTTTCTTCCATATAGATCTGATAGTTTCCCATATATAGGAGTAGTAATGGCAGAAGTTAGTAAATATACTGAAAAAACTGAACTAATAATTTCAAATCCTTGTAAATCCTTCACTATTGTTGGTATAGCTGTCGTTACAACAGTTCCTTCGACTGCTCCTAAAAACATTGCTACCATTAATGCTGCTGCAATGCTTCTTTTTCTTGAATTCATCTTTAAATCACTTCCTTATAAATTTCCTTTGTTTATTTTAAGGTCAACTTTATAATTATATATATACTTAGCTATTTATACAACATTATAATAATATTTCAACTTGATGTGCTACTGATTTATGATATAGTATATAATAAAATATTCAATAATTTAAGAGGGGTAATTATATGACAAAATCGACAATGTCAATGTCTTCATTTTTTCGCAATAGATTTGTTCGAGTAATTATAGCATCTTCTATTTTTCTACAAATAGGAATATGGGTTCGTAATTTCGCCATATTGTTATTTGTAATGGAGAAGACTAATAACAATCCCATTGCTGTTTCTTTAATTTCAGTTGCAGAATTTGCTCCAATATTTATATTCTCATTTATTGGTGGAACCTTTGCAGATAGATGGCGACCGAAGCGTACTATGGTTTGGTGTGATTTACTAAGTGCTATTTCTGTTTTTGCCGTTCTGCTTACAATAATCTTTGCAACTTGGGAAGCTGTATTTTTTGTAACATTTATTTCATCTATTTTGTCTCAGTTTTCTCAGCCTTCTGCAATGAAATTATTTAAAGTCCATGTTCCTGAAGAGTTTATGCAAACTGGAATGGCTATTTTCCAAACTCTTATGTCTATTTTTATGATTATAGGACCAGCATTAGGTACTATTGTTTTTCAAAAGTTTGGAATAGATATTTCTATATCAGTAATGGGTGTAGCTTTCTTACTATCAGCTTCAGTATTAACCCTATTGCCCGCTGATGAGATAATTGAAAAGAAAGAAACTACAAATCATTTCTTGGAAGAATTAAAAGAAGGTTTCGCCTATGTTTGGCAGCAAAGAGAGTTAACTATACTTGGATCTGTTTTTGCGGTATCAGGCCTTGCTGTTGGTATCATACAACCACTTGGGGTTTTCTTAATTGTTGAAAGACTCGGTCTTCCTAAAGAAAATCTTCAATTATTACTTATGGTAAATGGAGCAGCAATGTTTATTGGTGGCGGATTAGTTATGACAATATCAAAGAAAGTTATGCCTCAAAAGCTTCTTGCAATAGGACTTATAGTTAACACCATTTCAATGGTTGGCATGGGATTATCTTCAAGCTGGATTATAATTCTATTGTTCCAATTCCTTAATGGATTTTTTATGCCTTGCATCCAAATTGGTATTAACACACTAATTCTTCAATTAACGAAATCTGATTTTGTTGGAAGAGTAAACGGAGTATTAAATCCAATGTTTATGGGATTCATGGTTATTACAATGTCAATTACAGGGTGGCTTAAAAGTCAATTTTCCCTTACTATTCTCTACATCTCAGCAGGCATACTTTTTCTAATAGGTGCAATGCTTACTTCATTGATATTTAATACCTCAATTAGTAGTGAAATAGATTCAGCAGAATAGAAAAGTGAAAAAGCACCACTAGATGTTATAAATTATGACATCTGGTGGTGCTTTATTATTCTTAAAATACTTCTATTTATTTCAAGAATATAAAAATCATTACTTTTCTATTGGATGCTTAGGACCTGTTAAATCTAGTTGATAAAAAACTAAGTCCAACCATTTACCAAATTTATAACCTGCTTTAGTTACTGTGCCAGAGTATTTAAACCCGAATTTCTCATGAATTTTGATACTACCTTCATTTAAACTATCAATGCAAGCAACCATAGTTGCGTACTCATCTCTATTCGCAGCATCAATTAATTCCTTTAACAATATCTTCCCTATTCCTAAATTTCTATAATCTTTATGAACATATACAGAATGTTCTATTGTATACTTAAAGGCTGGATAAGTTCTAAACGATCCGTATGTAGCAAATCCTACAGCCTTGTCATCTTTTTCAAACACCAATAGCGGACATCCATCTTTTTTCTTTTCATCAAACCACTGTTTTCTTTCCTCAAGATTATGAGCAGTATAATCATAAATCGCCGTTGTATTTAATATAGCATCATTGTAAATCTCTAAAATATCTGCTAAATCTTTTTCCGTTGCTTCTCTTATCATTTTTCATATCCCTTTCAAAATAAACTAATCTTCCTATATTTTAACACCTATATGAAATATGTAAAATTATTTTTTTTAATAGCTCCCTTTTATTAATTTTTATAGTGATAAAACAATCCCGAATTACAAATAATTAAATAATAATAAATTAAACTAAATAAAAAAAACAGCATAAATGAACTTATTTGCCTATAGTCCATGTATGCTGAACTTTACTAATATTTTTAATTATTCATCTATTATCATAAGCAATGAAAAATTGGCTCCATTTTCTTATATGTACAAAATTCTTTATATCCCAATTCCTTAAGTTCATTTTTTACAGAAGAAATCTTGCATCCTACATCATCTTCCTTATGCGAATCAGATCCTATTGTAATAATAGTTCCTCCTAATTCTCTGTATAACTTTAATATTTCTCTAGAAGGTGTCAAATCATCTAACCCATATCTAAAACAAGATGTATTAATTTCAATTCCTTTTCCATGAGAAATTACGTGAACTAAGATTTCTTTTACAATATCTCTTACCTTTTCAAAAGGATATTTTCCCATCTTATCATATCTATTAATCATATCTAAATGGCCTAAAACACTATAATCATTATATTTCTTTATTACTTTTAATATTTCCTCATAATATTTCTCATTATATTCCTTTTGTGTCTTTCCTCTTTGAAAATCCTGTGTCCAAAATGCCTTATTATCTACCTGATGACAAGAGAGAATAACAAAATCAAAGTCATATTCATTAAAATCCTTTTGAAATTCATGAATAGTATGTTCTTGCATCCCAAATTCGATTCCAAGTTTCATAGTAATTTTATCTATATATTTTTCTCTGCATCTATTAAATTCATTTATATAAGCTATATAATTGCAATTTATATCTACTTTCACTCCATAATCAACATGCTCTGTAAAGCATATTTCATCAATTCCTAAAAATATTGCCTTTTTTATCTCATCTTCCATAGGATAAGTGGAATCATCGCTAAAACTTGTATGCATATGATAATCAGCTAACATAATTAAATTTCCTCCTAAAATATTATTACAACTATTATTACTATTTCTTCAATATAAACTTCTCAATTAATTCAGCGACAACACCTTCATTATTATCGGCTTCTGTTGTATAATCACAAGCGCTTTTTACATCTTCAACTGCATTTCCCGCCGCTACTGATAATCCTGCTACTTTTAACATAGACATATCGTTGTAGTTGTCGCCTACAGCAATTGTGTCTTTAATATCTATATCTAAAATTTTTGCTAAGTTAATTAAACCACTTCCTTTATCTACCCCTAATGAATTAAATTCCATATATCGATTTGACGAATAACTTACAGCACAATACCCCTCTGTAATACTTCTCATATCTGGCTCAATGCCCATCAAATATGGAACATTTATATTTTGATATATAATCTTTGCAATTGGTTCCTCTTCAAGAAAATCTACTGTATTTTCTTTCATAATAGTACACTCTAATTTTTGATTTTTAATTCTTTCTTTTTCACTTTGTGATAAATTATAAATATACAATTTATCTTTTGTATAAACATGTATACAAACATCCTTATTTAATCCATACTCAAAAATTTCTTTCATCTTATCGAATCTTAATCCTTTAAATTGCAGTAGCTTGTTATCCTTATTTTCTGTTAAAGCTCCGCCATTAAAGGAAATAATATATTCCCCAGCCTGATCATATAATTCTAAAATTTTCAAGTCCTTCTGAATAGAAGAATAACCTCTTCCTGTAGCTGGTACAAATTTTACTCCATACTCTTCCTTGGCTCTTTTTATTAAATCAATATTTCTTTGACAAATTATATGATTATCATTTAATAATGTCTCATCCATATCACAAGCTATTAGTTTATATGCCATAATTTTGCCTCCTCCTATATTGCGCATTTTTATATATACTTTTCTAAAATATTTAAAATAAAATTTGCTTCTAAGACTTTGTATTTCTACTACTTTCTAAAGTAACTTGCAAATTTGATTTTATTGTAACTCTCCAAAGAATGAAACAATGTATGACTCTTGAACTGTGAATATATACTCTACTTAATAATTTTTTCATAAAAAACAAACGGCTTGTACTTTTTTAAAATAATCTTTATAATAGCTACTCAAATCCAGTAATAATTTCTACAATATAATTTATATGCTAACTCCATTGATATTTTAAGTTTATAATTCATCAGTTCAATTTGATGATAATAATTTTTATTAATGATAAAATAAAGATGTATGTTACTCTATTTTAAAAACATTAATAATAAATTTAATTGTTTATTCACGACACATCTAAAAATGTAAACTTCACCAAGGAGATAATCATCATGACAATTTATAATTTACTTTTATATGCTAATAATTTAACTGAAACAGAGAAATTACTTGCAAATTACATATTGGAAAATCAGGAGCAAGTTGCTGGTATGTCTCTAGATGAATTAGCCAAAGTATCTTTTTCATCAATCTCAACTATACACAGACTATGTAAAAAAATTGGATTAACTGGTTTCAAAGAATTTAAAATTAAGTTTGTTGAAGAACTATACTCCAAGATGAATAAACCAGAAAATATCGATATAAATTTTCCTTTCAAGAAAGACGATACACAATTTCAAATTGCTAGCAACATTAAACAGCTTTATATTGATACCTTAACCAACACTTTTTCCTTCTTTAATTCTGAACAGCTAAGAGATGCTGTTGATTTAATTTATAATGCCGAGATAGTCGATGTTTATGCTGTTACAAATAACATACAAACGGCATTGAACTTTCAAGATAAAATGCAAAGCATCGGTAGATACGTTAATGTTTCACTAATTCCAATGAACCAAGTATACCGTGCTGCCGCTTCCAATAATAAAAATAAGCAAGTCGCAATTATTCTTTCTTATTCGGGTAAGACACCTGAAATTAAAGAAATTGCTTTAGTTCTAAAACGTAAAGAAATAGAAACCTTAGTTATCTGTTCAGCTCAAGAAAACTATTTAACTAAGTTATTTAAATATCATATATTTGTTTCTAGTAAAGAAAATTTAAAAAAGAAAATTTCTCACTATTCTTCTCATATTGCTACACAATATGTTTTAGATGTCATATTCTCTTGTATCTTTAACAAAGATTATGAAAAAAATATGGAGTATCGCTTAAACGAATTTAATAAGTTAGATCATCGACAAGTAGAAGAATAACCTAATTTTTAGACATTTATGCTTCGTACTTGGCATTTACATTTTGTTTATTTACATTATAGTAGATAACTATTGATAATTATATACATGCACTCAAAACAGGTACTTATTTTCAAATATTCCTTTAAATAATAAAATTATCTGAAAATATTTTTCAGATAATTTTATATTTATACTACAGTTATTTAATCCCTCTCAAACAATTGTTGTAAATCTTCCTTTGATAAACTGCCTAATAAACCGCTATTTTTAAGTTCTCCTGTTAAAATACTGTCAATAAGTTGTTTTTTATCTTCTTGAAGCAAAATGATTTTCTCCTCTATAGTTCCTTTAGATACTAACTTAATCACCTCTACTACATCTCTTTGACCAATTCTATGAGCTCTATCCGTTGCCTGGGCCTCAACTGCTGGATTCCACCAGGGATCAAAATGAATAACTAAATTAGCTGATGTTAAGTTAAGTCCAGTTCCTCCAGCCTTTAATGAAATCAAAAAGACATTCACAAACTCATTAGTATTAAAATCTTTAACCATTTTCATTCTATTTTTAGGACTTGTTTTTCCGCTCAAATGTAAAAATTCTATTTTCTCCTTATTTAAGCGTTCCCCAATCCTATCTAATGCAGAAGTAAATTGTGAAAATAGAAGTATCTTCCCACCAGAATCAATATGATTTTTAATGATTTCTGCTACTTCTTCTATTTTCCCACTTCCTCCATTATAGTCTTCAAGTATAAGTGAAGGATCTAAACATATCTCCCTTAGCTTAGTTAAGTATGAGAATATCTCGATTCTACCATCTTTGTTATTCTTCATTGCAGCTTTTACTCTTTTTACATAATTACTATACACAGCTTTTTGAGAAGGTGTCATTTCAACTAATAAAGTTTTTTCTATTTTATCTGGTAATTCATTCATTACTTCTTTCTTAGTTCTCCTTAAAATAAAAGGCTTTATCATAGTCTTAAGATTCTCTAAATTATCTTCCCTTCTTGAAATAAATTTTTCCTCAAACTTTTCTTTAGCGTAGAGGTACTCTGGCATTATAAAGTCAAATATAGACCAAAGCTCTGTCAAATTATTTTCAATAGGTGTTCCAGTTAAAGCAAATCTAATTTTTGCCTGAATTTCTTTTACAGCTCTTGAATTCTGAGCTTCCGAATTCTTAATACTCTGCCCCTCATCAATTATGCAATAATCAAAAACAATATCTTTATAATTATCTATATCTAATCTCAATGTTCCATAGGTAGTTAGCACTACATCATATTCACATATATCTTCCATAATTTTATCTCTTTGACTTCCATGAACCAGCACAACTCTTAAACTTGGTGCAAATCTTAAAATTTCATCTTTCCAATTATAAAGCAATGATGTCGGACAAATTATGCAAGTCTTTTTGTTCTTCTCTAATAATAAGAATGCTATAACTTGTATTGTCTTACCTAATCCCATCTCATCTGCTAATATTCCTCCAAATCCCACTTCACTTAAGGTCTTGAGCCACTTAAATCCATTAATTTGATATTCTCTAAGGGTTCCTTTAAAATCACTTGGGATGTATATATGTTTACTATTTATATAGGTCAACTTATTTTCTATATCTTCTAATTCATTAGAATTCTGTATAATTCCTAACCCTATATTCTTTATATTTTCATATAGACATAAGGCTTTATTCTTTTCCATTTTAACTTTTTCATTATTTGAATCCAGATTTATATTTAACACTTCAATTAGATTAAAAAAACTTCTCACACCATTATCTTCAAAATCTAAAAAGTTATTATTTCTTGTTTTGTAAAATTTATTTTTATCTTTATATGACTCTAATGCACTATTTAATTCCTTTGTTCCTAACTCCCCTATACTATAAGAGAAATTATAACTTCCGTCCACTTCATCTAAATCAACTCTAATTGAATCCAGATTATATATTTTTTTATTGCTAAGGCCGTTTCCTAACATAACATTTCCCAACGAGTGAATTGTCTCTCCTTTTTTGCTTAGTATATTAAGCAACCCTTCATCTTTACCCATAAATACAAGTCTGTTATCCATTTTTACAAAACTTAGTTTTTCAACTTCCATAAGAAGCTTTTCTTCCTTTTTATCATCTCTTATGAACGTATGCGAAACATTTCTCTCATCTAATATATTGACTTTTGTATTACCATAGCTAAGAAATATATCACAATAAATTTTTCCGTTCCCTTCATATAAAAAGAATTCAGGTCTTGATAAATTAGATGCATAATTTCTTAAGCTTTCCGCAATATTTATGTTACTCGAAATTCTACTTAAAAGAGACATTAGTTTAGTGTAAGCATCTATATCTTTTCTATAGGTAATTCTGCCATGAACTAATAATCTTTCATGCAGACTAGCATAATTATCAATTTGATTTTTTGAAGGTAAATAGAGTTCATTCCTAAAATAATAAACATCATTGTTTGAATTTAGTGGAATGGGAAGCTGCTTATGAGTAGTCAAGACTATAATTCCGTTATCTTCCTTAACATTAAAGGTTATAGGTAGATCTTTGTGTAATATTGGTGCTGTAATTTCAATATAATCAAACTTAAATTTTATTTTTCTATCCTCTATACCTTTTAAAAATTTTCTAAGTTCCTCTGGCTTAAGTATAAGCTTTCCACTTCTTGAAGGTGTTTGTACCTCATAATATAGAGAATCTTTTTCTATTTTACGAATAAGCCTTGTGCTATGATTATTTCCCCATATTTTATATTTTTCTGCAGTTTTCTTTTCAGAATTTTCTTCTTTATTGTTATCATTTTCAAGTAAGCTAATAAATTTATATTCAGTAGCAGTTATATGACTACACATTAATGTATATCCACTTGAAGTAAATTCTTTAAACTCATCACAAGAACAGTTAGCACTCTCTAGTTTTTTCTTTTGAAGATTAACTTTAATATGCGTGTTAAATTGGTTAACTTTATTTTTATCCGTAACTTTTCCATAAATATGATATATATTATCTATCTTTTTACCTTTAAAATAAGTGACTGATCCATTATTAAATTTAACCTCTCCCTCTCTTTTCATAGTAGAAGAAGCTGATTTAAATAATATTGACTTTAATTCTTCTAGTTTCAATTAATCACCTCTTTCATGACAAGCACAAATAAAATTTTAGCCATTTATTTAATCTATAAATTATAAATTAAATATTGCTTTTACATCTAATCGTTGCATTCAAATAATGCTATTTTTACATAAAATATATTATAGCATAGTAGTTTAGATTTTTTATCAAATAGTACTAGGCCAACTTTCACTTAAAGTAATTAATTGGTTTTGATGTAAATATTTATATTGACATGTTTAATCTACAATTGTAAACTGAAATAGTGATTACAATTGTAGATTTAAAAAATGAAAGGAGTTTTTTAATGAAAATCTTTCCTAAAATATCGGAGTCAGAATGGGAAATAATGAAACTTATATGGAAAACAAATCCTTTAACTTCTGAGCAAATAATCAATTCATTATCAGATAAAATGAATTGGTCAACGCAAACTATAAAAACCTTTATAACTAGACTTATCAAAAAAGGTGCAATAGGTTTTGAAAAATCAGGAAGAGTTTATAATTACTATCCATTAATTTCTGAAAATGAATGTATAAAATCTGAAAATGAAACATTTCTAAAAAAGGTTTATGATGGAGCATTAGGCATCCTTTTTACTAAATTTTTAGAAGAAAAAAATTTATCTAATGATGAAATCGAAGAACTCGAAAACCTTCTTAAAAACAAAAAAGAAAAAAACTCTAATAAAGATAAGTAACAAATATGATTAAGATATTTTAAAGAAGATACTAAGCTACAGAACACGTATATTTTTTTAATATTAATATTCATATTTAGTATGGTAAAGCCTATAAAATTAAACTTTATATTTAAAAATTCAAATTACATGGAGGTGATATTTTTGTGGAAATCTTAGAAAAGATTTTTTTATGTACTTTACAGATTTCTTTATCAGCTAGTATTTCTGCACTATTGATCATTTTAATTTTAAAATTATTTAATAAATATATTGGCATAAGAGTTAAGAATATATTGCTTATTTTATTACTTATAAGGTTTCTTGTGCCTATTACTCCGGACATGAATACTAATTTTCTTAATACTTTGTATCAAAAATGTGAAAACACTCTAAATCTATCCAAGGGTAATACTAACTTGGAATTAGCAAAATTTGATTCAGAAGTTTCTAAGAAAAGCATAGAAAATAACATCTATAACGAAAAAACTCAAATAGAGACAGAAGATAAAACTCAAAGCACTAATAAACAAAATTCTATTTTAAAAATAATCTCATGCATTTGGATAATAGGTGTATTAATCATAGATCTGATATTATTTTTATCTATGCTTAATTTTAAACGCAAAACTAAGCATTTAGAGACAGATATGTATCCCGAAATTCAATCAGTAATAGACTTATGTAAAGATAAAGCTAATGTAAGTTCTAATATTTCCTTTTACGTATGTGATAAACTTAATAGTCCTTGTATCTTGGGAATTACAAAACCTAAGATTTATCTTCCTAAACATATTTTAAATATAAATGATAATAATCTACTTTCACATATATTTTTGCATGAATTATTACATTATAAAAGAAAAGATTTATTATGTAACTTTTTGAGTACAATCGTATTTTCAATACATTGGTTTAATCCTATTGTTTGGTTCCTTCTTAATAAAATAAAACTTTATAGAGAATATGCCTGTGATGCTTGCGTTCTTGAATTACTAGGAGAAAAAGAAGCAATAAAGTATGGTATGAGCCTAATAAATCTTTCAAAAATGTTTTTAAATAAAACTAACCACTCTAATTTAGCAATTTTTTTTGAAACAAACAATCAAATGAAAGGACGAATTGAAATGATAAAAAAATTTAAAACTGGTTCTTATAGAATCTCAATAATTGGTGCATTAGGTTGTGTATTAATCACAATCATCATGCTTACAAATAGCATAAATGTTAACGCTTTAGATATTAACACCAATAAATTAGCTACTGAGAGCAGTACAGCAATAAATACTCCCCCTAAATTTATTGTTGATACACCTGAAAAATCTTACTATGATATAGAAAAAGTAGAAAAAGTAGCTGGATTCAAATTTAAACTACCTGATTCTCCTCAGCTTAGTAGAGCTAGCAGCCTTCAACTTATAAAACTTTCTGATCAAGATAATGTTTTACTTATATACTTAGATGGTGATACTAAGTTTAAATTTCAAGTTTCTGAAAAAGACCCACTAGAATATTTGAAGAAAATAGCTACTGTAAAAGGTGGATCAAAAAATTATATTGAAAGTAAAGAAGAATCTATGAAGCTAGGAGATATAGACGGACTCAATGTAACTTTAACACAAACATCTACTTCTCAAACTTTAAAAAATGGTGATGTAATACCTGAACTAAAAGATGTAGATAAATATTTCGCATGGAAAAATGAAGGATTATGGTATAGCATAAGATATGATTCAACATTTAAAAGTTCAGGAAAAAACGCTAATCAAGGCTCTAATATTTCGCAAGATAATATAGAAAAAATAGCGAAATCTATAGTATATCCAGACGAAATAAAGAACGTAAAATATTCTGTAGAAAAAGATGCCCCTTCAACAGAAATTGCTACAATGATGATTTATGACAAAGAAGATTTGGAGTCCGCAAAAAAATACCTAGACTTTAACCCTAAATTTCCGTTAAAAATAAATGAAGATATAACTATTAATCAGTCAGCAGTAGGAATTTCAGACGACTCAGATATAAAAAATAATAATATTAGCTATGAACTTAATAACATATATTTAAATAAGAATGGTTCAATAACTTTCAACCAGAAAAAAACTTCAAAAGAGTATGAAGATATGAAAAAAAATGGATATACCACTATATACAATAACGAAAATAATAAAACTGAACAAATCAAAGTTCAAAAATTAACTATAAATAATAATGATATATTTAAATACTTATATGATGAAAACTATCCTGATGGCACTTCTGTCAGCAATGGAGAATATTTGTGGAAAGAAGATAATATTTACTACTCCGTATGCTTTTTTGGCAACACTGATAATTCGGATGAAATAGCCAAAGAATTTATTAATTCTAATCCTATAGATTAGAATATAATTTCCTTACTTTCAAAAATATATATCAGTATATCCTAGTATATTTTTATTACAAAAAATAAATAATTTGAAAAGGTATTGTGTTAATTCAATACCTTTTTAACTATGCATTATTTCTCCTTTTTTGTCGTATAAAAATATATTAGCTTATTACGAGTATAATAAGCTATGTCAATAATACTTTCAATATAAAATTATATGCCGCCTCATCTTCCCACTGAGATAACTTAACATGACCTAAATTAACTCCATCAATTTTAAAATTCAAAATTTCTTTTAGGTTATTGTAATATAATTCTCTATTCAACTTAATTTTGCTAAATAAAATCTTTTGAACACATGGTTTACTATTCGCATCTGAGGGAAGCATCATCATAGCAACTCCACCAGTATACTTATTTTTATTTAGGTTTGGTTTAATCATATTTATATATGTAACTCCATCATTTGAGCTGCCTAAATTAAAAAATATCATTTTATCGGATACAATATACTTCCCCGTAAAATATTTAATTACCTTTTCATCTGAACAAATCTTAAAATTTACATTTTCATTCTTAATTTCTACGATTCCTTCATGCAAAGATCCTTCTTTAGCTATATTAGTAACAAAAAAATAAACATAGTATTTCTCTTCAAAAATATAGGATCCAATTTCATTATTATTTTCTAAGTTCTCAATATCTTCTGCTTTTAGCGGCATAGAAATAAGCTTTTCAATTGTTATATTATATACTTCAGAAATATATAGTAATGTTTCTATAGATGGGAAAGCATCTCCTGATTTGTATTTAGATAATAAATCCTCAGATATACCAATTTTACCAGCCAACTTTTTTTGTGTTGATTCCAATTGAATTAATTTTCTTAGATTGTACGTAAAAACCTTAGATGTCTTTTCATATATATCATTTTTTAATGCTTTTACTTCATTAATATTATTATACATAATATCTGAATCAGCTTTAATATAATTTAATTTCTTCTTTATCTTTTCATTTATTTCTTTAAATTCATATAAATCTTTATTCAAATTCCTCACTCCATATTGTTATCATATTATGATAATCAAGTAAGTTGAATCATATTCAACTGAATATTTTATATTTTTCAATTATCTTAGACATTTATATATAGTAATTGAAACAATTCACTTACTATATTACCATAATATTGCAAACTTCAAAATACAATATATTTTAAGGAGATACTTATGTCTAGATCAATATCTAAAAATGCTTTTTTTAAAGCAGTATTAAATGTTTCAAATATAATTTTGCCTATAATAGTTATGCCAATAGTTCTTAGTGCAATTCAAGATAAATTAAATGGATATATGACCATGGGGGAAACCTGGACTGCAGTTTTTATGATTTTTGCAAGCTTTGGAGTTTATCAATATGGTTTAAGAGAAGTAAGCAAAGTAAGAGATGATAAGGATAAACTAACCAAAACAATTACTAGTCTATTTGTAATTACCACCACAACAACAGCTGTAACTTCTATTTTTTATGCTATCTTTTTAACTATATTCCATAGAAATGATGCATATTTTTATACTTGCATGGTTATGGGATTAAACATAGTCTTTAATATGTTCAATGTTGAATGGATCAATGAAGCTCTTGAAAATTATGATTTTATAGCATTAAAAACTATGATAATTAAAATAATATATAATTTATTAACAATATATTTTGTAAAGACTCAGGCTGATTTTTTATTTTACATATATCTTACTTGCGGTATAAATTTTATTAATAACATATCCAGTTTTATATATATAAAAAAGAAGATACACTTTGACTTCTCAGATTTACAAATAAAAAAACATATAAAACCTATGTTTTCAGTTGTAATACTTGCTAACACATACATTTTATATACTTGGCTTGATAAAAACATGCTAAATAGCAATTTAGGATCAACAGAAGCAGGATATTATGGAGTCGCCCAAAAGATAATGTCAATGATAGATATCTTAATGTTTACAATAGTTCAAGTTTCCATGGCTAGACTTTCAAACTATTTAGAAAATCATTCAAAAGAAGTATATTTGAATTTATTAAATAAGGTAATTAAAATATATTTCCTGTTCTTATTTCCAGCCTCAATAGGATTACTTGGAGTTTCTAAACAAGTTATCATAATTATGGGCAAAGGTACTGATATATATCTTCCAGCCGTACCAATACTAATGGTGTTTTCAGTATATATGCTGACTATTGGAATTGATAGAATTATTTCAGATCAGATAATTTATATTTTCGGGAGAGAAAAAACAGATGCTAAGTTAGTTTTCATTGGAGGGATATTAAATTTAATCTTAAATGCGCTTTTAATATTTACCAATATGTTCACACCAACAAAAGTAATCGCAACAACTTTAGTTTCAAATTTAGTAGTTATGGTTTTAGAATATAGATTAGTAAAAAATGAGCTTCATATAAATATAAGATTATTTGCTTTTGAGAATTTGAAGTATTTGTATTACTCTTTAATATTCATCCCAATAACCTTTGTTATAAATAATTTTATATCTGGAACTATATTATCCTGTATCCTTGATATACTTGCTTGCTGCAGTATTTACTTTATAATTCTTATAGCAACAAGAGATAAGGTATTCCTTGGATTATTAAGCATAGTCTTTAAAAAATTAAAAGTGTTATATAATCACAGAATAATATAGATCTTTCTAGTTAATTAGAATGGATATAAAAAATGGTGTATTGTAGTCTCTTTTCAAATAGAAGAAACAGTAAATAGTTTATTTTTATTAAAAACTATTTACTGTTCTAAATTTTACAAAAGACTTAATATATTCAATTTCAATTAAACCTCAAAATAAATTATTAGCCTAATAACATTTTTCCATCAATACGTTTAAATAATTATTATAGAATTTTTACGCAACCAACTTATTAACAATTATTTTTATTACAGATTATTTATTAATTCTCTTGCTTCCAAGCTTCATATGAAATTTAGGATCTTTTGGTATACTCGGATTAACACCTCTTAAATTAGGTATCTCTCCACATATTAATTGCATTGGCACTATGAAATTAAATGTTTGATGATGTTCATCTTCACTCACATTTATTTGTAGATTTCTATCATCTGAAGCAACATTTCTTCCTATTACGTAAATATTGCTTGTCCACTCAGATAAAACTTCAATCATTTTTGCTACTCTTGGTTCTTTTCCTGTATCTAATATAAATATTGTTGAATCACTATTTATTGCATTATATATACCATGTATAAATTCTTCAAATTCATATCCTGTAACAGGCACTCTCATAGTTTCTAATAACTTCAATGCACTTTCTAAAGTATCACCATATAATTCTGCTGGACCTATTATTCTTATTTCCTTAGCTTCTACTAATCTACTTTTATTTTTCTCAATCCATTGTTCTGACTTTTTATATACGTCTTCAAATCTATCGCTAGCATCTAATATTTTATCTATTTCTTCTTTGTATTTTTCTTCAGATATTTGTCCATTTTCTTTTCCTAATTTAAGTCCAAGAAGCATTAAGTTTAACTTTGTGCAATAAAAACCTTTAGTTTTAGCTCCAGCTTTTTCTTCTCCACAATATACTGTTAAAATATAATCTGCAGCCTCATCTATTAAAGCATTTTCGCATCCAGCCATAGATGCAGTAACACAACCACATTCCTTTGCCAATTTCATTGCATTATAAGTCGAATAACTACTTCCGCCTTGTGATATCCCTATTATCAATGTCTTTTCGTTTTTACCTTTGAATGTATCTTTAGTTATCATAAATGGATACATTGCTATAACTTCAGCATCTAATATTCCTTGCAAATAAGTTTGTACTTGTACCCCTGAATGATAACTTGTTCCTGATCCTGTAATTATAATTTTATCTATATCTTCCTTTATTATTTCTTTAAATAATTCATCAGATTTTGAGATTATCTCCTTCATTTTAGTTGGAGTTTCTAACATATAATCTTGTATTCTCATTTTTATTACCTCTTTCTCTTATTTTTTATTATAATAGCCATATTGCATGCAATATTATTCCACCAACTATAACACCTATTGTTATTTTAGTGATGCTTACTTTCTTCTTTAATAGATAGTAAATAAAGAAGGCAAATAATAGTGGCAGCATGTTTGGCAATATTTTATCTAATATATCCTGAACTACTACTTTTGCACCGTTTAAATTAAATACCAACGGAGTTTTTATTTTTAACATAGTAGATACCATTCCACCAACAACAAATAATCCAACTGTTGTTGCTATAGACATTATTTTTTCCATTAATCCTTGCTTTTGTATCTTCTCTAATGAGTTAACTCCTAATTGGTACCCATATTTTAATCCCAATATTCTAATAGCAAAACCTGGTACATTATATAATAGTAAAAATAGTATTGGTCCAAATATATTCCCTTCACTGGCTAGAGAAACACCTATTCCTGCTGCTATAATTCTAAATGTCCCCCAAAAGAGCGAATCTCCTATTCCTGCTAAAGGCCCCATTAAAGCAGTCTTTATTGCACTAATCGCGCTTTCATCAAAATCGGAATTATTTGAATTTTGTTCTTCCATTGCAGCAGTAATTCCAAGTATTGTCGGAACAATTACTGGGGTTGTATTAAATATCTCAAGATGTCTTTCTAGAGCTTTAGCTTGATCTTCTTTCTTTGAATAAAGTTTTTTAATAACTGGTAACATTGCATAACAATAGCCTAAATTCTGCATTCTCTCATAGTTAAATGCTCCTTGAAGAGCGAATGAACGCCAAAATACACTTCTTAACTCTTTTTTACCTAGCTTATTCAAAGTCAATCTCCCCTTCCGTTAAATTACTCGCAACTGCCTGCTTAGCTGTGCTATTTTCTTTAGTGTTAATATAAATATTTAATATAAATGCAACACATGCTCCAAATAAAGCTATTGCTGTTATATCTAATTTAGCGTAGGCTGCTAATAAAAATCCTATGAAGAAAAATACAGCCATTTTCTTTGAAAGTAACATATCCATTAATAGTGCAAATCCTACAGCCGGTAATAATGATCCTGCTATTCCAAGCCCTTCTAAAATTATCTTTGGAATGGAATTTATCAATGCTGTAACAGCATTTGCCCCTAACATAATTGCTAAAAATGTTGGAATAAAAGTGCTTAGGAAAAATAACATAACCGGAATCCACATCATTATTGCAATACCCCTGAAGTCAGCCTTTTTAGCATATACACTTGCCCTTTGAGCAAAATAAGAATTTATTATTCTTACTAATACTCCTAATGATTGTGCTAAAACTGCAATTGGTACCGCTATAGCAAGAGCTACCTCAACACCATTTCCAGATAATATTGCAAAAGCTGTTCCTAATATACCACCAGTTACAACATCTGGTGGTGTTGCTGCGCCTATTCCTGCAATACCCATCCATATAAGTTCAAGTTGAGCTCCTATAATAATACCTGTTTTTAAATCGCCTAAAATTAGTCCTACTAAGGCACCTGTGATTATTGGTCTTTCAAGCATTATCTGCCCAAAAATACGTCCATCCAGTATACCTATACCTGCAAGTAATCCCAGCATAATTGCTTGTGCTATCATAATTTTTTACCTCCTTACTTATTTTAGTAAATCTGATAAAGTCTTTTTCTTATCCCTTGGCAGCATTCTAAATTCAATTTCTATGCCTAAATCATTTATTTCTTTTAAATTAGATACATCATTTTCATCAACTGCTACTAAATCTGTTAGCTTCTGCTTTCCAGCTTCATATCTCAAGCCCCCTACATTTAACTCTTTTATAGCTCCGCCTGAATTTTTTACTAATTCCAATGCATCTTTTGTATTTTTCACTAAAACAAGTACATTATTCTTTTTAGATTGAGCAAATTTCTCTACTATCTCACCTGATTCCTGTACTCCCCTAATATACAAAGTTACATTGTTTGGTTTAGCTAAGTTTAATGCCATGGCCTTCATTTGATCATTTTTTGCTTCGTCATTAACTACTAATATTACATTTATTCCTAATGATGTTGACCATCCAAATGCAACCTGACCATGTATTAATCTGTCGTCAATTCTCATCAATGATATCATCTTCTTCATTCCTTTCATTATTGTTTTTTAGTAATTCATTTACATGAATAATTCCTTTTTTTGATTCTTCTATTCCGTTCTTTACCAATGTTTCTATATCCTCTTCATCTGATAATAGTATTGTTAAAATCATTGGCAAATTTATACCTGTTATTAATTCAAATTCATATCCATTTAGCAATAAATTGGTACATAAATTAGCTACACTTCCACCAAAAATGTCTGTTAAAACAATATACTTTTCTTCTTCGCTTTTATTAGATAAAATTCTTTTCATTTCCTTTTCTGCATCATCTCCCGATTTATCTTTAGTCATGCAGAAATATTCAACATTGCTTAATGATCCTACTATTAATTTACTAGTTTCTATAAATTCTTTTGATAGTTCTCCATGAGTTGCAATTAGAAATTTCTTCATTACCATCACCTCCTTTGTTTTTTTTATTTATACTTTATTAATAAGCAAAAAGCATGCCAACTAGTGACATGCTTTTTATAAAACTTTATTGTATTCTCTTAATCGCTTGAAATCATTGAATTGGTCCATATATTATATTATAGATATATCCAATCTCTGCAATTGGTATTTGCACACTATAACTTTTTTCTATCACACTAAATGAATTTTTAATTAGCTTAATCTCACTCTGATGCTCTTCAATTAACAAATTTAAATCTGTATATTCTTCTATCTCAGCCTGTCTTACTAGTCTCTCTACCATACAACTTAAATGAACATATAAAGCAATTTTTTTGTCATTTGGTATTTTTCTTTTCTGATTATTTTCAAACTCATTAATACCGTCCTCTATTCTCTCTATAATCTTATTAGAATCCAAAATAGTCAGGCTATCTATAACTCTTGTCAAAGAGAAGTTTTTCACAATAGAATCATTTATTAATTTAATTTGGTCATGTCCTGCTACCTTACTGAAAATTCTGTACACCTCATCTTCTCTTTTTCCTGATATAATATCTTCTAAAGATATAAACTTAATTGTCTCAATTTCAGGATTATACGTACCAACAATAGCTAGTACGTCATACATCTTGAATATAGAGTCATCTTTTCCTTTAGACACTAGATTATTATAACTATACGGAACCACCTTTACATCAACTATTCCTGCTAAACTTTCTGAAAGTAAATTCTGTATCTTAATTGCAGTACTTATTCCCGTAAAACAAGATGCTATTATTGCATATTCTTTATTCTTTTGAGGATAAAATAACTGTATGTTAGGTTTAATTTCTTCATTCATTACTTCAGAGATTTCTTCAATAGTTTTTCCTTGTATTAATAAATTTCCTACTTCTAAAGCTAACACAGTTGTAACTTGATCTATACAAAGCATTGGAATATTAATCTTATCTTTTAAATTTTCATAAATTAAGCTAAGAGAACCCATATCAAATAAAACAATTAATCCATTTTTTAATTTATCATCTTCAATATACCGATTCAATTGCTTAAGTACATCTATTGCTGTTGCATCTATTGGCATATCAATAGATGCAAATACATTTACACCTATAATACGATTGCAGACATTAGCCATACTACTTGCTGTTGCATATCCATGAGCAATAATTATTGCATTCATTTTATTAAAATTTATACGTATTGCAGTAGTTTTAATGAATATAATCATAATAATTAGATCACTATCAGTTAAATAAATATCCAACCTGTTTGCTATAAAACTTGCTATCTTATATACTACAGAATATTCTTTATAGTTTTCTCTCTTTAAATAGCTCAATAATTTATTCTCTATTTTTAACTCCTCTTCATCTAAGCTATAAAAATCATTTTTTGAGTATAGATATGATGAAAAAGCCAGCACATTATTTCCATCATATTTAATATTATAATTTATTTCTAGATTTCTAAATATATCTTGCATTGTTGATATTATAAATTCTATAATTACGTTTTTAGTTTCATCATTATTAGCAAATACTAACCTATCCATTAAATTGACCATTATATTGGAACTCTTCTCATAAAATCCTTCTTTGCTGACTTCTCCACTTTCAACTAATTTATACAACTTAAAACACTCTAATATACTTTGCTTAATTATGCTTTGCTTACTCTCTTCATATGTTTGAACATGTCTATTGCTATTGTCTGAAAATACAATACTTTTGCTTTTATTATTGTTTTGAAACTTAAAAATTTCTGCATTCTCAATGTATATGTTTCTTGGTATATCCTGCAATGTTACAAATATATTCCCATTTCTTCTTTGGCCCTTTGAATATGCTCTTCCACACGCATATTTTATTACATTCTTACATTCTCCAATATTTCCTTTAAACTTTATTTTTAGAATTGTATTTAGTGTAAGCTGTGTAATTTCAATTGGTATTCCAAAAATCTTACTTTCTTCATATATAAAATGTTCTATTATTCTCCTTTTCTCGATAGGTCCCCTTTCCTCTACATTAGGGATATATATATTAATAGGTATTCTTCTTAAAAAAGTTGGCAAAAATTCAGATAGATTTTCTGTTGTTGCAAAAACTAATCGTACATCTGCTTTTCTCTTTACGCCATTCTCACCAATTCTTGAAAATACTCCTGTATCCATAAATGTGAACAATTTTTCTTGTCCTTCGCTATTAAGTCTATGTACTTCATCTAGAAATAAGATTCCGCCATCTGATTGTTCAATTAACCCTGCTTTTGATTCTGTAGCCCCCGTATATGCCCCTTTGGCATGCCCAAATAATATACCAGATAATAATTCAGGATTATTATAATACTGAGCACAATTCAAAACATTATATGGTCCATCTTTTTCTAAAACATTACAGCTTATACTGTACTTGTAGATTATCTCTGCTAAAAAGCTTTTACCAACACCACTTTCACCTGTAAGCATAACAGTTAATCCCCCTTTGGGATATAAAACTGCCGTTTTGATCTGCTCAATAACTTCCTTCAGACTGTTATCATAACCAATTATACTTTCAAAAATAATCTCCTGTTTTAATGACTCACATTCCTGTTCTAGCTCGTATATATCTTTATATATACTCTTCTTTGTTGGCCCAATAATATCATTAATTTTTTTTCTAGGAAGAAATTTAACTGGACGATTATTTATCTTAATTAAATCGTTAGATTTCACCAATTCATTTAATAATCTACTTGCTTGAGTTCTGCTCATCTTGAAAGTACTAGCTATATATTCTGTCTCAATCCCCCCATATCTTTCCAATTCCTTAAAGCTATCAAATACAGCTTCAGAGCTAATAAATTCTAAAACTTTAGTAATCATAAATTCCCTCCCGTACATATAAAAATTTATTTTAAACTAGTATACTAAGAAACATTTCCCTCTAAAATTTTTATCTCATCTCAGCAAATTATTTATATAATTTTATCACATTGTTAGTAAAACTCAATCATATTTAACATATTTTATTTTTTGCACACCTTTATTTTTCCTTTATCAAAACTCACCCTTTATTTTTATATATTTAATATATTACAAATATCATACTAAGTTTTATAAATAAAACAACTATCTGTACTATAACTAATTCAAAAAATGACAATGCACATTAACTATTTGTCTAAAAAAATATTTAGTGATATGATAGCTTTAAAATTACTTACCTAGTTTCCTTAAAATAAATAAATCTAAAGTTGTTTATAATTCCTTATGATTTAAAATGAAGGAGAAATGCCTAATGATAGACTTACACATTCATACAAATAATTCTGATGGAGATTTTGATGTAATAGACATCTTAAAAATGTCGGAAGAAAAGAATTTAGAATTTATTTCATTTACAGATCATCAATCTGTTGATGCATATAAAAAAATTAGCAACTTAAATATAACTAATTTATACAGTGGTAATATAATTAATGGAATTGAAATCGCTTTTTCATTTGGCGGAATCAGCATGGATATGCTAGGATATAATATTGATATTGATTCTATAGAAAAATCAAGAATATTACAAGTTAATAAAAATATTAATGTTATTGAAAAAGAAAATTCTAAATTAAATTATTTAATAAATGTTTGTAATGAACTAAAAATTCTACATTCCTCTAATTTAAATATAAATGGCAGAAATACTCCTGCTAACGATGTTATTTGCGATAATATTTTAAGCTATGATGAAAATTTGCATATTCTAAAAAAATTAGAAATTACTGATAGAACTACTTTTTATAGAAAACACTATTTAAACCCTAATAGTCCATTTTATATAAAGACAACAGAAGATCTTCCAAATATCTATGAAGCTGCAGAAACAATTCATAGTTCAGGCGGTAAATGTTTTTTAGCTCATCCTTATGTATATGACGTAGATGACATATATAATTATATGGATAGTATTGTTAAATTAAACTTAATAGATGGTATTGAATGCATACATCGTAAGCATTCTCACTCACAAATTAATGAAATAATTAATTATTGCGACAACCATAACCTATTAAAGAGCGGAGGCAGTGATTTTCATACTTCAGCTCATACATTAGGATTTGGAAATAATGGTAAAACACCAATTAATTATCCTATAGCTAAGAACTGGCTACAATAAGTTCATTCTTTCATATTTATTTAGCTTTAATAATATATTTTGCACACTCTTTTACTATATATTAATCTTCACTTAATAAGAATATAAATAAATTGAACCCTTTTAAGTAAATCCTCTTCCGGCGTTTTCAGCTTTCTCTACTTAATTGGGTTCGCTTCATCATAAGAGTTCTTATAATTTTTATATGAATATATTTTTTTGTTTTATATTTATCTCTTTTCCTTTATAGGTTTTCCATATCCATATGCACCTTCAATCATGCAAATATCTGCCGAATAATTACTTGCCTTTTCAAATGCACTAAGTATTTCATTTTCAGTTAATTTATTATTATCTTTCCACCCAAATCTTAACAAAGTGACAATAAATGCCGCGATGAACGAATCTCCTGCTCCCATTGTATCCACTGGATTAACTAATTTTACCTTTCCATTATAGTATTTATCGCCATCAAAAAATACTTGTCCATTTTTTCCCATAGTCACTAAGACATACTTACATCCAAAATCATGAATCTTCTTTTGAAATATTTTTATCTCATTTATATTCATATTCTCACATGAAAATAAAGCTAAATCTATATATGGACATGTCTTCTGCAAATAGTCATCTGTTCTATACTTATCTTTGGTAGAAAAATCAAAAGTTATTATTGAATCTATCGCTTTTAACTTATATATCTGATCTTCTAACTTTGCATTACAACTACTATGTATGAGATCAAATTCAGCTAAATACTCTAACTCATCCTTTTCAATTCTTATAGGCTTAGGCCAATTTGCTCCTATATCAACATTTAATAGATTTCTCTCCCCATCGATTATATTTATATCACACCTTTTTGTGGTTCCATTTTCCAACTTTCTACATTTTGATATATCAACCCCTAAATCTTCTAAGGAATATTTTATTAACTCTGCTTCCTCATCATCCCCAAATACTCCTAGATACGCAGAATCAACTTCACATTTTTTCGCATTTACTGCAAAATTTATTGCATTTCCTCCTGGATACATCATGTTCTTATTCATATATCTATCTATTACGTTGTCTCCCAGTCCAATAACTTTCATAATATTATTTCCTCACTTTCAAAAAGAGGTTATCCTAAAAGTTAATTTTAGGATAACCATTATTATTATTTTTAATATTCAACCTTTCTGTAGTAACGTCTTATTTCTAATGAGTGATTACGTATTACTTCTAGGTGCGCACTTATCCTTCCTAGTATTGCCCACATTACTACTGGAGATAATAATCCCCTATATTCTTCACTTATTCCTGGTAGTTCATAATCCTTTGTATCAAATACTGTAAATTTATCAGTATAATCAACTAAGAACTTTTCTACTCTGTCATCTAATGGTCTAGTTTCTGCCTCTGTTTTTAATAAAGTTGCACACACATCTTTTTCAATTAGTTCTATAGTTCCATGAAAAAATTCTGGTGAACTTACAGATTTAGTTCTCAACCATTGGGATTCTTCTAATACACACATTGAGTATGAATAAGTAGTTCCCCAAAGGTTTCCAGATCCAATCCAAATTTGATATGGATCATTTTTATATTTTTCTGCATATTCTCTTGCCTTTTCATCGCTTGCTTTTCTAACATGGTTCAATGCAGCTGGTAAGTTTTGTAGCTCTTCTGCAAACTTATTATAATCCGTAAATTCGTGATTATTATTTAATAACTTACCAATTAATATATATAAAATTAATTCTTGTGGTCTACCATCCTTATATACTACTGAATATGTTGATAGTTCTTCTAGTATAGAATTCTCTTTACCAATTATAGAAATAGTAGTAACTCCCTTTTCCTTTAAATACTTTGCTGCTTCAACAGTCTCTTTTGTATCCCCTGACTTTGATGCTAAAAAAGCTATTGATTTATCGGTTATTTGAGAATTTCCTGTTAACAATAATTCTGCTGATATTTCTGAGTATACAGGAATCTTAGATTTTGTTTTAATCATATATTCAAATGTTTGCATCATTGCGATAGATCCGCCAGATGATGTAAATAATATATTTTCAAATCCTTTTTCTGTTAGCTTGTCCGCTATTTCTTCAATAGCCTCCTTTTTACTATAAATATATTCTCCATTTTCTAGCATCTTTTTTTCATCAAATTTAATCATAATATCCTCCTAATTTTTATATATTAATATCTACGTAATGAATATTTATATAATTGCATCTTTAATATTAAGCTGCAAATATTCCTAAGAATGTGCCTAATATACCTAATGCCATTAATCCTATTAGTATATATATAACTTTTAATTTCCTTTGCAATAATGAGTAAATTATAGTAGTAAGCCCAAGAGGAAGAATATATGGCATTATTCCATCTATTATCTTCTGTATTTCAACAGCACTATCTCCAGTTCCCATCATTCCAGCAATTTTAATGTTCACCATTCCAGGTATCATTGCTCCTATTATAATTAATCCAATTATTGAAGCCCCATATGTTAACTTAGGCATTAATCCAGAGTCTTCTATTTTTTCAAGAAACTTTGTTCCAAATTTATATCCACTTATCATACAGACATATCTAACAATAAATTGTGGTATATTAAATAATAGTAAAAACAATATTGGTCCTAAAATATTTCCTTGTAATGATAATGATGTTCCAACTCCTGTAGCTATTACTCTCAACGTTCCCCAGAAAAGTGAATCTCCTATACCTGCTAAAGGACTCATCAGAGATGCCTTTACGCTGCTTATTGAAGATGTATCAAAATCTTCATTATTTGCGTTACTCTCCTCCATTGCTGTAGATATCCCTAATACTAAAGTTGATACATATGGTGTTGTATTGAAGAATTCCATATGCCTTTTTACGGCCTCTATTTGCTCTTCTTTTTTCTTATAAAGTTTCTTAATAATCGGCAGCATAGCATAGCAATACCCCATATTTTGTTGGCGTTCATAATTCCATGAATATTCTAAAGCAAGGCCTCTCAAAAACATCTTCTTAAGATCATTTTTAGTAACTTTAACATCATTTGATTGTTCTAAATTATTAGAAATCTTCATCTGGCACTACCTCCTGTTTTTTTACATTATTATTTTGTAATCCCACAAGAACTATCGCAATGATAGTTGCAAAAATTGCAATACCTAACATAGGTATTTTCAAGTATGCACTAATTGCAAATCCTAATACAAAGAATATCACTAATTTTTTTGTTAAAATCATTTGTGCTAAAAGCGATATTCCTAAGGCTGGAATAAATCCTGCTGCAACTACTAACCCATTTTGTATAAATTGTGGAATGCTATCTAGAACGGCGCTCATAAATGGGCTTCCTAAATATAATGCTAGTGCAACAAAAATTCCTCTTGGTAAGCTCTTTACTACAAATCCCCCTAAAAAGTGCATCCTACTTACACCGTTGAAATTTCCCTCTTCTACATATTTATCTGCTTTATGAAGAAAAAATGGCATTACAAAAAGTGTCATAACATTATCAACTAATAGAAATAGCGTTGCTATTGGAAATGCCAATGTCAATGCAACTTCTGCTCCTTGCCCTGTTGCTATCGCAAAAGCTGTACCTAAGATCCCTCCTGTTATAACATCTGGAGGAACTGCAGCCCCTAACGTAACTGCTCCAATAAATGCCATTTCCAGAGTTGCTCCCATTATAATACCTGTTTGTAAATCACCCATAACTAATCCTACAAGTACTCCTGTTACTATTGGCCTTGTTATTAAGCATGATCCTAAACACCATTCAAACGTAACAAACATTGCAATCAATCCTACTAAAATAGCTTGAGTCATACAATTTTACCTCCTTATAATACGTTTTTAACTAAAATTTTCTTATCACCTGGAACCTGTCTTATCTCTAATTCAATATCTCTATTTATTAGTTCTTGTAATATTCTTTCCTCCTCCTTTGATATTGGAACTGATTTAGTGATTGTTCTTGTCCCTTCTCTAGGCATAACACCTCCTATATTAATTGATTTTATATCAGGTAATTCATTGCTTAATTTTGCTGCATCTTCTATTGTTTCTACTATAATGAATAACTTATATTTATCTGTAACTCCACTTTTTATAGCCGCAATGGAATCCTCTATATTCTTAATTACTAATTTAACCCCATTAGGTTTAGCCAACTTTATTGTTGTCTTCTTTATCTCATCTTGCATAAGTTTATCATTTGCAATTAATATACAATCTGTGTTAATTTGTTGAGTCCATGCTAATGCCACTTGTCCATGTAACAAACGATAGTCTACTCTTAATAGTTTAATCATATAAAATCACTCCTTTAAAATTCTTCGTCTCTAATTGATTTAGCCGTATGAAATGTTTTATTACAATATCTTATATTCTCTTGCGTATTTTTAATTGTTTCTTCGATTAATTTTTCTGTACTCTCTTCTCGGCTTGTTATTAATTCAATTACAAGTGGTAAACACATACTCGAAATAATGTGTAAATTTTCATAATTAATGTATTTCATAAACTCATTATTTACACTTCCTCCGAAGATATCAGTTATTACTATTAGCTCTTCCCCATCTTCTAAATTATTTATAACCTCCTTTACTTGTTGACTTAAATTTTTTTCATTGCTTATGTATGCACAAAGTGTTGATATATTATCTTGTTTTCCTATTATTATCTTTACAGATTCATGCATTCCATCTGCAAGTCTTCCGTGACTTGCTAATAAAAATCTTCTCTTCAAAATTTATCATCTCCATCCAAACTCATTGATATTATAAATCTTATTTCACTTCTCATAGCATTATAAAAGCAAGAAGCGTGCCAAAGTCTGGCACGCTTCTTTATTCTTCACTATCTTTATCACTCAAAACCCAGCATCCTCAGTACTTTGATACATTAAAATATCATAAATAAATCCTATCTCTGGTATATTAATTTTGACATTATATATTTTTTCAATGACACTAAATGAATTTTCTATGGTTTTTATCATGTCTTTTTGACACTCTATAAAGTTTTCTAAATTCGGATATGCATCTATTTCTTCGTGCCTTATCAGTCTTTCTACTAAACAACTTATGTGAACCAATAAAGCAATTTTTTTCTCATTATTTAATTTCTTCTTCATAGTTATTTCTAAATTGTCTAAGCATTCCTCTATATTTCTTAGTAATTTATCTGTGTCTAATATAGTTAATGTATCTATTACCCTTCTTAAGGTAAAATTGTGAACTATATTATCATTAATAGTTTTCAAGTCATTTTCATCAGCTATTTTTTGGAGTATACGTCTTAATTGATTTTCCCCTCTTCCAGACATTAAATCTTCTAAGGAAATATAATTAATATGTTTAATTTCCGGATCTGCAGTACCTACTATAGTTAAAACATCATACAATTGGAATAATGCTTCATTCATTCCAAAAGTTTTTAGCCTCTCATAGTCATGTGCTATGACCTTAATCTTGAGTTTTTCCGGGATACTGTCCTGCAATAACTTCTGAAGTTGTAACGCAGTTCCCATCCCAGTAAAACAAGAAGTTACGATTACCTTTTTCTTATTTTCTTCAGGGTATAGAATTTTATAACTTGTTTCATTATGTTCTTTTAGATTTTCCACAAGTTCTTCAAGATAAATTTTATTTTTTAACATTTCACCAACAAATAGCGCCATTTGAGTAGACACATTATTAATAATTACTACTGGACCATTTATATAACTATTTATACTTTCATATATATCATTTAACGAACCCATATCAACAAGTATTACCAATCCTTTGGACACATCATTTTCTTCAATAAAATTTATTAACTTTTTTGCTATTTCATCCATTTTTATATCAATAGGCATATCAAAAGCTTCAAACATATTCATTTCTAACATTCTATTTGTTACATTTGCAATACTACTAGCTGTTGCATAACCATGAGCCAAAATTACAGTTTTAGTTCCATTATTAGATTGCTGAATATTTAAACTTTTCAAATAAAAAGATAAAAAAATCTTATCATCTATTGTAAACTTAATATCCATCTTACTTTCAATAAGCTTAATTAATTTAATTGCAATCTCATGCTCTAATTTATTATTCTTTAAAATATAGTTATACAAACTATCTCTTAATTTTCTTTGTTCCTCATTCCATTCTAATGATTCCTCACTCTTTATATATAGAAAATAGGATATTGCATAAACGCTGTTACCATTAAATTTTATATTGTAATTTATTTCCATGTATCTAAATATCTCTTGAATACTCGCTGTTATGTATTGAATCATAACATTTTTATTTTCTTCTTTTCTTTCAAATATTAATTTATCAAACAAAGCATAAACTTCTTGAAAAACATTAGCTTCAAAATACTCAATACTTACATTTTTCTTTTGAATATCATTAAAAAAACTCATTATTTGAATATAAGTATTCTTTATTAGTTGCTTCCAATTCCCATCTTTTTTTAACATCATTGGCATAGTCGTATCTGGTGAAATTAATATATATTCACTTTGTTTTATCTTTATATCAGATTTCTTAATTGAGTCTTCCAACAATTCTTCAGGAAAATCCAATACCCCTAACTGTATTATTTCTGAATTTATTTTTTTAGTATAGGATTTAGCACATACATATTTAATTGTATTTTGTAGTTCACCTATATTCCCTTTAAAGTTATAATTCAACATTAGATCTATAGCCCTATTTGAAATTGAAATCTTTTTATTTAATATTTTCGCTTCTTTTATTAAAAATTGATATATAAATTGAAGTTTTTCATCGGTGCCACGCTTATCTAGATCTGGTATTGATACTGATATAGGAATTCTTCTTAAAAAAGTTCTCAAAAAATTTTCTGATAGTGATTCTGTTGTAGCAAAAACTAGTCTAACGTTTGCTTTATGCCATCCTGAGCTTTCGCCCATTCTTCTAAAAACCCCTTGATCCATAAATGTGAATAACTTCTCTTGTCCTTCCTCGTTTAGTCTATGCACTTCATCTAAAAAGAGTATTCCTCCATCAGCTTCCTTAAGCATCCCTTCTTTTACGCTTTCTGCTCCAGTGAAGGCGCCTTTTATATATCCAAAAAGATTTGCCGATAATAATTCAGGGTTATTATAATATTGAGCACAATTAAATACAATAAATGGGGAATCTTTTGATATTACTTGTTTTTCTACCGAATAATTATATATATACTTTGCTAAAAGACTTTTACCAACTCCAGTTGGCCCACTAAGTATAATCGGCAATCCGTTATTAGGATAAAATATAGATGTTTTTATTTGTTCTAACGCTTTTTCTAGACTTCCTTTAAATCCAATTAGCTCTGAAAACTTGTCCTTTTCTTCATCTAATGGTTGTTGAAAAAATAATTCTTCGATGCTATTATATTTATTGCCTTTTATTCCAAAAAAACATTTTTCAAATTGACTATAATGCAAAAAATAAACAGGTCTTGTATTAATTTTTATTATCTTACCTTCGTCAACCATTTGGTTTAAATAGTGGCTTACAGTATTTCTTTTAACATCAAACTTCTTTGCGATTTCGCTAGCTGTAAACCTAGAATTATCACCAGCTCTTCCAAAGTAGCATGTTTGCTCTTCCAAATATCCCATTATATAGTCTAACAACATATTTATCACCCTTATATATTATTTTTGAGAAATGAAACAAGAGTATATAAATAAAAAACTTTTTTATATTATACTATATTTTTCTACATTGGAACTACATCTTAATTTTATATTTAAATATTTTTACATCACCTGTGTTTTACTTTTTTTTAAATTTTTCTAGATTCCTCTCCCTTATGTTAGAACTTTGCACTGTAAGTTATTAATCAATTTCCATTTAGAATTCACTCCAATCTCTAATGTCTAACCCCTGATGTTTCCTATAAATATTTATATATTTTCATATTTTTATATAAACCTATAAATCTAGGAATATATAAAAATATGAAAATTTCTCTCTATTGCTTAAAATGAATCACTTAATATCTTCATCATCTCTAAAAAAGATCTTAAAAGTTAGAATAAATTCTTCATTTAAATTTTATAATGAACCGCAATTTCGTACAATTCAGTCCGTCAATAGCTGTTAACTTATCTAAAGCAGATGCTTCATACTAAATTACTTAACCATTCGAAATACTAGTAATTCAACGCAAAACATAATTATTATGAGAATATAATCTTTTAATCTTCAAGAATAGCAGCTATAATGCTTGAATTTTTCAACATAAAGTTTTTTATCTAAAATTAAAACATTATCGTAACGTTAACACTTTTGTTTACATATAATAATTCATGGTAATAGTTCAAGAATATATACCTTAAGATAAAATAATATTATGGAGGAAAACAAATGACTAAAATATATGAAGGAGAAACTATAGATCAATATACTGGCGTAAAGCCAACTGAATTGATGCAGGAATCATCAAATCTTTTATTTAGAATTCCTGTATTCCTAAGCCATCCAAGTAGATTGAATTCTATTCAACAAGAATTTGTTGATGCTATAATCTCTAAGATAAGAGAGGCTTTATTATTTCCACGTACTCTACCAGTAACCGAACAATATCCTGAAACTCCATTAACAAATATCAGAAGAATGATGTTATCTAGTTATGGATTTATTTCACTTAACCTTAATCAACGACAGGTATATATAATTCAAAATAATCTTGGTCAACCTCAAAATCAATTTGCTCTTGAGGGTAGTCCTTTTGCTCAAATTGAACCAGCTATGGCTTATCAGTACGGGCTTCCTATTCTTCTTATAAGAGAAGCTGGAGTAGAACAAAGTGGGATTTGGTCATTTGGTATAGGTCCATTTCTAATTTTGGAGTGGGATCCTACAAGGTCACTTGAAGATTTCTTTACAAGTAATGCGTGGCTAGAAATATTTCAAAATTGGATATCACAGGTAAGAAACGGATTTTATCTTCAAACTCAACCTGAATTTCAATATTCTTGTAATAACACTGATGTAAGGTAAATTAAAAATATTTCTTAGTTTTTATACTCCATCTAAAAGATCTAAAAAAAGCTGTTACATCACAAAGAAATTCTTTATGTAACAGCTTAACTTTTCTTTTAACTGACATTAAAGTACTTTTTAAACATGATTCTTAATTATAATCCTTATTAGGCATACAAAACTTCCACACACTAAAAATCCCCATGATAATTTAATCTATCATGGGGATTAAATAAATATTAGTCATATCTGAATTAACAAAATTAACATATATCAATTAGTATACATTTGATTCATATTATTCTTCCTCTAAAATTTCTTCTACTTCTTCTACACTCAGCCCTGTGGCTTCTGCAATTTCATCAATTTCTTCAAAGCCCATTAAATCACGAGCTAAGGAAATCATAAGTTTTTTCACATTTTCTTCAACAGTTGGAGGAAGCTCAGACATATCAGTTAAATTTTCTGTTAAATCAAAATATTCTTCTCCATAAGACTCTTCTTCTTCTTCTGCTTGCTCAAAAAGTCTTCTTTTTTTAGCTTTTTCTCTATCAAATTCATTAAGATATACTAACTTACTATTGTTTACTTCTAAATCCTCATCTGAAAATACAGTTATACCTTCATTCTCCAATAAAAGAGCTGTAATTCCTTTGCCTTTTATTTTATTACCCGTAAAAGTACCATCATAGACAAAGTTAGATCCACATGAAGGACTTCCCTCTTTTAATATAGCTTTTGTAGCTCCAAGTTCTTTAGCAATTTTTAATGTTTCATATGCACCATCTATAAATTGCTTAGTAACATCCTCACCTTTATTGCTTAATGCTTTTCCATTCCCATCTAACACTTCACTTGCTGCACTATTTAGTTCAACAGGATTTCTTGGAGTTGGTAATCCGCCTAATTGCTCTGGACAAACTAGAACTGCTTTTCCTTCTCTAAATAATTTTAAACATCTATCATTTAGATTATTTTTACCACTATATTTACAATTAACTCCACACAAGCATGCACTTATTATGTACATATTATCACCTCTTATCTAACGTACACTTAACACTATAAAACAAAAACTTAAGAGAAATTTAATTATAGCTTTACTTAATTATACATTATTATTTGTATAATATTCTTACTAACAATAATTTTAATGATATTTTTAACTTAAATAAGTAAAAATATTAGGTATATGAAAAAAATAATTACCCCTTAAGTTCCACCATAGTAACCCCGTCTCCACCTTCACCATATGCACCTAGTCTATATGATTTTACATGTGGATGTCTCTTAAGCATATCATTTATTGCTTTACGAAGTACTCCAGTTCCTTTACCATGAACTATTGTTACTTCCCCTAAGTTAGCCATATATGCATCATCTAAATATTTATCTGCTTTGTAGCACGCTTCTTCTGCATCTAATCCCCTTAAGTCTACTCTAGATTCTACATTACTTAGATTAAGCTTTACTTCTCTTTTTCTTCTTACTTTTTCTTCTTTAGTAACTTGAGTTTTTCTTAAATCTTTAAGCTTAACATTTATTTTCATTATTCCAGCTTCAACTTGAACTTCGCCCCTATTATCTGGCATAGAAACAATAATTACTTTTTGGTTTAATGAAGGCAGGTAGGCTTCCATACCAAGAGTCACATTAGTTATAGATTCCCCTTCATTTTCCTTCATTTTGTGAATTCCTTTTTCTCTTTCTTCTAAGCTATCTTTAAGTTTCTTTCTTTCTTCTTCAAGCCTTTGTCTTCCGCCACTTGATATTCCAATTTTCTCAAGTTCCCTCATAGCTTTTAAAATCTCATCTGCTTCATCTTTAGCATTTGCAATTATCTCTTTTGCCTCACGCCTAGCATCCATATAAGCTTTTTCTCTAGTATTTTCTAATTTTTCAAGCTTTTCTTCATACTTCTTTTTAAGATCTTCTGCTTGATCTCTAAGTATCTTAGCTTCCCTTGCTTCTTTTTTAGCTATTATACTTTTTTCTTGAAGTTCCCTGATCAGATTTTCAAATTGAAGATTTTCCTCGGACATATATTCTTTTGCGCGTTTAATGACACCTTCTACAAGTCCTAATCTCTTAGAAATCTCAAAGGCATTTGATTTACCTGGAACACCAATTAATAGTCTATAAGTTGGCCTCAAGGTTTCTATATCAAATTCAACAGAAGCATTTTCTACACCATCTGTTTTTAATGCATAAGCTTTAAGTTCACTATAGTGAGTAGTTGCAATTAGCTTTGCGCCTCTATTTCTTAAAGTTTCTAATATTGATACTGCAAGAGCTGCTCCTTCTGCTGGATCTGTACCTGCACCAAGCTCATCGAATAAAGCTAAAGACTTGTCATCTACATGCTTCATGATATTAACTATATTAGTCATATGAGATGAGAAAGTAGACAAGCTTTGTTCAATACTTTGTTCATCACCTATATCTGCAAATATTTCTTTAAAGAAGGCTATAGATGAGTTATCTCTAGCAGGAATCAATAATCCGCTTAATCCCATAATATGAAGCAAACCAACAGTTTTTATTGTAACAGTCTTACCTCCAGTATTTGGCCCTGTTATCATTAATGTTTGAAATTCTTCTCCTAGATATATATCTGATGGCACAACTTTATCACTTTCTATTAATGGATGCCTTCCAGAGAATATACTAAATATTCCATCCTCCCTAACTACTGGCTTAACAGCGTTTAATGCAGATCCATATCTTCCTTTTGCAAATATAAAATCAAACTCAACAAGTACCTTTAAATTACTCAAACATGAGTCCCCATTAATTTTAACTTTCAGCGAAAGGTCAGAAAGTATTCTTTCTATTTCAGCTTTTTCTTTTAAAAACAATTCTCTTATTTCATTGTTTAAATTAACTAAGCTCATAGGCTCAATGAAAAATGTTGCCCCAGTTGAGCTTTGGTCATGTACAAGTCCCGGAACTTGGCTTTTATATTCTGATTTTACAGGAAGCACATATCTATCGCCTCTCATAGTATACAAGTCATCTTGTAAATATTTTGAGTTGCTTCTAACAATAGAACTTATTTTTTCTCTAACTGAAGAGTTCTTTTCTTTTAAGCTTCGTCTGATATTATAGAGAGTTTGGCTAGCTTTATCACTAATTTCATCCTCTGATACTATGGCTCTTTCTATTTCGTCCTCTAATGCTTTTACTGGAGCTAATATGTAAGCTAAGTCTTCAAGTCTTGGATATGGCTTTTCAACTTCTTCTCTTTTAAAAAATTCCTTCATATTTCTCGTAACTTTAAGCATTCCACCTACTTTTAATAATTGCCCTGGTGATAAAGTTCCACCCTTTTTAGCTCTTTCTATACCTTCATGTATGTCAAATAATCCTTCAAGTGGTGGATTACCCTTTGATATTAAGATTTCAAGAGCTTCGTTTGTCTCTTCTAGTTTATTATTTATTTCATATAAATTATCATAAGGCTCAAGCTCTTCAACTTTTGCTTTAGCAGCATTTGTTCTTGCATATTTCTTAATTTTTTCTTTTATCTTATTAAACTCTAAAATTCTTAGAGATCTTTCATTCATATATCCCACATCCTAACAATCAATCAACAATTGACAGCATATAAGAGATAACTAAGAATTCATACTTATAAAACTTAAAATAATCTCTTTCTAATAAGTTTCAAAGTAATTTTCATCTTAATTATCAATTACAAGCCGTCAACTATTTCTTGGTACTATTCTACTCCACGTTTGTAGTGGCCCTTAGTATATTTATTGTTTTCATTTTTTGCCTTATGAGCAATTTGATTTAAAATATCTTTTACTTCATCATAACTTTCATCTTTAAAGTCTACTCTAAAATTTGAAATATTGAAAGACTTAAGTTCTTCAATTTCATCAATTAAATTTGTAGCTATCGAATTTAAAATATAACTTCTACAGCTATTATCGCCTAAAACAGTGAAACTTTCGTTCATTCTATCGATTAGTTTAAAATTATCCTTCATACATACACCACTACATTCTTTTTTAGATGACTTATTACCAAAGGTACTTCCCATAGGACAATATTCACTAATCATAAGCTCAGTTTTTCCATAAATATTTATTCCCATATTGCAGTTAGTGTGCTTCATTAATTCTTTTATTTCTTTTCGATTTAATTCAAGACTTAAAAATGGAATATCAACATCTTGCGCATAAAATTCAGCCGCATCTTTATTAAAGATATTTAATTTATAATCTCCTATTATAAATAGTTTATCTTTATAGATTTTTATTATTCCAGCATTAGATGTAATTATTCCCTTTATATAAGGTTTTAGTTCATCTATTATCTTTACTATACTATTAAATTCCTGCTTAATAATACTTGGAACTTTTAAATATATATTTTTATCTTTTGAAGTTTTATGTAAATTCTTCAAGTCATTTTTATTCAATGCATGTTTTTGTCTACTAAAAAATATATCTAACGCTATATTTTGAGCTTTATTATCATCAAGTAGTGCCTTTAGTTGATCTTTTGTAATACAACTATAAATATATCCTAAGTTTTCCTGACACTTTGAATCGAGCTCTTTAATAGCTCCTTCAGTTCTTTTCCTTCTATAAGAACTTACTTCTTCTTTTAAAATCTTTTCAAATAATTCTCTTCTTAGATTATTTATAGCTGAAATTCTTATGAATCCATCATCAAAAATATCAAAAATTATCTTATCAAATCTATATGGAATTTCTCCAGATTTTCTTAAAGCTTCCTCAACTCTTTCTCTTGTTAATGGTTTATTGGTTGCTTCTTCAACTATTTCTCCATAAACTCTGTATTCTTTTTTATTATATTTTACTTTAATGCAAAGAGGTGCGTTAACCTTAAATTCAACTTCACCAGTTAAATTTATTTTCCTTTTATAAGGTTTTAAATCCTCATTTAACTCATCATAAAGTTTTTTATCAGACATCTTATATAACCTATAGCCTTTTTTATATCCCCCAGTTGGAAATAATTTAACTGTTTCACCCTTAAAAGCTTCTTTAACTTCATTATTGTTATTTAAAATTTTGCTTAAAGTAAATCCGTCATCATTGAACCTTATCCCATCACCTAAAGATACACTGGATTCCAACTTAATTTCTCCACTGTTTGATACTTGCCCTATATATACACCAGTATTTTTAGGATAATTATAGCTCATCATATCTTTTCCTACATTTTTATGTAGATATGCTTTAGCAAAACCTTCTCTATTAAACAGTTGCGCTAATTCCTGTCTTCCCTTTTGTAAATCAAACTTTGCATTTACTAATACTTTATCAATGGCTTTTCTATAATTCCTTGTAACCCCAGCAACATATTCTGGCTTTTTCATTCTTCCCTCAACTTTTAATGATGCTGTTCCACTCTTTATAATAGCGTCCATATCTTCAATAAAGCATGTATCTTTAGGACTTAAAAGGTAAGCCTTTCTTTCTCCAAAGTTTTCTCCTTTTATTGTATACTGCATTCTACAAGGTTGTGCACATCTTCCTCTATTTCCGCTTCTTCCACCAATCATAGAGCTCATCAAGCATTGTCCTGAATAGCATACACATAAAGCACCATGTACGAATATTTCTGTCTCAATTTCTAAATCTTTTGAAATGTACTTAATTTCATCTAATGTAAGTTCTCTAGATAAAACTATTCTCTGCATTCCTTTTTCTCTAAAGTATAAAGCCCCTTCTGCATTATGAATTGTCATTTGTGTTGATGCATGAAGTTCAAAATCTGGATATACATCTCTTATTAATTTTACTAATCCTAAATCTTGTATTATTATTGCATCTACTCCTATTTCATAAAGATATCCTGCATATTTTAAAGCTTCCTTTAATTCATTTTGTTTTAAAATTGTATTTATAGTGACATAGACTTTTACATTATAACCATGAGCATAATCAACAGCCTTCATCATTGTTTCATTATCGAAATTTGATGCATAAGCTCTAGCTGAAAATTTATTTCCACCAAGATATATTGCATCTGCTCCATTATTTATAGCAGCAATTAAACTCTCCATACTTCCTGCTGGAGCTAGTAATTCTATATTATTCATATTTCTCCTTCATTTTATCTTTTCTTTTTCACAATAGGACCTACTTGTTCTTTTTTAGCTTTTGCAATTTCTATTTCTTTATTTATTATTTCTGCTTGTAGTTCAAATAATCTATTGTGAAAAGTCCTTGCTTCTTGATTAAGTTTATCATTTTCATTAGCTAATTCTTCTTTTTCTTTAGCTAGTATTGACATCTTTCCTTGTAAATCATCTATTGATATCTTACTTGTATTCAAATCTTTTTCCTTAGCTTCTATTTCTCTTTTTAATTTCAGGAAAATTCCCTCTTTATCTTCCAATTCCTTTTCTAATCTAGCTAAAGCTCTCTCTCTACTTGCTAATTCTTCTTTAATTCTTCTTAAGTCATTTTCTTTACTCTCTAATGTATTGTTTACTTCCTCAATCTCTTTTACCTTGATATTAACTTCTGATTCTTTTTCTTCATGAACTTCTTTAAGCTCGCCTTTTAGCTTTTCATTATCATTTCTTGTTATCTTTAATTCCTCTTCTAATCTTTCTTTGTCTCTATCAGAATTCTCTATTTCTTGTGATAATTTATCATTAGTATCATTGATATTTTTAATTTCATTATTTAAAAGATCTTGTTCTTCCTTTAATTTATTAATTTCACTTCCTAAAGTATCTTTTTCTTCATTTAGTAAATCAATTTGATTTACCAATGCTTCATTTTCTTTATTTAGCTTGCTTAATTTTTGCTTACATTCTGTAATTTCTTTTTCCGATTCTTCAAATAAATCATTAAGCTGTTTATTAAGATCAGCCTTTTCCATATTATTATCTTGAATTTCTTTTGTTAACCTAACAGTATTATCTTTTTCAAGTTTTAAACTATTATTTAATTCCTGCTCTCTTTCAAGTAATTTTTTAATTTTCTTATTTAATTCTTCTTCACTCAACAACAATTCTGTAATTTTATTTTTTAGTATTTCTTTTTCTTCTCTAGCTTTAGAAGTTATTGCATTATTAGTAGTAATTTGATTTTCTAACTTTTCCTTATACTCAGCAAGTTCTTTAGTACATTTATAATGGTCCTCATTTAATTTTTCTAAATTAACTTTACATAAAGTATATTCTTTATTTATAACTTCTTTATTATTAATTTCATATTTTAAGCTCTCGCCTATTTTTTTCAATTCTTCACAAACATTATTATAATCAGCTTCTAATGAGATATTCTTTTCTTGTAATAGAAGCATCTTATTATCTAAATTCAACTTAACTTGCGTAAGTTCTTTGATTTGTTTGTCTAATTCAAAATTTACAGCAGTCATTTCGTTTAATTGCTCAGTTACTATATCCTTTTCTTTATTAGCTTTAGCGAGTTCACTAGTTAAACTACTTATTTGTTCATTAGCTTGTTGTACTTGCTTATTTAATCTATGCTCCTTGTTTTTAGCTTCATCTATCTTCTTATAAAGAATCTTGCTTTTCTCTTTATAATCTGCAACATCTTTAGTTAAAGTCTCATTACTATTCTTAGTTCTCTTATTCTCATCAGTTATTAATTTATTTTCTTTTTTTAGCTTTTCATTTTCAATTTTCAGTATATTAATTTCATCACTTAATGAACCAAATTTTATTTCTACATTATTATATTTTCCATGCAGTTCTTCTTCTTTCTTCTGAAAATTATTTTGAATCTCTGATTTTTCTTTATTTATATTTTCTAATTGTAAACTTAGCTCGTCCACCTTCTTCTTTAACGAAGAATTTTCATTACTAATAGTCTCTTTAACTTTAATTGCTTTATCCAATTCTAAATCACACTCGTAGAGTTCATCGGCTATATTTACTGCTGCTAAAACAGAAGCATCTGTTGTACTAAAACTAGATTTCTTCGATAGAATTTCTTTAATTCTTGTATCAACAAAATTTGCTACCCCAAGCAAATATTTTTCGTCTTTTTCCCCTTTTAAGTTATAATTCATACCATTTATATTAACTGTTACCCTAATCATAATAATAGCACCTCGTAAAATTCTTTATTACTTCTAATTATAGGGTATATTCATCAATAAAACAATTATGTTAGACTAACTGAACCTTGAATTCTTGCACTTTTTCTTCAAATTTGCGAAAAACAACCTATATCTATTCAATTGCTAAAAAAGTTTTCGTACTTCTTAAATTTTATGCTATACTTATTTTGATTATTTTATTGTTTTATTGTATAAAAATGATTAATATTACTTTATTGTGTTAATCATTCTTATATATAACTAGAATTGGGCGGTGAGTGAAATTAATATTAAATCTATTTTAAGCATATTACTATCAAAAATTACTGCATTTTCTGCAAAACACATTGTAAAAGGTGGAAGTAATTTTCCTGGTAAGATAGCTTTAAAAATTGATAAATCAATCTTAAAACATGTTAGTAAGGGATACAAGGTGATTTTAGTTACTGGAACTAATGGAAAAACAACAACTACAAGCATGATTTACAACATCCTAAAGGAAAATAAATTACATGTTATAACAAATAGCACTGGAGCCAATTTATATCCTGGTATTGTAGCTTGTTTTATTTCTAATTATTCATTTTTTAAGAAAAAAGAAAATCCTTACGCTGTAATAGAAGTTGATGAAGCTAATGTAAAATTCATTACAGAACATATAACTCCTGAAATAATAACTGTAACTAATTTATTTAGAGATCAGCTAGATAGATATGGAGAAGTTTATACAACTCTCGTTAAAATTTTAGAAGGTGTAGTTAAAGTTCCTGAATCAAAGCTGGTTTTAAATGGCGATGAATCTTTACTCGGAAATCTAGATGTTAAAAATCCATTAGCCTATTATGGTTTTAATACACCTATTAAAGAAGATACTGCCTTAGAAATAAATGCTGATGCAAAGTTCTGCAAATTCTGCAAAGCACCTTATTCATATAACTTAGTTACTTATAATCACTTAGGAGATTTTTACTGTCCTGAATGTGGTTATAAGCGTTCTGAACTTGATTATGCTGTAAATAAAATTTTTGATTTAACACCTGAAAACTCTTCTGTCTTAATTAATGACACTGAAGTTTTCATAAGCCAATCAGGTGCTTATAATATTTACAATGCTTTATGTGCATTTGCAATTTCAAAAGAACTTGGAGTAGAAGACTCAGTAATTAAAGCCTCTCTTCAAAATCAAAGTTCAAGCTTTGGACGACAAGAGCAAATATCTATTGATAATAAAGATGTACAAATTATATTAGTAAAAAATCCTGCTGGATATAACCAAGCTTTAGACACTCTTGCTCTTAATACAAGTGAATTTTCAGCAGTTTTCATGTTAAATGATAATTACGCTGATGGACGTGATGTTTCTTGGATTTGGGACGTAGACTTCGAAAAAATATCTAGTTTAAAGATAGAAGATGTTTTCGTATCTGGAATTAGAATGTATGATATGGCTGTAAGATTAAAGGTTGCTGGATTGAATGTAGATAAATTTATTTTAAAAGAAGATTATGAAGAACTTACAGATAAAATTAAGGAATCTACTTCTAAAAAAGTATATATTTTAGCAACTTATACTGCAATGATTAATTATAGAAAATATCTTCATTCAAAAGGTTATATTAAAAAACTTTGGTAAGATAAGGAGAATAAGATTATGGAATTAACTATCTGTCATTTATATCCGGATTTATTAAATGTATATGGTGACGTAGGTAATGTACTCATTTTAAAACATAGGGCAGCCCTTAGAGGAATTGATGTAGATATAATCAACACTTCAATAGGTGAAAATATAGATAAAGAAAATGTGGACATCATCTTTTTCGGTGGTGGTCAGGATTATGAACAATCTATAGTCTCTACTGATTTAAATGAGATAAAGAAAGATGCTTTAACAAGTTATATTGAGGATGGCAAAGTTATGCTAGCTATATGCGGTGGATATCAATTATTAGGTAAATACTACACTGCCCCAAATGGAGAAAAAATAGATGGACTTGGTATTTTAAATCTCTATACTGAAGGTGGCGATACTAGATTTATTGGAAATACAGAAATATTTAACGAAGGATTTAATGAAACTTATGTGGGATTTGAAAATCATTCGGGAAGAACATATATAAATGACCATACTCCCCTTGGAAAATGCATTCACGGATATGGCAATAATGGTGAAGATGGATATGAAGGATGTATCTATAAAAATACATTTGGTTCGTATTTTCATGGTTCTTTCCTTTCAAAAAATCCAGAATTTGCAGATAGACTTCTAACTTTAGCTTTGAAGAACAAGTATGGGGAAGATGTAAAATTAGAAAACTTAAATGATAATTTTGAATTAAAAGCAAAAAATTCTATAATACAAAGATTAAAGTAAATAATGCAATATTGTAAATTGTCATATATTGTTTGTAACTTTTTACATAACATTTATTGTTATAGCATTATATAAATGTTATACTTAAAATGTTTTATTATACTTAAGGCATGTCTAAAAAAAGATTATTTTTTTATATGCTTAAAAGAATTGGAGAGATTTGACTTGAAAAAAAATTTAATTTTAAAAGCATTTGCATTAACCCTTTCTCTTTCTTTATTTAGTCCATTAAGTATGGCAAGTTATGCAGCAAGCAATTCTGCAAAACCTAAGACTGAAACTTCATCAGAGAACTTACCAAACATTAAAGCTGAAGCTGCTTTAACTATGGATTTAGAAACAGGAGAGATAATTTATTGCAAGGATGCTGACAGCAAGAGATATCCTGCTAGTACAACAAAACTTTTAACTGGCTTATTATTAGCTGAAAGCAAAGACAAAGCAGATCAGCTTGAATATACTAAATCTGCGAAGGAACAACCTGAATATTCTTTAAATTTAAATTATATGCATAATACTATGCAGCCTGGTGACAAAGTAACTGCTGATGATATAATGAAGGGCTTACTACTTTTTTCTGGTAATGATACTGCATATGTAATAGCAGACAATATTTCCGGGGACGTTAAATCATTTGCTGAATTAATGAATAAAAAAGCAAAAGAGCTTGGAGCTAATAATAGTAACTTTGTTACTCCTAATGGACTTCATGATCCAGATCATTATACTACAGCATATGACCTTTCAATAATCATGAAGGCAGCTTTTGCAAATCCTTGGGAACGCGAAACAATGGAACTTGAAAAAGCTCCTATAACTTTAAAGAATTCTAGAATAATTTTAGAAAATAGAAACTTAACACTTGGTAAAAATGGTAACCTTGCTGGTAAAACTGGTACAACTAATGAAGCTGGAGGTTGTTTAGCAACTGTTTATGACAGAGATGGGCGTCAGTTAATTGGTATTGTTCTTAAAAGTAGACAAATTGATAATGCAGATATGACAAAATTTAATGATATGGATGCTATTATGGATTATAGCTATGGTGCTAAAAAAGAAGTTTATAAAGCAAACGGTGAAAGTGTTGGAACTGCTGATGTAAAATATAAACCATTTATATTATTTGGGCCTACAAAAACCATTTCTGTTCCAATTAAATTGACTCAAGATGTAAATTATTATAAAAATGCAATAAACGATTCTGAATCTCAAATTACTTATAAAGGAACAGATTCTACTGCATGGAGTTTACTATTTAATAAAAATACTAAACTTACTTATAGCACAAGAAATCATTCTGAAGAAGTTACAGGTTCAGTTGATATTTCACTAGGTTCAATAATTAAAGATAATTTAATTATCTACATTTCTACTTTAGTAGGTTTGGCTATTATCGTAACTCTTATTGCTCTTATTAAAAATGCTGCATCTAATTCAAGACGCAAGAATAAAAATTACTATAGCCGTTCTAACAGAAGAAGAAGATAATTAAATAACTTTACTTAATTTCTATAATATATCTTAAGCATCTTCAAAAATAGGTTGTATTCTTCCTAGGTATTTGAAGATGCTTTTATTTAAGGAGTAATTAACATGAATAAATTGAATTTTAAAGGCAGTGTTATGCTTAATCCCACGCCTGTAGTACTTGTCACATCAAAAAACAAAGATGATAAAGTTAATGCTTTTACGGTTGGCTGGGTAAGTACTGTTTGCACTAAAGAGCCTATAATAGCTATGGGAATACGACCTGAGAGATTATCTTATGATTACATAAAAGAAAGTGGTGAATGCGTTATTAATTTGCCAACTAGGGAAATGGTTAAGATTGTTGATTATTGTGGAGTTCGCTCTGGAAAGAAAGAAGATAAAATTAAACATTTTGGTTTGCAACTTAATAAAGGTGAAAGCATATCCACACCTTCATTGCAAAAATCGCCGATAGCTTTAGAATGTAAGTTAAAATCAATTACGCCTCTAGGTACACATGATCTATTCTTGTTTGAAGTAACAAACGTAAAGGTCGACGAAGACTTAATTGATTCAAATGGTAAAATATGCTTTAACAAAGCTAACTTGATTTGTTATAGCCATGGTGAATATTATGGCTTAAATGCTAAACCATTGGGCACATTTGGATATTCGGTAAAAAAGAAGAAAAAGGTACATAAAAAATAATAATCCTCAATTTATTTTATATAATATATTTTCAATGTAGAATAAATTTAATATTAAAAGACAATCTAATAATAAATATTACAATTTGAAATTGTCATATGGAGGATTGAAATGAGAATATTAAAAAAGATACTATCATTCATAATTATATTAGCTATTATACCTACTTATAATCTTAAAACTGCTTTATATGCAAATGCACAAGTTCTTCCGAAGAAGCCAGTAAAGGTAGCCACACTGTTATTTGCTTTCGATGATCCTTATATCTCTTTAGTGAGAAATAGCTTGGAGGAAATTCAAAATAAAAACAAAGATTCTGTTAGCTTTACTTTTTTAGATGGTAGAAGAAATCAAGGTATACAAAACGCTTTATTAGATTCAGCGCTCCAAAGTGATTACGATCTTTTATTGATAAATTTAGTCAGCTTAGATAGAAATACTGTAGAATCAGTTATTGGGAAAGCAAAACAAAGAAATATTCCTGTGATTCTATTTAATACAGTGCCTTTTGATACTGAGCCCATCAAATCTTATAATAGAGCTCTTGTTGTATCAACAAATGCTGATCAATCTGGGATTTTGCAAGGAAATTTAATTGTTAAAGAATGGAATTCTTATAAAAAAACTATGGATAGAAATGGTGATAACGTATTACAATATTTCATGTTAAAAGGTCCAAATAATAGTACTGTAACAAATGCAAGAAGTACATACTCTATATCAACTATTAATGATGCTAGAATTAGAACACAAGAAATTTTATCTAAATTCTGTTATTGGGATGAAATATGCGCCAAAGATTCTACTGAATTACTATTTTTGAGATATGGAGATAAAATTGAGGCAATAATTTCAAATAATGATGCCATGGCTATAGGTGCAATTGAAGCATTACAGAAATACGGATACAATAAAGAAGATAAATCAAAATATATACCTGTTTTCGGAATTGATGGAATACCAGCAGCTAAAGACCTAATTAATAAAGGTGTTATGACAGGCACTGTTTTTCAGGATCCTAATCAAACAGCTGAAGCCCTTTATTCCATAGGAATGAACTTAGTTGCTAATAAAAATCCTCTTGAAAATACAAATTATAAATTTGATGAAACAGGAGTTACAATTCAAATGCCCTATCAAGAATATACTCCTCAAAAATAATGGCTTATTCTATTAAATTAGCAAGACTGCTTTAAAATAATTAGGAATATATCTTAATTATTTTAAAGCAGTCTAATTATGTAACTTAAAACTTATAAATTTCAATAATTAAATTAAACTCAACTCACCATATGCGTTCGCTGAGCAACTAGTTAATATGAACTAATGAACTTATTTATAATATAAAATGTTTTTCTAATTCCTCAATCATTTTCGATTTAAAATCATCAAATTTATTATTATCTTTACAAATTAATTTTTCATTTTTTTTGTCGTATACAGCTAGTGAAATATAAACAGTATCTTTGTTGTAAGAAAGTAAGTATCCTAGTTCTGTATTTTCTTCTAAATCTATTTTTTTATACTCATTAGATACTATTTGATATAAATTAGTTTCCTTTTTTTCTAAGATAACATATTGTAATCTATTATCATTACTTTCATTGATATTGCAATATCGTTCGTCACTTAAATTTATAAAAATATTATCATCATTATATCTTCCAAATGGAAGATATAAGTATCTTTTTTCTTTAATGAACGAAATAACAGAATCCTTTATTTCATCTTTTCTCCCTTTGTATTTTCTTCCATCCTTGTTTATTGAGAACATTAAGTCCGTATACTTTCCATCCCATTTAAAATATTTCCTTTGCCATTCCTCAAGAAACAATAACATATTCAAAAAATCTAGTTCACCGTACTTCTTCTTTACTAAATAGTCATTCTTAAGTATATTCTCTAGCTGCTCACCCACATTTTTATCTATTTCTTCTAAAACAGCAGCTTGTCCTTGTTTACTCAAAAAATATCCAAATTCATCTCCAAAACTGCTTGTTAAAATTATCTTAAGAATCATTTTGTTATACTTTAATGATTTTTCTTTAATATTCTTAGCATATGTATTTTCACTACAACTATCTAAATATTCTTTAATCAAAGTTGAATCTTTTTGAATATACCCTTCTTTTCTAAGCCTCATCTGGCTTAGATCTTTTTTTACATACTCATCCATAAGATGATCTTGTTTGTCAATATCTCTGGCTTTTATTGATGTAATTATAGGTATAGTCTTTGATACTTTTTCCTCTAAAACTTCTTCCACATTAGTTAAGTAGCTTTTGGGAAATTTCAAAGCACATTTAGTATCTAACTTTTCTTTAAATTTGTTAACTATATTTATTTCTTCCATAATATCTACTTCTTTTTTGGATACAATCTTTTCTTCAACTTCAGATATAATCAGCAATTTACTTCTTTCAAAAGCATACCCTAGTCCATAAGTTATAAGTACTTCATCATCGTGAGCCATATTTATTCTTCTCCTACACCAGCATTAATTTTTTTATATCATAAACTATCATTTTTTAAATTATTCATAATTACTCTATCTTACATAATTATAATTTGCTTCTCTTCTTATAATCAACAAGTAAATATTGCTAAACCTCTTTTATAGTCCCATTATTTATAATATACATGTATAAATATATTTTTTGTAAATTCTAATACTTATATTTACCTTATAATCTATCTATTCCAGTTCATATATTGCCACTTATAAGAAAATAACGGATTATTTCTAAATAATTTCTTCGAAATAATCCGTTACTTTTAATATGTACTTTTGATATAATTTATAAGCTTCTATTTTACTATATGATATATGTATAATGCTAAATTATATGCTAATGGAGCAATTATCACTGTCATTATTCCCGCAATGCCAATTGAAAGACTACTCATTGCCCCTTCTACTTCTCCAAGTTCTAAAGCCTTACTAGTGCCAACTGCATGAGATGCCGTTCCCATGGATACACCAACTGCAACCTTATCCTTTATCCTAAAAATCTTGCATATAGTAGGTCCAAATACAGCACCAATTATACCTGTAACTATAATTGCAAGCACTGTTATTGGAACTACTCCTCCCAATTGACTGCTTATTGATATTCCTATAGGCGTTGTTACTGATTTTGGAACTAATGATTTTATTACACTTGCATTAAGTCCAACTAGATATGATATTCCTATTATAGAAATTATCCCTATAGCACTGCCAACAAATATACCTATTAAAATAGCCTTAGCATTCTTTTTTAAAAGATCGAGCTGTTTATACAAAGGTACTGCAAGTACAACAGTTGATGGCCCAAGAAACATATTTATAAATTGACCACCTTTATTATATGTATCAAAATCAATATGAAATGCAAACAAAAAACATATTATAATTCCTATTGCAATTAGTAGTGGATTTAAAATTGGTATTCTTGTATTTCTATTAATAAATATACCAACTTCAAAAGCCGCAAGTGAAAGTACTAGTCCAAATAAAACATTGTTTATTAATATTTGCATATATATTCCTCTTTTCTTATCACTTTATCTGTACATAAACTAAATATTTTTCTTTGGCTTTCTTGAAATAGCCTGAACGACAATACCAGTCACTCCAATTACTATCGTAGTCGTCAATATACATACTAATAATAATTGCCACCATGTCGATTTTATTATCCCAAGTGACGTCATTAGACCAACTCCTGCCGGAATAAAGAAAAAAGCCAAATGGTCCAGTAAAAAATTCGTTATATTTGAAATACTATCCACCTTAATTACCTTTGTGTATAATAATATAAATAATATTATCATTCCCAATATATTTCCAGGTATCGGTAGATGAAGCATTGATGATATAAATTCTCCCAACAGATAAATTCCAAATATAATTAATGCTTCTCTAAATAACTTCAATTTCATCACACTCCAATTATTTAATCATATTTGTTTAAAAACCAACTTCTCTCTATTCTTAATATACCCTTTACAATTTAATTTACCATCATTACATGGATAAGTAAAATTCCCTTACACTTTAAGTAAAGGTTACCTTTTTGTTAAACATCCTTATATTTTCAGTATTATATATCAATTGCACTTTAAATATAAGTTTCTAGAAATATGTTTAAATTTATTCATCATAAAAATTAAAACGACTTATTTTTTAATAAATAAGTCGTTTTAAGATGGTATTTGTAGATTTTAGCAATATATTTTCAACTTCTACCCTTTACAAGTTTATTTTCTACTATTGCAACCACCTCATACATGATAAATGCAATTGCTGATAAGATTACAATGCTCATCATTACCATATCTAACTGAGCCACTTGTCCTCCATATACTATCAAAAATCCGAGGCCATTCTTAGCTACTAGAAATTCTCCCATTATTACTCCGACCCAAGATAAACCAACATTTATCTTTAGAGCTGATATAAGGATAGGAATGGAGTATGGGAATATTAAATATCTTAATATCTGTATCTTTGTCGCTCTAAAAGTTCTCATAAGCATAATTTTCTCTTTATCTATTTCATTAAATCCAGTTAATACGCTTATAATTGTTGTTATTACTGAAATTAAAAGAGCAATCACTATTATTGCTGGAATACCATTTCCAATCCAAAATATTATTATTGGAGCCAAAGCAACTTTGGGAAGTGCATTTAAAACTACTAAATATGGATCTAGTATTTTTGATACCAAAGGACTCCACCATAAAATCACTGCAATTAGAGAACCTATGATTGTTCCTAAGGAAAATCCTAATATAGTTTCATAGCAAGTGACTGCGATATGCTTAATTAAACCTCCACCTTCATATAAAGATACAAATGATTCAATTACTCTAGTTGGACTAGAAGTAAGAAACGGATCAATCCACTTTAGATTTGCAGCTATTTGCCATAATGCTATAAAAATAACTAATATGAGAATTCTAGTAATTACAATTTTTCTTTTTGTTCTCTTTACCTTATTTAAATATATTTCATGTTCCTTAGACATCTTATTTGCTTCACTAACATTTACACTTTTCTTAGCCATTTCCATCATTCAACTCCTTCCATAACATGTTAAAATAGTCACTAAACTCTGGAGCTCTTCTCTTTTGGAAAGGAGTTAATTCTTCATCGCCAAAATGTATAGGAATTTCTACTTTCACACTAGATGGTCTCTTAGACAATACTATTACTTTTTCGGATAAAGAAATCGCTTCTGCTATATCATGTGTTACCATTATTGCTGTCTTTTTTTCTGTTTTTATTATCTTATAAACATCATCACATACCAAAAGTCTCGATTGATAATCTAGTGCTGAAAATGGTTCATCTAAAAAGAGTATCTCTGGATTTAATGCTAACGTCCTTATAAGTGCAACTCTTTGCCTCATTCCACCTGAAAGTTCACTAGGATGATGGTTCTTAAATCTCGTTAGCCCATAAGCATCTAATAATCCACTTACTCTTTCCTTTGATTCATTATTTAGCTGCTTTTTTATCTTTAATCCTAAGATTACATTTTCCCAAACCGTATTCCATTCAAATAAATGATCCTTTTGAAACATATATCCTATTTTATCCAAATTCTTTTTTACATCTTCACCTTTGTACAATACGCTCCCATTAGATGGCTCTAACAGTCCGCTCATTATATTTAATAATGTAGATTTTCCGCATCCTGACGGTCCTAAAATAGAAATAAATTTACCATCATCTACTTGAAAATTAACATTATTTAAAGCCTGTGTTTCACCTTTAATAGAATGATAATTCATTGATATATTTGATATTTCTAACAAGCTCAAATAAAATCACCACCTTTTCATCTTTATGTGACCTTTATTTAGCTGCTTTTTCAGCAAAAGAATTGTCTACAATCTTGCTAAATTCAGGTCTTTGCGGCATTAAGCTTGAATCATAATCAGTAATTATATCCATAAGTCTATTTAAATTTTCTTCTTTAATTTCCGGTGTATGAGCTATAGCATCAATCTTTTTATAGTTATCTATAACTGTCATAATTGTATCTTTATCTGTACCTGGAAAATAATCAATTATGCTATTTGCAACTTCCTCTGTGCTGTGACTAAAAAACCACTGTTGGCCTTTATAAATAGCATTTGTAAACCCTTGTATTACTTGTGGATTTTTATCCATATAAGATTTTGTTGTAAAATAACAAGTATAAGGAATTAATCCTGATTCTTCACCAACAGATGCAAGAATATATCCGGTTCCTTCTTTCTGAATTGCAGAAGCTGTAGGTTCAAAGAGAGCCACATAATCACCTGTACCGCCTTTAAATGCTCGGTACATGAAAAAGCGATTTTAGAAAACTGTATTTTGAGAATTAATTTAAAAGATGAGTTTAAAGATCTGCCAGCAAATACGATTGCTGAAAATTTGATTAGATTAAGAAAGTTAAATAATTTAACTCAAAAAGAATTGTCACTAACTATAGGTATTAGCAAATCGAGTATATCAAAATATGAGAGTGGAGAGCTATTCCCCACAAAAGAGCAATCAATAAAACTAGCTAGCTATTTTAACATTAATAGTAAATATTTTTATGATCCATATTTAGAATCTATGGATAACTTTCAGCAATATTTATCCACTTTACTTAATAAAAATATCCACATTAATAAGTATAAGCTGTGTAAATCTTTGGGTATATCTAAAAGAACTTTATATCGATATTGCTATGAAAATAATGTGCCGTCTAGAAATGTATTTGATAGGATGCAGAACTATTTAAATACTTAAAATCATTTGAATCCTTTCCATACATTGTTAGCTCCCTTTTAATTGCTATGTTAATTTATATGTACGATGTATACAAAGTGCTACAAATATATATTTATACTTTAAGAAAGCTAGGGAATTAACCCTAGCTCTGTTTTATTCATTATTTAATTTTACAATTATTTACTCCAACATTCATTGACTTACCATCAATCTTGCCTTGTACAGTAACTGTATCTCCTTTTTTCAAATTAGATACCTTATCAATTTCGCTCTGTTCGTCAAAAAAGCATTGAACGTCTGTAACAGACATATCCTTTTCTGATGATAATACAATATAAGTTTGTCCTCCAACAACTCCTATATCAGATACTTTCCCGTTTATTTCTGCTGTTTTATCTTTATATGACTTATCAGCACTTACTTCATTGTCTTCATACGCTTTTGCTAAATCAACTGCTGAAACTTTTACTACTTCTTCTTTTACTTCTTGCTTTGTCTCAGTCTTAGTAGCAGCTGTATTTGTACTATCTTGATTTGTCTCTGCCTTATTAGCAGCTGTATCTGTACCATCTTTCTTACCACCTGCTGCCGCGATTCCACCTAAAATAACGATTACTACAATAGCAGTTAATATTTTGTGTTTCATGAAAAAGTTTCTTTGGTCTTTACCACAATGTACACATTTTTTAACACCTTTAGCTATTTCTTTTCCACAAGCTTTACATTTTACCATTTCTGACATTAATAATTCCCCCTTATTTACATTTATACTATAATTGTATATCATTTTATTTCTTTGTCAATTAAACATTATTTTTATAATTTTGTCAACTAGTTATTTTACTGGAATATATTTTATAATTATATGTATATTTTACCTTAATAATGTTAAGAATTAAGATACGATTTCCTATTTTTAATAAATAAAGAGATAGCTTGGACCATTATTCTCCTAATATTTTTTTGCTATCTCTTTTTTTTGCAAAAAATAAGGGTAATAAAGATTTCTCTTTACTACCCTACAAGACTTAATGCTTAAAAAAGAATCTTGTAATTATCTTGGGAGTCTAACGCTATCCACTATCGCTGTTAGCTTTGTGTGTAACATTATAATACCATAATTCCACAAATTATACAAGACTATTTTTATCTGATTTATAAGAATTATTATATTAAAGCAAAAAAGGTAGACTAAGTATTCTACCTAGTCTACCTTTACTAAACAGAGTATATGTAATTTAGTAATAATCATTATACCATATTACTTTATATCATAAAACCAGCTTCCCAAAGTTTCTTTTAGCTCTAGGCATTTGCTCATAGATAGATTTTGAGTTTCAATCCATACCCCTTTTTCGTTTCCACTAAAATAACATCTAACTCCTTTAAAATATTGGAGCACATAATCAGCATCAACACCATTAAAACTATTATCTCCTTGATAGCCATTAGGTAAATAGTTTGTAACAACATATCCAGTAGTTTTATTTAATATTCCATCATTAAACTCATTCATATCACATTCTGTATTTATTCCGCTTACAGATCCTGTTTCACTATATTGGTGACCTACTCTATTAGTAAAGAAATTAGAATTTAATTTCCATGGAGTATTGTTATAATTTGCTTCCCATAATGAATAATCAGCAATTCTATTATCTAAGTTATCCATAAAACTAGTGTAAGTATAAATGCCTATTTGCATATTAGATAGCTCTTTAAATTTAGCAATAAATCTTAATATATAATCCATTAGTCCATCAAAATTAGTTTCTACATCTAGCATCGGAATGAGATCACTGGTTTTATCTTTTATAGCATTATAAAAACTATTGGCCTGAGTTTCTGGCTCACTAGTTCCAACTAAGAAATGATAGAACCCTGTTTTTAATCCTACATAATGTGCGTTAGAATAATTTGTATCTAAATAGCTGTCTTTAAACGTTGTTCCTTCTGTAGCTTTAATATAAACAGCTTCTACTCCTGCTGTTTTTACTTGGTTAAAATTTATATTTCCGTTATGATTACTTATATCTATGCCTTTAAACATTTAGTATCATCCTTTCTCATTTTAAATATAAAAATAAGAGTAACCCTAAAGGCCACTCTAAAAACTCTGCTTATACTGTTTGCTGTAAATCTGTGTTTACTGTTGATGCTGCAAGCGATTGAAATTTGCTTAATTGATCTTTTAGACTTGCGTTTTCTGCTTGTAATTTAGCGTTTGATTCTTGTAATTCCTTCATAATTACGGAATTATCTAATACTGCTTCCTTACCCACATTAACGCTTCCTGCAACTGCTTGCCTAAAATATATAACATCTTCATTAGTTAGTTCTGGAAATTTAGCAAGCAATAATTTATCGAATTCTTCAGTTTTACTTCTAAATTTATCTTCAATTTTTTCTGTAATCCTAAAGTTCTCATCTACAATGCTCCATACCTCTCTAGCTGCTGTCATGTATGTTTTATTTTTTAATATATTTATTACTAGTCCTAAAATTTGTTTTATCATTTAACATACCTCCAATTATTTATTAAATATTCCTGTCTGAACTGCATAAAAAAAGAAGCTAATTAAAGCTCCTCCAATTGCAGTTATAAACCACTTCATCATACTAGTTAAGTTTTTAAGATTTTCACATAGATTTTTAAGCTCTGTCTTCAGCTCTCTCCCATCCTGTTCAAGCTTATCAATCCTATCCCCATGATTATTAAGCCTTCTTTCGTGAGTTTCAATTTTGTCCTTTACTAATTCTTCATTCATATTACACCTCTTTTTATTAATTATTTTCATATAACAAAAGACACCTACATTGTTGTAGATGTCTCTTATTTCACTTAATATTATAAATGATTCCGGTATTAATTTCTTATATTTATTATTTAGGATTTCTAAAATTATTCTTTCTAAACTTATAAGTAGCAACTGTAATGCCAATACTAGGTTATTGTTTTTATTTTCCTATATAGCATTCGATATTTCAGTTAACTATTAACATGTTCATTTATTCATATAAATACCATATTTATAAAAGGCCTATGTTTCTTTTATTTTAGTATTAATTTATTTTTAACTTTTTATCTATTACACCGTATATTCTGTTATATAAAAATGTGTAGTGCTGTGTTTACAAACCTTTATGCATAATTACTAATATTATTACGTACTAATTTCTTCTAACTTCATAAGCATTAAGCAATTGACCTTGAGACCCACTAAAATCCTAATTTATTGGTGTTATCTCAACATCATAACCTTTATCAATTAATTCATCTGTTATTATTCTTTGAAGATTATAGTCTTTAACCTCAATCTTATCGACTTTTAGCCTCGATGTTCCTCTATTTACTATTTCATTCATAATTTAATTCCCCATAAATTCCTTTATTAAAAAAGGCACCTATTACTTAGTGCCTCTTCTGATTTCCTCACTCTCTTTTAGAGCTCTTTCCCTACTAACTCCTTAATCTAAAAAGTCACCTCGCTCTTTAAGACATAATAGTAATCATATGTACTACTACCAGCTACTTTACATCTAACATAATACCAATCTGGATTTGCTTCAGTAGTATTATTTGTATATATAGCACATCTTACAGTACTTATATTTGATCCCGCGCATCTTTTAGAACTTCCTATAGAATAATATACTGAAGCATCGTAAGCAATATAACCATTACCTACAGGTCTTCGGCTACTAGCAGATAAGTTGCTACTAATAGATTTGACATTAGATGTATCAAACTCTGCTGCTGATACACCTATTACTGGTAATGAGGTTACTGCAAGAGTTCCTACTAATACTAAACTTAATAATTTTTTATTCATTTTTAATACCTCCAAAAATTTTGTAACTATTCAGCTACTTACAATTATATATTTACATAATAATCAAATAAAGTAAATTACTATAGTATAAAACGTACAAAACTAGGCATAAACGGAAACTCCATGCCATTTATTTCCAAATTTTTTTTGCTCCATAAAATGTACGTTTAATGCTAATAATATTGAAATTTTATCCAATGTAGTGTATGGAATATAAAGACAATATAACTATTAAGTTATTAAAATACCTTAAATTTTATCTTATTATTATTTTTTAGATTTTTCCTATTGTGTAGAAACTTTAATAAAGTCTTCTCCTGTTATCTGCTTAAATTGGTCTGCTGTAATATCTCCATATGGATTCTTGTCTGTAATAACAGCTTGTCTTAAGAAATCAGCATCTATTACCTCCATATCAAAACACATTTTCCAAAAATCCATTATGCATTACCACCTTTCAAATTTATAACTTCTACTTTTAAACTCGCTATAGTTTGTAAAGCATTTGTTATAATTGCATCTTTTTTCATATTATCAATTTTTATATTAGCTACTTCTTTAGATAAAGTTTCTTCATTTGTTGGTTGTGCCTTTTGAGGCGCTGAATTTATAAGTTCACTAGCAACTTCTTCGGCTGTTTTTACTAAGGTCCAATCAAAAGTAATATTTCCATCATCGCCAACTTTTCTTTCACAAGTTGCGTCAGGTGTATATGTTACACCGTTAACAACTACGTTTAATTTGTTTAATTCTTCTTGTGTCATATTCTACCTCCTAAACTTCTAAGTAAGTAAATATAGAACCATGATGATTTATTTTATTTATATAAACAGCTTTATCACTAATTGTAATTCCACTATTATTATCATCAGTTAACCATACTGAATTACAGAAACTTGGTAAATTAAAAGCAGGCAAGTTTACATTACTACCAGTTGTATTGTAAATTACTATCATTACCATTTTACCTATTTTAGTTACAGAAATTCGTGCCCAATCTTGGTCTGTACTATTCACCCATCCATTTAGTAACATTGAATTAGAATATATTGTTTGTTGTTTATCCGCTGTAGCTATTGTTTTCCACGCTGACCAAGATGATTCTGTTCTAGTTCTCATAACCATCACATTTCCTGGAGTATTTGTTATTACTTGTTTTACATATCCACCAGCAGTTATATACACTTCAAGAATGCTCCAATCTGGTTGTAATGTACCCTTATTGGTCATAGCGGATGAATCTGCAATATGATAGTATCCTGTTTCTAAAATTGTATTAAAATCAGCATTAGCCGCTAAATAACCTTTATAGCATAATGTATCAGCTTTTGCTGGTTTACTTGCAAATTGTGCCTTAAAATCTGGAACTAGTTGAAAATTAGTTCCATCATAAACTGCTGTTATTATCTGTCCAGCTAAAATATCTCCTGTTGTTAAAGCTACATTCACATCTTTAACTAATGCTTTTGCACCTAGACCATTAACATTTAATGTACTTGCCCCAGTATTAGCAGTTTTAGCTATAAATTTAAAAGTTTGATATTTAGCATAAGCTATTATCGGGGGAACTGGTGCAATAACGTAAGTATTAGCGCTTCCAGTATCGTCTATATTTCCATCTATCTTCGTCCTATCTGACAAGGACGTAGTATTAGCATCCGTTGAAGATTTCACTTCATTTATCGCCCCTTTGATTGTTTGGTCTGTAGTTACTAGTGTAGCCGTCCCAATAAAAAATGCTTTGAGTTTTGCCAATGTAGTATTTCTAGTATTTCCATCCTGTTCTATTAAAACTAGGTCTGTATCTTTTGGATCTACAGTTATTTTATCTCCTATCTTCCATCCCATTTAAACCATCTCCTATCCGAAAAATTCGATATTATCTTCATCAGTTAAAGGTTGTCCGTTTTCATCTAATAAAGTTTCATTGCCAATAGATTTATCTAACAAATTAATTACTTGTCCCAAATTTATAATTGCTAAGTCTATTTTATCCTTATAGGCTTTAGTAACATGAATATCAGAGTCATTTATATGATTTGTATATTTTTCATTCGTTTGTATTAAATCTGTAATAGTATCTTTTGCTACTCCTATTTTACTTTCCAATTCTTCTCTGGAATCATCAGCTATTTTTGTTGTATTTTCTAAATTATTTTTAGCAGTTTCACTATTAGTAATAGTAGCTTTTAAATTATTATTAACAGTTATAGCAGCCCCCATATTTTCAAAAAAATCACTGCATTGATCCATTTTATTTTCTAATTCTTGCAATAAGGTATAAGTTGCTTTGCTTATACTTGCATCTACTTCTAATATACTTGGTACTACATTTAGAACTAGATTAAATGTTGCCTTTTTCTTACTTGTAGATATATTAATAAATTGCAGCTCAACTAAAGTCTTTCCACTAACTGCTGTTAATTGCTCATCAGCTTCGATATTTACCTCATTATTATTTATTTCAATTCCAAGATATTGCTGTATTAATGGGACTTTGCCCGCTTTCATTGCTCTTAATCTCACGGTATATCCACTTAAATCTGCTTGCACACTATTATCATAGATTGATAATGCTAAATTTAAGTTATCAAATTGCTTACATGTAGCAACTATATTTAAATTCTGCTTTAAGTCCAAACTTTCACTTAGATCTCGTACTGCCATTCAGTCATCACCCTTCCTTAAATTATTCAGAATCTGGAGTTTGAGAATGTGCTTCTATTCTTTTATCTATAATTGATTCAATAGATTGTCCCTTAATCCAAAAGTTACCGTTAGCTCCAAAATCGCCATCAACAGTGCAATCTCCTAAAAGTTCTGTTGTACCTTCGATATGCACATTTTTCTTAAATCGAGCATGGTCTGGAAATAATAGTGATGCTGATTCGCTATCCATTACAACTGATATCTTAGATGTATAGCCATTTTCGTTAGTTATTTGTACTCCAGTTTTATCTATATAACAACATTCATTGTCACCATCTTCTACTGCAAACCCCTGTATAGCAGTACATTTACCATCAACGTTAACTGTGAATACTATATCACCCTTACTATTTTTAACTAAGATTTTTCCATTGTTAACAGTAAGACCTTCTGCATCGATTGTTACATTAGTGCCACTTGCTTTAGAGCAAGTAACCTTAAACGCTTTTTTAGATAATTCCGTTGTAACTCCATCTTTACTTGTCTCTGTTATTTGATTTATCTTATTACTAGCTACATTTGCTGTAATCGCTGTGTCCTTTATAATGTCAGTTATATCTTGCTTATTAAAACCAATTTCAACACTCTTATATTTATCCAGTAGAACATTGTAAATAGTTTTGCTTACATTACCTTCTAAATCTAAATTTAAAATCTTATGTTTCACTGTTACGATATCACTTAAATAAACCTTTTCTACTATTTTATATTCCTTATATTCTTCGGCTTTTCTAAGACTTATAAGGTCGATTTCATAATTAAATGTAGGTTGGTCTACTTTGTTAGATATAAACATAGCATTACAAGTTTCACGCATAGTAGTGTAAGCTTCCTCTTCAGTTATTTGATTTTCTCCTTTTTCTCCGTCTCCATCCCAAATATTTAAATTCAATTCTACTTCTTTAAAATATTTCTTTTCATAATTGGCTACCTTGGGTGATTCAATCACATACTCAGAAAGCCTATAATCTCCACTCTTAGGAATAATAACTGTTGCAAGATCTGTATCATCAATAGTTTCTTTTATACTCCCGATATTTTTACCATACAGTATCTTAAAATTTCTATTTTTTCCTCTAGAATCAACTATATCAAATATATTATTATCAATGATGAACTCCCCACCATATTCACTTAATATACTATTTTTGCTGCCTATAAGAGCACTTAATACAGTCCCTTCTTGTATATTTACCGTTACGTTTCTATTAATATTTGTATCTAAATTTCCTACAACAAAACTATGTCTTTCTAATGCTGCATCTAGTACCATTTGTATAGCTTCTTTTCTAGTTTTACCTGTAATCGTCATAGCTTTTATATAATTAGAGCCTAAATCAGCTATTAATTTAGCTTGTGCATAAATTGTTACACTTGTACTAGTTTTATCAGCTTTCCTTATTCTAAATTGTTGCTCGTCCCTTGTGTCCATAACTGGACATGTTATAATGTTACCTCTTAATAAATACTTACTAAGTTCTTTTTGATCCCGCAATGGATATTCTAGATCAAGTGCAAACTCTCCATTAACTACTTCTGTAACATCACTCTTTATAGCTTCATTCAAAACCCACCTATTGCCTTTAAAATTTTGTTCCGTACTATTCCATAATCTAATCATTATAAGCATCTCCAATTTGGTGTTATCTCAATTTTTGTTATATTTCCAACCCATGTTATAATATTTTTTCCAATATCAAAGTATGGAAAATCTCCCTCCATAAGATCGCCTTTATCCTCTGTTACTTCCTTTATTTCCGATAATATAGTTATGGATCCATTTAAATTAGTTATATAAAAAGCTCTACCATTAATTGTTATAGTAATGTTTCCAGAACCATAAACTATCATAATAGACAAAGCTTTATAATTTCCAAAATTATTTAATATTGTTCCACTTGTAGTGACCGTTAAGTTTTTTTTACCAGATATAAAGTATTTAAAGGGCTGGCATCTAAACATTATTGGGAAGTAATATAATTTATTTGCAACCAATTGCTCTAAAGGAATTTTATTATTAATTCTAGCTTTATAATAAAAGTTCACATCATTTCCGAATATAACTTCACCAGAACCCTTTAGCCAATTACAAATTTTATATGGATCATCACCAACATAATGAGCATCAACTTCTTTAGTATCACTTTCATATCCTCCAAGCTCTGTTAAATGTCCATCCATACCATCAACTTCAATTTCTTCACTTTTAGGTATGCTAATTGATATTTGAGGTAATTTTTCTGTTATCAAATCCATATCATCACTATTTATTTTATTCCATATAAACATCTTCTCCCTCCTATTTAACTGGATTCTTCTTTGTTATAAATGCCAACTCCTGACTCAGTTGCTTTACATCTTGATTACAATTATTATTGAAATTTTCAATTTTAAGTATTACTCCACCACTTGATGATGCTCTAGTATCATCATTTGTATTTACTCTATTTTCAGAATTATTAATGGCACTCATCTTTACACTAATATCAGTTGATAACCCTTTAATTGATTGAACAACTTTATTCTTATTTTCCTCGATTCCTTTTGCTAATCCTTCCATAAAATCAGGCATCCAACTTTCATACTCTGTTAATGGTCCTTCATCTGGAACTGAAAAGTGTAGATAACTTCGTATTTTAGCTGCTAATGCACTTACCGCATCTTCTACTTTTCCCATAGCATCTTTAATTCCATTTACTATTCCATCTACAAAATCAGTACCCCACTCATAAGCTTTACTTGGTAATGAAGTTATAAATTCTATAGCACTGTTGAATCCTTCTGTTATATATGTGCCTAATGTATCTAATATAGATCCTGCACCATCTTTTAAATTTTGAAATATACTAACACCCAAATTGTATAAAGTTGTAGGTAGATTCTGAAAGAAAGAAATAATTCCATTCCATATATTTGTTACTTCTGTACTTATCCCTTGGCAAATACTTATTATTATAGTTTTAAATCCATCCCAAGCAGCCTGTGCAACTGATTTTATAGTTTCCCATAACGAACTGAAAAAATCTTTAATTACATTCCATACGGTTGTTGTGATATTAACTATTCCGCTCCATTATGTTTGCAAGAAACTAACTATAGCCTGCAACGCTCCTGAAAAGACAGTTTTTATGCCTTCCCATATCATAGAAATAGATTCTTTTAATTTATTAAGTATACTAGCTGCATCTGATTGCAGCTTAGTAAAGTTTCCAGTAACAATATCTAGTATTAAAAGTATTGCTCCTAGAAATACTGTTTTTATTGTCTCCCATATCCCTGTAAAAAAAATATTTAACCCATTAAATATGGTTTGAATCCCACTTATGACTCCAGCAAATTTAGTTGTAATAAATGTTATTATTGCAGTAATGATTGTACTTGTAGTTGTCTTTATAGAATTCCATATATTCGTAAATATAGTACCTATACTACTCAAAGTACCTTGTATACTGGTCTTAACATTATTAAATAAGTTACTAAACCATTGTGGAATCCCCTGAAAAAATACAACTAAACTTTTCCATGCATTAGGTATAGTTACAGTAAAAAATGCTATAAGTCCATTTAATACATCACTGGCCACACTTTTTACATTTTCCCATAGACTAATCCAAAAGGTTCTAAAACTATCTGAGGTATTCCAAAAATAAATGAATGCTGCTACTAAAGCCCCTATTATTGTTATTGCAATCCCTACTGGACCAGTTATAAAAGTAATTGCTCCTGCTAGTATTGTTGATGCGGTGCTTGCTGTGGTAACTGCTCCCGTATATAACGCTATAGCTCCACTAATAGTCGTAAATATAGTTGTTGCTACTCCAACTATTGTAGCTATGCCACTTATCAATCCTGCTACTGGTGCTATTGCTGCAATTAAAGCCAAAATAATTACTATAACTTTTTTTGTGCCATCATCAAGTCCTGTGAACTCTTTTGCTAAGTTTGAAACATATTGTGCAATGCTTGCAACTATTGGAGCTAACATAATTCCAATGCTTGTTGCAGCTTCTTTTGCACTTTCACTAGCAACTCTCATACTGTTAGCTGCACCATCACTTGTTCTTGCAAAATCTCCTTGGGCATTTTTAGTCATTTCCATTACATAGTTGTATCTTAATTGCACTTTTTCAGCTTGTGTCATATCTTCATATTTCTTTGTTATTCCCTGAGCTAATGCATACTCTTTTAATGTACTCTCCTGCATTATAACGCCTAAAGATTTTAATGATTCACCTTCACCAGTGAATATACCTTTTAATGCATCTTGTGCTTGATCTATTCCTATATTCTTGAAAGATGCCAAATCTCCAGACAATCCAACTAATGACGTTGACATATTTGCAGCTTGGTCAGTAGATAAACCCATTGCTGTTCCCATATCGCCAAACAAAGCTGACATATCAAGAGCTGAACCTTGTGCAATACCAAAATTATCGAGAGTTGTTTTACTCCAATCCTCCACGCTCTGCGAACTATCTTTAAATGCAACTTCAACTTTATTTTGACTTTCTATAAAGTCACTTCCCATTTCAAAAGATGCCGCACCTAATCCAACTATAGCAGCAGTTGCTGGTGCCATCTTACCTGCAACATTACTAGCTGAGTTGCCAATTTTATCAGCTGTTCCTGATATTTTACTCAATGTAACGTTACTCTTTTCAGCTTCATTTGCTAAGTTTTTTAACTGTTCTTCTGTTTTTAATACTTCTCGCTGTAAAGCTCTATAGTGTTCTTCACTAACTTTTCCTTCTGCAAATTGCTGCTCAACTTGTCTTTCAGCTTCTTTAAGTGTATCAAGTTTTACTTTAGTATTTTGTACACTTTCAGCAAGTAATTTTTGCTTTTGCTCTAATAAGGTTGTATTAGTTGGATCTAATTTAAGTTGTTTATTTACTTCCCTAAGTTCGCTTTGTAAATCTCTACTGGTTTTATTTACTTCTTTTAATGAATTGTTTAAAGGAGCTGTATTTCCACCAATTTCTACAGTTATACCTTTTATGTTGTTAGCCATAATAACCTCCCTTCCAATAATAAAAAAGAATCAATTCACTAAAATTAGTAAACTAATTCTTCCCCATCTTTTCTCTTAACGATTCTCTATCTGGCTTAGTTTGTTCCATTATCCAACACTTTTCAAGATATTCACTGCCTTCTTTTGTCTGCAAATGCTTATATACAATAGCATCTCTTAACAATAACCAATATTGAAATACTTCTAATTCATCAACTCTATCAAAATCATATCCAGTATAATTACTTACTGTCTTTTCTTCAATTGTGTTAACTTCATAATGCCCTTCATCACTATCCATTGGATAATAGGGCACTTTTAGTTTGGGGAATTTTTGTTATTATTAAGCCATTTAAAGTATTCTGTTAAAAGCTCTTTCATCTGATCTGAATCTAATTCTTCAATATATTTATCTGGAACTTTGGATTTTGCCCTATTTTTATTCAAAATCATCTTTATAGCTTCCGTCAATTCATCAATTGCGTCTTCTCCTTTTGATTTAGATATAGATGTAATCTTCTTTAACACCTTAAGTTTTGGAGGTTCTGCTTCTACAATTATATTGCTTATTTCTTCTCCAACATCGTTTGTTTCTGTTAATTTCACTTCAAAATATCTTTTATTTATCGAACTTATATCAAACATATATTTACCTCCTAAAAATTATGGTGTCACCACTTGAATATCTTCTTGGTACATAATTAAAGTACCTTCATTATCCATAGGTGCAGCTTTAAATTCAGCATCAACAACAGTTTCTTTATCCTTTGTAAATTTAAAAGAAAATCCAGCTTGATTATTACCAACTATAGTAATTCTTATATCTCCATCTACCTTATCTTCATGTACAAATCTAATAATATATCTCTTGCCGTCTTGGTTATTCAATCCACCAATTTTAACAGTTCTCTTTCCATCTGCTTCTGTAACCCTTGCAGTACTAGCTAATTTAGCTAGAGTTTTACCATTCCAAGTTAATACTCCACTTTTTAATGTTGCATCCTCATCTGTAACAATTGTTTTTTGTACTAGTCCAAGATCATCCTTTGCCTCATAGAACTTAGGTTTATATTCAAGAGATGCGCCACCTTGAATTAATCCTAATTGGTTATCTTCAATCTCAATTAAATTATCTGCTGGTATTGAATCAGCAAATTCGGTCACATATAGTTTTCCACTTCCTAATACAATCTTTTCGCCATCTGTTGACATTATTGTGTCCCTCCTATTTTTTCGTAAATATTAAAATCGTACACAGTTTGAAAGAATTTTTCACTATCAATCCATGCACGATTTTTCTTAAATATTATTGCTTTTTCATTTAGTAACTTCTCAATGCTAGCCTCTTTTTCTCTATTAATACGTTCAGAATACATTTCAATAGTTACACTTCTATCTGCTAAACAATTCTTATTATCTGCTCCACCTGTTTTTATGTCATCATCAAAAACTATATATGGAAGTGGTGGAGGTTTTAAAAAACATGTTTCTGCCACACTCATTCCAGTTAACTCAAGCCATGTTTTAATGTCCAGCATTTTCTATTGCCTCCTTTGCTAATTCTTCCATGCGTTTCTGAGCAATCTCTTCACCATACTTTATATGAGTATAAGCACTTGACCTTCCCCCATCTCTTAAAGCATGACCTTTTTCTAATAAATGTGTTAGCCTGTGCTGTCCATTTGCTACATACCAAGTATTCCTTTTATTAAATTTATCTTCAAAAGATGTTTTTACTCTAAAGGCCTTTACGTATTTTCCTGTAGGTTGTCTAAATATTATATGTTTTTTAATTTCTTCATTAACCTCTTTACCTACTGTATCAACTGCTTTTTTCACATTGTCTGTAACTTCTTCCGTATACATTTCCAAACGTTTAGCTATTTCACTTGCTAAATGTTCAATATTAATTGCATCACTCATTAGACTTCACCTCAAACATTTCTAATTGTCTTAAAGTTAAATCTAAACTTAATGGATTGCTATCAAAAATATCTTGCGCAAGCTCTATATCATATCTTCCTAAGTTTTTTATCTCTAATGTATCATGAATATCTATTCCTTGCAGTTTTGGTATTCTAATCACTGCATCAGTTTTAACTTGTGCAGCCTTAGCAGCGTAATGTCTTCCAAAACCTAAAACTCTATTTTCAAAACCTAGACCTCTAAACTTATAATTTTTATTGCCTTCCTCATCTTCAGTATAAATATCACATAATCCATCTTTAAAACATGTAAAATCTATATTAGGTACTTTGATTTTCATCTGCAACACCTTCTTCTGTCTGCTGATCTATAATAACCTGAGCCTGGCACATTAAATGTAATGATAATAATTCACCTTGAAAGTTATTTCCAAACATCTCTAAGGCATGAGAATTTGCATATCTACAATAATCAAACAATAAAGTTCTTGGTAAATCTTCTTCCTTAAAATCAAGATTAGACATGCCAGCTACATCTTTTAAGCGTGCCATGCCTCTTTTAATTATGCCAGCAAGATTTTTATCTGTTTTCTCATCATTCCATGATATATGAAGATAATCTTTAATATCTTGAAGTAATATTTGAAATTCTTCTTCTGACATCTAAACCACCTCATTATGCTTGTTCTTTAGTTGCTACTGTGCCTTTAACTGTAACTTCAACTGTTGCAGATTCTAATGCGGTTATATCAAGTAATAAGAATGCATTATTGTCTAATGGTCTACCATTTCCGTAAAGCTTAGTTAAATAAACTCTTTCATCATCTAAGAATCTAAACTCATCTGAATACTCGATCTTACCACCATTAGTTCCTGCACCTATCCCCATAAAGTAACGTTCTGGAATTCCTATAAGCGCTTTTCCTGCCTCAATTGCTGATGATTGAATTGGATTAGTTGGGAATGGGAATACATTATTAGTATAAGTTCCATCAGTAGCTCTTACTGTTGTAGCCGGCATAACTTTTTCAAAATAGTCAAATGGATTAACTACCAAAATCACACTATTTATAGCTCTTGCTTTATCATTAGGACCCATTGCAATTTTCTTTAAAAGACTGCCGTATGTTTTTGGAGATAAATCTTTAATTACTATCGCTTCTTTTTGAGGATATACTCCACCAGTAACTGTTACATTATCCGAAACATCACGATCCATTCCAATAGGCTCATTATTACCTGTTCCACTGATTATTGCAGTTTCAAGTGCTAATGCTATAGCCTCACTCAATGTTCCTCTAACATATGCATCAATCCATTCTGAACCAACTGCTAACATATCTTTTGAGATTGGCATAAATGCACTTAATTTACATAGTGTTAAATCAATTTTCCCAATTGCTCCCTCTAGCTCCTTAGCTATAGCAGAACCTAACACTCCCCATTTTGCAAGTTGAATACCTTTTTTATTTACAATAATCTTTGTTAATGCAGTAGTATTCATAAAGTTTATAACTGCTAACAATGGATGCTGTGCTTTAATATCTTCAATAACATTATCAATTATTGTTTGTGGGAATGCTGTATCCAATCCAGAAAAGGCTTGTCTAATATCTGTTGATCTCATAGCATTAATAACATTTTGATAGAAATCTTTTTCTTTAGCTGTTAATTGGTGTACACCTCTTTTTGCTAAAATTGTTGAATCTGCAGTTTGCTGATATGCTTTAAATTCTTCAAGTACATTTTGTTGTACACTATCTGCAAATTCAGTAAATGCTTGTGCAATAGCTCCATCGTCTTCACTTTTCATAGCTGTGCTTAAATTAGCCATCAATTCTTGTTTTAAAATATCTTTACTTTTCATTGCCATTTTACACTACCTCTTTCTTTTTAAATGCCATCATTAATTTTTCTGCATTTGTCTTATTCTTATTAAATTGTTCTGGAACTTTTATGCCTGGACTCTTATTTTCTAATGCTTGTCTTATAGCTGTATTAAATCTTTGCTGAGCTTCAGCAACATTTTTATCTTCAACACCAGCTATTTCATCAGTTAATCCATATTCCAAACATTGTTTTGCGTTTAACCATGTTTGATTATCCAGTAATTGTTTTAAAGTTTCTTCGTTTAACTTATCTCCAGCTTTTGTTAGGTAACTAGAACAACTTGCTTGATCTATTACCTCCACATCATTAGCTGCTTTTCTTAATTCTTCTGCATTACCATAAACACTCATACTTGCATGATGTATCATCATAAGTGCATTAGTGCCCATAACCACTTTATCGCAAGCCATTGCTATAACACTTGCAATGGAGCATGCAAATCCATCTATATACGCTGTCTTTTGACAACATGTTTGTCTTTTCAATTGATTGTATATTCCTAATCCTTCTTTTACACTTCCACCGTAAGAATTAATATATAAATTTATTTGTGATACATTTTGTGCTTGCTCCAGCACCTGTTTTACATGATTTGCAGATGTTTCACTTTCTATCTTTTCTCCTGTCCACCAATCTTCCCCATCACCTTGAATATCATCATATAGATATATATCTAATGAATTAGTACTAGCTTGCTGTTTGATTAACCACATTGGCTTCGCCATTATTATCACCTCCTTCCAAACTATTTATATCTTGATAATTTTTTGTGATCCAATGTTTTTCACTCCAATCCTTCTTAATTAATGTATCTCGAAGTTTCCTTCTTAACTCGTCAATACTATACATTCCACTTGCGATAAGTTTATCTATCTTCTCAGCGATAGCGAATATATCAATATGCCTTATACAAGTTGTATCAATATCTATATATGAGCCTTTTAAATATTCTTCTTTTCCATATCTCTTTCTATTAATTTCTTCACAAATCATATCAACTAAAGGATCAATACAAAACGTTAGGAAATTATCTGTTACTTTTTCAATATCAGCTATATCACCTTTGAGTAATGCTGGTGGTATCTTAAGTGCTTGTGCCACTCTTTCAAAAGCTTCTTTAATTAAACTCTGAATATCAACCATTTCGCTGGTAGACTTTTTATTGCCATCACCATTCTTTTCTTCATATTCAACACCTTTAGTTAAATTAAGAACTGCATTCTCAGATTCAAAATATGTTTTAAATTGCTTTTCAAATAACTCCTGAATTGCTTCCTTTTGTTTTTCATCACCTGTAGCTATTTTATCTAGTCTAACTATTCCTTTTCTTCCACCAGAGCGCTTATACTTTCCAATAGCCATAGTAAGCAGCTCATTATATCCATTCATTAAATTAGCTAATAAAATACTCATATCTTCATTATTAAGCTTGAAATATAGTACTTCACTCATTTTAAAAGTTCTATTAAATGTGAAATCTTTTCTAGTTACATTTTCAAATATATTTTCTACTAATGCATATTCCCTTTGGTAAAAACTATCTGCAATTACCATCTGTCCATTTGCTTCAACAACCAAACATTCATTATTTTTCAAGAGTTTTGATATAAGTTCCTGAATAAATTCACTTGAGTTCTGATTTTTGTTAGGCTCTATATTCCAGAGATAATATTCATCTTGCTTAATCTCTTTATTCTTGAAATAAGTCTTAAATTCACATTTAGAAATGCATCCGGATATTAAATTTACTGCAACATTAACAGCAAACTTTTCTATTGCTAGCTTAGTAGCATCAGTAAATAGTTTTTCATTCAAATATACAGTGTTATTAGTGCCAAACATATCTCTAAAAAACTCTATTATCTTCAAACATCCACCCCCTTTCTGGCAAAATAAAAAAGCCTTATTTCTAAGACTTGCTCTAACTTACTAATATGTGTAAACTCCAAAACTACTAAAATCTATGACTTCTCCACAGTCTTCTAAATCTGTACTTCCGCACATTGCTGCAACAAATGCTTTAAATCCATCTGTTTTTCTACTCTTTGGCTCTATTTTGCCATAAGTTGTATTCCCAGCTTGTGATGTGATCATGCAAGTATTATTTGTATACCACCTCATTAAAGGATTGTCTCCATAAATAATATTATGGTTAACAAATGCACTTTCGATAACTGGTGCTATCAACATTTCATTTGAAGGTCTTGCAAGTCTTATATTGTTAGTTCCTTTTTTATCAGTATCAAAACCAACTTCTTTTAATGCTCTTGCAAGTAATGTGTATCTATAATTGTCCATCCATAAAGTAGTTATATTATACTTTTGTGCCTGCTGTGCTAACCAAATTGCAGGAATATCTGGTGGTATTTCAACCCCATTAATAAAAGTTAAATATCCTTCTTTCTCCCATTCTCTAAGTGGTGCTTTTATTCTTCCTAAATCATTACTACTTTCACATATCCACGAATGAGAAATCCATACAAATTTTCCTTTGTATTTAAAAAGTAAACCTGCACATAAAAAGTCTGTTGTTTTCATATAGTCAATTCCAGCTATACAAGTACATCCTTTTAGATCTGGAATTTCTTGATTTGTAGCCAAAATATTCTCCCATGAAGTGACCTCAACGTCTTTATTACCTTCTGGACAATTCATTCTTTTAGTCATGAATTCAGTATAAAGCTGTACATTAAATTCCATATCAATATACTCTTGCTCCATAACTATTTGTAGATCTTTGAAATATCTTAATGATGGATTTGCCTTTTCCCATAACTTTTTATCCTTTACTTCTTCTTTTTTATCTAAGTGGTAAAGCAAAGGTAACATTCTACTTGTCTTATTTTCACCTTCTAAAATTGAATGTGATGTTTCTAAATAATCATCCAGTACTCCTTCTCTAACATAGCCATCTGTACTTATCATAAATGTTCTACAATTTTTCTTTTTACCTAAAGCAGATTTAAAAACCTTAATATTATCATAGTTTTCATACTCATGTATTTCATCAAATATAATACAAGCTGGTCTTAATCCATCTTTGGTTCTTGCATTAGATGTATTGTACTTAATATAAGATCTGGTTTTCTTATAAACTATTTTTTCTTTTGTATAGTAAAAAGCTTTCTGCAGTTTTTTATTATCTTCAATGGTGTTATATACATCTTCAAAAGATGTTTTAGCTTGAGATTCACTATTAGCAACAATATCAACATTATATTCTTTAATCCCATGAAAGCTTGTAGTTAAGTACCATGAAACAGCAGAAATAAATCCATTTTTTCCTCCGCCTCTACCCATGTATAGAAAAAAAGTATCCCAAACCAATGTGCCATCATCATAATAGCAATGAATAAGACCTATTATGAATCTTTCCCATGGCAGCAATGTAAAATCAAAATACTCTTCAATCTTTTCAACCGCTTTTTCAATTTTTTTAGCTTCAATAGTTACATTTGATTGAGATAATTTATTTTTTACAATCTTAATAGATTTCTTAATATCTTCATTTGTTAAAACTTCGCCACTTTCAACTAGCTCTATATATTCATCAATATGTTTATTAAATATCATAGTCATCATCTACTTGAGGAATTGGCTTCAATCCCAACTCACTTAAGATTTTTAACATTTGTGCATTTGTTTTATTTAATTCTGAAATACTATCATTCTTTTTAAATCCATGTTGCTTACCATTATTCCAAATTACAGAAACACCACGCTCTTTTATATCATCAATCAACCTATTCTTTATATTCCATAAAGCCATATAGTCTTCAATTAAATCTTCATAGTGCTTTCCGTATGTTCCATTTGACTCTAATTGCTTTAATAAATCTTTCTTTATTTCATCAAATAAATTATTTCCCAGCCTTTGCACACTCTTTTTACTGCACCCCTTTTTTTGTGTGCAATCTCGTGTCCATTTATATCTTTTTTGCCATGACTTAACAGTATTAATTGACACATCATATTTATCTGCTATTTTTTGATATGTCATTCCTGAAGCATAATCCTCATAAGCTTTTTCGCTTGTTGCTAAATTTTCCCTTTCATTCATTTCCACCACCTCTTTTCTTCGGATTTGCACCCTATTTTTATTGTGGGTGCACCCCCCATCATATGAATTCTCAAAAAATATCTTTTGTCTTGCCTACTACCCGTTCTCCCTACCCATAAAATTTCGTCATTTCTTTTACCCGGGGGCACTACCAACGCTCCTGATTTAACTGAGGTTTAGGCTTGTTATTGAACTTTTCAGGATGCTCTTCATCATGGCAGCTATTACATAAAGATATTAAATTATCTAATGTTAGTGCTAGATCTGGACGTTTCCTCACATGTTCCTTATGATGAACACATTGAGCCTTGCTATATGTACCATTGGACTTACACTTCTGACATTCATTATTATCTCTTTCTAAAGCTTCTGCTCTAACACATTCCCATAATACATTATTATAAAATGCTTTAATGTTATGATATTGTATCAACTTGTTTATCCATTCAGCTATTTGTAACGTCTCCAAACTATTTAAGCCACCTCCTCTGATATTATTTAAAATAAAAAAGAACCCTATTTCTAGAGCTCTAATTTTTATTATGTTCTTATTAATGTCAATAATTATTTATAAATCTATAATTTAAAAATCTTTTATACAATGAATCTACTCTCAGCAAGTTCTTTATAAATTAACAAAACCAACTGCTTTTGATTATTTAATAGAGTAGAGATATTGGCTAATGAGAATTCTTCATTTCCTATATTCTTAATTATATTAAGCAATTCGTTTAATATTTCTTCATTTTTATCTTTAATCTTACTATTATTAACACATTGTATTGTTAATTTCAATCTACTGTTACTGCGTGTTAATAGTTGAGTTAGCTTCAATTTTACAGTTTCATCATAGATTCCATTATCCTCATATGGTTGCATTTCAATAATCTTTTGATGAATTTCAAAAAGCACATCCATGTATTCAACTATATAATTAATTTTTGTTTCTATAAGCATATCTTTTTCATTCATTTCATTATCTTTTCTTACTTTCTTCTCATCTTTTTCTTTATCCTTTATTGTCTGTATAACTTCTAAGTACAATCTGCATACCCTATTATATTTAAATGCCTTAAATATATATATAGTTAATATAACATATAAAGTAAGTAAAATTGGTAACTTTATCATCATGTTCACTTTAATATCACTAGAATAGGTTATAACAGATACTATCATTGGAATGATTATTCCTGTTGGAATTGCCAACAATGCTGTTTTATCTATATCATTTACTATATCTTTTAACCTGTACTCTATTAACTTTTTCTCTTTTTCAGAATCACAACTTGTATATTCACTTTCCATATCTTTAACAATGTCCTTAATAGTATCTTTACGTAATCTTCGATAATATTTTTTAAATTCAGACAACTCATATCCACTTTCAAATATCAATAAAACCACCTCAATATAACTAATTATACAAAAATCTATTTTTTCCTTCTAAAAATTGCAAATAGTAAAACTACTTACAAGGATTATCTTTTGTGAATGAAAAGATTATGGCTTTCTTCTAACAATAATTTTTATATTTTATTAAACATAATTCATATTGTGTTAACTTTTTAAAATCATTTTCAACACCTTATTTTTTAAGGCTTAAGACCACTTATAACTATTCATTAGTTAACGTCACCTCATTTTGTTTACTTTTAGGGTAAATAAAAAAGATTTATATCTTAAAATCTCTCCTCGCTTGGTTCATTTTATCTTGAGTTATTCCAATATACTTTAAAGTAATTGATTCCTTAGAATGATTGTACATTTGCATTAGAGTTGCTATATCTCCTGTTTTTTTATAATAATGAAACCCAAATGTTTTTCTAAGTGTATGAGTGCCTAGATTTTCAACTCCAAATCTATCTCCAATTTCCTTCATTATCTTCCAAGCCATTGTTCTTGATATAGCTTTATTTTTATTAACCTTTCTAAACAGGTAATCTTCTTGATTCATATCAATACAATATTCTTTATACGCTTGTCTTAATTCTGGATTAATCTCAATTAAATTTCTTTTTCCAGTCTTTTTTTCTCTTATATCTATATATTTCTTATCTCTAACATCTTTTACCTTTAGCTTTAATATATCTGATATTCTTAGTCCTGTATATGTTCCCGTCATTATCAGCACGTAATTTCTGAGATTTTCTTTCTTTATGGTTGCTTGAATATCATGGAATATATCAGCATCTCTAATGGGTTCAACAAAATTCATTCTTACCTCACCTGCCTTATTGCTCCCTTAACTCTTTTATACGCTGAATGTTCCATGCATCTTCTTAGATCACTTACCGATATATCTTTCTCTATTTCCTTACTGCCACAATGAGAACACGATATATATTTACTTTTTCTAATTGTATCTACAACTTCATCTGTTATTAAAATAACTTCCTTTTTGCATCTTTTGCATTTGAAAACTTCGTAAAACTCCTCCATCCACTCACCTTCCTCCAAAATAAAAAGAAAGACAAATTGCTATACAAACAACTCATCTTTCCTATAATTGCTTTTTCTTATTCTTTTATCAATTTCTTTAAGGCTATTCTCATTTTTTAATCTTTTAGGAGTATCAAAACTTACTATTGGAGCTACATTAACATCAATTACTATATCTCCATCTAAATTAGTTTTGTAGATAGATCTATTCTTTTTAATAAAAGTTGAATCACTCATATATTGTTTTGCTTCATATATTGTGATTCTATCTATTTCTTTATTTCTAATTTTAGTTGCTAAATGAGAATTCTTAAACTCTTTTAAATTTCTATGTATACATTGCCTGACTGTATCTGATTTACAGTTTAATATAAATGCTATATCTACTGCATTATATCCTTGTAAGTATAATCCTTTCACTTTTTCTTTATCTAGCACAAATATACCTCCTCAAAATAGATATAGTTATTCCATACCAAAAACGTGACATTTCTTTTTATTGATTTTATGTTATCATAAACTTTAAGACATTTGTCGGACATTTTTGAGACATTTTCAGGACATTATATATAAATAAAAAAACATAGTTATACAATTCTCATCAACTGCATAACTATGTTTCTTTTATATCCTAATTATTAATTTTACTCAATCCAAGCCCCATCAGTGCCTAGAGTATAACCATCAATTACTGAGTTACTCTCCATTGCTCCATTAGAGTTGAAGTAATACCATTTTTCGTTTACTTTCTGCCATCCTTTTAGCATAGATCCTAATGAACCATACTGACCATTAGATAGATAGTACCAATTATTATCTGCGTCTTTAAGCCAACCAGTTGTTAATTTTCCGTCAGTATCTAAATGGAACCATTGACCTTCTACATCTTGTCCATTATAAGTCCAATCACCTTTTTGCGACTTATACCATCCAGTTACCATTTCTCCACTATTAGTATTGAAAAAATACCAATTGTTATTTACTGCTTTCCAACCAGTTTCCTTATTTCCATTTTCTTTTACTAAATACCATTTACCATTTGTATCTTGTGCCCATCCTGTCTTTTTAACACTTGTATCATTCGTAGTTTTATCAGTATTAGTAGATTCTGTATCTTTATTTGGCTTCGAATGATGACTTGATGAACTTGAACTATTACTTGATGCTACAATTTTTCCACTAACGCAATCAAAAGAATAATCACCATATTTAGCAATTAAGCCTATGTATTTATTCAAATCCTGTCCAGTTAACTTATACGTTTTATCAGTTCCTACTTTCTCACTAAAGTTTGAATCTGAGTTATCTAATCTATACCATTCATACGTTACTGCAGCGCCTGTGGTAACTTCGTTTCCAACTTCATCTATAAGCTGTGCAGTTAAAGTTCTTCCTACTTTTGTTTCTCCAACAATTTTTGCTTCTGAAGGTATTGTTGGTTCATTACCTTCATCTGAATCTTTTACAATAACATTTACACTTGCTTCTAAGTTATTTGGATTTATTACGCCATCTGATAGTGTTATTGTTCCTGTAAATGTATAATTCCCTAATGTGTCTCCATCATATGCTGGATTTCCATCATTCCATACTACTGCTGCACTTGTTGTCGTGTTATCACTTAGTCCAACATCTACTGCATCTGGCAATCCTATGTCACTTCTTGAAGTTCCCTTTTTAACATTAATATCTGAAAGACTACTAATTGAATCTACTTTCGCAGGTGTAACAATAACATTTACACTTGCTTCTAGGTTATTTGGATTTATTAAACCATCTGATAATGTTATTGTTCCCGTGAATGTATAAGTCCCTAATGTGTCTCCGTCATAGTTTGGATTTCCATCATTCCATACTACTGCTGCACTTGTTGTAGTATTATTGTTTAGTCCTACATCTACTGTATCTGGTAACCCTATTTCACTTTTAGCTGTTCCCTTTGCAACGCTAATATCTGAAAGATTACTAACTGAATCTGCTGCTATATGTGAAATTGTTAAAGTTCCATTAGCTTTATGAGCAGAGTCTCCGTTCTTTCCATAAATTCTAAATCCATAATGATATCCTTGGTGAAGCTTTAGACTTGAACTACCAGTTAAACTATCTGTACCTCCATTAGCATAAAGTTGAATGCTCTGTTCTCCATCTGGTCCATCTGCATATGCAGTTACTTTTGCTTGAGCTTGAAACCAAGAATGAAAATAACTATATGACCAATTATATTTAAAAGTTTCTGTAGAATTTGCAACACTATCAAATATCCACTGTTGACCATTAAATATTATATTGGAGTTTAGGTCATAAGCAAAACTTAAACTTCCATCATCATTTTTAGTTATCGTTGTTGTGCCTTCACCTGACTTAGTCCATGCACCAGATGACATATCAGCTGCTGAAACAGCATATGTCACATTAAACATGCACATAAATACAAGTACCATTACTAACGATAATTTTTGTTTAGCATATTTTTTCATTATTAATACCCCCTTTAACTAATCATATATATTAAAACATACTTTTTTACCAATTTAAACATTTTTAGTGTAGTTTTTTTAATAAAATAAAACTTTTACTATTTAACCATTATTTTTTGAGTATATTTCAGAAAAATTAGAGTGTTTTTGCAAAAAACAGTTGTAAATTAATTTATTTTTCCAATAACATCCATTTTTCTTACATTTATTTTTAATTAATACTCGAATAGGCATAAATAAAAAGTGCATATACTGCACTCTATAAATTTATCTTTTGGATAGCCCTATTCAATATTCTATTTATTTGTCTTTCAGTTCTATCAATTTCACTAGCAACTTTTTTCTTATCTTTGCAATCTATTAAAACTAATTTTACAACCTTATATTCTTTTTCAGGTAATAAGTTTAGAATATTATCAATTCTTTTATTTTCATTTTTTAATCTATTAATTTCCTTAGTTAAATCCTTTATTCTTATGTCACTTTCATCCAATCCGCTTAGTCTTAAGTTTTCAATTTCGATTTCCAAATTATCAATCTTACATTTTCTTTCTCTGTAAATATTGAGTATACCTTTTATTTCTGCCATTTTTACCACCTATCCTTTATAATACTTTTATGTTATAATATAGATAGATTGATTAGAGAATCTTCTTTCCATGATTCGTTCTCTAATTAGAATAGGTGTTCATTATGAACACCTTTTATTTTTGCCTTTACTACGCTAAATATTAGTGTTGTGCATTATTTTAATTTATTTTACTGCTCTTAATAAGTTGGGCCTGTTACTTCCTCTAATTTCCCTCCGTCAAATGAACAATATATGTTTTCAATCATACTATGATTTAGAGAGTTTTTAAAAGGAGTAAGATAGCATGAGCGAATACGGGAAACCGAATTCCCCACCGCCAAAAACTAAACCTAAAAAACCAAAAGTTTCATATATTATTGATTGCATGCACCAATATACGTACGTATGGCCCAAACACGGGAAACCTTTCTGGTTCTATCCTACAAGAATAGAGGAAGGAGAAGTTTCTGGATACAGATGGGACGGAAAAAAATGGACATTTTATGGACTTGATGAAAAATCTATAAGTCAGGTTACATGTTACCCAGTTCCTACCCTTTATTAAAATTGTAAATAAGTTTAGCAAAACAAAGTTTTCAAGTTATTTACTAGTAAGAATTTTCTCTAGTGCTACACTATTTCCATGTAGCACCAGAGAAATAAATATCAATACACACGAAAGTTGTCAATTATCTTTTACAGCTTAAATCGCAACATCTACAAACTACTTAGCATTGTAGAATTGTGAACTAAAAAAATCGTAAATTCATTCTCTTGAATAATACGATTTTACAATTTGATATTTAATTGTATTGATTCATGATATAAGAAAATTCCGAAATAACATTGACATTAGTTCATAAAAACGTTGTCTATCCGTTCTTTATCATATGCTAAAATCCAACTATAGTATTTTTGAAATATAGGTAATAATGCTTCCTTACTCTCGGCTATTAAATCCATCCCTCTGTCATCATACATATAAAAAATAATATGATTACGTGGATTAATGAAAAAAACTGCATCTGAAATATATGGTTCAATAGCAAAGTCCTGATGTGCTTTGGCTTTTAAAATACCAATATAGTCAATAGATTTCATATTACATAGCAGTATATGTTGATATGTAATACCTGATAAATCACCATTATCCTCATAATGTCTTTCCAACTCTATACTACTTACCTGTTTAATAAGCCATTTGTCCTTAATATACCTTGGAAAAACATCTTCGCCCTGATTAATACATGTGTAAGGTTCAATACACCGAAAACTTTTTACGACAACAAATATCTGTTCATCTGTATCGAATACCTCACTAAAAATCATACTTGAACGTAATAACACATTTGTAAAATAGGAAGGGTTTTCAACTCCTCTATATGGCACTCCAAGTTCAAATCTTAAGCCAATTGATGCATTATAGAATAACGGTGATTCCAAAGGCACATTGGAAAAGTGTTCACTAAGGTAATTATTCAATATTGCATTTAATTCTTTCATGCACTAAATTATCCTCTCTTTAAAATGTATTCTAATGTATTAGTTCGCAAAAATTTACTATTCTGTATTAATTATAGCATATTTTGTAAAAACCATATTATTCAATTTTCAAAGAACATATTTCTTCATTTACTACCACGCCAACTCTACATTCTGAATATTTACTTAGTAAGTACACATAATAAAATCATCTATACTTGTTGTTTATAGCAAAATGTTAAGGTGGTTTTACTATGAAAAAATTTATACTTATATTTTTGATTTCAATATTTTTATTATTGAATCTGGCTTCTCCTATATTTGCTGCTAACATTTTTAAAGAGGGTGTTTATAAAGCAGCTGATTTTAATTTTTCAGCAGAGAATACCTATAGTGTTCAAAATGTATCTCAAAAAGATAGTGTTTATATACTTCTTTATGATGAAAATCAACTTCAAATCCAAGCTATACGATTATGTCCAAAATCAAAAAAATATAATTTATTGCCGCTTAAGCCCGAATACAGAATTGCGATAGTTGGCAATGGGGATGTATTTATTGATTAAAAAGTTACTCTAATACTACTAATTTGGAAGGTGATTTTATATTATGAGAAAAAATATTGCAATAACATTAATTTTAATATGCTTATTCTTTAATTCAATTGCATTAATTCCCACATTTGCAGCAGATACATTTAAAGAGGGGATTTATCAATTATCCAATCTTAATGTCGCGCAAAAAAATCGTTATACTATTCAGAATATATCACCTGATAACAGTGTTTATATAGCACTTTTTGATGAAAACCAACGTCAAATACAATCTATTTATTTACCACCCAAGTCAGCAAACTATACCTTGCTTGCCCTTGAACCCAGTTATAGAATTGTAATTATTGGGCAAGGTGAAGTAATTATTGCTTAAAAGACACTTTATAGTGTCTTTTTGTTTCTGAACAATTTCTACATATTCCAAATTACTCTCTATTTTCCTCATCCACTTTATCATCCTTCTGAATATATCCCATTTCCATAAGTTCCTTATTTAAAGCTTCTTTAATATCTAATCCTTCTTCTTCCATTCTCTTTTGTACTCTTGGAACCAGTATATCAACTATATCTTTAATAATTCCCATCCTTATAGCTCCTTTTTAGGAAGAGAGCTTTAATTAACTCTCTTCTAATTTATCTTTTGCAGTAACCTTAACATTAACATTGTAATCCCAGCTAATGTGCCTTCTAGTCCTGCAAGGTATTAATGAATATCTCTAATTATATTTTCACATACTAATTTTAGTGATTTAACTTACACTCTAAAATTAAGAAAGAGGTCTTGCCAAATGAAAAAATTTATATATATTCTTTCTATCCTTTTACTTTTCTTATTTACTTTCAACACAGTAACTGTCGTGGCTCAGCAAAAAACATATTCGCAAGGCTTTTATAACATGAAAGATTTGAATTTAAGTGAAAATGTTACTTACAAAGTCCAAAATCATGAACCATATGTTGAAGGACTATTAATCATTATTGATGCTGATAGAAAAATACAACAACTTGTACGAATACCAGCTAACTCCACCCAAATTCCTATTCTGCCGCTTAAGTATGATTACAGATTTATAATATATAATAATATTCTTTTAACTTTTTCTTAAATTACGAAAGGTGGCTGATTAAATGAAAAAAATATTCACTATACTTTCTGCTCTGCTACTTTTATCTCTTAGTATGAATAATTTAACTGTTAAAGCTGAGCCACTAAATATACAAATACCTGAAGGTATCTATAATATAAAGGATTTAAAGTTAATGGAGAATACTACATACAATATTCAAAATACTTCTGCAGGTACTAATCTTATGATCAGAATAGGTAGTGATCAAGAAATAATGGAATCACACCGTTTATTAGAAAACTCACCCAAATATACTATTGGTCCTTTCAGGTATGTTGATAAAATTATAATATTAGGCCCTGGTACTGTAACAATAACAGAATAAATATTTTCAAATTGCACATAATATAATGATTTCGCTAACATATTATTTATACACTCTATTTTCGCCCCATTAATTGGGGCTTTTTAATGTACAAAATTATTTATCAACATTTAGAATTATTTGAAGCTTGGCCTCATATAATTAAATGTGACCTCTTCGCTGTTACTTTATTGCTCTTTTGTTTACTCTTTTGTCCATAATCTTTTTTTGCTTTTACCTAGTGATTTTTAAGCCCCTTTTTAGGGGCTTCCTTCATGTTCCTCGCTAATTAATTAAATAGCATTTTTCATATTTATTTCTTTAAGCTTCTTTACTGCTTTATAATAAAAAGCTGTCTGCTTGCCATCCCATTTAACATTTAAGGTTTCACCGTTGTTGTAAATACTTACTACCTTTCCTATATGCCTTGTACCTTTATACTCTATTTCTACCAGTTCATTTTCCTCAAAATCTATAACATTATGAGCAAAAGTTGATGGCTTAATATTGCTTTTCTTCTCAGCAATATCTGTTTCTGCACTTAAGATATGCAATCCTATATTTTCTTTAGGAACCTCAATTTTATATACTTCACTTTCATGATATTTGGGTTTTTGTAAGTATTCTAAGATCCATCCTTTAGGATTTATAACAATTGTCTTATCTTGCTTTTGAATTATTATATTAGTATCACCTTTACGTTTAATGTATTCTGTAACGTGCATATCCTTTAGTTTTTTAAGCTGAATATCATTTAATTTTCTATCTTGATTTACAAATAAAATTTCATCAGCTGGAAGCAGCTCTATATCTTTTTTTAACTCCAGTTCTTTTACTCCATCACTGTTAAAGTACAGTGTCTTTTCTTCAAGCTCCACAAGCAATGCTCCATATATTCTTTTAACTATTCTTGCTGCATTGGGTTTATATAGATTAATAATTTCTGCAAATTTATCTTTATGACTTTTGACCATTGGTGCATACTCTTTTTTAGGCTCTTTAGCTTCATTAAGCACTAAATCAAATATGCTTATTTGACCATCTAAAACTTCATCCATTTTATTCTTAATCATCGTTATCCCACCCAAGCAACTTCTTTTCCAAATTATCATAGTCATAGTTTCTTGGCTCGAAATTATTAAATCTGAGTGGCTGCACCTCTTTATTCTTAGCTACCTTAACTGGATTTTCTTTATCTACGTAATTGCCTTCTAAAATCTTAATAAAATTATTTGGCTTTACTAACCAATCAAAGGTTACTGTCCAGTTCTTATTATTTTGACCTTTTAGGAAACTGCTGCATTTTATGTTTTCTATAGCTTGAAGTATTTTATCTTGTCCATATTCTTTAACCCTTGCTTGAAGTAATTTATATCTGTTAGTGCCTTTGTTTATGGATATGAGCTTTTGAAGTCCAAGTTCATTCCACTTATCTATTATGGGTTGCACTTTAGTGCTACTAACTATATCTTTAGATATAGTATTTATATTATTAACTGTATTATTAAGTATTGTATTATTATCTTCACAGTTTTCCGAATACCCTCTGTCGATATCTCGAGTACCTCTATCGATATTTCGAACACCGCAGTCGATATTCCGAGTACCCCCTATCGATATTTCGAGTAGCTTAATTATTCTACTTTCTATTGCTTTTGTACCAGCTTTGTATTTATAAGAAACACTTAAAAATCCTTTTTTCTCTAAAGATTTTATTATTTCACTACACCTGTTTTTAGATAAGCCAAAAAACTCTGCAAAATAGTCATTAGACGCAAAACATCCCTTCTCATTATCTAAGCTATCTATTTCAACTAAAAATAATTTTTCATTCATAGTTAAATGAGTATTCAGCCAAATTTCTTTTGGTATCCATATGCCTTTAAAATCTCTTTCCACCGTCTCGCCTCACTTTCATTATTTGTAATTTAAATTAACTAAAAAACTCAGCTGCATCTACTTAAAGCAACACAGCACCTTTTACATATTTCAATGAATTCCTCAGGTGTAGTCTTGTTATTAAAACTTGTCCTATTAAACCTTATGTCTTCTCTTGTCATAGCAAAAATAATATTAAAATCTTCTTTGCTGACTTTTGATTTTAAATCATTTAAGAATCTTAAAACCATTTACTTTTCCTCCATTTCAATTTATAATGGAGATACGGACGCCATCCGTATCTCAAACACTTGTGAACCTTTATGTAAGGTTCTTTTTTTATTTATAAAGTTCATCTTCTTTCATGTTCTTATATTCATAAAAATCAATACATTTTTTTGTATTCACATCAGTAAATTCAACATATAAATCTCCACATTGATTAAAACAAACTTCTCCAACAGTTACTGTATAGATATCATTAAGCAATTCATTTTCAACTGTAATAGCTCCATCCTTTATTTGCTTCCACATACGTCTTTTTCTTTCTGGAGCATACATTATTGTGTATTCACATTTTTCAGAATCACTTTTAAGAACGTCATAGCCTATTTTCCATAAGATTTCTATTATATTCATCTTCTGAATTTCTCCTTTAATATGTTTAAAATCAGTTAATTTGCTTTTAATATCTTTAAAGCATTATTTAAAACTTGAAGTCTTAGCTCTGGAGGACACATTTTCATAACAGCAGCAACTTGTAACTCTGCCATAAGCTCATCAAAGCCTTTCTTATCTTCTAATCCTATAATGGTTACCTTTAATTCATCGCCTTTCATATCCATTCCCCCGTAAATATAAATCATTTCATAATATGTTTTCTTATCACAATGTGTTACCTAGCAAACTTTATAGTTATAATTGCACATACCATTTCATCAAGTGTTTTCATTATCATTTCCCAATCTTCTTTTTCATCTTCATCAACTTGACCATCACGTGAAATCTTAATCATTAATTTCTTAATGTTCTCTAGATCTTCAAGCTCATCTAAGAATGTTAATACTGCTTCAGCTAAATGTTTAACTTCTATCTTTGGAAAAAGTTCTTTTCCTATCAAAGTATTTTGATAATGCTGCAAAATTAAATATGGGCGATTATATATCTTAGCCATATCAATTACTATGTTTTCTGGTGGTGTTCTCTTCCCACCTTCATATGCTCTTAAACTATCAACAGATATATCTAGTAGTTCTGATGATTTTTCTTGAGTTAAGCTTGTACACTCTCTCGCTATTTGGTAAATATTTCTGTAGTTTTCTACCATTTATTTCCCTCCATATAAATATTAATATATAAGTATAATTTGCTAAATGTGAACAAGAGCTTTAAAAAAAAGATCATCAATTGATACTTTTAATAAAACTGATATTCTTTTTGCATTATAGAGAGAAATTCCTCTTTTGCCATTCTCAATCATATTATATGTACTTACAGCGATTTTAAGTTGTTTTGCCATATCTTGTTGAGTCAATCCAGCTTTCTCTCTATACTGTTTTATTAAATTATTCATACCTTCCCTCCTAATTCTCATATTGTGAACTTATGATTCAAGTATAATGTCACACTTTGTGAATGTCAATATTTTTTTCACATTTTGTGAATATAATTTCTAAAATAGTTATTTGTGATAAAATATAATTAATAATATTCACTATTTGTGAAATGGAGGTTTAACTGTGAATTTAGGTGAGAGATTAAAAAATCTTAGATTAGAAAAAGGAATTTCCCAAAAAGATCTTGCTGATCATTTTAATATAGCTAGAAGTACGCTTTCACAATATGAATCAAATCAAAGAACTCCAAGTGATGAAATAAAAGTTAAACTCTCTGAATACTTTAATGTTTCTCTTGATTATCTTCTTGGAAAAACTGATGTAAGAAATCATACTGAAGATCCTAATATTACTATTGCACTTCATAGCGATGCAGATTATGATGAACTTCCAAAAGAAGCTAAAGATGAAATTAATAATTTTATTGAATATATAAAGCAAAAATATAAAGATAAAAAATAAGGTGTTCTTTTAGAACACCTTATACTGTTTTCAGATTCCTTTTCTTAAATCACAGTAATTTTTCTTATATTTATTTACTAATTCAAAATAGGATTTATTTACTTGCAATTTTACCTTTTTCCTTTAATAATTTATTATCATCTTGTATTGTTAAGAATATATCTTTCTTTAACTCATCTGGATATGCTGACAATCCAGTAGTTAAGATTATTTGGAATTTAGTTTTTTTATCTTCTTCACATTCATGAACTTTAGATAATTGGTTTAATATCTTCTTTAAATTTTTAGGTTCAATTCCTTCTTTGTTTGGAGTATCAATCATTAAAAACTTAGGATAATTCAGATCGTATTTCACGCTTAAAATTAATAGTGTCAAAAAGTATAATAAACGTTTTGGTACTAATGCACTTCTTGCTCTATATGATCCACTATTAGTATATGGCATATAGTCTTCACCTATATATGCTTCATAACAATACCTGTCAGCATTCTTCATCAATTCATTATAAATATCATTAAACTTTTGTTTTTTTATTATCATGTCCTCTTTCGCTTTATTTAACTTTCCTTCTACTTTTAATTTTAATGTATCCAATTCCGCTCTTATTTTACTTATGTTATTTACTAACCTCTCTTTTTTCTCCGCCAGTTCTTTTGCATTCTCTAAATTATTAATTTCATCACTAATTACTTTTATCGTATCATCAATTTTACGAACATAAGCAGAATTATAATCTGATGCAATATCTTTTCCCAAATCGTTAATATAATCATATAAGTCAGATATATCTTTATCAATTAATTCTATATTTGCTTTTACATCATTTAATCTAATATTCTTTTTTTCTAATAATGAGTTTAATGATTGTGCAGATTTCTTTTTTACTTTCAATATTTCTAAATACTCTTCTTGTGAATAAAAGAATTTTTCATATTGTTCTTCATCTATATTATTTCCACAAATACATTTACCATTTTCCCGTTCTACTTTAGCTAAACAATATGGACATGTATTAAGTGAGAATAAATTTAACTTTTTATTTACAAATCTAATTTTTTCAATTTCCTTTATTTCTCTTTCAGCATCTTCAATTAAAAACATTATTTTTTCAATTGATTCTTCTATTGTCTTCTTTATCTTATAATTCTTATCTTTCTCATGTTGCATTGAAAATAGCTTATTTTTCTGAATTTTTATTTCTTTAACTATAGTGGCTGAATTACTTTTTTCAGTTCTAGCCATTTCTCTTTCTAATTCAGCTCTCTTGAAAATTTTTTTCTTTTCACTTAAAGTCTCTGTAATAAATTCAACATTTCCTAATTCCTCATTAATTACCTGTTTCAAAAAATTGTCATAACTATTCAGAAGAATATTATTCTCATCAAATTCTTTATTCTTTATTTTATATTGCCCTAATAATGAATAATACTCGCTGTAAACTTCACCTACTAATACTTCAAAAATTGCCTTCCTAATTTCTAAGGAATCAGAAACAAAATTATCATTCTCAGGATTTTTGTATATTTTATCAACCTCTGTTTTCTGATCGTGATATATAAGTCTCATTAAATCAGTAAAGCCTAATTTAAAGCTTTTAGTTCCCTGAACTATATCAAATACTTCTATTTCTAATTTTGATAACATCCAATCAGAAAATAAAATATTATCTTCACTTGAATTTCTATATATGTTAGTCTCAGTAACATTTTGATTATTATCCACAATATATATTTTATTTTCAATAAATGGTCTAGTAAGCTCATACTTACTTCCATTAATTTCAATTTCTAATTCTATATAATTATTTGTATCATTATATATTTCAGTATGTTTTTCAGCTACTTTATTGTCGCTTTTAATGAATCCTGGTACCTTACCTCCTAAACCAAAATAAATTAAATCCATAAATGTACTTTTACCATGTTCATTATCACCTTCGAGGATTACAATTCCATCGCTAAGATATGGTGATTCAAAATAATATCGATCTCCATTATAGGTAACCCTTCTTATCGCTAACATTGCCATTTTGAAACCTCACTACTTCCAAAAATTCTTTCAATAAATGAACTATATTTAATTGTTTTTATTCTATTAAAATTAGTGTAAATCTCCTTTACCTTTTTCATATCATCGCCAAATACTTCAGAAGATATTGTGTCTTCTAAATCTTTATTCTTCAATAATAAAGTATCCACACAATTAAATTTAATATTTTTCTCTAATTTAATTAATTCTTTTTTCTCTAAGAAAAATAAAACTTTTTTAATAATAGTTTGATTAACATTTCCGTTATAATATATATTAATTAATAATTCTCTTTCTAAAATAGTTAATTCATTTATTCTTTCAATACTTTTTTTATATAATTCCATAGACCTATCATTCTTAATAAATTCAATAATAAATGCAAGTTTTCTATAATCTATAAATTTACTTTTATAACACCCTAGAGACTTTAATATTACTAGCAACTTTGTGGTAACAAAGTAATAATCTTCATCAAGAACGAACATCATTCTTTTTTTATTATCCATTTTTTTCACCAACCTTATCTAAGGCAAGAAAGCATTCTTCGAATAAAATCAAGATTGTCTTTTTTACCATATCTCTATCTTTATACGGTATCTTATATGTTTTACCCTTATCTAGAATATGTTTTTCCGATATATCGGTTAACTCTTCAATTATTTCCCCAATTTCTTCTTCAATAAATTTGTATTCTTCTTTGTCTTTTAATATATGTTTAATTCGTTTTTTACATTCTTTATATATCCTGTAATTATACGCTTTTACTTCTCGCTTCTCTGAATATGACGTTTGCTCAAACTTTCCTTCTATATAACTATCTTGTAATTCATCAAGCTCATCTTCATCAAATTCTTCACATACATTTAATATTTTCTTTTCTAAATCTCTAACATCATTAATCTCGATTTCATCCCATTTCTTGTGTACAGGATCTAATCTTTCTTCTAACTTAGCTTCCAACGCAAAATCTTTAAATAACACCTCTATCTGCGCAACATGAACTACTTTATCTAGAAAATTTTTATTTAATGATTGAGACTCTATCAGATCTCTTATACATGATAATATTTTTTTACTATACTTATTTTCCACATAAAACTTTTTACATAATTCTTCAACTAATAATTCTAATTTTTTTGTTAATTCGAATTCATCATCTTCTTCAAATTTCCATTCTATTAAATTAAAAAAATCAATCCACTCTTTTTCTTGCATATCATCAATTTCTTTTTCGTAATAACTAATATCATCAGACTTGTGCTTCTTGTATTGTTCAATATAATACTCTCTAAGAATAGGTATAACAATTGGCAAAGCTTCATCATATTTCTTTCCAATTAATAATTCTAATATTGGTTCATCAGGCAATTTTAAGTTTAATCTTTTTATTTCTCCAACTCTATTCTCTTTACATATAGATGTATTTGTATAAAATACAAATGATATCTTCTCATCATTTTCAACCTTTCTCCATGTATCAAAAAATATTCTTAGCGAATTTTTTACTTCAGGACTATTTATTGAAAACGGAGTCGCGTAATTTTTATTTTGTTCTGTTGTTATTTTAGAAGTTGGACTTCCCATATCTATTTCTATAACATCATCAACATATTCTATAGCACAAAATACAAATTTATTATCATTCAGTAATGCTTCTAATAATCTTTTTACCGCTCTTAGTTTTTGCAGTCCTATACCTTTTAAACTTGAATCTGCATCTGTATTAATAATATTTTTTATTATCTTATCTTTTTTCATAGTAATAACGCTCCTAAAACATGCTATATAGTGCATGTACATCTACATCCAATAATTATTAAACTCATATAATATATTTTCTCAGTTTTATCTAAATCCAACAAATATAGTCCTATTATAACATATTTTGTAAGCATTGTACTATCAGAAACAGATACCCCTTCCCTTGAACATATGTTCGCATTATATTATAATAATATCATATTTTTTGTGGTGGTGATAGACTAATGAAAAAGTTAAATGATATTTTTTGCATTATTGAGAAAGAGAAAATACATCTTGAAGAAAGAAATCTTAATAAGTATTCATTTAATGGAATTTATTTTAAAGCTCCAGATCTTCCTCCAGTTATAATTGTAGAAAAATCTATTATTAATGATAGGTGTAAATATATATCTATTCTCGCTGAAGAGTTAGGACACCACTTTACTAGTTTAGGTAATTTAACTATTCAATCTAAAAATTATTCTGAAAAACTTATGAAAACTAAGCAGGAGCATAAAGCTAAATCATGGGCTGCTAATTTTCTTGTAAGTGATGATGAATTCCTTCAAGCATTATGTAATTGCATATCTACTCCTTGTGAGATATGTGATTTTTTTAATATAACTAATGAAATGCTACAATATAAGATTCACTCTATAGTTGTTGATGAAAATAGATATAATCATATAAGATCTGCATTAAAGAGAAAGGAAGTCCCATATAATAGTTGTGACATATAGTATTTTTCCTACTACTTTTTAATAAATATATGTAGCTATACTCAATTAACTTAACCTATTTATAAAACTACAATCAGTGTATAACACTTTGGAGGTATACTATGAAAGCAGCTATTTATTCTAGAAAATCAAAATTTACTGGTAAAGGTGAAAGTGTAGAGAACCAAATAGAGCTATGTAAATCTTATGCTAAAAATAACGGCTATGATGATATTTATATATATGAAGATGAAGGCTTTTCAGGTGGTAATATAAACAGACCTGAATTTAAATCTATGATGAAGGATGCTGCAGCAAAAAAGTTTGATGCAATTATTTGTTACAGGCTTGATAGAATTAGCAGAAATGTTTCTGACTTCTCTACTCTAATTGATGAATTGAAAGTCCTTGGAATAGACTTTATTTCGATACGTGAACAGTTTGACACTTCTAGTCCTATGGGTACTGCTATGATGTTCATTAGCAGCGTATTTGCTCAGTTGGAGCGTGAAACTATAGCTGAACGTATCAAAGATAATATGTATGAACTTGCTAAAACTGGTCGTTGGCTTGGTGGCACTCCCCCTTTTGGTTTTTCTTCTGAACCTATATATTATTTAGATAATAATTCTAAGCAAAAAAAGATGATGAAATTATCTCATATTAATGAAGAAATTTCTCTAGTCAAACTTTTATTTGAGCAATATTTAACTCTTGGAAGTCTTGGAAAGCTTCAAAAGTATCTTATTCAAAATGATATTAAAACCAAAAGAAATTCTGCTTGGGATATAAAAGCCTTGCAGCTCTTACTTAGAAATCCTGTTTATGTTAAATCTTCTGAACTTGTTATAAGTTATCTTTCAATAAAAGGTGCAACTGTATTTGGCGATCCAAATGGTAATGGAATATTAAGTTACAATAAAAAAGATTCTAAGGATAAATATAAAGATATTAGTGAATGGATTCTTTCTGTTTCAAAACATGAAGGTGTAGTTGATGATAATTTATGGATTAAAGTTCAAAGGCAATTAGATAAGAATAAGGATCTTGCACCTAGACTTGTTAATGGCAGCGAATATGGTGTATTTAATTCAGTACTCCATTGTGCTAAGTGTGGTGGAAGGATGATTCAAAAGCAAGGTCACGTTTCTAGGAAGACTGGAGAAATTCTTCGTTATTATATATGTATAAATAAGATTAACCCAAGTGATAATACTTGTGATTCTAAAAACATAAGACTTGATAAATTAGAAAAGAGTGTTATGAAAGAACTCTTTAAGGCTACAGATGATAAAGGCTCACTTATTAAAGCCATTGAAGAATATAAAAAATCTTTAGAATCTGAATCTATAGATAAAAGCAGTATTAAATCATATGAAAAACAGATATCTCAAAAGGAGCTGCAGGTAAAAAACTTAATTGATAAGCTTTCTTTAAATCCTAACATATATGATTTGCTTTCTTCTAGAATTGAAGAATTAAATAAGGAGATTAAAGAATTGAAATTTAAAAAGTTTGAATTAGAAAATACTAATAGTAATTTAAAATCAGCCATTAAAGAAATTAATGCTTCTACTTCTATGCTTTTGAATTTTAAAAAGCTATGGGAAAATGCTGATTATTCTATGAGAAAACTTCTTATAAACTCTTTTGTTGATTATATTTCTTATAACTCAGATACTCAGGAAGTAGTTATAAAGCCATTTTGCACTAATAAAAAAAAAGGCGCTCTTTAATGTAGCGCCCAAATGCGCCTGCAGTTGCAGCAAAATCTATATTATTTACCATATTGACATCTGTTTTTGGATTAATATTATTGTGTTTCATAGCATATTCAAAAGCCATTTCTGGAACACCACCAGGTCTTCCTCCTATAATATTTTTTCCTTTAATATTTTGCCATTTAAAATTATCTTCCTTAGTTCGTCCAACCACGAAGGAACCATCTTTTTGGGTAAGCTGTCCAAAAAGTACTGGGTAGTCTTCTCTTCCTTGATTATTAATGTAAATAGTTTGTTCTGGTCCACAAAAACCAATATCTGCTGATTTACTTAAAACTGCCTGCATAGTTTTATCTGCACCTTGGCCTGTTTGTAAATCAATTTCGATCCCATTCTCTGCAAAATATCCTTCTTTCATTGCAACATACATAGGAGCGTAAAAAACTGAACGTGTAACTTCATTTAAGCGTACAGTTACTTTACCTTCCTTAGTTTTATTATTACTACTACAGCCAAACATAGATATGGCAGTTATACTCGAAATCAATAAAGCAGTTAATACTTTTAACTTTTTTTTCATTAAATAAAGCATCTCCTAATACTGTTTTATGATGTATCATATGATATTTAATCAAAGATTGTTCTAATATCTGTTTACAACACAGGAATAATTGATTGTTAAAATTTTATTATTTAATTATATTCATCTTTCAAATTCTGATTAAATAATAAAAAGCTGTCACAAAATAAAAAGATTAATACAATATATTGATTTCATAATTATAGGATCAATATATTGTAACAAAAATTTATTTTGTTACAGCTTCAATAATATATTATAGTTCTCACATATGGTTTACTACTACATTTATCTTTATATAAGAGTTCTAAGCATATGTAAAATTATAAAAAATGTTCTTTAATTCTATAATTTTCTAAAGTACTACTAAAGTTTGATTTTAAATTTATATGTTGAATTTAAGATTCTAAAGTATACATCTTAACCAAATCTAAGTGTTAATTCTTCACCATTTCTATTAAGATTTCGTCTACTTCTTAATTCCCGTGCAGGAGTTCCCACCACTACAGTATTTCTCCTTACATCTCTATTAACTAGTGAACATGCTCCTACTATACCTTGCTTCTCAATTGTTACTCCTCCTAATATAGTTACGCTTGAATATATCTTAGAATAATCCTCTATTATTACCGGTTCATAACTTCTTATGGAATGATCATGTTCTGCATGGGAATGAGTAAATATCATAGCTCTTTCACCTATTCCAACAGAGTTACCAATTACTACCCCACCTTTTGAATCAATATACGTTCCTCTGTTTATAAATACATTATCACCTATTTCTATATTACTAGGAACATTAAAACGTACGTTTTCCTCTGCTACAAAGTTCTTTCCACAGGACTTAAATAGTTTCTTTGCTAATATTTGTCTATAATAAATAGCAAAATTAGCTACTAGACACATTGGAGATTTATCTAACACATCCCATAAAAAGTGAAGATATCTCTTTTCATCGGAAAATCCCAATTCTATATTTTTAGGTAAATAATCACCATATAATTTAATCTCATCCAATATCTCAAAAGGAAAAGGGCATTTTATAAAATTCAATATTTCTATTACCACTTCTTCACTTATTCCTTTATCCAACCTAGATTCTATTTCTCCTAATAGTTCCTCTATTCTGTCCATATCTCGTCTGATTACTAAAACTATAAAAGTAATCTTTTCCCTCCTCTTTTTTTATAATTTTAAAAATATCTCATTATCATATATATAAATTAATAGTTATAATCTTTTTCAATAAACTAATTATACTTATAATGAATTATTTTTTATCTAAGTCTAATTTCTATTAACTAGATTGCTACATTATTATTATGAAAAATATTACTTTTTACATAATTATTACATTTTTTGTATTCATATTCAACATAATAAACTAAATTTATTTTAAAATTCAGAAAAACTTTCATACTTCTTAGTCTATTCTTACTTAATATACATAAAATTTCCTTTAATATATTAGGCTTTATTATTTTCAAATAAATATTATTGTAATGATATTTTTAATACTTATATTTTTAGTATTAATTCAAAAATATTGCATAAATCATACTATCTTTTTAATTTATTTGTTCTTTTTCAAATAATATGATAATATATCTTTATTATTTTTATTAAAAATTAATTCTACATAATTCTTTTGCTAGTATTGTTATTTTGTATATCACGAAAGGGGAATTTAATATGAAACTATGGTCCATTATAGCAATAGGAGTATATTTACTTATTTTGCTTACAATAGGATACTACTCTTACAAAAAAACATCTAATCTTTCAGATTATATGATAGGAGGAAGGGGACTCGGACCTCTTGTTACAGCTCTATCAGCAGGCGCAAGTGATATGAGCGGTTGGATGCTTATGGGACTTCCTGGAGCAGTTTACCTAACTGGTATATCTAACATTTGGATAGGAATTGGTTTAACCGTGGGTGCCTACTTTAACTACCTTCTATTGGCTCCAAGATTTAGAGTCTACACAGAGATTGCAAATGACTCTATGACAATTCCAGACTATTTAGAAAATCGTTTTAAAGATAAATCCAACATACTTAGGCTTGTATCTGGTATAGTAATACTTG